>DATBJC010000070.1:0-3801 GCA_036556625.1 Gemmatimonadales bacterium
GGTCGAAGCAGGCATCGTCGACCCCACGAAGGTCGTGCGCCTGGCACTGGAGCACGCGGTGTCGGTCGCGGGCGTGCTGCTCCTGGCGGAGGCCACGCTCACCGAGCTGCCCGAGCCGAAGCCCGAACCCTCGATTCCATCACAAGATCTCTAGTCGAGGTTCCCGGGAGGACCGATGACCGCCACTATCGTGCTCCCATCGCCGCGCCACGAGCAGGACATGCGGCCACTGCCCGTGGGTCGGAGGGCAAGCCTGCGCCGGCTGCTGCTGGCGTGCGGCATGCTCTCTTCGCTGCTCTACGCAGCCATGCTCGTCCTGGTCCCGCTGCGGTGGGTCGATTACAGCTCCGCGGCTCAGACGGTCAGCGAGCTGTCCGCCATTGGCGCTCCGACCAGATCGCTCTGGGTCCCGCTGGGTATCATCTGGACCTTGCTCTATGCCGCCTTCGGGTGGGGTGTCTGGCAATCGGCGGCACGGAAACGCCCCCTGCGCCTCGTGGGGGCCATGATGATCGCCCACGGCTTGATCGGGATCTTCTGGCCCCCGATGCATCTGCGCGGGACCGAGGCAACACTGACCGATGCCCTGCACGTCGTATGGTCGGTGGTGACCGTCCTGCTCATGGCTCTGGCGATCGGATTCGCGGCCGCGGCAATGGGAAGACCATTCCGACTCTACTCCATCGCGACCCTGGCGACCTTCGTCGTGTTCGGCACCTTGACCTTCATGGAGGGCCCTCGGCTCGCGGCCAACCTGCCGACCCCGTGGATTGGGCTGTGGGAACGGGTCAATATCGGAGTATGGCTGCTCTGGGTGGTGGTACTGGCGGTCGTGCTGCTGCGTCGACCGCCGCACCAGGACATCTCCGCAGGGAGCGAATCATGACGACGGGAATCATGACGAGCATTCCGGTGAGACAGACGACTCAGATCCACGGTCGGGTCGCCCCGGGATTCGAAGAAGTGCGTGCCGAGTTCGAACGCAACTTCGCGGAGCGAGGCGAGATCGGCGCCGCCGTGGCGGCGTACTGGCGCGGCGAGAAGGTGGTCGATCTGTGGGGCGGCCGCCGCACGCCCAAAGGCGACCAGCCCTGGAACGAGGACACCATGGTGGTCGTCATGTCCGGCACCAAGGGCCTGTCGGCGATGACGCTGGCGCTCGCCAACGCGCGCGGCTGGCTCGACTACGATCAACCGGTGGCCTCCTACTGGCCCGAGTTCGCCCAGAACGGCAAAGCAATGATCACCGTGCGCCAGCTGCTCGGCCACGAAGCCGGGTTGGTCCTGCTCGACGAGACGCTGACGATAGAGAAGGTGCGCGACCTCGACTACATGGCGCGCCTGCTCGCGCGCCAGAGGCCGGCCTGGCCGCCGGGAACCCGTCACGGCTATCACACGATGACGATCGGCCTCTACATGCAGGAGCTGATCCGGCGGGTGGATCCCGCACACCGCACGCTGGGACGGTTCTTCCATGACGAGATCGCCGGGCCGCTGGGCCTCGAGTTCCATGTCGGGCTGCCGCGGGAGATCCCCGAGGAGCGCGTCGCACGGGTCAAGCCGCTCTCCCGCTGGCGTGGCCTGGTGGCGTTGCGCTACACGCCACCGGCCGTGACCATGAAGATGATCCGCCCGGGCTCGCTGCTTCGCCGATCGTTCGGGGGGCTGGACGTCGACCCCAACGACCGCCGCTACCTCGAGATCGAGGTGCCCGCAGGCAATGGCGTGGGCACGGCGCGTGCAATGGCGCGGGCCTATGCTGCATTCGCCGACGGCGGCGCCGAGCTCGGCATCACGGCCGAGACCTTCGCCCGCCTCACCGCGCCGCCCGTGGTGGCACGCCCGGTGGATGAGGTGCTCGGCGTGCCGAGCTACTTCTCACTCGGCTTCTCGCGGCCCGGTCCGGAGTTCGCCTTCGGCTCCACCCCGCGGGCGTTCGGCTCGCCCGGTGCGGGTGGCTCGTTCGCCTTCGCCGATCCCGACGCGCGGCTCGGTTATGCCTACGTGATGAACAAGCTGGACTTCTACCTAGTGAATGACCCGCGCGAGAAGGCGCTGCGGGATGCGGTGTACCGGGCGATCCGGCGAGTCCCAGCTCGGACGGCACCTGACGAGGCGGCCACGCCTCTGCTCTAGCGACCCGTGTAGTGCGTCTCGATGACCTGAAGAAGGAGCTTGCGTCCCTGCTCGGTCGTCGCCAGGCCGTCTCGGGCGAGGTTCTCTTCCGCCAGCCGCAGGAGTGCTGCGAGCTCGTGATCCCGGATTACGTCGTTGGTCCAGCGGCTGAAGTCGCGGTTCCGGGCGTGATGGCGCAGCACCTCCGGCTCGGCCCGACTGATCTCGTGGTGAAAGTCGGCCATGCTCGCCGCCACTGCGCCGGTGAGCCGGTCCCTTCGACGGAAGAAGAAGCGCTGGTGATAGGGCAGCTCGGAGCTCTGGTACTTGTGCCAGTGGCGCACGTGCGGGCTCGACCGGGGATCGGTGACGAACCGCTGGACCGTTTGGCGGTCGAGCAGCAGTCCTTCGAATTGTCCGGGGGTCGTCGTCGCCCGTTCCTCCACCGATGTTGCAGCAAAGCCCGCCTGCCGGAGACAGGTGGCGCTCCTCTCGTCGCTCCCCGGCAGCACGACGGCGAAGTCCATCGCCTCGACGGTCTCGCGGCTCAACTGCTCGGGGCGCCAGGTCACCGCGCACACGCCCGCGGCCGACGGCCCCGGACCGAGGCGAAGGAGAAGGGCCAGGTCCGGCACCAGGTGTGCTTCGTCAAGAATGACCCAGTGAGGCGTCCCAGATCGCTCCCGGTGCTCTTCGAGCGCGGTAAGGAGCCGTCGGCAGGCATCGGCCCGCTCGGGTCCCCGAAGGGAGAGGTCCACCACCACGCTGCCCAAGCGGAGCAGCCGACTGAGCTGCTCGGGTGAGGGCGTCGGATCCTCGCCACCAACCAGCACCAGACCGCGCAGCGCCTCCAGACCGGTATGATCGCCCTCCGGATCAATCACGCAGACACCGTATCCCATCGTCACAAGCCGCTCCGCCAGAAGACCCGCGATGTGCGACTTTCCGCTCTCGGTTCCGCCGGTGACCAGGAGGTTGACCTGGGAGCCGGGGATGGTAACCGGAGCGCCGTCGGCGCTCCTGCCGAGTCGGACCTGCCACCGCTTGGGCTGCACCCGGATGTCTCCCCGGAGCAGCGGACCGCCCAGGAGCTCGATCACCCCCCGGCCGGCCCGTCCGCCGAGGACCACGTCGGCGTGTTCCTGAAGGGCCGGAACGGCATTCGCGACCGCGATGCCAAGCTCGCAACTCTCCACTAAGGAATGGTCGTTCTCGGCGTCGCCCAAGGCCACGGCGCTGTGTCCC
Organism: Gemmatimonadales bacterium; assembly: GCA_036556625.1. Taxonomy (GTDB): domain Bacteria; phylum Gemmatimonadota; class Gemmatimonadetes; order Gemmatimonadales; family GWC2-71-9; genus CAVVWJ01. The sequence continues at coordinate 3,361 of DATBJC010000070.1, forward strand.
GAGATGCCGAGCTCGGCAAGGGCCTCGAGCACTCCGGTTCCCTTGGATACCCCTGGTGGAAGCGCCATCAGTGCGCCACGGTTGCGCACCAGCTGGACCTCAAGGCCGAGTCGGGCGATTTCCTCCAGCACGACCTGGTCGTGGATGGCCTGGGTCGCGAGCAAGACTTCGCCTCGCTCCACCGGAACGCCGCGAGCCTCCAGGGCGACGGCCAGCTCCGGCGCGACCGGCGGCCCGACCGGGCGGCTGCCGGTTCCCGGCAGCCAGATGACGCCACCATTCTCCGCCACGATCGCGTCAAAGGCGCGCTCCGCGTCCGGGAAGCTCGTCAGCAGGCTCCTGAGAATTCTTCCGGTCACCAGGACGACGCGCCGTCCGGCGCCCCGGGTACGGCGGATCGCCTCCAGCACCATCGAGTCCGGAGCTTCGGCCTCGGTCAGG
>DATBJC010000071.1:0-2709 GCA_036556625.1 Gemmatimonadales bacterium
CGCGCCGGGACGTGCTGGGCCAGGGCCAGCAGCGCGGTGCGGCTGGCGGGATCGGCCTGGGGCAGGTCGTCGACGAAGAGCAGGGTGGGGGAGTCCTCCGCCACCGCCGCTACCGCCTCGCGGAGCGCCGCGGCCACACTCGCGAGGGTGCCCTCGGCCGGGGGCAGGGTGGGAAACCGCTCCCGGATGGCGGGAGCGATCTGGGCCAGGGCAGCGAGCGCCGGGGCCGGAGCGCCCGGCAGGCCGGCGGCGCCGGCCAGCCCACCGGCGAGGCGCCGGACCACTCCGAGCTCCTCCGGCTCGGGCTCCTGCCGCGCATGCGCGGCGTACACACTCACGCGCGCTGGTTTGGCTACGAGGCGACGCGCGAACTCCTCACAGAGCCGGGTCTTCCCGATGCCGAGCTCGCCCTCGGCGACGACCACGGCTCCGCTGCCCCGCAAGACATCCTGCCAGGCCATGTCCAGCTCGCCGAGCGCCGGGCCACGGCCGACGAGGTCCGGGCTGAGGAGCACCGCTGACGCGCGGGGCTGCTGGCTCGATCTCTCGGCCCGAGTCAGCACCTGGGCCAGCTGCCCCAGCTCCGGGCTCACGGTGAGGCCGGCCGCCTCGAGCTGGACCCGGAAAGCGGCGTCGCGCGCGAGCGCTTCGCCGTTCCGTCTGTCGAAATGGAGGAGCTCGAGAAGGTGGAGATGGGCCTGCTGGTCCAGCGGCAGCTCGGAAAGCCAGCGCTCCGCCCACCCGATGCCTTCCCGCCAAGCGCCGCGTTCCTTGGCCCGAGCGATCAGCTCACCCAGTGCCGTGCGCAGTCTTCGACGGAGACTCTCGCGCTCGGCCTCCAGCCAGGTCCGCAGCTCCTCGCCGCCGACCTCCTCCAGCCCAGCCAGGAAATCACCCTTCCACCGCGCAATTGCTTCTTCCCAGCGGCCGGCGTCGACCTCGTGCTCGAACAAGACGGCGTCCAGCTCGACGGCCTGCGGGTCGAGCCAGACCTGATCCGCATCCGATCCCAGTCCCTCTCCGACGAGACGCCGCAGCTCCAGCACCGCCTGCCGGAGTGACTGCCGGCTGCGGCGCTCCTCGCGGTCCTCCCAGAGCAGTGAGGCTGCCTGCTCCCGGGAGAGCGGTCTCGGCCCTCGCCGGGCCAGGTAGGTCAGCAGCACGAGCTCCTTGCGCCGACTGGAAAGCGCAGCGCTGCCCTCGCCTTCGAGGCGAAGCTCTCCGAGCGTCTGGAGACGTACCATGGTCGGCCTTCCGGGCGTGCATCGAGGGTGGGTGCTCCTACTCTACGCCGCCCAACAGGGCGGGGCAATGCCTCCCGTCAAGCTGTGGCACCGCAGGGAGTTGACGACTGGCTTGACGGCGTTTTCGCAGCTGCCTCGTAGCCTTTCACCCGAACAACAGGGAAACGGCACCAGGCCCTCGCCAGGGAGACGTGGATGAACGACCCCATCCCGACCTTCGACTACTTCGTCGTGCGCCTCAACCGGACCGATCCGAACCCCAACCGGATCACGGGACTGGTGGAACGGCTTGGATCGGGCGAGAAGCAGCCGTTCGACACCGCGGAGCACTTGGCCCGCCTGATCTCCAGTTGGACGCCACCCGGCTACGGCGAGGCCACGGGCCAGGTAGCTCAGGCTCCCGAGGTGCGTGGTGAGTGAGTGGTAAATCGGGGGCGATCGAGCCCACAGAGAGGTCCCTTCAGGAGGAACTATGCTTGCATCGATCCACCAACCCATCACCACCCTGCTCGGGGCGCTGCTCCTGGTGCCGGCCATCGCCACCGCCCAGATCCGGGAACGCCGTGGAACGCCAGTAGTACAGGACCCGAGTTGGCAGCCGCAGGCGGCGACGACCAAGCTCGTGCCGACCCTGATAGCGCCGGTAGCGCCGGGCCCCCCGCCGGAGGGAATCCGGTTCGAATCGTCGGCGACGTACGGGATCTTCGCGAAGATCGCCTGGAACCCGGCCCCCAACGCCACGAGCTATGTGGTCACCCGCGGCAAGAGTGACGATCCGACTTGCTGCAACGCCACCTCGGGCTCGCTTCCGGCAAGCACGACGTCGTGGGTCGACATGGGTCTCTTCAGGAAGGGTTCCTACACCTATACCCTCACTGTGAACTACGCGGATGGCTCCGTGGGCAAGGGGGGTATGACCCTCGGCGTCTTGCACAACGCCGCTCCCACCCAGCTCGCGGTGAATTTCCGGAGTCCTGGCATGATTCGGATCACCTGGGACCCCGGGTCGGTCCCCGGTACCTGCTGCATCAAGATCGCGGGTCCCGGGCTCGGCCCGGCGGGTGAAAAGATGGTGGTGGGGGGCGGCCCGCTGGACCTCTCCTTCCTTCCACAGGGAGCGTACACCTGGAAGGTGGTGGGCGCCTACAACACGACGACTCTGCCCGCTCAGCCTGCCGCCAACTACGGGAGCGAGACCAGCACTTCCACGCTCTACGGGACCACGACGCAGGTCACGGACAACTACGTCGTCCTGGCGCCGCCCTCCGAATGGGCCGAACTCTCCACGACCGTAGCCGTCCGCTCCGGACGCTATCGGATCTCACTGGAGGGGTTCAAGGCGATCAACGTCACCGCCGAAGATCCGTTCCGCAGCGACGGCCGGGGGGATGAGGTGTTCATCACCACCCAGGTGAGCGAGTACGGGCCCGCCGGGCAGATGGTATCCAGCAGGATGCTGCGGACC
>DATBJC010000072.1:0-9092 GCA_036556625.1 Gemmatimonadales bacterium
CCTCCGCCTCCCTCGTCAGCCCGCTTCTCGCCCCGGATTTCGGGGAGCGAGTCCCGCCTGATCCAGCCATGCGCCGCCGCATGCGACGCTATCGTCAGCGTATCGTCGGCCAGCACCAGCGTGGATCCGGACGCGGCAACCCGTCCGGCCAGCCGCCGGATCGCCTCCGATCGATCGGGACGCGGCTCCACGCTTCTGATGTACACCGCCAGGATCCGCCCGGGATGCTCGGCCACCAGCTCGGTGTAGATCTCCGGATCCTCCTGGCCACTGTCACCGATCATGATGAACCCGAGCGAGGGATAGGTCTCCAAAATCCCCCGGATCTCTCGGCTCTTGAACTCCGCCGTGCGGAAGAGTGAGCGACCCAGGTCCCAGTCCCGCAGTAGCAGCGGCCCCGCGGGAATCTCCTCCGCCTCCAGGAAGCCGCTGATCACATCGTACAGGTTCCAGGGGCTGCTGGAGACGTAGAAGATGGGGTTTTGCTGGCCACCCGATCCTTCACGGAGCGCTCGATAGAACGCCGCCACCCCCGCGAACGGCAGCCGGGTTCGCGCGTTCTCCAGCAGCACCATCCTGGCGGCACGGAGGAAGTTGGTGACCTCGGACTGGAGCACGGTGTCGTCCATGTCGCTGATGACGCCGTACCGTGCGGATGGCGGTGGAATGAGCACCGGCGCCGCCGTAATCCTCGGCATCTCGCCCGGCGTGAGCAGCTCCAGCGGAATTGAGGCCCAGCCGCCGGCCGGCACGGGTATCTCGATCTCCAACCATCGGCGGATGAAGCCCTCGCCGTCAGCCACGAGCTCGCGGTCGCCACCCGGAAGCCCGGCGCGCACGCGGGCGAACGGCAAGGGGTCGCTTTCCAACCGCTTGAGCATGGCCAGCAGATTTGCGGCCTTGCTCTGGCGCACGTCGGGGGCTGCCAGCCCTTCATCCTCCAGTACCCGGGCCAGCAGCAACAGGCGCCCGGGCCGGCCGTAGCCCCGGTACCCCGCGATGTGGAATGGATCGCGGTCCACCAGCCGTTCCAGCGCGCGGGCTCCTCGGCGGACCTGGGACTCCAGCGATGCAGCCAGTTCCCGCAGCTCCTTGCGCCACCCGTCCGTCACTCCGCCTCCGGAGAAGGAATGCTCTGCAAGAAAGAAATGCTCTGCAAGATCAGAAGGCTGAAAACCTCCGTTTGTGACCGCCACGGGAAGCCCTCGGTGATCCAGGTGACCCCAGTACACGAGCCATGAGCACCGCGCTCACCCCAGTGATTGGGGTCACCTTGCGCCAGGTTCTCCCTCGCTATCGTCGGCTCACGGGTGCACTCACACTGCTGAAGCATCGAGAGGAGGCCATCATGAGACCGATCGCCTGGGCCGGGGCTGCGCTCCTGCTGGCGTTCGCCGTTGCCTGCGAGGATCGGGGTCGGGATGAGATAGGCCGCACCGACCGCGCTGCGGAAACGGCCGCAGACGCGGCGCGCAAGGCGGCCGACGACGTCGAGCGCTCCGCCGAAGACGCCGCGAACGACTTCCGCGACTACTCCTATGCGCGGCGTGACGAGTTCCGTCGAGCGGTCCGTGAGCGGCTCGACAGCATGGACGTAGCGCTGGCGGAGCTGGAGGCCGAGGCCAGAAAGGGCGCCGACCAGACGCGGATCGAGGCCGTGGAATCGGCCCGCCGAGCCCGGGCCGTAGTAGATCAGAACCTCGATCGGCTGGCCGAGGCCGCCGAGTCCACCTGGGAGGATCTCAAGCGGCAAGTGAACGAGTCGCTGGACACGGCGGAGCTGCAGTTGCGCTCGCTGAAACCCGATGCCAAGCCGATGGGAGGCACCGGGGGACCCAGCTGAGCCTGCCGCGCTGCTCGCTGATGGACCGCACCAACGTGAGGTGACCCGACTCACGACATCGCGGGCCGTAACGAACACCAGCACACTCGGGTCGTGACCCGCACCGCTGAGGCCGCTGATGAATTGGCCCAAGATTCCTTCCGGTTCTCACCGGAGCCCGCATTGGCCAAGCTGGTGCTGCTGGTAGACAACAATGTCTCGTCGAGGCGGGATGCCAGGCAGTTGCTGGAAGCCAGGGGAATGGATGTAGTCCAGGCCTCCACTGGACTGGCCGCGCTGGAGCTGGTGCAGCGACTGCCCAAGAGCTTTCGACTGGTGCTGGTCGATCTGCACCTGCCGGGCATCGCGGGGGGCCTGGTGGTCGAGACCCTTCGCCTGTTCCGCCCCGATCTACCGGTGCTCTGCATGTCGAGTGGCGTGGTGGTGGCCGCCGGCGACGACAGCAAGCGCTGCCTGGCAAAGCCGTTGCGCGACGCGGATCTGGGCGCGGCCCTGGAGGAGATCGCGGACCGCTGGGCCCCCCAGGGACTGCTGGAGGTTTCCGATACGGCGGTCGCCCGCGCACGGTCGCGCTACGCAGTGGTGGGAGATCTGGTCGAGGCTGCGCTGGAGCTGTCCGACGGAGAGGCCGCGACGGGAGGCTTGGACTAAAGGTCCTCTTGTACGGTGGTGCGGGTCTCAGAGGTCTCGGAGCTCTGGGACTTGATCGCGCGCAGCACCGCTCGGAGCAGCTCGTCCCGGGTGAACGGCTTTGCCAGGAACTGGACCCGGAGATCCTTGAGCCCTTCGCGGGCCAGGACTTCGGCGGGATAGGCGGACATGAACAGGATGTTCGGTCCGGCCGACTGCTCCCGGATCATCCGCACCAGATCCACCCCGTTGACCTCGGGCATGATCACGTCCACCAACACCACGTCCACCCGCCCTCGCAGCATCGCGATGACTTCCAGCGCCTCCACCGCGCCGGCCGCCTCGAACACCCGATACCCCGCTTCCGAGAGCACCCGGAACGTGAGACGGCGGACCACGCCGGCGTCGTCGACGACCAGGACGGTATGAATGAGGGGGAGGTCTGGGGCGGAAAGTTCGTCGTCGTCCATCGCTGCCGTGGCCGGGTCAAGGACTATTGATGGGTAGCGTGCGGGGCGCACTCAGTCGGTGACGAGGGTCACCGCAAGTTGCCATGAGAGGGCAAGTGTAACCGCCGCCGGAGTATCCGGTAACGGCCGATGTGTATAAGTTTCGCTGGCGTGGCGCTGACAGACTCGGGGGCGTAGCTCAGCTGGTAGAGCAAGGGACTTTTAATCCCTAGGTCGTGGGTTCGAGTCCCACCGCCCTCACTTCCTGCCCCAGCTGTAACCGCCCTCGACCGGGATGCCACCCTTTTGATATGCAGCAACCCCTCACGGTACACCATGTTGGGCGTTCTTGAGATTCGCTTGACATGACCCACCGAGAATGGTCGCGCTAACGCGAAAGCCGATGTCCACCAAGCGGTACGCTGGAAAGGAACGGCACGACCATGCGTCCATCAACCTGCCTCGCCGGAGCCTCTCTCTTTCTACTCGCCTGCGGCTTCGAGCAGGAGGCCACCGCACCGTCGGCCGAATCGAACCTGACAGCGGCTGCGGTCGCGCCATACCGGGCCGTCAACCTCGGGACCTTGGGCGGGTCCGGGAGCGAGGCCCACGGCATCAGCCCGTCGGGCCATGTCGTCGGGGAGAGCCAAACCGCGGCTGGAGCCACCCACGCATTCATCTGGCGCAACGGTGTGATGACCGACCTCGGGACGCTGGGTGGTTGCTGCAGCGTTGCCTATGCGATCAACCAGGGGGGAAAGGTCGTCGGTGTCAGTACGACGGCCACCGGAGCCGAGCACGCTTTTCGGTGGAAGGACGGGGTGATGACGGATCTTGGCACCTTCGGCGGCGCGCATAGCCGGGCGTTCGACGTCAACACCGCCGGCCAGGTCGTAGGTCAGAGCGGACGACCTTTCATCTACGTCAGAGAGACGTTCCGGGACCTCGGCTCGCTGGGCGGCACATTCACCGAGCCCGCGGCGCTCAACGCCGGCGGCCAGGTGGTGGGCCAGAGCAGCTTGGCGAATGACGGGGGATATCGCGCGTTCCTGTGGACCGACGGCAAGATGCGAAACCTGGGTACCCTCGGAGGAAACTTCAGCGGGGCTTCGGACATCAATCGCTGGGGGGAAGTGGTTGGCGTCAGCAGGCTGAGCAATGGGTCATACCGCGGCTTCATCTGGAAGAACGGGGAGATGACTCAGCTCCGTATTCCCGGCAAGAGCGTCACGCCCAGCGGCATCAACGACGCCGGGCTGGTGGTCGGACAGCGTCAGGCCCTTAACAACCGCTTTCTGGCCTTCACCTGGAAGAACGGAGCGGTGAAGGATCTGCCGTCTCTTGGCGGGAATTACAGCGCCGCCCACGACGTCAACGCGGCGGGACTGATCGTGGGGCAGAGCAGGACGGCAACGGCGGGACCCTTCGCGACGCTCTGGGTTCCGAAGTAAGCCGGCCTGAGTCCTACGGGCCTACGGTCACTATCTTCGCGACCGAGGGAGCGCCCGACCCACTGATCAGAAACAGCATATAGGGTCCGGGCGGGGCCAAGTTGGCGTTGGGCGGGGCCTGCGCGCTGACTGTCGTCGCGCCGGTGGCGGTGAAGGTGAGCTGGTAGATGAGCTGGCTCATGTTGAACGCGTGGGTGACCGAGGACAGCCGGATCAAGGTTCCCCGGTTGATGGATTGAGCGTCCGGAGTCTCCACGTCGAACGACTGGCCATAGGAGAGCGAGGCGGGCGCCGACGTGATGGTGGGCCGCGGGGCCAGGCTGCCATCGGAATTGAACAGGTACGGCGGGCTGAAAATTTGGGCCGAGAACTCGCTGTTGGCGAACGGCACCTCGCCACCCTCACCGCTGCCGCTCGAGAGCACCCGCCCGCTGGGCAAGAGCAATGCGGTCGAGTGATAGGTTCGGTTCCTGGTCTCGGAGGCCAGGGTCGTCCAGGACTCGGTGTCCGGATTCCAGAGCTCGGCGAAGTGAACCGCACCTGCCTGGTTGTTGAACCCGGGCCCGCTGGTCCCGCCCGTCACCAGCACACTGCCATCCGCCAGGAGCGTGGCGTTCATCTGCCGCCGCGCGAAGGCCATGCCGGCAACCATCCGCCAGGAGGGAGACGGCTGGTTGAGGTCGATCACCTCAGCCGACGCCGTGGGCGGGTCGCCGCCGCCCGCGTACAGGATCTTGCCGGGTGCGTACATCACCGCGGATCCAAGGGTCCGGTTGGCCACGTTCCGGTTCGCGACCGTGGTCCATTGGCCGGTTCCGGTGACGTCCAGATAGCGGGTGGTCCGGGGGAAGCCGGCGAGGAATACCTTCCCGTTCGGCGCGACGAACATGGCGGGGTAATAGGGAGTAGGGATCGACAGCGGCGCAGTCGTGAGTCGGCGCCAGCTGCTGCCGTTCCAGATTTCGGGGATAGTCACGACGGCTCTCGTCGTGTCGTGGCCCGACACGGCCAGCATCTCGCCATTGGGGAGCGTCGTGATCGTGGGATAGTACCGGCCCTGTGCCATCGAGCTGGTGGCGTTCCAGCTACTCGAGGCCGGGTTGAACACCGTCGCCAGCCGGAGGCCACGGATGCCGGGGCTGGTCCCTCCCACCACGAGTAGCCGGCCATTGGGCAGGAAGCTGTGGCCGCTGCAATAGATCCTGAACGTCTTGCTCACCGGGATGAACCCGGTCGTCGGACCCCAGAGCTGCGCGTCTCCCCTGTCACCCCACAGGAGCACCTTCCCCGTCTGCAACAGATGCTGGTGTACGGCCACCACCGGCGTGGTGAACGCGGGATCCCACCGTCCCTCGGTGGCCGGGGTACTGGGGGCGGCCGGTGAGAATGTCGTGGGTATCGGCCGGTTCTGGATGGCGGCGATCTGGCAAGTGCCCGTGCCGCAAGAAGGCTCGCGCCAACCAGCAAACACGAAGCCGGCAGCCGGGGACGCGCGCAGCGTCAGTGTGGTGTTGGCGGGGTACTTGGCCGAGCAACCGGTCGAGGCGGGCGTTCCGTCGGTGATCAGGCAGTTGATGGCCGGCGTGAGCCCCGCCTGGGTGGTCACCCTTCCGCTTCCGATACCCGCGTTTCCACTCGTGATCCTGATGAGGAACGGACCCTTCAGGAACCGAGCCGATACTGCCCGCGCCGCCGTCATCGTGACCCTGCATGTCCCCCTCCCGCTGCAGCTGCCTCCCCACTCGACAAAGGAGTGGCCGCTCTGTGGGGCGGCGGTCAGGGTGACACTGGTTCCCTCATTAAAAAGTCTGGAGCAGCCGGTGGCGGCCGCCATTCCGGCCGTGATGCGGCAGTTGATTCCGGCCGGGCTCGAGGTCACGACGCCGTTGCCGGTACCCTGGCCGGATACCGTCAACCGCCGGGTAACTAGAGCGGCAGTGGCAGCGGACGGCTGGGTTATTTCGGAGCGGTCCTGGCAGGCGTAAAGAACCAGCAAGGCGGCCGCGATGGCGGCGAGAGTGAGAAACGGGAGAGGCTTCATTCGAGGGGGGCTCTCGTGCTGCAGAGCCTACTCCCCGATACCGGTGCTGTCAAATGCCTCCAGGCCCGAGCCGGAGCTGGAATCGCTCCGTCTGTTACAACTGCTGCGTGTTCCCGGGCCAGCTTCACGGGATGACCCTTGACCCCCCCCTCTAGGTGAGCGGCCGCGTCTGGCGCTCGGGTCCGGCTGCCCGCATGTTGTACATCGAACCTGTTCTTCCTGAGTGTCTTACCTCCGAGCCAACCATGATCGTGATTCGTCACCGCGACACCAGTGCCGCGATGCTCGAAGTGCCGGGAGACACGCTTGCCGGCGTGGACCTGGAAGGGGCGATGCTGCTGGGCGCCGACCTCAAAGGAGCCGACCTGCGGGGCGCCCGCCTCCGCGTGGTGGATCTCTGCCAGGCCGACCTGCGGGGCGCGGTGCTGAACGGCGCCGACCTGCGCGACGCCGACGTCACCCTCGCCAACCTGGTCGGTGCCAGCTTCCGGAACGCCACTATCACCGACGCACGATTCCAGGGAATCAACATGGGCGCCGGGGTGCCGGCCGGCACCGACTTCAGCGGCGCCGACCTGACCCGAGCCTATCTCAACTTTTCGAATCTGACCGGCTGCAAGTTCAACGACGCGGTGATGGCAGGTGTCGATCTGACCCGGTGTGATCTCGCCGGGGCCTCGATGGCGGGAGCCGATCTGACCGGAGCCAATCTCAGCAACTCCAAGCTGACGGATGTAGACCTGAGTTACGCCATGCTCGCCGGTGCCTTGGTCAACGATTCCGATCTGCAGAGGGCAAGCCTGCGCCAGGCCGAGCTTGCCACCGCAACCTTGAGCGGGAATCGTCTCGGGGAGGTCGATTTCGCCGGGGCACACCTCTCCAAGACAGTCTTTGCCCGTTGCCACGACCTGCACCTAGCACGCGGCCTGGATGCGCTGGAATATCTGAGCCCTTCCTGCATCGACTTGGAGACGATACGGGAGTGCCTGGCAGGACTGCCCGACGAGTTTCTGTTCGGGATGGGTGTGGAGGAGCGCGAGCTCGAAGCCCTGCGCGGGATGGGTGCTCCCGCGCTCTAGCTCCGCGTGTCGGGCGTTGGGGGCAACTGCGACAGGATCTTGCTCACGAGATCGGACGGTGCCTCCAGCTGGCGAAGCTTCCGCTTGACGCCGTACAGGACACTCGCCTCGAAGCTGAACTCCCGGGTGCACCAGGCGCAGACATCCAGATGCTCCTCGATGATCCTCAACTCCTCCGGGGTCAGCCGGCGGTCGAGGTAATCGTCGAGGCGACGGAACGCCTCTTCACAGTTGGTACGATCCAAGCGGCTCATGCGTCGTCCTGCGGCGCGGGTTGGCTCACGATTCCATCCTCCTCCGCGATCTGCCAGAGGGCCTTCTGCAGCATTTTTCGACCGCGATGCAGTCTCGATCGCACCGTGCCGACCGGGCACTGCAGCACCCCGGCGATCTCCTCATAACTCAAGTCGTCCATGAAATAGAGGGTGGACACCATCCGGTATTCCTCGGGCAGCCGGTTGATGGCCTCGACGATCCGCTCGGTTCCGAGCTTCTCAAGGAGCTGGGCCGCAGGATCGGGGCCCTGGGTAGGAAAGCCGGCCTGTCCCGAGCGTGCATACAGATAGAGGTCCGGCGTGTCGTCGAGCTCCGAGGTCACCGGGCGGCTCTTCTCCCGACGTCGCCCCGAGTAGTAGCAGTTGATCAGGATCCGGAAGAACCAGGCCCGGAAGTTGGTTCCCGGCGTGAAGGATGCGAATCCCCGATGCGCCAGCAGCGCGGCATCCTGCACCAGATCCTCCGCATCCGCCGGGTTCCTGGTGAGCCGCCTGGCGATCCCGTAGGCCGCGCCGGCCACGCCCGCGAACAGCGACTCGAACGTCGCCGCCGGCTCCGGGCGAGCCGGACTGGCAAGCGGGTTGCCGGTCATGGTGGAGGACAGGTCGGTCACGAAGGACCCGAGGTTGGGGGTCATGGTGCAGGTCTCACCTTATCCTGCGCCGGTTCGGCCGATCCTGCAAGCTAGACCCGCCGCGACTCGACATTGCCGCACCGGGGGCAGGCGTAGGTTTCCTCGAGTAGGCCCCCCAGGGCGGGGTCCATCAGCCGCAGCTCGGCGGCGCTCTCAGGGTGCACCAGCTTCTCGGCATGTCGGTTCATCTCCGCCCCGCACCTGGGACAGCGCAGCGTCGCCATCGGTATCGTCGCCTCCCGTCAGTTGAGCACGATGTTCTCGCGGCCGTGCCGCAGCGTCCTGGCCATCCAGATCAGCTCGCCGAGAAACTTGTCGGTGCGGCGGATGAAGGCGTCGTCGAGGAGGGTTCCGGCCTCGTCAAAGACCTTGCCCACGCTGCCGACGTTCACATCCCAGAAAATGGTGACCAGGCCGAGCTCGCGAAGGACCGGCAGGGAGGTCTCGACCACCCTGGTCCCCCCGAACGGTCCCGCCGACACGGCCACGATGCCGGCCGCCTTGTGGATGTACTCCTTGAGGCAGCTGTCGAGCACGTGCTTGAGGAGACCAGGCATCGCGTGATTGTACTCCGGCGCCACGATCACGATACCGTCCGCCAGGGCCATGCTGGCTGTGAATCGCGGATCTCCAGTGCCCTGGCCGTTGTCGTCAAGGTGGTGCTGCAGGTCGCCGATGTCGATCAGCTC
>DATBJC010000073.1:0-14049 GCA_036556625.1 Gemmatimonadales bacterium
GGGGCGAGCGCTATGATGCCTATGCGTCGGCCCCACCGGGGCGGTCGTGTTTGCATCCTCCGACCAAGCGGAGGGTCCACTCCTCGCAGCTGACGATCTCCTTGAGCTGCGAGCCCCTATATGCGGGGGGGGCGAGGAGGCCCAGCCTCCAGACCGAGTCCCGCTTTACCCCGAAAAGAGGAGTTTGTGAAAACCCTGATGGTGGGCGCCGGCGCGGTGGGGACCGTGTCCGCCCTCAAATTCGTGCAGGAGGCGATGCTCGAGCAACTCGTCATCGCCGACGCGGTGTCCGCCCGCGCGTCCCTCTTGGCGGACCGGCTCAACGATCCCCGGGTCTCGGCCCGTGCCCTCGATGCCGGCGATCGCGCCGCAGTTGCCCGCACCATCCGTGAAACCGGCAGTACGATCGTCCTGAACGCGGCCCTGCCCGCCAGCAATCTCGAGGTGATGCGCGCCTGCCTGGAGGCCGGCTGCGATTACATCGATCTGGCGAGCGGCGGTACCGACGCGGACGGGGTCCCCAAGCTGGAGGACCAGTTCGCGCTCGACGCCGAGTTCAGGGCCGCCGGACGGCTCGCGCTCCTCGGCATGGGGGCCGACCCCGGCACCTCCAACGTCTATGCCGCTTACGCCGCCAAGCATCTGCTGGACGAGATCAGCGAGATCCACGTCCGGGACGGCGACAACTCCGTCTGCCAGGGGCACGACGGGTTCGTGGCGGCCTTCAGTCCCTGGGTCTTCATCGACGAGTGCCTCTGCAAGGCCGTCTCCTGGCGGGAGGGCCGATACCACCTGGAGGAGCCGCTCACCGGGTTCGAGCCGTTCGACTTTCCGGAGCTCGGCATCCTCAACTGCTACTATGTGGATCACGAGGAGTCGAAGACCCTGCCCCGGTTTTTCCCGCGGGCCCGCACCGTCGATTTCAAGCTCTGCATGGACGACGTGACGGTGGAGACCCTGCGGGTGATGAAGCGGCTGGGGCTCTCCGGCAAGGTCCGGGTCCGGGTGGGCGACGCAGCCATCGCCCCGCGCGACCTGGTGGTCTCGCTGCTGCCCCAGCCCAAGGACCTGGCGGGCCGAATGCGGGGGAAGACCTGCGTCGGGACCCAGGTGAAGGGCACCAAGAACGGAGAGCCGCGTGCCTTCTACCTGTACAACGTGACCGACCACGAGACGGTCTACGCCGAGCTCGGCGTCCAGGCCACGGCGTATCAGACCGGGATTCCGCCGGTCATTGCCGCCCGGCTCATGCATCAGGGTATCTGGCGGGGCGTCGGCGTCATGTCGCCGGAGCAGTTCGATCCCGACCCCTTCCTCGAGCGGATGGCGAGGGAAGGGATGCCCTGGAACATCCGGGATGACACCGCCCGGACCGGGATCCCTCGGGTGCGCCCTCTGTCCGGCCGGGAGACCGTAGCGGCGTAGAGCTCTGCCGGGCCAGGGTCCAGAGTCGGCTCGAGAAAAAGTGAGAACAGAGACACAGAGGCCACCGAGGAGAGAGAGATCTGCGGGTGTGCGTTCACACCATCAGTTCTCCGTGTCCCTCCGTGGCCTCTGTGCCTCTGTGTAAATTCCTTTCGGATACCGTCCAGAGACATTCGTACGCTCAGCAGGGAAGCGAGGAGCCGATGACCAGTGCGGCGACGGCGAAGAGCAAGACCAGGAAGCCGGAAGTGACCCGGTACCAGATGTACATCGACGGCAAGTTCGTGGACGCGGCGGACGGCAAGACCTTCGACGTCTACGATCCGTCCACCGAGGGCGTCATCGCCACGGTGCCCACCGGCAGCGCAAAGGATGTCGATCGGGCGGCCCAGGCGGCCACCCGCGCCTTCTACGAGGGGTGGCGTGGCGCGAGCGGGCAGGAGCGGGGGCGAGTGCTCTTCAAGCTGGCCGAGCGGCTGCGGGCTCGGCGGGATGAGCTGGCGGAGCTGGAGACCCTCAACTCGGGGAAGCCGATCGTCGAGTCCGAGTTCGACATCGACGACACCGCCACCTGCTACGAGTACTACGGCGGGCTCGCCACCAAGATCAATGGGGAAGTCCTTCCGGTGCCGGCCGATGCGGTCGCGATGGCGATGCGGGAGCCGATCGGCGTCGCCGGCCAGATCATCCCCTGGAACTATCCGCTGCTGATGGCGGCCTGGAAGATCGCGCCGGCGCTGGCGGCGGGTTGCACGGTGGTGCTCAAGCCGGCGGAGCAGACCCCGCTCTCCATCCTCAAGCTGGCCGAGGATTTCGAGGCGATCGGCCTGCCGCCCGGCGTGGTCAACATCGTCACCGGCGACGGACCCGGGGCCGGCGCCCCGCTGGTCACCCATCCCAAGGTGCGGAAGCTGGCCTTCACCGGCAGCGCCGAAGTGGGGAAGACGATCATGCGGAACGCCGCCGATCAGCTCAAGCGGGTCTCGCTCGAGCTGGGCGGCAAGTCGCCCAACATCTTCTTCAGCGACGCCGACTTCGAGAACGCGGTGGACGGCGCGCTGTTCGGCACCTTCATCAACCAGGGCGAGGTCTGCTCCGCGGGGAGCCGGGTCCTGGTGCAGAAGGACATCTACCGCAAGTTCGTGGACGCGGCCGTGGCCAAGGCCAAGACCATCCGGCTGGGACCGGGGATGGATCGGGAGACCAAGATGGGACCGCTGGTGAGCGCGGAGCAGCGCGACCGGGTGGCGAGCTACCTCAAGGTGGGCAGCGGCGAAGCGAAGGTGGCGGTGGGCGGCGGCACGCCCAAGCAGTTCGCCAAGGGCTGGTACGTCGAGCCTACCATCTTCTACGACGTCGATAACGGCGCCAGGATCGCCCAGGAGGAGATCTTCGGACCGGTGATGAGCGTCATTCCGTTCACCGACGAGGCCGAGGCCATCCGCATCGCCAACGAGTCGCCCTACGGGCTGGCGGCGGCGGTGTGGACCCGCGACATCTTCAAGGCGTTCCGGGTGGTGAAGTCGCTCGAGGCCGGCATCGTGTGGGTCAACCACATGCAGCCGACCTTCGTCGAGGCACCCTGGGGCGGGTACAAGATGAGCGGGTTCGGCCGCGAGCTGGGCCATTGGGGCGTGGAGGAATACCTGGAGACCAAGCAGGTCTTCATCAACCTGGACGAGAAGCCGATCGGCTGGTACTAGTCGCGGGCCGTCTGCCTGGCGACGGCATACCGAAGCTGCACGAACGGTCGGTGGACGTCGGTGCCGAGCAGCCGCAGCGGCGGAGTCGTGAGCACACGAGGGAGCAGTGGCTTGCCGGCTCCCAGCGCCACCTGGGCGATGGTGACGATGATCTCGTCCAGTACTGTGTCTTGCCGGTGGGTGTCTCGGGCATGGGGCAATTTACATCTCCCACGTCTTCACGTACCGGACGGTTTCGGGCGCGAAGCCGATGCGCTCGTATACGGCCCGGGCCCGGTCATTACCCACAAAGACGTTCAGCGTCAGCATCCCCAGTCCCTGCTCGCGGGCCCAGGCTTCCGCGGCCTCCAGGAGGAGGCGTCCCACGCCTTGACCTTCCGCTTCCACTGCTACGGCGAGCACCGATACGTGGGCATGGGCATTCTTGCGGAAGTAATCGAGGTGCTGCTCGAGATAGACGAAGCCTCCCGGGATGCCGGCTGAGCTCTCGGCGACCAGCACCTCCCCACTCGCCGCGGTCGCCCTCAGTGCCGCATCAAGTGTCGCGGACTCCGCCTCAACAACTTCCTCTGGGGTTCGCCACGAAGGAAGGGGAAAGCCGGCCGCCAAGCGCGGCACCAGGCCGAGGATGAAGTCGCGATCCGCTTGTCGGGCCGGTCGGACGCGCCAGGTAGTGGTGGACTCGGCCGCGGCGCGTGGCTGGATCAGATCCCAGCGATTCCCATAGAGGTCCTGGAAGACCACCACAATACCGTACGACTCTTCCCGCGGCTCCTCCAGGAAGCGCACCCCTTTCGCTCGCCAGCGCTCGTAGTCCCTCCAGAGGTCGTCAGTCTCCAGGAACAAGAAGACGCGCCCGCCCGCCTGGTCGCCGATCTTCGCCCGCTGGTCCGGCGTTGCGGCCCGCGCCAGGAGCAGGCTCGGCCCCGAGCCAACCGCACGACCAGGTGGACGCACACGCACCCAGCGCTTCGTGGCGTCCAGGGACGTGTTCTCGAGCAGCTCGAACCCGAGCGTGCCGACGAAGAAGGCAATGGCCTCGTCGTAGTCGCGCACGAGCAGCGTGAGCGCACTGAGACTTTGGGTCATGCGAGCTCCCGGGTGGCAAGCTCAGACCACTCCCGCCAGCTCCCTCGTAAGCCGCGCCGCCGGTTGGTCCGCCGCTCGGCGAACATACTGCCCCGCCCACAGCCCGGTGAAGTCGCCGCTGCCCTTGGCCTCCGCCTTGGCGCGCAGCGGCGCGATCGCGCCGGAGGCGAGGGGAAACGCCGGCGCCGCGGGATTCATCGGGCCGATCTCCCGCATCAGCCGGTTGACGACGCCGCGCGCGGGGCGGCCGGTAAAGAGATTGGTCAGGGCGGTGACCGCGGAGCCCGGACCCTTCAGCGCGGCCCGATGCACGGCGCTGGTCTTCGCCTCCGGACAGGCCAGGTAGGCCGTGCCGACCTGCACTGCTCCTGCGCCCAGCGCCAGTGCCGCACGCACGCCCGCGGCATCCGCGATGCCGCCGGCCGCAATGACGGGCAGCCGCACGGCGAGCACGAGCTGGCGCACCAGCGCGAGCGTTCCGATCTGGGTGGAGAGATCGTCGGTCAAGAACATGCCGCGGTGCCCACCGGCCTCGAGGCCCTGGGCAATGACCGCGTCCACGCCGTGTGCCTCGAGATGGCGCGCCTCAGCAACGGTGGTTGCCGACGCGATCACCTTCGCGCCCCAGGCCTGGACCCGCCGCACCAGCGAAGGCTCCGGCAGACCGAAGTGAAAGCTCACCATCGGCGGTCTGAACGTCTCCAGGATCGCGGCGATGGCGTGGTCGAAACCAGTACGCGCGGCCTTTAGCGGGATGTCGGCGGGATTCGCTCCCAGCTCCCGGTAGTACGGCGCGAGGACCGCCCGCCAGGCCGCCTCGCGCTCCTCATCCACCGGCGGCTCGCGGTGGACGAAAAAGTTGACGTTGTAGGGTTTCGAGGTTGCCGAGGTGATCGCCGACAACTCGTCGTGGATCGCGTCTGGAGTCAGCAGGGCACACGGCAAGGAGCCGAGGCCGCCCGCGTTCGACACGGCGATCACCAGCGCGCTCCCTTGGGAGCCCGCCATCGGGGCCTGGATGACCGGGAGATCCGTTACCATACATCTACCTTTCGACCACGATCGGCGCCGTCCACCGGAACGTGCCCCAGGCTAACGCGAGGATGCCTCGTCCGGCGCCGGTCGGCTCGATCGAGATGGTGAACCGCTCCACCGTGGTGTCCCCGCTGTTGGCCGTGAGCGGCGACCGGCCCAGATCGTGGGCCCGGCCGTACTCCGTTCCCCACTGCCCGCTCTGGCGGTTCACGACGAGGTCCACGCCTCTGACGTGCGGCACGGTCCACAGGGTGTACGTGCCGGCGGGCAGTGACAGTCCCGCGAGGGTGACCGGCGCGGAGGTGGTGAGCTGGGTCGCGGCATTGGCGCCGGTGCGCCAGACGCGATCATAGGGGATCACGTCGCCCAGAAGCGTGCGCCCGCGTGCCAGGGGACGACCGTAATCCACCATGAGGGTCGCCGCGCCGATGGCCGCTCGGGCGGTGTCGCGGACGCTGAGCTGCTGCTGGCCGGTCGCCCGCTCCGCGGCCGCGAGGCGCCCCGCGACCGCGTCGATGTCCGGCGACGTCGCGGTCCGCGCGACGGCGACTTTGTAGGTGCTCCGCATGCCCGAGTAGGCGAGCATCCGGCCAGTGCTGTCCACCGTCACGTCACCGGTTCCCGCCAGCCAGCCGTGCCGGAGCTCCACCTTGCCATCGCCCCGCGGCACGACTCTCCCGCGGTGCATCGCGAAGCTCGGCCCCACGTCCCGGTCGGGATAAAACTGCCTGAACGGCACGCTATCGCCCCGCGAAAGTCCAATGGCCGCCGCCCGTCGGAGCGCCGTCGCGACCTCCAGCTCGATGACGCTGTACATCATCGAGACGTGCGGCACGGTAATGACTCCGCCGGTGGCGAACGAGGTGTCCCGCACCCCGCTGCTGTCGCGGACCGAGATTCTCACCGCGTCCTTCGAGAAGTTCGCCGTGACCCGGCGCCCGCGCTCCCGTGGCGTCGGGCCGTTCGGCGTCCGCACGTCCATCACCATCTGCCGGATCGTGCCATCCTGGTTCAGGTCGAACTCGGTGTGACGCCGCCGCACGAACGGCCAGCGGTCCACCCCATCGGCGACCAGCCGGGTGGGCCAGCGCTCGACGCGCTCGACGGCGACCGTGTCGTCACCGAGGGTCGCAACGAAGCCGTAGCGCTCAGGAGGTGGCGATTGGCTGCAGGAGAGGACGAGGAGTGAGAGGAGGGCTGGCTGCTTCATCCGATGTCCCTCGGGCGTGGGTGGGGGGCGATGCGTGCCGCATCGAGCGGCGGGCATCGCGACACTACGAGGGCTGATCGAACGAGGTTGCTGCACTCCGCCTGACCGGTCTTGACGTCTCCCGTACCGCACCGTATCTCAAGCGTGCCCCCTCTCGACAAGACCACCCGGTGAGGACCCGGGGGGTTGCAGAGCCACGAGTCCTCGCAGCCGCGCCGTTCCAGGCGCCCCGAGGACTCCCTGAGCGCCAAGCCGCCGAATGGGGTGGCTTGGCGTGTTCTCGTCCTGGTGGGCTCGTGCATTTCGAGTTGTTTCTTCTGCTGGTTCTGCCTGGTTGGGACGACACCAGCGCACTCGCGACTTTGTCGGCGTGACGATGACTGGGATGTACCCGGCGGAGGCGTGAAGCTCCCGCTCTAGACGCCGACTTACACGGCATATATCACGATTTCGGTCCTGTAGGGTTCCGGCCATGCCGACGGCTCGGCGGATCCTGTCCGCCGGCACATATGGTCCAAGGAGGCGTGTATGTCCCAGCGACTGACAGGACCGGCGCAGCCGACCGAGCGGACTGTCTCCCTCATGAGCACTGCCCGTTTCCTCCTGGTCGCTTTCCCAGCGCTGGCCTGTAGTCTGTTGTTGGCTTCCGGGTGTGGGTCTACAGATGTGAGTGTCGTCGCCACCCAACTCCTGGTCACCACCCAGCCCTCGAGCACGGCCCAAAGCGGGGTTGCCTTCATCCAGCAGCCCGTTGTTCAACTGCGCGATGCCAGCGGCAATAACGTCAGCCAGGCCGGGGTAGCGGTCACGGCCAGCATCGCCGCCGGCGGCGGCACCCTGGACGGCACGAGGATTGTCGAGACCAACAGCAGCGGCCAGGCGAGGTACACGGACCTCGTCATCACGGGGGCGGGTTCGCACACGTTGAGTTTCACCGCCACCGGCCTGGAGTCCGATGCGTCGACCACGATCGACCTGGGTCTCGCGCCGGGCACTCAGCTGGTGATCACGACTCAGCCGGCGGATACGGCGCGAAGCGGAGTGGCGTTCGCTCGGCAGCCGGTAGTGCAGTTGCGCGATGCGGCCAACAACAATCTGAGCCAGGGCGGCGTCTCGGTCACAGCCACTCTGGGGACGGGCAACGGCACTCTGGGCGGCACGACCACGGTTCAGACCAACAGTAGCGGTCAAGCGGTGTACACCGACCTCGCCATCGAGGGCGCGGAGGCCTACACGCTGCGCTTCAGCGCCAACGGTCCGGCTCCTGCCGCCTCGTCCGGCATTACGCTGCCCACACCCTTGCAGTACGACGTTCCCGTCACGGCGTTCAGCGGGGCCCAGGCCAGTGCGCGCTGGTTCATCCTGGAGGTGGCCACCGGTGCCGGCCAGTTCGTGGTGAGCACGAACGGTGGCACGGGCGACGCGGATTTGTATGTGCGATACAACGCCCTACCTGACACATTCCCCTCCAACTTCGACTGCAGGAGCATCGGTCAGACGACCGCCGAGCAGTGCACGGTCGCCAGTCCCGCCGCCGGCCCGTGGTTTATTCTGGTGTATGGATACCAGGATTTCTCCGGCGTCAGCCTCACCGTCACGCCCTGCACGTTGAGTTCCCCAGGAGACACCGACGAAGATCGTCTTCCTGACTGCGTGGAGACGAATTCGGGGGTCTTCGTGAGCGAGCTGAACACCGGAACGACGCCCAACGATTGGGACACGGATGACGATACCATCAGCGATGGAGACGAGGTTCTGGGTACCCTCCTCGGCCTCGACTTGCCTGCCATGGGCGTCAGCCCGCTCCGGGCGGACATCTTGATCGAATACGATTGGTTCGATGACGGTCTCCAGCCGGAGAGGTGTACCCCCCACTCCCACCGACCCACCGCGGCTGCCGTGGACCTGGTGACGGCGGCGTTCGCCAATGGACCCATCAGAAACCCCGACGGCTCACTCGGCGTCACCGTCATTCACGACTACGGTCAGGGTGGAGTGTTGAACGGCGGGAACCTGATTGCCGATGCCGATGGCGTGCTCGCGGGGTCGGTCGGCGACGCGGAGTTCCTGAATCACAAGAGCGCCAATTTCAACGCGAACAGGAACGGCTACTTCCATTACGCGATCCTGGCCCACTTTTACGATACGGATAACCCCAGTTCTGGTGTGGCCGAATACCGGGGAGACGACCTGGTGGTGTCTTTGCACTGTCCGAAACCTGACGTTGCGTTGGCCGGCACCATCATGCACGAGCTGGGACACAACCTGAGCCTCCTCCACGGCGGAGACAACAACATCGTGAATTTCAAACCGAACTACAACTCAGTCATGAACTACAGGTACCAGACCGACGGAGTGGACAACAATTGTACACCGCTAGGTGACGGTGTGATCGACTACGCTCACGGTGACCGCCCGCCACTGTTTGAGAACAACCTCAACGAACCCCAGGGTATCTGCGGGAATCCACCGGGCCCGGGGTGGGACTGGAATGGTGACGGTGACGCCCTCGACACCGGCCTCAGTCTGGACATCAACGTGGATCCTACTGGTGGGGGGGGAGATGGATTTATTGGCAGCCTCCACGATTACAATGACTGGGCCCACTTGTATTCGGGTGGCATATCGGACGCCAACGGCGTCGTTCTCCTGAAGAAACAGATCATCCGCTGCATGGCTCTTCCCGGCGAGGAGCGATAGCCGTGATGCGAAGCAAAGCGGCGAGATCTCGTCGCCTCTCACTCTCACTCCTGGTCCCGTTTGGTTGGACTACGGGGATCAACTGTGCTGGACACACCGGCGTGGCCAAGTCAGCGGCCGTCTCCATTCGTTTCGCGATCGAGGTGGAGAGCGACTCACCTGGACCAATCTATGTCCTGCTCAATGGATCGGATGCCCAGGTGGGGTGGGTTACGGTGTATCGGGAAGGAGAGCGGATCTATTTCCGAGAACGGTGCGAAATCGCCGATTGCGGGGTACCGGCTGCCGTTTGTGGCGCCGCCTTCCCCGAAGTGAGGAATATCGCGGGGAACGGCGATCGGAGGTCCATCGAGTTCGTCTGGGATGGTATGACCAGTGTCCGTGACTCCCTCTCCGGATGTGAGATACGGCGCCCGGCTTCTCCAGGACAATACACCGCTCGATTCTGCTATTCCCGTGAGGCGGAACTGGAGGGAGATGGCGATCCGCTCCGCGCCGCCTCCGGCCGCCTGATTGACGCGACATGTCTCGAAAAACCGTTCACGCTGCTTGAACGAGAGATCGTTTTGAGGATCTGAAACCCGCACACCGCTCGGCGGCAGCTCAGGGCTCGGCCTTGGGGGAGCCATCGAAGAGATCGGTGTAGATAAAGCGCCATCGTTCCTCGAAGTAGAGCATGCGGAGTTCATCTACTCCCGGTGAGGCCCCGCTACACCGCGGAACCGATACCTCCGCCCAATCCCCATCCAGCCGGATCTCCGCCTCGTCCACCAAGGCTGAGCCACGCGCCGGACAGGTCCTCGGGGCGGAGGCCGCATGAGAGGAGCCGCGGCCCCGGGCCCGGTCCCGGGTGACCGTCTGCAAGTCCCCAGGACCGCCCCGGCGCTCGAGGAGCTTCGGCGATAGAACGTAGGGAGAAAGAGCCTCCCAGTTCTGAGTCCCCAAGTGCAGGTAGAACGCACGGAGAACGGCACGGATCTGAGACTGGGCGGAGTCCGATGGGATCGTACCATCCTGTGCCGCGGCGAGCCGGGGTAACGCCATCAGGAGTATCCCGGCTGCCAGATTCAGTCGTCGATGGAGCAAAACGGCCTCCCGAGGAGCGACTAGGAGATAACGGGGGCGTCACTGCGCCTGGCGCCGGAGTACAGCCTGAGTGGCCTCCTCCGACCCCACGAGCTGCACGCATTCGTATCCCGAGGATCGCAGGTCGACCTCCTCGAACAGTCGCTCTCCTCGGCCGAGCAGAACCGGCGCGATTGCGACGTGCAGCTCATCGACCAGGCCCGAACGAAGATACTGCTGTATGGTATTGGGCCCACCACCGATTCGCACGTCCATCCCATCCGCTGCCTTGCGTGCTTGGTCAAGCGCCTCGTGAATGCCGCCTGTAACGAAATGGTATGTCGTGTTGCCTTTCATCTGTATTGGCGGCCGCGCGTGATGGGTCAGGATGAAAACCGGAACGTGATAGGGTGGGTTGTCCCCCCACCAGCCTTCCAGTTCATGTCCGGCCAGGGGCCGCGAATCGGTCCGAACATGTTCCTCCCGAGGATCCAGGCACCAAACTCCTTGACGCCTCGCGCGGCGAAATCGTCATCGATCCCTCTCGTGCCGCCTTCCTTTCCATGCATCTGCAGCCAGGTGCGAGTGGAAATCATCCAGTCGTGCAGGGCCTCACCGCCGACCCCGAGCGGATCGTTAACGCTTTGATCCGGACCCGCTCCGTAGCCGTCGAGCGAGATGGTGAAGCTCTCAACGCGGACTCGCGTCATTCACATGCCTCCGTTTGGATTGCCGACCACATGCCGGTACAAGAACCGGGGCGCGCCGCGCACCTGCGGTCGGGTGGATCCTACGCCCAGTCATTCTTCAGTACCAGACCCCGATTGCGACACGAAAGACCTGTGCGGCGAAGTGACGATCCCGACAAGCGCGATGTCGCACCCGGCTACGCCCGGCGCGGAGCGTCTTCCCCGCGCGGAAATCCGCCGCCTGCAGCGCGGATTCTGCTGCGCGAGCTTCGAGACCGCCGTGGCGCTTCCAGCCTCCGCCGTTGCGACTCCAGAGACCGACGTTTCCAAGCCACATCCCGACGATCCACCTGACCTCCCCGTTGCGCCCCCCGCCATCAGCGCGTTTGTTACTCCCATGCAGGCGCCCCTTCCCGCTGCGCCCACCTCAGAGCTTCACGCCGCGTTCCTCCAGGCCGTCATCACGCTCGGCCTGGCGACGCTCTGCTGGTTCATGCACCGGCGCTACCGCAAGGCGTACTTCGCCTGGTGGGCGGGAGCCTGGGCACTCTACACCGTCCGGGTCACCGCGATCGTCAGCTTTCTGCTGAGCGGGAATTGGATCTGGCTCTACTGGCACCAGGTGGTCACCGGCTGGACCGCCCTGGCCCTGCTCTACGCGGCCCTGGTGTTCTCCCGGGGCCTGCGCTGGCGCCCGTGGTATCTCGCCGTCGCGCTCTTTCCCCCGGTCTGGGCCTACATCGCCATTTATCAACTGGACCACTTCCTCTGGGCCGCCGGGCCCGCGGTCCTCTTCCTGAGTCTGGCCACACTGTGGACCGGCTGGACCTTTCTTCAGTATCGGCGCCGAGTCGCCTCCAGCGGCGCCACCCTGCTCGCTGCGGCCTTCATACTCTGGGGCCTCCACCACCTCGACTACCCCTTCCTGCGCGCCCGGGGCGCCTGGAATCCCTGGGGCTACTACCTCGATATCCTGCTGACCCTCGCCGTCGGCGCCGGGATCCTGCTCCTCGTACTCGATGACCTGCGGCGCGGCCTCGGCGCGCTGAGCGACATCTCCGGCGACCTCCAGAACGCCGGCCGCGAGGAGGACGTGCTCGACGCGCTGCTGGCCCGGCCGCTCACCCTGCCCGCCGTCCGCGGCAGCGCGCTGTTCCTGGTCGAGTCCGGCCGGCCCCGGTTCGCCCGAGGTGCCGGGGTGTATCGCAACGGCCCCGCGCCGCGCCTGGACGGGGTGGCGGGCGACCTCCTCACCCGGGCCATCGCCACCGGCCTGCCTCAGGTCACCGGCGATTGGACCGACGGCGCCGCGGGCGGAGCGGCCTATCCCTACGCCGCGGTGCTGCCGCTGATCCGCAACGAGTCCGTCATCGGCGCCCTGGTGCTGGTGGGAGACGCCCGCGACCCCTTCACCGCGCTCGACGACCGCTTTCTGGTGGCGCTGGGCCACCAAGTCGGCGCGGCATTGGAGAACGCCGATCTCTACCGCCGGCTGGAGGTCCGCACCGACGAGCTGGCTCACCTGTCCAGCCGGATGATCGAGCAGCACGAAGAGGAGCGGCGGCGGCTCTCCCGCGAGCTGCACGACGAGACCGGGCAGGTGTTCTCCGCCGTCAAGATCGAGCTCGGCGTGATCCGCGAGAGCGTGCCGCCGCCCCAACGCGCGCGGCTGGATCAGGTGCTGGACCTCATCGACACCGGCATTCGCAGCATCCGGAACGTCACCAACGACCTGCGGCCATCCCTGCTGGACGACCTGGGGCTCCTCCCCGCGCTCCGCTCCCTGGTCGCCGAGTTCGCCGAGCGGAGCGGGATCCGGATGCAGCTCACCGCCCCGGACACGCTTCCGCCGCTCTCGGAGCCGGCGGAGCTGGCCCTCTTCCGGGCGCTCCAGGAGGCGCTCTCCAACGTCCTGCGGCACGCGGAGGCACGCTCGGTAGACATCGGGATCTCGGTCAATCGAGACGGGGTCCTGCTCGAGGTGCGCGACGATGGCCGGGGTCTCGCCGCCGGGGCAGCTCCGGAGGGCCTGGAGCGAGGCGGACACATGGGATTGACCGGCATGCGCGAGCGGATCGGCGCGCTGGGCGGCTCGGTGCGCTTTCATGGCGAGCCCGGGGCGGGGGCATTGCTCGAGGTTCGGGTGCCGGCCGACGCGAGCGGCCGGTGAAGGATTCACCCGACATCCGGGTGCTGGTGGCCGACGATCACGCCATCGTGCGGACCGGCATCCGACACGTGCTGGAGAGCGAGCCGGGCTTCACCGTCGTGGCCGAGGCGTCAACCGCGGCCGAAGCGCTGGAGCTGGCCGCCAGTCTCCGGCCCGACGTCGCCGTGCTCGACATCTCCATGCCGGACGACTCGGGCCTCCGGGTGGCGGCGGAAGTGCGCCGGCAGTCCCCCGAGACCCACGTACTCATCCTGAGCATGCACGACAACACCGAGTACGTGCTCGAGGGCCTCCGGGCCGGCGCCCATGGCTACCTGCTCAAGGACACCGCGGCGACGGAGCTCCGCGATGCCATTCGCGCGGTCCGGCGGGGTGAATCCTACTTCAGCCCGCCCATCGCGGGACGGCTGAGCGCGGTGGTTCGCGGTGATCCGGTCGAGGCGCAGGCCGGCGCGCTGGGACAGCTCACTCCGCGGGAGCGGCAGG
The DNA here is from genome assembly GCA_036556625.1 of Gemmatimonadales bacterium. Taxonomy (GTDB): domain Bacteria; phylum Gemmatimonadota; class Gemmatimonadetes; order Gemmatimonadales; family GWC2-71-9; genus CAVVWJ01. Next base: position 13,573 of record DATBJC010000073.1, read on the forward strand.
TACTGATCGGGGTGGCGAAGGGGCACACGAACCGCGAAATTGCGGTACAGCTTGGCATCAGTCATCGCACGGTGGAGACCCACCGCGAGAGCCTCATGCGAAAGCTCGGGGTTCGCACGGTCGCGGGCCTCACACGGCTCGCCCTCGAGGCGGGTCTGGTCGGCCCTTAGGTCGCTCGGGATCTCCGGATGAGCAAGATCAAGACCGGTATTGTGATGATGAATCTGGGGGGCCCGGCCACGCTGGATGAGGTCCAGCCCTTCCTGCTGGAGCTGTTCGCCGACAGGGAAATCATCCAGCTCCCCTTTCAGAAGTGGCTCGGCCCCTTCATCGCGCGCCGCCGGGCGCCGCGGGTCCGCGGCCTCTACGCCAACATCGGGGGAGGCTCTCCCATCCTGGGGCATACCCGGGCCCAGGGGCGCGGGATGGTGGAGCGGCTGGACCGGCTCTCACCCGAGACCGCTCCGCACCAGTTCT
>DATBJC010000074.1:0-7557 GCA_036556625.1 Gemmatimonadales bacterium
GCCCGCTTCGGCGCACAGCCGTGACGCGACGTTGACCGCGTCGCCCAGCACGGTGTACTCCAGGCGGCGGTGGCTTCCGATGTTCCCCGCGAACACCTCGCCGTGACTGATGCCGATCCCGACCCCGATCTCCGGCCGACCGGCCGCGGCCCAGCCCCGGTTCAGCTCGGCGATGGCCTGCTGCATCGCGATCGCCGCGTCCACCGCGCGGTCGGGGTCGTTGCGGTGGGAGATGGGCGCGCCCCAGAGGGCCATGACCGCGTCGCCGATGAACTTGTCCAGCGTACCCCCGTGCTCGAAGATCACCTCCACCATCTCGCTGAAGTATTCGCTCAAGAGCTGGGCCACCGCGTCGGGGCCCATGGATTCCGCCATCGCGGTGAAGCCGCGGATGTCGCTGAAAAGCACCGTGATCGGCCGGCGCTCACCGCCCATGCGGATGGCGCCGTCCTGCTGCGCGATGTCGGCCGCGATGTTGGGGGCGAAGTAGCGCTCGAAGTTGGAGCGGACCAGCGCCTCGCGCCGGCTCTGCTCGGCGAAGCGGCTGTTCTTGATGCCCAGCGCGGCGAGCCCGCTGAACGCCACCAGGAACTGGAGGTCCTCGTCGCTGAAGCTCGCGGGGGCGCTCAGGTTGTCCACGTAGAGCAGGCCCAGGACCTGGTCGCGGGCGTCGAGCAGGGGAGAGCACATGGCGCTACGGACGCTCTGAGTGACGATCGAGCGTCCCTTGAAGCGCTCGTCGGCCGGGGCGTTGTGGGAGACCACCGCCACTCGCTCCTCCACCACCTTGTCGACGATCGAGCGGGGCACCGGCTGCACCTGCGTGTCGCCGAACCGGCTCTTCGAGATCGTCGGGACCATCTCGCCGGTGGTCTCAGTGCGCAGCAGGATGGTGACCCGGTCCACCTCCATCACCTGGAAGGTCATGTCCACCACGGCCCGGAGCAGCCGGTCCAGCTCCAGCTCGGAGCTCAGCTTCTGCGCCACTTCGAGCAGCAAGGAGAGCTTCTTGGCCTGGCGCTCTTCCGCGGTCGCGGCGGCCACGCGCAGTTGCCCGCGGGTGAGCGGCCCATCGCGGCTGGTGATGCCGGCCGTGCCGCCGCCGCTGACCATCAGCTGGCGCACAATGCTCCCGCCGGGATCCGGCGGCTCCGGCAAGGGCATCGGCAGCGGCTCCGCCGAACCGGAGCGCACCTCCCGGATCCTGTAGGTGACTTTGCCGAAGGTGACCGAGTCGTTCGCCACCAACTTGCCGCGGGACACCCGGCTGCCGTTGATGCAGGTGCCGTTGGAGCTGCCGAGGTCCCGCAGCTCGACCGCATCGCCGTGCGCGGTCAGCTCCGCGTGGCGCCGGGAGATGGTCGGGTCGTAGATGGCGATGTCGGTCGCGACGCCGCGGCCCACGACCAGGCTTCGCCCCGGTGGGAGCTCGAAGCTCTGGTCGCCCGAGGAGCTGACGAGACGGAACGACGGCATGAGGGGAAAATAGCGGCTGGCGGGACGGCAGGGGCCAGATTAGGCCATACCTCCGCCTTGTCCCGCAGCCAGGGCCAGTGCCAGCAGCACTGCCCGGGCCTTGGCCTCGGTCTCCCGCCACTCGCCGGCCGGGTCGGAGTCGGCCACGATCCCGGCGCCGGCCTGGACCCAGGCCCGATCGCCGCGAATCACGCAGGTCCGGATCGCGATCGCGGTATCCAGGGTGCGGGCCCCCCAGCCGACGTAGCCCACGGCGCCGGCGTAGGGACCCCGCCGCACCGGCTCGAGCTCGTCGATGATCTGCATCGCCCGCACCTTGGGTGCGCCGGAGACGGTTCCGGCCGGGAAGCAGGCGGCCAGGGCGGCCACCGCGTCGAGCTCGGGGCGCAGCCGCCCGCGGACTTCGCTCACCAGATGCATCACGTGAGAGTAGCGCTCGATCGTCATGAACGCGGTGAGCCGCACGGAGCCGAACTCGGCCACGCGGCCCACGTCGTTCCGGCCCAGGTCGACCAGCATCAGATGCTCCGCCCGCTCCTTGGGGTCGGCCGACAGCTGCTCGGCCAGGGCGATGTCGCGCTCGGGATCGGCGCCGCGCGGCCGGGTGCCGGCGATGGGACGCACCGTCACCTCGCCGTCCTCCACCCGCACCAGGATCTCGGGGGAGCTGCCGATGACATGGATGTCGTCGCAGTGCAGGTAATAGAGGTAGGGGGCGGGATTCAGGGCCCGGAGATAGCGGTAGCTGAGGTAGGGATCCGGGGCCGGGAGGTCGATCCGCCGGCTCAGCACCGTCTGAAAGGTGTCACCGGCGGCGATGTACTCCTTGATCCGGCGCACATCGTCCTGGAACCGTGCGTCGGGATAGGGAGAACCGGTCGGCGGGAGCGGCGGCTCAGCCTCGATGGTGAGGGGAGATACCGTGCCGGGCGCGGCCAGCCGCTCGAGCCAGCGCTCGATCCGCGACTCGGCCTCGCGATAGAGGCGCCGAAGCTCGTCGGATCGGGCACCCGCCGCCACCTCGATGCTGGCGATCACGGTCGCCCGATTGAAGAGATTGTCCAGCACCAGCAGCGTGTCGGCCACCATGACGATGGCATCAGGCAGATTCCGGTCGTCGGGTGGAGCGTCGGGCAGCGACTCGATGGTGCGCACGACGTCGTATCCCCAGAAACCGACGGCGCCGCCGGTAAACCGCGGGAGTCCGGGCACCTCCACCGGCGGGTGGCGGCGCATGGTGCGGCCGAGGTGCTCGAGCGGCGTCACTCCAGTCTCGATCACCTGCCAGCCGTGCTCGGCACTCCAGCCGGCGCACTCCGTGCCCCGGTAGCGGAACACCTCGCGGGGCTCGGTGGCGAGGAAGGTGTAGCGAGCCCACCGCTCGCCGCCCTCGAGCGACTCCAGCAGGAACCCCCACCGGCCGCGGTGCAGCTTGGTGAACGCGGTGACCGGCGTGTCGCCGTCGAGCACAACCTGGCGGGTCACCGGCACGATCCCACCGCCGCGCCGTGCCTGCTCGGCGAAACGGTCGAAGCCGGACGTCACTGGGGCGCGGCCACCAGGTAGGTGCCTGGGGCCAGCAGCGGCGCCTGGAGCTGATCGGGACCGGGCCGGGTGGAGGGGAGCAGGGCGACCATGTCCCCGCTCCGGGCCTGGCCGATGCTGAGCGCGCGCTCGTAGGCGACATCGGACCCGTAGATCGCGCGGGCCTTCGTCGGCGCGGCGAAGTAGCGGGCATACTTGAAGACGATGGTGGCGCTGTCGCGCACCGGCAGGCTGATGGCGACCTCGAGTCCGTACACACCCTGGCGCGGGTGCACGTCCACCCGCACCTCGCGCCCCCGCTCGGCGAAGGCCGGCGCAGGAAAGATCAGCTCGGCGAAGACGATGTACTCGGGTGGTCCGTGCCGCAGCACGATGACGCGGGGCTCACCCGCGATGAAGGTCACCGTAGTGTCGGGCGGCGTGGGTCCGGAGGTCTCCAACACGATCGCCTCCGACAGGGGTACCAGCCTGATCCCGAGGGGCCCGGCGCTACCGGCCTCGCCCGAGGAGCGCGAGCCACCGCAGGCGACCGCCACGAGACAGAGCCAGCTTGCTCGTCCCCGGAGCCCCCGGAATATTCCGGCCATCGACCCCTTGTCGGTGAGAGGTGAGCGGTGAGCGGTGTGCGGTGCCCCCGCTGGACGATCGGTCTGTTCCTGGCCGCCGGAGCCTCGCCTCTGGCGGCCCAAGGCTGGGATTCGCCCGAGGCGCTCGCGCTGGTGCGCCGGGCGGTGGACCAGCGCGCCGCCGTGGAAGCCGATTCCATGCTCCGCAGTTATCGAACCCGAGCTCACGGGTTCGTCTTCTTTCTGGCCCAGATCGGCGAAGGCCTCACCGAACCGCCCAGACTGGTCAAGGCCGACGAGCTGGACGTGGAAGTGTATTGGCAGGCACCCGACCGCAGCAAGCAGGTCGTACTGGGATGGCGTGATGGTGCGTTTCTCCCGAGCGACATCGAGTACCACCGGGACCATCTGGGCATCGTCACCAACAACTTCGGGGATGTCATCCGGATCGGTGAGGGCGATGAGGTGCGGGACGCTATTCACCCGCTCTCCCGCGCCGGGCCGGCCGCCTACCAGTATGCGCTGGGCGATTCGCTGACGATCCGCACCGGCGGCGGCGAGGTCACGGTGCGCGAGGTGCAGGTGCGACCTCGCTCCTTCACCCTCCCGCTCGTAGTCGGGACGCTGTACCTCGACACCCAGAGCGCCGAGCTGGTGCGGTTTCGCTTCAGCTTCACCCCCGCGGCGTACCTCGACCGGCAGCTGGAAGACATCACGATCGTGCTGGAGAACGGCCGGTTCGAGAACCGCTGGTGGCTCCCGTATCGTCAGGAGATCGAGATCCGCCGCCGCGCCAGCTACTTCGACTTTCCCGCCCGAGGCATCATCCGGGGGCGCTGGGAGATCGACGACTACGATCTGAACGTTCCATTGCCGCCCGCCGTGCTGGTCGGTCCAGCGATCGGTGGCCTCACGAAGCCGCGCCCCGATGACGGACGCTGGGACGTGCCGCTCTCCCAGGCGGTGGCGGATGTGGCGACGCCGGTCAACCGGCAGGACATGGAGGCGCTCCGGGTGGAGATCGAGCGCATCGCCGGCACGAGAGCGCTAGGCGGACTGCCCGCCAACCGACTGGCCGTCGGATCGCTCAGCGACGTCGTGCGGATAAACCGGGTCCAGGGACTGACGCTTGGCCTGGGTGGGTTGTTCGGCCTGCGCGGCAGCCGGGTCCAGGTCCGGCCACGGATTGGCTACGGCACGTCCGATCACCGGCTCACCGGCGGACTGGGCATCATCGCCGGGACGGGGGCCACCCAGTTGTCGCTCGCCGCGGAACGGCGCGTGCTCGACCTGGCTGACGTTCCGGTGATCTCGCCGGCGCTCAACTCGCTCCTGTCACAAGAGGCGGGAGACGACTACGGCGATTATGTGCTGCTCAACGGCGGAGCCGCGGGCATCCGGCATCGGGTGAGCGGCCGCACGTCCGTCTCGCTCGAAGTCGGGGTAGAAGACACTCGATCGGTCGGGGTCAGCGCCACGCCGGCCAACGGGCGCTACCGCCCGAACCCTCCCCTCGGCGCGGGATCGTTTCGGGTCGCGAAGGTCGCCGTGGAGCGCGCGAGCGGAGGGATCGCCCTGCGGCAGGACCTCCAGGGCCGGCTCGCGCTGGAGGGCGGTGAAGGCGACGGGGAGTACCTGCGGGCGACCGCCGAGGCCCGCTGGCTCCGCCCCGCCGGCGCCGGCCGGCTCCTGTCCCGAATCTACCTCGGCATGGGCACCGATCGGCTGCCCGCCTATCGAAGCTTCGTGTTGGGCGGCCGGGGAACGCTTCTGGGCGAGCCCTTTCGGGCCTATGGAGGAAGGAGCATGGCGCTGGTGCATCTGGAGTGGCGCTTCGAGGCGCCCGTTCCGGCCGTTCCCCTGGGCTCGTTCGCGAGTACCGGCCGGAGCGTGACCCTGGCCCCGTTTCTGGCTGCCGGTTGGGCGGAACGACCGCTGCGGGGGCTGCCCTGGGATGACACCGACGGCGTGCGACCGGTTGCCGGTCTCGCGGTCGAATGGTTTATGCGTCTTCTCCGGCTGGAGGTCGGCGTGGGACTGCGCGATGGGGGTGTGGGGGTGAGCGTGGATGTGAACCGGGACTGGTGGGGAATTCTGTGAGGAGCTAGCTGCCAAATCTTCGCCCCATGACTACATTTCGTACTCACTCCCCGTCCCTATCCCGAGCAGCCGCATGAAGTTCGTGGACGAATGGCTGGTTCCCAGCGTAGAGCCTCTGTTGCCCGGCGACACGCTCGCATCGCTGCGCAAGGAGCCGGCGGACGGGCCGGTGTCCCTGTGGGAGACGGTGGTACAGCGGAAGCTGGTCGGGGATGAGCAGGTGCTGGCCGCCATCGCCGCACGATTCCGGTTCCCGGTCGCCGATCTGGCCCGGGTCGACTCCCGGCTGATCCAGGCACTTCCCGAGCAGCTGGCCCGGCGGTTCAACGTGGTTCCGGTCGGGCAGACGGACTCCTACCTCGAAATCGCCACCGCCAATCCCTTCGACATCGACGCCGAGAAAGTGCTGGCCTTCGCCACCGGCCGCGAGGTGCGGATGCTGCTCGCTTCGCCGGCCCGGCTCCGGGCCAAGCTCGACGAGGTGTACCGCACCGGCGAGGAGATCGTCTCGCGGCTGCTCGCCGGCATCGGCGATGAGATGGAGGTCAAGGAGATCACGGAGGAAGAGGAAGACTTCGCGGCGGCCAGCGCGGAGGAGGCGAGCCAGCGTCCCATCATCCGCCTGGTTGACATGATGCTGGCCGACGGGGTGGTGAGCCGGGCGAGCGACATCCACGTGGAGCCGATCGAGGGCGGCGTGGTGGTCCGCTACCGGATCGACGGCGTGCTGCGCCAGGTGATGAAGATCCCGCGCAACGCCGGGCTGCCTCTCATCTCTCGCATCAAGATCATGTCGGGGCTCGACATCGCGGACCGGCTCCGGCCGCAGGACGGGCGCTCTCGGGTCTCGGTGAACGGCGAGCCGGTGGACCTCCGAGTGTCGACGCTTCCCGCCTCGCTCGGCGAGAAGGTGGTGATCCGGATCCTGAGCCAGCGCGCGACGGTGCTCAACCTGGAATCGCTGGGCATGCACCAGGACGAGCAGGAGGCAGTGCGGCGACTCCTCACCAACAAGGAAGGGATCATCCTGGTCACCGGGCCCACCGGCTCGGGCAAGACCACCACCCTCTACTCGGCCCTCGAGCTGCTCCGCAGCCCCGAGGTCAACATCGTCACCGTCGAGGACCCCGTCGAGTACCAGCTCGACCTCATCAACCAGATCCAGGCCAACGAGGCCATCGGCATGACCTTCGCCCGCGTCCTGCGCTCCCTCCTGCGGCAGGACCCCGACATCATCATGATCGGCGAGATCCGCGACGTGCCAACGGCGCAGATCGCCGTGCAGGCGGCCCTCACCGGCCACCTCGTGCTCAGCACGCTGCACACCAACGACTGCGCCGGCGCCATCCACCGCCTTGCCGACATGGAAATCGAGCCTTTCAAAATCGCCGCCTCGGTCGTCGGCGTTATCGCCCAGCGGCTCATCCGCACCGTTTGCCCGTCGTGCAAGACGTTCGTCTACGCATCGGCCGAGCTTTTGGAAACGATTCATTATGAGGGCGACCGCCGGCGGAGCTTCATCCGCGGCGAAGGTTGCCCGAAGTGCCACGACACGGGCTTTATCGGCCGAACGGGAATTTACGAGGTCATGGTCGTCGACCGCGAGATGCGGGCGCTTATCGCTTCGCGCGCCGGGACTGACGAAATTCGCGATTGCTACCGCCGCGCCGGCGGCAAGACCTTGCTGGAGCAGGGGATTCGGCTGGCCGAGAAGGAGCAGACAAGTTTGGACGAGGTGATGCGGGTGGCGTATTTCGAATAGGTGTGAGTAAGTGAGTAGGTGAGTAAGTGAGTAGGTACGTAACATCGACCCTACTCACCTACTCACCTACTCACGTACTCACCTACTCACCAACACTCACATGCAATT
>DATBJC010000075.1:0-2687 GCA_036556625.1 Gemmatimonadales bacterium
TCGACTGTGAAGAAACCGTTCGGTCGCTCTCAGAGTGGTTTCATATCTCCGTTACGCCGGCGATGCTATGGTGTCGTCACTATCTGACGGAGCCACCGTATGAGGTTCGTCTCCCTTTCGGTCATCGCACTCGGGCTTTCCGCCGCCTGCGGGCCTTATGTGACGAGGACGCCGGTTTCCGCCCCGTCGCCAGCCGGCACCCCAATCCGGTACGCCACCCGGCCTGATTCCACGCGGCTTGCCGAGGCCCGCCTGGTGTCGCTCGACGCCGAGCGGCTGGTCTTCGAGCAGTGGACGATCGACCCTGCGGGCCTCCGGGGCGCGTGGGCCTTCGACTCGGTAGCGACCCCATCCCTCGCGACGTTGCAGGTGCGCGTGGGGCGACGGGGCAACGCTGGGCCCGGCGCGCTGATCGGCGCCGCCGTGGGACTGGGCCTGGGAGTCGCCTGCGCCAGCGAGGATTCGTGGATCGTCAGCGACGAGGCGTGCATGGCCGGCTATACCCTGCTCGGCACCGGCACCGGGACCTTGATCGGCCTGCTGGTCAGGGGCGATGTCTGGGCGCCTGCCGCGGTGCCGTCGCGGGCCCCGGAGACGGTGGAGCCGTCCGTGACGGTGCGCTAGGCCGTGCCGCCGAAGCCGTTGGCCAGCAGTTTCCGCAGGCAGCTGTGTCGCGCACACACCCCAAAGGCAGCTTCGCACTTCCTTCAGAGCCAATTCATGCCGACGGTGCCAAGTTGCGCTTGCAGCGGCGGTACCGAGGCCGGGCTAACGAGACCGGGCCGCTCCGATCACGGACCTGCTTCCCAAGGTGTGGTGTATCATGTCCAGCTCCGCAGTGGTACCGCGTGTAACAGCCCTTACCCCGATAATGGAACTCACGGGCCCCGGCGGGGTTCAATGGATCGCGTATGTCGAAGGCTTTCCCCCGGTGCGCCGCTGGCGTCTCCTCAGCCAGACGCTACTCCCGGGGCGCCGGATGCGGTTCGATTCCGCGGACGAATCACGGGTGTGTCCCACCGTGCCAGCCGGCTCACCGTTTCTATCTGAGCGCCGGCTGCTGACTCTCCTCGCCGAGTCCACCTCACTCCCGCAGAGCGAGCCCGCGCTGCCCACGCCGCTGCGAAGTTGGCAGGCGCTGGGCGCGGCCGTCCGAACAGGTCGGAGCTGGATCTGCGACACCGCGGCCAGCGTGAGCCGGACGGCACTTCACCGGGTGCTCTCCGGCTACCGGATGTACTCCGGGCGGCGGGCGATGGCTCACCACCGCTGAGTGGTGAGTCGAGATGGTGGGGCCACATTCCTGAATAGTTCTTCACAGACGGTTCAACCCTCCATCACGTCCTCCCGGGCAGATTCGCAGCACACATCCGCGCATCTCAACGGGAGCCAGCCATGTCGCACAAACAGGTCCTCTTTAGCGCCGGGGCGAGAGCGAAGGTGCTCCGCGGCGCCACCGCCCTGGCCGACGCGGTCCGCGTCACCCTCGGCCCCAAGTCCAAGTGCGTGCTGATCGAGCAGAAGTGGGGACACCCGCTGGTCTGCAATGACGGGGTGACCATCGCCAAGCAGTTCGATCTCAAGGACCCCGAAGAGAACCTCGGCGCCCAGGTGCTGCGAGAGGCCGCCGAGCGAACCGGAGACGCGGTGGGGGACGGCACGACGACCGCCACCCTGCTGGCTCACGGCATGTTCGCCGAGGGCGTGCGGAACATCGCCGCCGGCGCCAGCGCCATCGAACTGAAGCGCGGGCTGGAACGGGGCCTCGCCGCCGCGGTGCGGGCGATCCGGGCGCTCTCCCGGCCGGTGCAGACCCAGCGCGAGCGGGTCCAGGTCGCCACCATCTCGGCGCACAACGATCCGGAGATCGGGCGGCGAGTCGCCGATGCCCTGGAGAAGGTCGGCACTGAGGGCGCGATCACGGTGGAGGAAGCCAAAGGGATGGAGACCACCATCGAGGTGGTCGAAGGGATGCAGTTCGATCGGGGGTACCTGTCTCCCTACTTCGTCAACCAGCCGGAGAAGATGGAGGCGGTCCTCGAGAACGCCTACCTGCTCCTCCACGAAAAGCGGATCTCGGCCATGAAGGACCTTCTGCCGATCCTGGAGGCGGTGGCGAAGTCCGGGCGGCCCCTCCTGGTCGTGGCGGAGGACGTGGAGGGTGAGGCGCTGGCGACGCTGGTCGTGAACAAGGTCCGTGGGGTGCTCCTGTCGGTCGCGGTCAAGGCGCCGGGCTTCGGCGATCGCCGCAAGGCGGTGCTGGAGGACATCGGCATCCTCACCGGCTCGAAGGTCCTGGCCGAAGAGCTGGGCCTGAAGCTGGAGGGTCTCACGCTGAGCGATCTCGGCAGCGCCAAGCGCGTCGTGGTGACCCGGGACGACACCACGATCATCGGGGGCGCCGGGTCGCGCGCCGCCATCGACGGCCGCTGCACCGAGGTCCGCCGGCAGATCGCCGATACGACGTCGGACTACGACCGGGAGAAGCTGGAAGAGCGGCTGGCCAAGCTCGCCGGTGGAGTCGCGGTGATCCGGGTCGGAGCCGGCTCCGAGACCGAGCTCAAGAGTCGCAAGGAAGCCTTCGATGACGCCATCAGCGCCACCAAGGCCGCGATGGAGGAAGGCATCGTGCCCGGCGGTGGGTTGGCGCTGCTCCGCGCCATCACCGAGGTGGAGGCCGAAGAGGG
>DATBJC010000076.1:0-3625 GCA_036556625.1 Gemmatimonadales bacterium
CATCACCGACGATCGCGAGGGACTCCGCCGGTTGATGGCGGCGGCGAAGGAAGCGGGTGCCCGCTACGTGATCGGGTCGGCGCTCCGGCTCGGCCCCGCGGCGCGGCACCGCTTCCTTCCGCACCTGGCCGGCGAATTTCCCCAGCTCGCGGAGCGCTATCGGCGGCACTACGGCGACCGGGAAGGCGTGAGCCGCGAGTATCAGGAGGCGCTCACTCGCCGCCTGAAGCAGCTGCAGCAGGAGCACGGCTTTCCATTGGATCAGGAGGGTCGCCGGCGAACGCGGCCGGCAGTGGAGGGAATGGATCGCCCCGTCGAGCCCGGTCAGTCAGCCTTGCTGTAGCCGCGTGGTATTTCCAGGGCGGCAAAGGTGATCGGACTCACGGTACGACCGGACCCTGGGCGCCAAGTTAGTCCCCGCAAGCGGGAAACGTAAAGCGTGAAGAGTGAAGAGGAACTGCGATTTCGCAGCGTCACCCCCGCTTCACCGTTCACGCTTTACGCTTCACGCTTCCCGTGTCAGTGCTTCCCCGGTACCCACTTCACGATCTTGAGATCCAGCACCGAAATCGAGTAGAACACCGGCACCAGAATCAAGGTGATCACCGTCGCGATGGCCAGCCCGCCGATCTGGGCGTAGCAGAGCGGCTCCCACAGCGGCCCGCCGTGCAGGGCCAGCGGCACCAGCGCGAAGATGGTGGCGCCGACCGTGATGAGCACCGGCCTGAGGCGCAGGATTCCCGCGTCGAGCAACGCCTCCTCCAGCCCCTCGCCCTTTTCCCGCGCCTCTTCGATGAAGTCAAACAGCACGATCACGTGGCTCACGATGACGCCCACCAGGCTCACGATGCCGAGGAAGGCCATGAACCCGAACGGCGAGCCCATCACCCACAGGGCGACGAATGCGCCTACGAAGCCGTAGGGAATGGCGCCGAAAACGATCAGCGGCTTCACCGCGTTCTTGAACTGGACCGCCAGGGCCAGGAAGATCAACCCGATCGAGATCCCCAGGATCACCACCAGCTCGCCGAAGCCATCCTGCTGCTTCTCCAGCTCTCCCGCGACTTCCATCTTCACTCCCGGCGGGAGGCCCGCGGCGAAGCGGTCGAGCGCGGGCTGGGAGAACATCATCACCTCGGAGGCCAGGAACCCGCCCCGCGGGAACGCCCCCACAGTGATGGTGCGGAATTGGTTCCGCCGCTGGATCTTCTCCGGCCGCATCCCGGTCGAGAGCGCCGCGATCTGGCGCAGCGACACCCGCTCGCTGCCCTGGGAGCTGTACACATAGAGGTTCCGCAGGTCGGCCAGGCGGGCCCGCTCGTCCATGCGCAGCCGCGCGATCACCGGAATGGTCCGGTCGCCCTCGTGCAGCGAGGTGAGCTGGAGGCCGTTGAGCCCGACCGCCGTGCTGACGGCCACGTCGGCGTTGGTCAGCCCGGCCCGATTGGCCCGGTCGGGATCGATGGCGACGTCCACCGCAAAGCTCTCGGCGCCCCAATCGTCCTGCACCCGCTCGGCGTACGGGTTCTGGCGGAAGATCTCGATCAACTGGGCCGTGAGCGCCCGCAGGGTCGGCATGTGATCGCCGCTCAGCCGAACCGAGACCGGGATGCCGACCGGGGGTCCGGTCTCCAGCTCGCGCACGTTGACCCGGGCGCCGGTGACTTCATGGGACAGGACCTGCTGCAGCGCCGGCACCAGGCCCGGCGTGTGGAACTTGCTCCTGGTCTGCATCAGGATCAGGGCGTAATTGGTCTGCCTCGGCTCCGGGGAGAAGCTGTTCCAGAATCGGTGGCCGCCGCCGCCGATAAAGGTGGTGAGCGACACCAGGCCGCCTTCGCCGTGTCCATCGGCATGATGCACGAAATACTCGGCGGAATGATGCCGGACCAGCTCTTCCACCCGCTCGGTGATCTCCCGGGTCGCGAGCAGCGGGGCGTCTTCGGGCAGCCAGACCTCGACATAGGAGAGGTACTGGAGGTCCTTGGGGAAGAACTCGGGCTTGAGGCGACTGGCGATGAATCCGCCCAGCACCAGGACGCCCAGTGAGGCAAAGGCGGTGCGCCACCGGTGCTCGATCGCCCGGCGTCCGATGCGGTAATACCAGCCGGCGAACCCACGCTTGCGCCGCTCCTCGATCGGCGGCGTGGACTTCCGGCTCGGCCGCAGGATGTAGTAGCCCAGCAGGGGGATGAACGTCATCGAGACCAGTCGCGACGCCACCAGGGAGGCAGTCAGCACCACCGGAAGGCTCCACAGGAACTGCCCCAGCACGCCCGAAAGCAACAGCAGCGGCAGGTAGGCCACGATGTTGGTGATCGTGGCGTAGAGAATGGCGTGAGCCAGCTTGGTGGGACCCAGCCAGCTCGCCACGATCGGCGGGTGGCCGTGGTCCAGGTCGCGCTTGATCGCGTCCCCGGCCACCACCGGATCGTCCACCAGCAGGCCCAGCGCGATGATCAGCGAGGCGATGGAGATCTGCTGGAGATCGATGCCCAGCACCGACATCATCCCGAACGTCATCGCCAGGGTGAGCGGAATACTGAGCGCGAGCAGCGTCGCCGACCGCCACTCCCAGAACCCGATCAGCGCGATCAGCACCACCAGGATCACCGCCTCCCACAGACTGCTCATGAAGAGATCGATGTTCTCTTCCACCTGGAGCGGCTGGTCCGACGTCCGGGCCAGGATCAGGTCCGGCGGAAGCCGGTCCCTGAGCAGCGCCATGGTGGAATCCACCGCCAGGCCGAACTCCCCGATCTTCTCTCCCGGCTTCATCTGGAGCGACATGGTGATGGCCCGGCCGCGGTTCCAGTGGCCCGCCGAGTCCACCCAATTGTAGAAGTTGAGATAGCGCGGCGGGCTCTCGTAGCCGCGGTCGATGTCAACCAGGTCGCGCAGGTAGAGCGGCGCCCCGCCGGCCGAGCTGCCCACGATGACGCCGCCGATCTCGCTCTCGTCCCGGAACTCGCCGCTGGGGTTGAGCGCCACGGTGCGGCCGCCCACTTCCATCATGCCGCCGCCCAGGGCGGTGTTCCGTGCCTTGAGGATGTCCCGCAACTGTCCCATGGGGACGCCGTAAGAGGCCACCCGCTCCTGGGAGAAGCTCAGGGTGACCTGCTCCTCCAGCACGCCGGCGAGCTCCACCTTGCTCACCTGGTCCACCGTCTGGAAGGTGCGCTTCATCAGATCGGTGAAGTCGTCCAGCTCGCGATAGCTGTACTTGTCTCCCGCCACCGCCAGCAGGCGGGCCCGGGCATCCGCCGGATCGCGGATGACGACCGACTTCCAGGCGTCGGGGTGGAACTCGGACACCCGGAGCCGGTCTTGGACGAAGCGCTCGACATGCGCCACGATCGCCGAATCGTTCAGGTCACTCGCCCCGTCCACCCCGACGAACTGGGGACCCTGCAGCAGGCGGGCGTCGCGGAACACGCCGTCGTGCTCCGCCTGCGCCAGGTACAGCAGCGCGGGCCGGACCACAGAGGCGGCGGAGATCGAGGGAGGGAAGTTGTAGACCAGGGTCGCCCGGGAGCCCGGGGCCGCTTCGGCGCGCAACCGCTCGATCGCGCCCTGCACTTGCTCGGCGCGGAGCGAGACCTGGACCTCGTCCAGCCGCGGGCTC
>DATBJC010000077.1:0-32295 GCA_036556625.1 Gemmatimonadales bacterium
CACGTCAATGAGCCCGGACGCACCGACTGGGAAGGCTTCGCCACCGCCACCCGCGCCGCCGCCGCCGGTGGAGTCACCACGCTGCTGGACATGCCGCTCAACAGCATTCCTCCGACCACCGCCGTCTCCGCCCTCCAGACCAAGCGCGCGGCCGCACTGGATCGCTGCGCCGTGGACGTCGGCTTCCTCGGCGGACTCGTGCCCGGCAACATCGGCGAGGTCGCGGGGCTTCATTCGGCCGGCGTCTTCGGGTTCAAGTGCTTCCTCTGTCCGTCAGGGGTAGACGAGTTTCCCCCGATATCCGAAGCCGAGCTGCGCCAAACCGCACCGTCGCTCTCGGCTCTCGACGCGCTGCTCATGGTGCACGCCGAGCTGCCCGCGGCACTGAAGTCAGATGCCACATCGGGGGACCCCAGGGCCCACGGGACCTGGCTCGCCAGCCGACCAGTAGCGGCCGAGACCGGGGCCGTGCGGCTCCTGATCGCGGTGGCGCGTGACACCAGGTTACGGGTGCACGTGGTCCACGTGTCGGCGCCGGAGACCCTGGACCTGATCGTCTCGGCCCGGGCGGCGGGCGTGCGGATCACGGCGGAGACCTGCCCCCACTACTTGAGCTTCTCCGCCGAGGAGATTCCCGACGGAGCGACCGAATACAAGTGCGCGCCGCCGATCAGAGAGTCGGTACGCCGCGAGGGGCTCTGGGAGGCCCTCGTCAGCGGCCGGCTCGACGCCGTCGTCAGCGACCATTCGCCCGCGCCGGCCGAACTGAAGCAGCGGACGAACGGCGACTTTTTCCGCGCCTGGGGCGGCATCGCCTCGCTTCAGCTCCGGCTGCCGGCGGTTTGGACCGTCGCCCGGGCCCGGGGTCAAGCTCCCGAGCGGTTGGCCGAATGGCTCTGCGCCGGCCCGGCGCGACTGGTCGGGCTCGAGGGACGCAAAGGCGCCATCGCTCCGGGATGCCATGCGGACCTGGTCCTCTGGCACCCCGAGCAGGAGTTCGTGGTGGAAGCTCCGCTGCTCCGCCATCGCCATCCGCTCACTCCATGGCTCGGCCGCCGACTCGCGGGCGTGATCGAGGCGACGTACCTTCGGGGTGAACTGGTGTATGCCCGCGGCGCGCCGGACGGTCCGCCGCGCGGCCGGTTGCTCGCACGCCTGGACTCATGACCCCATTCACCGAGCTGGTGGACGTGGCCGCCGCCCGGCTGGGCGGCGCGGTGCTGCTGGCGAACGACGAGTTCTTCGCGCCCAAGGAGAACCTGCTCAAGGCGTCCAGGCCGGAGTGGCGGGAAGACGAGTACACCGACCGGGGCAAGTGGATGGACGGCTGGGAGACTCGCCGCCGGAGAACCCCGGGACACGACTGGTGCCTCATCCGGCTCGGCGTTCCCGCGGTGCTTCGCGGCGTGGTAGTGGACACCAGCTTCTTCCGGGGCAACTATCCGGAGCACTGCTCCCTCGAGGCATGTGCGGCCGATCGAGACGCCGGCGCTGAGGCTTTGGCCGACGGTGCCGCGTGGTCCGAAGTCCTCCCCCGCTCAGCGCTCCGGGGGCACGAGGAGAATCAGTTTTCCATCCAGTCCGACCATCCGGCCACTCACCTGCGCTTCAACATCTACCCCGACGGCGGCGTAGCCCGCCTCCGGGTGTACGGCGAGCCGGTGCCCGGCCCCGATCCGGGCCCCGGAGTGGTGTCGGATCTCGCCGCCCTGGAGAACGGCGGTCTGGTCGTCGGGTGCAGCGACATGTTCTTCGGCCATCGGCACCACCTCATCTATCCCGGCCGCTCGACCCACATGGGCGACGGATGGGAGACCCGGCGCCGGCGGGGGCCGGGCCACGACTGGATCATCGTGCGACTGGCCCGGCGCGGCATGATCGCCAGGATCGAAGTGGATACCGATCACTTCAAGGGCAATGCCCCGGAGAGCTGCTCGCTCGACACCTGCGATGTGCCCGAAGCGACGTCGGAAGAGATCCTGGACGACGCAATCGCCTGGACCGCGCTGCTTCCGCGCACCCGGATCGACCCCGACGCACGCCATGGGTTCGACGTGGCCTCGGCGAAGCCCGCCACCCATGCGAGATTGGCGATCTATCCCGATGGCGGCATCGCCCGACTGCGGCTCTTCGGGCGGGCGACAGCGTGAGCCTCTCGCTGGCTCAGCTCAACCGGCTGCCCGCGGCCGAGGCGGCGGAGCATCTGGGTGCCTGCTGCGGCGCGTCGCGCTGGGTGGAAGGCATGATCGCCCGGCGGCCCTTCGCCGATATGGAATCCCTGCTGGCGGCATCCGATCGGGAGTGGCGGCAGTGCGGTCCGAAGGACTGGGTCGAGGCCTTCGCCCATCATCCCAGGATCGGTGAGCGCCATGCGACGGCGACGGTGAGCGCGACGGCACGAGGCTGGTCCTCGGGCGAGCAGGGCGCTGCGGCGCGGGCGGACGATGCCACCCGTGCCGCACTGGCCCGGGCCAACGCCGCCTACGAGCGCCGGTTCGATCGGATCTACATCGTGTGCGCCACGGGCCGAAGTGCCCAGGAGCTGCTGGCCGATATCGAGCGGCGCATGCAACATGATCCCGATCGCGAGCTCGCCGTGGCCGCGGAGGAACAGGGCAAGATCACCCGGCTTCGATTGCTGAAGCTGCTCGGCGCGGAGCAGTCATGACCCGGATCACCAGTCACGTGCTCGATACCACCGCGGGCCGCCCGGCACCGGGGATCGCGGTGCGACTGGAGCGGTTGGACGCGGCGGGGGCCACCGTTGTCGCGACCGCCAGCACCGACGCCGACGGCCGGGTGCGCGACTGGCTGCCGGAGGGCGTTCCGGCAGGCCGTTACCGGCTCGTCTTCGACACCGGCAGCTGGTTTCGAGCAGCGGGTCTGAGCACCCTCTATCCCGAAGTCGTCATCCTGTTCGCGGTCGAGGATGGAGTGCCGCACTACCATCTGCCGCTGCTGCTCGCGCCGTTCGGCTACTCGACCTATCGGGGGAGCTGAGCCATGACGCCGCGACTGGCCTGGAATGGATATGGAAAGGCCGAGGTGCGACTGGTGAAGGTGGATCGCCGGGAAGCGCGCCACCATCTCCACGATCTCACGGTCGACGTCCAGCTTCAGGGAGAGTTCGGCGATACCCACGCCACCGGCGACAACACTGCGGTGCTCCCCACCGATACCATGAAGAACACGGTGTATGCCCTGGCGCGGCAGGGCCCGGTGGATCCGCCCGAGGAGTTCGGCGAGCGGCTCGCCCGGCACTTCCTGGGAGCCTGCCCCGCCGCCCGGCGGGCGGTGCTCTCGCTCGCGGTGCACCGATGGGACCGCGCTCCGGCGGACGGAACGGGCCACGATCATGCGTTCGTCCGGGGCACGGCGGAGCGCCGGCTGGCGACGGTGACCGCGGACCAGAGTGGAGTCGATGTGGAGGCGGGTCTCGACGGGCTCGGCCTGCTCAAGACGACGGCGTCGAGGTTCACCGCCTTTCTTCGCGACCAGTACACCACGCTGAAGGAAACCGACGACCGCATCCTGGCCACCGACCTGGCGGCCCGCTGGGAGTACGCTCGTCGGCCGGCGGACTACGGACCCACCTGGAGCGCCATTCGGACGGCTCTGATCGAGACCTTCGCGGGCCACTCGTCGGGATCGGTACAGCAGACGCTGTATGCCATGGGCGAGGCCGCGCTGGCCCGCTGTCCCGAGATCGACCAGATCCGGCTGATGCTTCCCAATCGGCACCACCTGCTGGTGGATCTCGCCCCCTTCGGTCTGGAGAACCCGAACGAAGTCTTCATGGCAACGCGGGAGCCGTTCGGTCGAATCGAGGCCGTGGTGGCGCGCTGATGAGCGGGGCGACTCCCCCGATCGGGGGAGCAGGGCGGTTCAAGCGAGCGAGCCGGGGCGACCCCAAGTTCTTCACCACTCGTAAGGAGGAACACCGACCTGTTCCCCGCCTACCACGGGGTGGCCGGTCACCGATCAGGTAACACTCAGGGGATCGTCACACATGTCGAAGCACACGATGCTCACTGCCGCGCTGGCGCTGCTGCTGCCCGTCGGCGTCAACGCCCAATCATCCAGCTATCCAGCTACCAGCTATGACGAACACCAGCCGTCCGTGGTCTTCTTCGCCAACGGCGGCGGCTACTCTCCGCTTACCGATCTCAATGCCAACGGGACCGCATCGCTCAATACCGGCTGGAGCCTCGGCGGCGGCGCGGGCATCCAGGCCAATCGATTCGTGGCCTTACGCGCGGTCTTCGATTTCGGCCAGGACAAGGGAGACGCCGGCAGCACGGCGTTCGCGGGACAGAAGATCCGGCGCTACTTCTACGGCGGTGACGTTCAGTTCCGATATCCGATGGCGAGCGGGTTCGCTCCCTACGTGCTTGCCGGGGTCGGCGCCGTGACCATCGACCCGGTAAACGATCCCTTCCTGGATCGGTTCACCAATCTCGCGGGGAAGGCCGGGCTGGGCGCGGAATACAACATGGCCAATGGTCTCGGCCTCTTCGTGCAGGGCACGTCGTATTTCTACAAGTTCGACCGCGCCGGTCTCGACAAGACGCAGGCCGATCTGCTCTGGAACGCGGGTCTGAGCTATCGCTATCGGCTCTAGCCGCGACCGGCCTCAGGAGGCATTGCCCGGTCCCTGGAGCAGCGGGGTGACAACCGCCAGGAGCTCGCTCGCCGTGAACGGCTCCAGCAGCGATGGCACATCCTTGAGCAGCCCCTCGGGATCGGGCAATGGGTCGCCCACGTGCAGGATCGGCAAGCCCGGCTTTTCCCGGCGCACCCGTCGGATCAAGGTCCGAGCCGACTCGGTGCCGAGCCGGGTGTTGGTGATCAGGAGCTGAAGGTCCGGGATCAGCAGACTCAGCTCGAAGGCGGAGTCGGCGTCGTAGGCGGCGAACACACAGTGGCCGGCATCTCGGAGGACGGTCACGATGCGGGCGAGCAGCACGGGATCGTCGTCGGTCGCGACGATGCGGCAGACCTGGCTCGACTGGGACGCCATTCCCTGAATGTAAGGCGTCTAGGCTGCCCGGCGAGTCCGAGAGTATCTTGAAGCTGTCCGCCCGCACGAGGTCCGTGTGTTCCGCAGCCGCACCCGCCCTTCTCCAGCCTCTCTCTCCCGACGCCTGCCCATCCTGGCGCTGATCTGCGGCTCGGCCGCCGGCTGCGGCTCCGACGGTCCCGGTGGGCCGGACCAGCCGCCCGGTACCCTGACGGTGGTACCCGCCTCGCTCGTCATGGGACGAGGAATGACTCGTCAACTCTCGGCCACGGTTCTGGATGCCTCGGGCGCGCGGGTGCCGGATGCCAGTATCACCTTCGCCTCCGATGACGAGGCCCTGGCGTCAGTCACCCCGGACGGCCTGGTGAGCTATGTCGGCGTCGGCAGCACGAATGTCAGTGCCACCAGCGATGACCTGGTGTCGCTGGTCCCCTACCGCGGCATGCGCACGGGTCACCCCCTCGGCACGACGGCGACCTCGGTGCGCCTCCCCGGCGGCCAGGAGGGCAACGGTCCCTTCGGCGTCGCGGTGGACGGCGAGGGTCGCATCATCATCTCCCAGACCAACACCGGGCATCTGGCATCGAATTTCTATCCGGCCACCAACTTCGGCATCAGTGGCGTGGAGGGCACTCCGACCTCCGTCGCCCCGGTGGACGGGGGCAGGATTCTGGTCACTCCGACCGGGCCCGAGAACACCGACGCCAGCGTGATCGACCTGTCCGCCGTGCAGCCCGTGGTCCAGGTGCCGCTCGGCGTGACGGCGTTCTCACTCGCCATCGCTCCGGACAGCCAGACCGCCTACCTGGGGACGGTCGACGGGAGAGTGCTCGAGTTCGATGTCGCCTCGTCGCGGGTGACCGGGGCCATCGATCTGGAAGTGGACAAGAGCCGAGCCAATCACCTGGCGCTCAACGCGACGGGAACGCTGCTCTACGCCAGCTCCTTCACCAGCGGCACCGTCTCGGAGATCGATCTCGCTTCGCGATCGGTGCGCCGCACCTTCGTCGTGGGCGGCGAGCCCCAGGGCATCGCGATCTCGCCCGACGGCGCTCAGCTGTTCGTGGCCGACGAGGCCGGAACCGGCAAGATCGACGTCTGGGACATCGTCAATCTCGGGCTGGTGACCTCCCTCCCGTCCGGCGCCACATCCTCTGCCGGAGGCCCGTTCGGCATGGCCATGTCTCCCGACGGCGTAGTGGTTTACACGGGGGTGATCACCGGGGACAGCATCGGAGCGATCCTGGTGATCGACGTCGCCGCGCATGCCATCGAGCGGACCATCACCAGCTGCGGTGGAATCCCGCGTCGGGTCGGTTTCGGCTATTCGGGCGGCCTGGCGGTGGTGGCTGATGAAACCGGGTGTGCCAATTTCGTAGAGTGACCGGGATCACGGCTCCAGCGGCACAGCCGTGACAACCTGCCCTCCAGGTGCTCAGCAATTCCGATACACTTTGGGACAGACCAACGACGGGAGGTGGATATGAAGGCCCAGGACCTGATGACCACCGAGCCCGCGTGCTGTGCGCCGAGCTCGACAGTGCGGGAAGCCGCGCAGCTGATGCGGGAACACGATTGTGGCTGCATTCCGGTGGTGGAAGGCAAGTCCAAGCGACTGGTCGGAATGGTGACCGACCGCGATGTGGCCTGCCGCTGCGTCGCGGAAGGAAAGAGTCCCGATACACCGGTTCGCGAGATCATGACGACCAACCCTCAATCCTCCCATCCCGAGGACGACATTGCGGCGGTCGAGCAGATCATGATCGAAGCGAAGGTCCGTCGGGTGCCGGTGGTGGACGACGGCGGGCGCTGTATCGGGATGATCGCGCAGGCCGACCTGGCGTTGAACCATGAGGCGGCGACCGATCGGGACGTCGGACACGTGGTCGAGCGGATCTCCGAGCCGGGCAGCTCCAAGACCACCTGAGCAGCGTCAGACGCGTTCGACGAGGCCGAGCGGCGTTCGGTTCAACCTGCCAGCGCGGCGTAGTACTTGAGATCCCCGGTCTTGAACAGTCCGTACCAGGCATCCAACACCTTGTCCTCGTACAGATCCAGCCGGGCGAAGATCTCCCGCGCAAACTCCAGTGACTTCATGCCGCTGGCCGAGATGAGGTTCTGGTCGCTCACCACGTCCGCTGTCTGGTACAGATGGGCGCCCTGGTAGCCGGTCGCGGCGAGGTAGTCCGGTGCATTGCTGGTGTGCTTACGGGTGTCGAGGACGCCTCCCCGCGCCAGTCCGGCGGTGGCGCCGCAGATCGCCGCCACCGGGACGCCGGCCGCGAGAAATGCCTTGGCCTTCTCCACCGCCTCCATGTTCCCGCTGTGATCCCATCGCTCACCGCCTGGAAGGATGAGCATGGCGCTTTCGACCGGCTGGAGACGGTCGAGCGAGAGATCGGGCTGGATCCGCACGCCACCGATGGTCGTGATCGGGTCGCGGGTGACCCCGACCGTGCGGATCCGGTAGCGGCCGGGGGCCTTCTGTCCCTCGGGATTGTTGATGCCCGCTACCGCGAAGCCGGGCTCCCAGTCGGCCAGGGTATCGAAGACGAAGAGATGGATGGTCTGGGGCATGGTTGGACTCGCTCCCTGTCGGCGCTTAGGCGTGGGCGTTGGTGAACACGGTGCGGCCAAACCGCGATCACGTCAACTGCCGCCCGTGCCGTGACTCCGGTCACGGAGCCTGAGCCTTGCCAAACGAGACTAAGGAAGCGTTGTCGCTGGCGCGAATCAGGGAGACCTTTCCCTGGAACATGGGTCTCGAGTGGTCGGACCGGTCACCGGGTGAGAAATCAGTGAAGCCGCTCCTCAGCTTGACCTGCCTGCTCGTATTGCCTGTCCCGGCGCTCAGTCGCGACGCCCAAGCCGTCCAGGCTCCGGCCGATTCCGTTGTGTATCGGCTCGCTCCCTCCAGCCGCCTGGTGGTCAAGACCGGAAAGGCAGGTCTCTTCGGTTTCGCCGGCCACACCCATGTGATTCGCGCCCGGGCAGTCTCGGGCCGGCTGGTGTATCACCCCGGCCGGCCAGCATCGTATCTGCGGCTCCAGGTGCCCACCGAGAGCCTGGAGGTGTTGACCCCACCGGATACGGCCGAGATCCGGAAAGTGACCAAGGCCATGCGCACCGAGGTCCTCCACGTCGACAAGCACCCGGAGATGATCTTCGCGGCCGAGTCCCTCGACGCGAAGAGCGGCAAGATGGAAATGCAACTCGCGCTCACCATGGAGGGCTCCACTCGACAGGTGCCGGTGAGCGCGGACGTCACCATCCACCCCGACAGTATCCGTACCCGAGGCAGCTTCTCTGCCAAGCAGACCGATTTCGGGATCAAGCCGTACACGGGAGGACCCGCCGGCACCGTCAAGGTGGCCGACCGGGTGACATTCTGCTTTGATCTGCTGGCAGTACGAGATCTCGGCGAGGCTCGAGTCGCTCCGGCGTCGGCTCCTCCCGAAGACGCCACTCTCGTCCCGGGCTGCATCGACAGAGCCAGGTCGAGAGCCGACACCGCACGGCGGCCGATGTAACAGGCACGCTGGTGGTCTCCTCAACGCCTGCGAGGACGACATGTCCGACCTCCCTCCCTGGCCGCACACGCCCTTGGCTCAGGAGCCGTTCAGCCGGCAATCAGTCGCCAAGGCCTCCCGACTCCGCGGCGCCACCGTCACCGAGGGCCTCTGCCCCTACTGCGCCGTCGGCTGTGGCCAGCTCATCTACACCAAAGGCGGGAAGCTCATCGACATCGAGGGGAACCCCGAGAGTCCCATCAACGAGGGGACGCTGTGCCCCAAGGGTGCCGACGCCTTTCAGCTGGCGGTCAACCCCCACCGGGTGACGCAGGTGCTCTATCGCGCTCCCGGGTCCGATCACTGGGAGACGCACACCCTGGACTGGGCCCTGGACCAGATCGCCCAGCGCATCAAGGCCGCCCGGGATGCGGACTTCACCGTCCGCGACGAGTCCGGCCGGCTGCTCAACTCGGTGCGCTCGATCGGCACCCTCGGCGGGGCGACGATCGACAACGAGGAGAACTACCTCATCAAGAAGCTGTTCGGCGGGGGCCTGGGCGTGGTCTCCATCGAGAACCAGGCAAGGATATGACATAGCGCCTCGGTGCCCGGTCTGGGCACGACCTTCGGCCGCGGCGCCGCCACCGGCTACCAGCAGGACCTCGCCAACAGCGACTGCGTCCTGTTTATGGGCTCGAACATGGCCGAGGCCCATCCAGTCGCGTTCCGCTGGCCGATGAAGGCGAAGGAGCAAGGCGCGACTCTGATCCACGTGGATCCGCGCTTCACCCGCATGTCCGCGCTGTGCGACGTCCATGTGGGGATCCGGGCCGGCAGCGACATCGCCTTCCTGGGCGGGCTGGTCAACTACGTCCTGACCCACGATCGCTGGTTCAAGGAGTACGTGCTCCATTACACCAACGCATCCGCCGTGGTGCAGTCGGGGTTCCGGGACACCGAGGATCTCGACGGCCTCTTCAGCGGCTACCATGGGGACGGCAGGACCGGGACTTACGACGCGATGGAAGGCTGCTGGGGGTACGCCCGCATCCCTCGAGAGGACGAAAAGGAAGAGGAGCACGTCTGGGCCGGCGCGACGCCGATGTATCGGATGTTGAAGCAGTCGCTCGGGGTCCATGGTCACAGCCTGGACAGCGGACCTACCAGCCACCCCGGCATGCGGCAGCAGATGTCATGCGTCACGGAAGGCGAGCCGGCCAGCGATCCCACCCTGCAGCATCCCCGGTGCGTCTTCCAGATCCTGAAGCGCCACTTTGCCCGGTATACCCCCGAGGTCGTCTCCGAAATCTGCGGCTGCGCTCCGGAGGAGCTGGTCCGGGTGGCGGAGCTGCTGTGCGCCAACTCGGGGCGCGAGAGAACCAGCGCCGTGGTCTACGCCCTCGGGTGGACCCAGCACACCACCGGCGTGCAGATGATCCGTACCGCCGGCATCCTCCAGCTGCTGCTCGGCAACATGGGCCGTCCCGGCGGTGGAATCATGGCCATGCGAGGCCACTCCACCATCCAGGGATCCACCGATGTGGCGACCCTGTACGACTCGTTGCCGGGCTACCTGCCGCAACCGATGGCGGTCGAGCAGCACGAATCGCTCGCCACCTATGTCGAGCACGAGGACCTGCCCACCGGCTACTGGGCCAACTTCCGCAAGTTCATCGTCAGCCTGCTGAAGGCCTGGTACGGCGACGCCGCCACTCCGGAGAACGACTTCGGCTTCTCCTGGCTGCCTCGGGTGGACGACGACTACTCGCAGCTGCCCTACTTCGACCGGATGGCGAAGGGGGAGGTCAAGGGCTATTTCCTGTTCGGACAGAACCCGGCCGGCGGTGCGCCCAACGCGAGGCTGCACCGTGCCGGTCTGCGCAACCTGGACTGGCTGGTGGTGCTCGACTGGTTCGAGATCGAGAGCGCCGTCTTCTGGAAGGACGATCCGGCGGCGCCTCCACCCGCTGATATCAAGACCGAAGTCTTCTTCATCCCCGCCGGGGCCGCGCCGGAGAAGGACGGGAGCCTCACCAATACCCAGCGCTTGCTCCAGTGGCACGACAAGGCGCTGGACCCGCCCGGAGATTGCCGCTCCGACGCCTGGTTCCTCTACAATCTCGGCAAGCGCCTCAAGCGGCTGTACGCCGGGTCCACCGATCCCCGGGATCAGCCCCTGCTGCACCTCACCTGGGACTACGAGTTCGAGGAGCACCCTCGATTGCCCGACGGGAGCCTGAGCCGGATCGAGGGCGAGCCGGACCTGGAGAAGGTGCTCATGGAGATCAACGGGTACCGGCTGGACCAGACCGACCCTCGCACCGGGCGGCCTCGGCTGGTCTCAGGCTTTTCCGAGCTGGAGGACGACGGCAGCACCTCGTGCGGCTGCTGGATCTACAGTGGAGTGTTCCCCGAGCCCGGACGCAACCGAGCCCGGCAGCGGCGGCGCACCTCCAATCCGATCCAGCCGGAGTGGGGCTACGCCTGGCCCCACAACCGCCGCATTCTCTACAACCGCGCCTCGGCCGACCCGGAAGGGCGCCCGTGGTCGGAACGCAAGAAGCTGATCTGGTGGGACTCGCGATTGCGCCGGTGGGTGGGCCCCGACGAGCCGGACTTCGATCCCGAGGTGCCTCCGGATTACCGGCCGCCGCCTGATGCGAAAGGGATGAAGGCGATCGCGGGTAACCATCCGTTCATCATGAAGCCCGACGGCGTCGGATGGCTCTTCGCGCCGGGCGGTGTCAGAGACGGCCCGATGCCCACCCACTACGAGCCGGTCGAATCGCCGGTTGGCAATCCGCTCTATCCCGGACAGCCGACCAACCCGACGGTCCGGTTCTTCGAGGGACCGCTCAACCGACTGGACCACACGCCTACCTCGGAGTATCCGGTGGTCGCCACCACCTATCGCCTCACCGAGCACTACCTGAGCGGGCCGATGAGCCGCTTCAACAGCTGGCTCAACGAATTGCAGCCGGAGATGTTCGTCGAGCTCAGCCCGGAGCTGGCCGCGGAACGCGGCATCGTGCACGGCGGCTGGATGACGGTGCAGACCGCACGGACCCGCATCGAGGCGCGCGCGATGGTGACGCGGCGACTGCGGCCGCTGCGGGTGGAAGGACGCGTCCTGCACCAGATCGGGCTTCCGTTCCACTGGGCGTTCGCCGGGGAGGTGGTGGGCGACAATGCCAACGATCTCACGTCGCTGGTGGCCGACCCCAACGTCAGCATGCACGAGGTGAAGGCGTTCGCCTGCCAGGTGTACCCCGGCCGGCGGGAGGGCGCGGCGCCGCAGCCGACCAAGGCTGCCGCTCCCTGGCCGACCCGGGAACCGGCACCGGACACGCCGAGCGCGGCACAGCCGGAGGGAAGGTTCGAGCGTGACGGTTAGAGAGAAGGAGCTGGCGGATGTCGCACCCGGTAGCGACGCGCCGCATCCCTTGCCGGTGCTCTTGGATCGCGTCGTCGGGCCGTTCCGGCGGGGCGCGGTCCCCGAGCCCCGTGCGGCTACCGGCTTCTACACCGATACCACGGTCTGCATCGGCTGCAAGGCATGCGAGGTGGCGTGCAAGCAGTGGAACCAGCTTCCCGCCGACGGGTTCGAGTGGACCGGCAACAGCTATGACAACACCGGCGAGCTGTCGGCCACCTCCTGGCGCCATGTGAAGTTCATCGAGCAGCTTCCCCAGTACGGTTCGGAAGGCGACGACCCCGGCCGCTGGCTGATGATGAGTGACGTCTGCAAGCACTGCGTGGCGGCGCCGTGCCAGCACGCCTGTCCCACCGGCGCCATCATTCATAACGAATTCGGCAACGTCTACATCCAACCGGACATCTGCAACGGCTGCGCCTATTGCATCGCGGCCTGCCCCTTCGGCGTCATCACCCGCAGCACCATCGACGGCCACGCGCACAAGTGCACCTTGTGCTTCGACCGCCAGCGTGACGGCCTGGTTCCCGCCTGCGCCAAGGCTTGCCCGACCGCTTCCATCCAGTTCGGCCCCATCGACGAGCTGCGCGAGCGAGCCCGGAAGCGGGTGGAAGATCTGCGCCAGCGCGGGGTCCACGGTGCGTACTTGTATGGCGACGTGGCAGGACCCGACTACTCCGAGCTGAGCTCGTTCTACCTGCTGGTCGACCGTCCTTCCGTGTACGGTCTCCCTGACTCGCCGTTCAATCCCTGGCTGGCGATGAAGGGGGATTACCTCCGCTCGGGCCTGGCCGCGCTGATCTCCATCGCCGTCCTTGTCGCCGGCTTGCTGCTCGCCGGGGCTCCGACATGAGCGCCGAGCTGAACATCGAGTCCCAATCCCAGGCTACCCCCACCGGTTACGACAGCCGGCGGGTGACCAAGGTCCCCAATTGGCACGGGCTCGTGGTGTGGGACATTCTGTTCAACAACCTGAGCACCGGTCTGTTCATGGTGGCGGCGCTGGGTGAGCTGGTGGCGCCCGCAAGCTTCGAAGGCGTGGCCAGGCTGGCGTATCCGACCGCGTTGCTGCTGCTGATCGGCGACCTGGTCTGCCTGGTGCTGGACCTGGGCGATCCGTTCCGGTTCCACCACATGCTGCGGGTATGGAAGCCCAGCTCGCCCATGTCGCTGGGAACTTGGTGTCTTACGGTCTACGCCGCCCCCCTCACCGCGCTCAGCGTGATGAGCCTGCTGCCCGGCGACAGCGGACCCGAGTGGATCCGGCGGCTGATGATCGTGATCGGATTGGTGCCCGCCCTGGGCGCGGCGATGTACAAGGGAGTCCTGTTCAGCACCACGGCCCAGCCCGGCTGGAAAGACGCCCGGTGGCTGGGCGGATACCTGAGCAGCTCCGCGCTGGTGCTGGGCGCGGCCCAACTACTGCTTCTCGCAATCGCCATGGAACAGTCGGGGGCGATTGCGGCCCTGCGGCCTGCTCTGACGCTGCTGCTTCTCTTCAGCTTGCTCCCGCTGGGCCTGCTCCTGAGTGATCTCCGCATTCCACTATCACGTGCCCACGGCGCTCGCGCCCTGGCGGCCAGCGGTGCAGTGACGGTCCTGGCCGGCACACTCATACCGCTGTGGTTGTTGATGCGCGGGACTTCCGCGACGCTGGGCGGGGCGGTGCTGGTGCTACTGCTGGTGGCGATCCTGGTTCGCTTCGAGATCGTGCGGCTGCCGCGCCTGCTGACGGAAGCCAAGCCTCATCCGACTGCCTGACGCCGGTTCCCCATTCGACCGCGACGGCCGATTGCGAGGTAGAGGATCATACCGAGCAGCGCGATGCCCCCTAGTCCCGCGATCCAGGGGCGCCACCCGGGCGGCGGGCGGTGGAGCGGGATGCGGGTCAGCGGGTCGCCCACGGCCACGAACGACGCCCACTCGCGGGTAGGGGCCCCGCGGCCCAGCCGCTCGAGCTTGGCGGCTCGCAGCGCGTCGGCGACCGGCATACCGTCAGCCAATGCATCATAGAACGGCCGAACCATGCGCAGGGCAGCGCGGTCACCGATCCGCCACCGGGTGGCCACCACGCTTCTCGCTCCCGCCTGAAGCAGCGGCGCGGTGAGGCCCTGCACCCCTTCCCCGGCGACCAGAACGCCCCCGGCCGTACGGCATGCCGAGAGCACCACCAGGTCGGCCCGCAGAGTGAACGCGGCCAGGTCGGCCGGCGCCAGGAACCCATCCTCCTCTGCTCCGGGGGTCAGCGCGATCGCGGTGCGCGCGGCACTGCGGTCATCCACGACCGCGTGGGTGGCGAAGTGAAGCACCCGGAACTCCCCGAGCGGGGCCTGCTTGAGAAAGGCCTCGCTGGCGTCGTCGCGCAGTCGCACCTCGGCGGAATCGGCGTAGCGTCCCACCAGACGAGCCTCACTCGCGGACGCGTGGAGCCGGGGAAGCCCGCCTGCGGTGGCGAACGCCTCGCCGAATCCCTGCGCCGCCGCATCCTGGTGGGGGTTCCCCTGCTTGAAGTGGGGGTCGCCCAGCGCGAGGATCCGCACCGCCCGCGCGCTGGCCGCCGAGTCGGACGAGGGGCGGCCCCACAGCTCCCGCAACACCCCGGCGGACGGCGCCACCGCGATGGAAAAGCGCTCCACCGCCAGGCGCCCGTCGGCCAGCCGGAGGGCGTCGAAGG
Source organism: Gemmatimonadales bacterium (assembly GCA_036556625.1). Taxonomy (GTDB): domain Bacteria; phylum Gemmatimonadota; class Gemmatimonadetes; order Gemmatimonadales; family GWC2-71-9; genus CAVVWJ01. Next base: position 14,640 of record DATBJC010000077.1, read on the forward strand.
GGAGGCGGTGCAGCGGCCCATCGGGAATGATCACCAGCCGGGTGACCTTGGGGCTCAGCTCGGGCACGACCGGATCGAGCAGCAGGGACCCGAGCCGCCGATCCAGCGTCCCCGGCTCGGCGTCGGCGTTGAGCAGTGCCGTGAGCCGCCCGATCTCCCCGCCGGCCTGACCTAACGGAGGAAGCACCCGGGCCCGGATCGAGTCCCGTTGTATCACGAAGACAGTCAGCGGCCCTTCCCGCACGCCGCCGACGAACTCGACGACCGCCGTCTCCTCATCCGGAATCTCGGCGGCGAGCTGCTCGGCCGAAGGCAGGTCGGCCAAGCGATGGCTCACACTGCCGGAATCGGCTACCACGGAGCCGAGCACCCGCGTCGCCTCGGCCCGCATCATTCGATCGAGCAACTCCCGAGCCCGCCGCCGCTCGGCCAGCTCGAAGGCGGGGCCGACCCGCCCCGTCGAGGCCAGCGCGCCGATCACCCGGAGCATGCTCTCCTGCTGGTCGTCCAGCAGTGGTGGCGTGGTGAGATGGGCGGTCTGGCGCGCCTGGAACACGAGCAGGCGCATCGCCTGATGGTCGAGCGTCGCTCGCCAGGCGTCGAGTCGGTCCGCCGCGACCATCGCCTCTCGCTCGGCGCGAGCAATTTCGCCCTGCCGGGCATGAATGTCGGCCAGCCGGATGCGGGTGGCGTAGCGGCGAAGCTGCTGGTGAGGGTCTTCTTCATCCTCCTCGAGATCCCGCAGCAGCGTGCTGAAGGTGCCCTCGGCGGTGGCGAGGTCGCCGCGCAGCAGGGCAAGACGTCCCTCGTCGTCGGCCAGGGCCCATTCCCACACCGGCAGACGGACCTGGCGGCCGATGGCGCGCGCTGCGGCCAGCTCGCGAGCCGCCGTCTCCCAATCGCGCTCCAGCATTGCGATGGCGGCCAGCCCCCGGTGGGCCATGTATTGCTCCGGCGGCTCACCGGTCCGCCGGTAGAACGCCAGGATTTCCCGCTCTTCCCGCTTCCCTGCCTCGTAGTCCCCTGTCGCGACGGCGATGTGCACCAGCCAGGTCCGCGCCTTCATGACGCTCGAGGTATCGCCCAGCGCCTCGTACTGCGCGATGGCCTGCCGCAGATGCTCGTCGGCAGTGGTGAAGTCGCCCAGCTCGAGCGCGGCGGCGCCGAAGCCGACGTGGGCGGTACCGAGCGCGTACCGGCTGCGAGACTTGCGGCCATCGCGAATGGCGGCATCGAGCGCCTCGCGCATGTCGCCGAGGTGGCCCAGCCCGAGCAGTGCGTCGGCCCGGTCGATACTGTTGACCGCCGCCCAGGTGAGGTCCCCGGCCCGGCGGAAGAGCTTCTCCGCCCGATCGAATGCGTCCAGCGCGGGCAACAGGTGCCCTTGCCACTGGTAAATCTTGCCGTCGGCGCGGTGGCCCTGGGCTATCGCCCGCAGCAGGCCCGCTCGCTGAGCCAGCTCGCGGGTGGCAGCCGCCGCTGCCAATGCGCCGGAGTCGCCGACGACGCCGAGAAAGATGGCGCGGCGCCGGAGCAGCTCGGCCCGCACCGCCAGGTCGGTCGGATTGACCAGGGTGGCGGCCGTGTCCAGCAGCTTGAGGCCCAAGTCCATACCTTCCACTCGGCCCCGGGGAAACGCCATGCCGACCAACGCCTCCGCTTCCCCGGTGCGATCGCCGAGGGCCCTGGCCACGCTCCGCGCCACGGCGAACTGCACGCCCGACTCCGTGCTCCACCCCTGATCCTCGAGCGCCCAGCCCTGTCCCAGTCGAGCGTAGACGGCGAATCGACTCGGCCGGGTCGAGTCGCCGGTGGTCAACGTTCGATAGAGACGATCCGCGGCGGGGTAGTCGTAAGTCAGGCGCGATAGAGTGGCGAGTCCCAGCTGGGCGGCGCGGTCGAGCGGATCACTCGCGAGGCGTGCCTGCCAGCGCGCGCGCACAGCGGCGACGCTGTCGCCCTCCACCGCGAACGTCGCGTGGAGAACCACCGCCGCCGGGTCGTCCGACCGGGTGGCGGGGCGCGCGGGGTCTGACACCTGGAGGGTGAGTGCGGGCAAGGCGAGCGCAATTGCGAGCAGGGACATCGCGTCGGATGGCGCCGTGGGTGGCGTCCTACGTTACGGCCGCCCCGTCAGGCGGGCAAGCGGCCAGCGGGTGATATTCCGACGGGAACGTTGTCTCTGAGGCGAGCTCACCCCTAGTCTGGATGAACCAAGTCCAGGTCTGGCATTGGAGGCCGCCATGCCGATCCATTCCACCCCTCGCGATCCTCGAACGCTTATTGCCGCGGCCAGCCTCATTACGGCCCCGCTTCTGATGGCCATCGGTGACCTCCTGCATCCCGAAGAGAGGATGGCGCCGCACGAACAGATCGCCATCGTCGTGGATCACGCTTCGTACTGGTACACGGCACATCTGCTCCTGCTGCTGGGAATCCTGCTCTTCATTCCCGGCTTCCTCGCCCTCAGTGACCTCGCAGGTGCACGTAGGCCGGCCGCCGGATATGCCGCTCGTATCCTGGTACTGGTGGGGACCGCGGCCTTGGCCTCGATTTTCGTGGGCGAGATGCTGGTCGGCCGGTTTGTGCTGGACGGCGCGGATCCGGCTGCGGCCACCGATCTGTTGAAGAGCATGTTTTCGGGACCGATGGTCGGCGCCCTCGGCCCGGCATTGCTCGGGTTTTTCGTCGGCGTGGCCCTCTTTGCCATTCCGCTGATCAGGGCCGGCAGCACGCTGGGCTGGGCAGCCGCAATCATCCTGGTGGGCACCTGGTTCATCTTGGCCGAGATTCTCTCCGCCCGGGTTATCCTCAGCCAGGTCGGCAACGTTCTGGTCTTTTGCGGAAGTGCGACGATCGCCTGGCTGATGCTTCGGGGTGCAACCGGTGAGCCGGCGTGAATCTCCGGGCCTTCGAATCGGCGATCGTCTGGGCTAGACAAGCAGATGCGGGGCGGCGTTTCTTCGATACCACCAGCGGAAGGGTCGACCTCCAGACCGACCCCATCCAGCAAAGGCAGACAGCGTGACCCAACCAGCACGATCCCGGTGCAGAAGCGACCGCCGGGGCCGGAGGTGACCGCCTCCGAGAGAATCCGAGTACTTCACCTTTGCGACAAGTTCGGCATCCGGGGCGCCCTGACGCACGGAGTGTCCCGCCTGTTCACCTATTGGCTGCCCCGATTCGACGCCCGCTTCGAGATCCGGCTGGTGGGGCTCCGGCCTCCCGACGAGGCATCGGAGTACCTGAGGCGCCGCGGGCTGGACCCGATCTGCCTGGGTCGCGGTCCGTTCAGTCCGGCCGTCGCGACGGACCTGCTGCGCCTGGTGCGACGGCACCGCCCTCACGTCCTCCACACCCACGGCTATGCCAGCTCCAACTTCGCCAGGATGGTCGGCCCGCTGATCGGCGTGCGGATCATCGTGCACGAGCACGCGTCGTTCCCCAGCATACCGTCGTATCAGCGATCCGCCGACTGGTTGCTCGCGAAGCGCGCCGACCTCGGCATTGCGGTCTCGGAGTCCACCAGGACCTTCATGGTGAGCCGCCGGTACTTTCCCCCGGATCGTATCCGAGTAGTCCAAAATGGGGCGCCGCTGGAGGAGTTCCGGCCACCGCCTCCGGAGCGGGTCCGGGCCGAGCGCGCGCGTCTGGGACTGCTGCCGGGCGAACCGGTGGTGGGCACGGTCGGCCGGCTCGACGCGCAGAAGGGCATCACCTATTTCCTGAGGGCAGCCGCCCAGGTGCTCCGGCACCGGCCTGACGCGCGTTTCGTGGTCGCGGGGGATGGTCCCCTCATGGCACAGTACCAGGCGGAGGCCCAGGCCCTCGGCATCGCCGACCGGACGGTGTTCGCCGGATTCTGCGAGGACGTTCCCCTGCTCCAATCGGTGCTGGACGTGCAGGCCTTCGCGTCGCTGTGGGAGGGAACGCCGCTCACGTTGTTCGAGGCCATGGCCATGCGCCGCCCCATCGTCTCCACCGCGGTGGATGGGCTCGGCGAAGTGCTGCGCCACGGCGAGAACGCGCTCCTGGTTCCGCCTCGCGACGTGGAGCGGCTGGCCACGGGTATGCTCGAGCTGCTGGAGCAGCCCGGGCTCGCCGCCGCCCTGGCAGGGCAGGCAGGAAACGACAGCCGTCGCTTCGACGCCCGGCGCACGGTCGAGAAGCTCCAGAACATCTACCAGGAGCTGGTGGACCGGGGCCGGTGACTTCTTCGGATTCCTCGTCGCCGCGAGTGCTCTACGTCGGCAGCTGGGGCCGCAGCGGGAGCACGCTCCTCGACCTCGCCCTGGGGCAGATTTCCGGCTTCGTGTCGGTCGGGGAGCTGCGCTATCTCTGGGAACGCGGATTGGGCGAGCGTCAGCTCTGCGGATGCGGATACCCGGTACCGGAATGCCCGTTCTGGGGGGCGGTCCTGGAAGAGGCCTTCGGGGGCGCCGGGCGGGTGGACCTGGAGGAGATGCTCTCGCTCTGGCGGAGAGTGGATCGGCTGGCCCTGGTCCCGATGTTGGTCGCTCCGTGGCGTCATTCCCCACTCGAGCGAGACTTGGGCGCGTTCCGGGAAGTGGTTGCCCGCCTGTACCGAGCCGTGGCAACGGTGTCCGGGGCCGGAACGATAGTGGACTCCTCGAAGTACGCGGCCTACGGCCTGCTCCTGGCCGGTGTTCCCCGACTCGAGTTGCTGCTGCTTCACCTGGTTCGAGACAGCCGGGCCGTTGCCTACTCCTGGCAGGGTCGCAAACTGATGCCGGAGGTCACGACGGAGACGCGCTACATGCCGGTGAAGCGGCCCTGGCGCAGCGCGGTCTTCTGGGAGCTGGAGAACCTGGCGCTCGAGCTGCTCCGGCGGGCGTCGCGGCGATCCGTGAGGCTGCGCTTCGACGACCTGACCAGGGAGCCGCGCCGCTCCCTGGGCGCCGCGCTCGCGGCGCTCGGAATCGAGGCGGATCTCGACTTCCTGCGGCAGGCCGTGCTGCACCTGGGCGCCAACCACACCGTAGCCGGCAATCCCCTTCGATTCCGGCGCGGCGATGTCGCCATCGAGGCGGACCTCGAATGGCGCAGTCGGCTCGGGGCGGGCCCCCGGCGAGTCGTCACTGCGCTCACGTGGCCGCTCCTCCTCCGGTACGGCTTCCGCCTGCGAGACGGCGCCTGACATCCACGGCCCGTGCCATCCTCCGCGGCATAGGGCGACCGCTGCGAGGTTTGCGCGACGGTTACCGCTATCTCACCGCGCCTTACCGGATATGGCCTTCCGTCCTGATCATCGGCGCCCAACGAAGCGGCACCTCGTCCCTCTTCAAGTACCTCGTCCGGCACCCTGACGTCCGGGCCCCGGTGACGAAGGAAGTTCATTACTTCGACCTTCATTTCAGAAAGCGGTCCCGCTGGTATCGGGGCCGGTTCCCGTATCGCCGAGAGCTGCCTGCCGGTGGTTTGACCCTCGACGCTTCGCCCTACTACCTGGCGCACCCGCTCGTCCCGGAGCGCGCTGCTGGACTGCTGCCGGAGGTCAAGCTTATCGCGCTGCTTCGAGACCCGGTGGATCGCGCCTGGTCGCACTATCACCACGAGGTCAGGGGCGGGCGGGAGTCGTTGTCCTTTGCGGAGGCGATCGATCGGGAAGCGGAGCGGCTGGCCGGCGAGGAGCAGCGCCTCGCGAGCGACCCGGAGTACTACAGCTTCAACCATCATCGGTATTCGTACACCACCCGAGGGTTATACCTCCGGCAACTCCGCCGTTGGACGGCACACTATCCCCGGTCCCAACTGCTCGCCCTCCAGAGCGAGCGGCTGTTTCGCGACCCCGCAGGCGCAACCGCGGCGGTGCACCAGTTTCTGGGACTCCGGCCCTATCGGCTGCCGAGCTACCGGCCCTACTACGAGGGACACTACGAGCGAGCCATGCCGCCGGAGCTCAAGACGAAGCTCCTGGCGTACTTCGCCCCCCATAACCGCGAGCTCTTTCAGTGGCTTGGCGAGCACTATGACTGGGGCTGACCCTCAGTGGCTCGGATCCCAAAGCGGTGAACTGACTCGGCTGTTCCTCGCAACACTGTGGCGTCCGTGCAGCGGCTTGCACTGGGGTCACACACATCGGGTGGCGGGCGTGCTTCGGGTTGTCCGGCTGTTCAGTACGCCGCTTTAGGCGGCACCCCTAAGTCGATCCTGGTGCTGTCGAGACAACACTCGACAATGTGGCACAGATAGTGCCTCCGACTGCCACGATGCCTCATCCGGGGCCCCCTACGGATGGGGACTAAACAATGCGCGGGACTCCCATGACATCCAAGCTCAGTTTCCCAGCCCATCCTGGCTGCAGGATCGTTGCCGTCGCACTGCTCAGCTTGATGGCCTCGTGCGTTGACCAACCGACCTCACCCGACCGCGAGATCGCCGATGCCGATCCGATCGCGGCGCTTTCCACTCCGATCACGCAGACGCTGCTCACCGCCGGGAATGACCCGGCCAATAAGAAGAACTACACCACCGCCGCGATCTCGCCGGCGCCCAATGCGCTGATCACGGTTGCGGTGCTGAGCCACCGCGGGGGAGGCGCCTCGGTCAGCCCCACCGTGACGGGCGGCGGCATGGCGGCCTGGACCGAGGTCTCGACGATCACCTTCAGCACCATCGCCACTCCCCAGAAGCGCCTGACCATCTACCGGGCGCTGAGCCCCTCCCCCGGCAGTGGGCCGATCACCATCGCGTTCCCGACTGCGGTGGCCAACGCCCAGTGGATCGTGTCGCAGTGGAGCGGGGTGGACCTCACCGGCGTGAACGGGGCCGGCGCCATCGGTCAGACCGGCTCGACTCGAGCCAACTCCGGGACCGGGTTGACCGTCACGCTCGCTCCCTTTGCCGATCCCAACAACGTGGCGTACGGCGTGTTCGGGGTAAGAAAGAACGTGCTCGCGATCACTCCGGGCGCCGGCTTCACCGAGATCTCCGAACAGCCTTCCGGGGAAGCCCCTCCCGCCGATCTCCAGGCGGAATGGGCCACCAACGACAATACCATCAATGCAAGCTGGGCCAGTACCAATGCCGCGGTGCTGGGCGTGGAGATCAAGGCTGGTGGCGGCGGTGGCGGCGGTGGGGTATCGGCCTCCCAGTCCACCGTGACCGCGGCGCCTGGCTCGATTGCGGTGGGCAGCGGCACGGCGACCATCACCGTCACCGCCAAGGACGCCAGCGGCAATCCGGTCAGCGGGGCCACCGTCGTGCTGTCGGCCAGCGGCACTGGGAACACGCTGACCCAGCCGGTGGGTCCGACCAATGGCTCCGGGGTGGCCACGGGGACACTCAGCTCGAGCGTGGCGGAGACCAAGACCATCTCTGCCACCGCCAACGGGACCGCGATCACCCAGACCGCGACGGTGGAGGTGCAGGCGGTGGCTCCCGGGAGCATCACGCACGCGCTGCTCACGGGCGGAACGGATACGACCAACCAGAAGGTCTACACCACCGGGTCGATCGCACCGGCGCCCAACACGCTGATCACCATCGCCGTGCTGGGCCACCGCGGGGTCGCCGCCACGCCCAGCCCCATCGTGACGGGCGGCGGCATGGCCGCGTGGGAGGAAGTCGCAACGGTGGTGTTCGACTCCCTCAGCATTCCCTCCAAGCGCATGACCATCTACCGGGCGATGAGCGCCTCGCCCGGCAGCGGGCCGCTCACGATCACCTTCGCGAACACGGTGTCGAACGCCCAGTGGATCGTGTCGCAGTGGAGCGGGGTGGACCTCAGCGGCGTGAACGGGGCCGGCGCCATCGTCCAGACCGGCTCGGCCAGCGCCGACAGGGTCACCACGTTGACGGTGACGCTGAATCCATTTGCCCATGCCAACAACGTGGCCTACGGCGTCGTCGGAGTGAAGAAGAACGTGCCCGCGGTCAACCCGGGTGCCGGCTTCACCGAGATCGACGAACAGCCGTCCGGTGAAACCACCACGTGCGATCTCCAGGCGGAATGGGCGACCAACGACAACACCATCAATGCGACCTGGACCAGGGCGAACAGCGCGGTGCTGGGCGTCGAGATCAGGGCCGCCGACACCGGAACGTGAGACCAAACTTCAGGCTTCCAACCCCTCGTGGCTTGAGGATCGTGGCCGTCGCGCTGTTCGGCGCGACGGTCACGTGCGTCGAGCAACCGACTTCCCCCGAGCGTGAGATCGTGGAGTCGGAGCGGACTGCGGCGCTTTCTACCCCGATCACGCAGACGCTGCTCACCGCCGGGAATGACGTGGTCAACAAGAAGATCTACACCACCTCGTCGATCTCCCCCGCGCCCAACGCACTGATCACTGTTGCCGTGCTGAGCCACCGCGCGTCGGGCGCCCCGGTCGCCGCTACCGTGACCGGTGGCGGGATGGCGGCCTGGGCCCAGGTCGCGACGGTCACGTTCGCGACCATCGGCACTCCGCAGAAACGCCTGACCATCTACCGGGCGCTGAGCGCTTCCCCCGGCAGCGGGCCGATCACGATCAGCTTCTCGCAAACCGTGGCCCACGCCCAATGGATCGTATCGCAGTGGAGCGGGGTGGACCTCAGCGGCGCGAACGGCGCCGGCGCCATCGTCCAGAGCGGCTCGGCTGGGGCCGATGCGGGGAACGGTCTGACCGTCACGCTCACCCCCTTCGCCGATCCCAACAACGTGGCCTACGGCGTCTTCGGGGTGAAGAAGAAGGCGGTCGCGGTCACGCCGGGCGCCGGCTTCACCGAGATCGCCGAGCAGCCCTCCGTCGAAAGCACTCCTTCCGACCTCCAGGCCGAATGGGCCACCAACGACAACACCATCAACGCGAGCTGGACCAACCTGAGCGCCGCGGCGCTGGGCGTGGAGATCCGGGCAGGAACCGGTGGTGGTGGCGGCGGCGGGGTGTCGGCCTCCCAGTCCACCGTGACGGCGGACGTGAGCTCGATCCCGGTGAGCAACGGGGTGGCGACCATCACCGTCACCGCCAAGGATGCCAGCGGCGATCCGGTCAGTGGGGCCACGGTCGTGCTGTCGGCCACCGGCACCGGGAATACGCTGACCCAGCCGGCGGGTCCGACCAATCAGGCCGGGGTGGCCATCGGGATGCTCAGCTCGAGCGTGGCGGGGACCAAGATCGTCTCGGCCACGGCCAACGGCACCGCGATCACCGAGACCGTGTCGGTGCAGGTGGTGGCCGCGGCGACCATCACCCACACGCTGCTTACGGCCGGGAAGGATACGGTCAACCAGAAGATCTACACTACCGCCTCGATCTCACCGGCGCCCAACACACTGGTCACGCTCGCCGTAGTGGGACACCGAAACCCCGCCGCGCCCAGCCCCACCGTGACCGGTGGGGGTATGGCGGCCTGGGACGAGGTCGCGACGGTCACGTTCGATACCATCAGCGTGCCCGCGAAGCGCCTGACCATCTATCGCGCAATGAGCGCCTCGCCGGGCAGCGGGCCGATCACGATCAGCTTCTCGCAAACCGTGTCCAATGCGCTCTGGATCGTGTCGCAGTGGAACGGGGTGGACCCCAGCGGTGAGAACGGGGCCGGCGCCATCGTCCAGACCGGCTCGGCTCGCGCCGATGCGGGGACCAGCCTGGCCGTGACGCTCGCCCCCTTTGCCCATGCCAACAACGTGGCCTACGGTGCCTTCGGGGTAAAGAAGAACGCGCTCGCGGTCACCCCCGGCGCCGGCTTCACTGAGATCTCCGAGCAGCCCTCGGGTGAGAACACCACATCCGATCTCCAGGCGGAGTGGGCCACCAACGACAACACCATCGATGCGAGCTGGGCTACCACGAAGTCCGGGGCGCTGGGGCTCGAGATCAAGGCCGCCAATACCGGATCGACAGAGCCGGTGGTGTCGGTCGATGTCAGCCCGGGGTCGGCCAATGTTCTCGTGGGGGCCACGGTGCAGCTCACCGCCACTGCCCAGGACGCCGAAGGCTTCCCGCTGCCCGGGCGCCCGATCACCTGGGAGACCAATGCGCCCGGGGTGGCGACGGTATCGGCGACCGGCCTCGTCACCGGCGTAGGGGCAGGCGCCGCGACCATCTCGGCTACGAGCGAGGGGCAGACGGGGACCGCAGCCATCTCGGTCACGGTCAATTCGGTGCCGGTGGCGTCGGTCGAGGTCACGCCGGCGACGGCAAGTGTTCCCGTGGACGCCACGGTGCAACTCACGGCCACCGCCAAGGATGCGGCGGGCCAGCCGCTCACCGGTCGCAGCTTCACCTGGGCAACCAGTGCGCCCGGGGTGGCGACGGTGTCGGCCGGCATCGTGACCGGCGTGACCCAGGGGTCGGCGACGATCACGGCCACCAGCGAGGGCAAGAGCGGGACGGCGGCTGTGACGGTCACCGCTGGAGGTCAGACGTCGGTGGTGGGCCAGTGGTCGTCGGTGCTCCCCGCCCCGATCGTCCAGCTGCACCAGCAACTGCTGCCCGACGGTCGCGTGCTGAGCTGGGGTCTGAACGGCGATCCTCAACTGTGGGATCCTGCAACCGGCAACTTCACCGCCGTGCCGGCGCCCTCCTGGTTGTTCTGTGCCGGCCATGACTTCCTGCCCGACGGGCGGCTGCTGGTGGCCGGTGGGAACATCAGCTTCGGCCACGGTCTGCGGGACAGCAACATCTTCGACCCCGTCACCGGTACCTGGCAGGTCGGGCCGCCCATGGCCCAGGGGCGGTGGTATCCGACCAACACTACGCTCCCGAACGGTGAGGTGCTGACACTCTCGGGCGAGGACGAGAACGGCGCGATCGCAGCCGTGCCCGAGATCTGGAACGGGACCAGCTGGCGCCAGTTGACGACCGCGAGCCTGGAGCTGCCGAACTATCCCCGCACGTTCGTGGCGCCCGACGGGCGGGTGTTCTACGCCGGAGCGCAGCGGCAGACCCGCTGGCTCGATGTCTCCGGCACCGGAAGCTGGACCAACGGTCCGCTGCGGCAGTTCGGAAGCCGCTCGTACGGCTCCGCGGTGATGTATGCGCCGGGGAAGATTCTCTACGCTGGCGGGAACAACCCGCCGACCAACACCGCGGAGATCATCGATCTCAATCAGCCGAATCCGCAGTGGACGTACACCGGGTCGTTGGCGGTGGCCCGCTGGAACCTGAACGCCACCGTGCTGCCCACCGGCGAGGTGCTGGTCACCGGCGGCGTGGCCGGCGACCGTGCCAATCCCGCGCTCAAGGTCAACACCACGGAGCTGTGGAATCCCGCCACCGGCAGCTGGGCGACCGTTGCGAGCAGCGCGCCGTTGCTCCGCGGGTACCACTCGACCACCCTGCTGCTCCCGGATGGACGAGTGCTTCACAGCGGTGGCGGCGACGGCGGGAATACCGTGGACAATTTCAACTACGAGCTCTACTCGCCCCCCTATCTCTTCCGGGGCGCACGCCCGACCATCACCGGCGCCACGCCCAGCGTGGTGGGATACGGTCAGTCTCTGTCCGTGACGACGCCGGACGGCGCCAGCATCGCGAAGGTGTCGTTCATCCGGCTGCCGTCGGTGACGCACGCGTTCGACCAAGGCACCCGCTTCGTCCCGCTGACCTTCAGTCAGGTGGCCGGCGGTATCTCCGTCACTCTCCCGACCAGCCGCGCAGTGGCCCCGCCTGGCCCATACATGGTCTTCCTCGTCAACGGCAACGGGGTCCCCTCGATCGCGCGGCTCATGCGCCTGCAGTAGAACCAGCTGCACGCGGAAGCGTGCTCCTCAGCAATCCTTCGCCCCGTTGCTGCCTAGCGACGGGGCGAACTGCATTCACCCCAATCACTTGAGATCGGCTTGAAGCGGTCGCGGCACCTTGACCTGCATCGATCGCTCATCCTGGACCAGGCCGAGACGCGGAGGATCACGCCATGGCGATGTCATCGTTCCGCCTCATTCGATTCGGGAACCTTGTCCTGGCGCTGGGGGCCTGGGGTTGCGCCGGCGAAGAAAGCCCCACCGGACCGTCCGCCGAGCCCGACGTGTCGGTTGCAGCTGTAGCCACCTACAAGATCCGCGACCTCGGTACCCTGGGCGGCCCCTGGTCTCTCGCTTCGGCGATCAACGACGCCGGCGTCGTCGCCGGCACCAGCAGCGTGCCGGGAGTCAACCCGTGGACGGGAGGTCACGCCTTCGTGTGGAGGAACGGGGTCATGACCGATCTCGGGACCCTGGGGGGCGGTGTGAGTCGCGCCAACGCGATCAATCAGGGCGGCGTCATCGTCGGGGCCAGCCGGGTGAAGTCAGGCGCGATGCGCGCCGTTCGGTGGCAGAACGGGGTGAAGAAGAACCTCGGCACGCTCGGCGGTCGCGAAAGCGAAGCCCTGGGGATCAACGACTTCGGGGTGATCGTGGGGTGGAGCGAGACCGCCAACGGCCAACGGCATGCCTTCGTGTGGAAGGACGGGGTGATGACCGACATCGGAACCTTGGGTGGGACGGCGTCCGAGGCCCATGGGATCAACAGGGCCGGCACCGTAGTGGGACAGAGCACCACGACGTCGGGCTCGGTCCACGCGTTCCGCTGGAAAGAGGGTGTGTTCAAGGACCTCGGCACCCTCGGGAGGGTGGGGAGCAGCGCGAGCGCCATCAATACCAAGGGCCAGATCGTGGGTGATCTAGGACCTCGGCCGGATGCGGTGGGTGAGGAGGAGGACATCCAGACCCCATTCCTCTACTACCAGGAAGTAATGAAGACGCTCCCCGCCCCCCGCATGACTGACTTCACACGGGCGATCAGCCCCGGGGGCATCGTCGTGGGTCATTCGCTGGATCTTCGCGACGGGGGAGGCGACCCATGGGTCACTGACAATGGGACCACCCAGAAGCTCCCCGAGTTCGTGAACAGTCAGGACCATTACGCCTCGGCCGAGGGCGTCAACCGGACCGGCACCATCGCCGGGTGGAGTGACGCCTCGAACGGCTGGAGTCGCGCAGTGCTGTGGGAGCGGCAATAGGGCGTGGGACCCGTGGAGGGGATGGAGGAATGAGCTGCCCTGATCGCGCTCAGGCGAACCCGAACAGCGGGGGGAAAAGAAAGGCCACCACCGCCGCCCACGCGGCGAGGACATAGAGGTAGAACGTCTGCCAGTCGAACAAACGTGAGAAGGGGACGCCGCCGCGGAGGAATCGGGCATAGAGGAGGGCCGAGCCGGTCAGGTTGACCAGCAGAACGACGTTCTCCCCAAGAGCCGCCACCCGGTTGGGCGTGAACCCGAAGTCCGAGATCCGAGTGCCGATGGCCCAGAGCGCCAGGACATCCACCACCAGAGCGGTCCCGACCAGCGCGAGGTGAATCCAGTCCAGGAGGCCCGGAGGCTCCAGTGAGTCCCGGGCCGAGATCGAATAGAGCAGCAGGCCGAAGACCACCACCAGCAGGAGGTCGAAGAGAATGAGGACCTCCCGCTCCACGTCGATGCCCCGTCCCGTCCACACCATCGTCACCAGGAAGGCGAAGAGCAACAGAGAAAAGAGGGGGGCAAAGATCCGGGTCAGGACGGGGGCCATGTTCTCGATGACGCTCTGCTTCGCTTCCACCAGCCACGTGGCCACTAAAGCTGCGCCTGCCGCGCCACACGGGACTATCCAGCTTTGCACCTGGGGCTCGACGTTGATGCCGATCGCCCGAAACAGGTTGAAGGTCAGCGCGATGAGCACGCCCCCGCCCAAGGCGATCAGGACGTAGTAGATGAAGAGCTCGCCGGTGAAGCGGACGAAATCCATCCGCCGGTCGCTCCCGCGCCAGCGCCCGCCCACGTACGCCACGCCGATGGCCAGCCAGAGTGCGATGGGCAGGTGGATGCTGGTCAGGACCTCGGTGTCTGCGCCCGGCGACGGGGAGAAGGGGAAGGCGTTTACGGCGATGGCCGCCAGCGCGAAGACCGCGGCGAGCCATATCCGGCTCGCTGGCGGGAGCGGCCGGTCCCACGCGAAGTACGCGGCGACGAAGGGCAGCGTGAAGAAGCTGAGGTTGAGCAGGTAAAACGGGGCGTCGTCGTGGAAATCGAACCCGAAAAGGGCCGGCAGCTTGATGGCCACGCCCGCCGCCACCGCCAGGCCGAGGGCGACCCACATCTTTCGAGTTCCCTCGGCGGCAGGCCACTCGGCCTCTCCATCTCCACCGTTGCGGGAGAGGACGAGCTGTTTCCAGAGCCGATCCGAGTGCTCCCGGGCGAACTCCCGGGTCAGTGCGTCGACCGCCCCCATGCGCTTGACCGCCACTAGAAAGGCTTCGTCTTCGGAGAGGCCCCCATCGCCCAGCGAAGCGATCTGCTCACGCAGGTGATCTTCCAGCTCCTCCGCATCCGAGCCGGTGATTGCCCGGCTCCTGCGGAGGTGGGCCCGCCAGGCATCGATCTGCTTCTCGAGGGACTCCACCCCGGAGTCGTCCGGGCGCTTCCGATCCATCGACTCAACTCCGCTGGAGGAGGGGATCAGGACTTCCAGCGCTGCTCGCGAAGTCGGCGAGGGTTGACCAGATCTTTCGAAGCGTCTGGTCCACAGCCCGCCACTGGCGGCGCTCGTCGGCTAGCTGCTCCCGCCCGGCTGCGGTCAGCCGATAGTATTTCCTCTGCCTTCCAGACTCGGTTTTCTCCCCCCGGGATTTGACGAGGCCGGACCGCTCCAGGCGATGGAGAACCGGATAGAGCATGCCATCGGTCCACTCCAGCTCGCCCCCGGACAGCTCACGGACCCGCTTCAGGATGGCATAGCCGTAGCTGTCCCCTTCGGCCAGGATGGCCAGCACCAGGGGGGTCGACGTCGCCGCCACGAGGTCCTTGTTGATATTCATGGGATCGACGGCCGCACGTTCCTGCCCCCCGAGGTCATCCCCAGGGCCGGGCAACCTCGGCGGTGAGCCGCCGTGACGCGGGCGATGATACATAGAGGTACTATACATAGAACTGCAATGTATGTCCAGATCCGTCGGACCCAGCTCCCCAGGGCGCAGGCGTGGCAGCTGCGGGTGGGGCTCTGGTCGAAGCGGTAGCCCGAGATGCGGAAGGCCGGGATTCAGACCGACTGCGCGAGGGCCCTCGCGAGTTGCGCTGCCACCCGAGCGTTATTCGTCAGCAGGGCGAGATTTGCTCGGACGCTTTCGCCCTCGCTCAGTGCCCTGAGACGTTCCAGCAGGAACGGGGTGACGCGACGGCCCCGCACCTCCTGCCTTGCGGCATCGGACAGGGCCGTCTCGAGCGCCTGCTCGTAGGTTTCGGCCGGCAGCTCGTCGGAGGCGGGAATCGGATTGGCGATCAGCACGCCGGTCTCAAGACCAAGCGCAAAGTGCGTTCGCACCGCCGAAGCCAGCTCCTCGATCGTTTCCATCCGGCTGTCCAGCGGTATCCCGCTGGATCGGCGATAGAAGGCGGGAAATTCGTCCGTCGCGAGGCCGAGCACCGGGACGCCGAGCGTCTCCAACATCTCCACCGTGCGGGGCAAATCCAGGATCGCCTTGGCTCCGGCACACACGACGGCGATCGGAACCCGCGACAGCGCCGTCAGGTCCGCTGACACGTCACCGCTGGCATCCCGATGCACACCGCCAATGCCACCGGTCGCAAAGACTCTGATGCCCGTCGCGTGTGCGGCGACCATGGTGGCGGCGACGGTGGTCGCGCCGGGCCGACCAGCCGCGATAGTGGCCGCCAGATTGCTGAGATTCACTTTGACCACGTCGGGAATCGTCGCCAGCTCGTTCAGCTCGGCACGGGTGAGTCCGACCCGAATGGCTCCTCGCAGAATCCCGATGGTTGCGGGAATAGCACCGCTCTGCCGGATCTCGTCCTCCACCGCCATCCCGGCGGCCAGGCCGTCGGGATGGGGCAACCCGTGCGTGACCACCGTGGTTTCGAGCGCGACAACCGGCTGGCCGCTAGCGATGGCCTCGGTGATCCCGTCAGCGCAGACGTACAGATCCGTCATGATCTCGCCCCGGCCGCCGACCACTGACGGATCCGGGTATCGGCATCGTTCCGCGTCGCCTGGAGCAACGAGGTCGCTCCCGGAGCTTCGAGGGCAAAGCTCGCACTGACGACGCCCCGGTCGAGGCAGGCCTCTACCGGCAGACCTTCGAGGTGCGCGGAGATGAAACCCGCCGCAAAGGCATCGCCCGCGCCGGTAGGATCGATGACTCTCGTCGCTCGGCCCACCCACCGATGAAAGCGCTGTTCGCGGGCATCATAGAGCATGCCGCCCTTGGCTCCCTGCTTGAACGCGATGAACCTGAGCCGACCGGTTGCCAGCCGGGGAAGAACGCGCTCAACGTCGGTATCAGTCTCTTCCAGCAGCAACTCGTCCTCACCGGGGAAAAACGCGTCAGCGCCGGCCAGGGCTCGCCGCCAGTCGTCCAGCGTCTGATCGGTAATCGGCCGATGCGGATCGATCGACACAAAGCGATTCGCGCCGGCCGTCAGCGACGCAAGCAATCGGGCCTGCGCCGAGAACGGCATCGGAGCGAGGTGGAAGGCGGGCGCGGATTGCCAGGCGCTCGGGATGTGCTCGGGTCCTGGTGACACCTGTTCGTGCGTCGGGCAACCGAGGCGATGGACCAGGCGTCGCGAGGAACCCTCGTAGAGGAGCCAGGTGCGCACGCCGGGTCCGCCGAGCGGATGGACGCCGGCGAGATCGACATGGCGCCTTGTCAGCGCGTCCAGCATCGTGACGGGGTAGTCGCTGCCGACCAGGCTGACGCACCCCACTCGCGTCCCCCAGATCGCTGCGCTCAACGATCCGTACATGATGGCGCCCCCGGGCTCCCCCATGCACGCCCTGCCGTCCGGAAAGACAATGTCGTCGACGAGGAGATTCCCGAGAAGCACGAGTGAGGGTGTCACCTCTGAGTCAGCTTGGCGAAAGCCCGTGCCATCGTCTCCACTGCCGTCCGGTCCAGGGGGTTGCTCCAGATCCCACCCTGCTTCAGGGAAGATCCGACGATGAATCCGTGGGCATCGGCAAAGCGCGTCAAATTGTGGGCCGAGACACCTGAGCCGACAAGCACCGGAAGACGTACGGCCCGCGCGGTGTCGCGCACGTCATCGGGCGACGCCTCTTCACCGCTGGCCGGACCGGTCACGATGACGCCGTCCGCGAGAAAGTGCTCAGCGGCCCTGGCGGTTGCGGCCAGCGAGACATCGCTGGTCAGGGCGTGCGCGCTGTGCTTCTTCTTGATGTCGGCAAACACCAGCACCCGATCGGCGCCGATCGTGCGACGATAGCGCAGCAGCTCGCCGGCGGACGATTCAATGACGCCCTCGTCCGCCACGTGGGCAAAGACGAAGCCTTCCACCCGCACGAACTCCGCACCGCAAGCGAGGGCAACGGCAAGCGCTTCGCGATTCGCGGCCGCCAGCACCTGAATGCCGAGTACCAGGCCGGTATCGCGTCTGACTTCCCGCCCGAGCGCCGTCATGGCGGCGGTGACCTCGGGACCGACGCCGCCCTTCAGGTAGGGACGGTCGTGCATGTTCTCGATGGCGAGCGCGGTGAACCCCGCCTCGCGATAGATCCTTGCCTCGGCAACCGTGCGCTCGATCAGCTCGTCGAGGGAATGACACGCCGCCGGCGTTCCTGGCAATGCGCCGACGTGCAGCATCCCGACGAGCGCCCGAGGCGCGCCGAAGCGCTCACCAAAGGTTGAGAGTGGATCCATCCGTCCTGCCGGAGCTTTCG
>DATBJC010000078.1:0-39783 GCA_036556625.1 Gemmatimonadales bacterium
ACTTCTCGACATAGACCGAGCCGTTGCCGAACGCCGCCAGGGCCTCGTTCTGCGCCAGCCCGAACGAGGAGGTGAACTGCTCGGCGTCCAGGGCGATGCGCATCCCCTTCCCGCCCCCGCCCGCGGTGGCCTTGATGATCACCGGAAATCCGATGCTCTCGGCGAACGCCAGGGCCTCGTCCGGATCCTCGATCGTGCCCGGCGAGCCCGGCACGGTCGGCACCTCCGCCTCCTGGGCCAGCCGCCGCGCGGTGGCCTTGTCGCCCATCTGACGGATCTGCTCGCCGGTGGGGCCGATGAAGGTGATGTTGGAGGCCCGGCAGGTGTCGGCGAATTCCGCGTTCTCAGCCAGGAAGCCGTAGCCCGGGTGGATCGCGTCGGCCCCGGTGATCTCGGCGGCGGCGATGATGTTGGGAATGCGGAGGTACGATTGCCGGCTGGGCGGCGGGCCGATGCATACGTCGTCATCGGCGAAGCGGACGTGCAGCGACTCCCGATCGGCTTCGCTGTATACGGCGACCGTCTCGAGTCCCAGCTCCCGGCACGCCCGGATCACCCGCAGGGCGATCTCGCCGCGATTGGCGATGAGGACCTTCTTGAACATCAGGGCGTCAGGTCCAGCGACCGCGCGGCTCCCGTGTCTCCCGTGATCTCGGAGAACTTCCGGTCCGAGGCCGAATCCACGCCCGACACCCTCAGCGCGAACTCGTTCGGGTTCGAGGAGTAGAAGAGCGCGCTCTCGTAGGAGATCATCCCCTCCTTGAACCACTTCATCAGCGACTGGTCGAACGACTGCATGCCGTAGGAGACGGTCCCCTCCGCGATCAGATCGGGGATGTTCAGGGCCTTCTCGATGTCCCGCATGTTGTCCGCCACGGCCGCGGTATTGATCAGGACCTCGCAGCCCGGCACCCGTCCGCGCCCGTCGGCCCGCGGCACCAGCCGGAGCGAGATCACGCCCTGGAGCGCGGTCGCCAGCAGCATCCGGATCTCCTGGTGCTGATACGGCGGGTAGAAGGAGATGATCCGGTTGAGGGTCTGGGTGGCGTCGGTCGTGTGCAGGGTGGAGAAGACCAGGTGGCCGGTATCGGCCGCCTTGAGCGCGGTGTCCAGCGTCTCCATGTCGCGGATCTCGCCGATCAGAATGACGTCGGGATCCTGGCGGAGGACGTGGCGGAGCGCCGAGGCGAAGGACAGCGTATCGCTCCCCACCTCGCGCTGAGAGATGTTGGACATCACATCCCGGTGGAGGAACTCGATGGGATCTTCGATGGTGATGATGTTGACCCGTCGGTGCTGATTCACATGGTTGATCATGGCGGCCAGCGCCGTGGACTTGCCCGAGCCGGTGATGCCGGTGACCAGCACCAGGCCGCGGGGCTTGAGGGCGATTTCCTCCAGCACCAGCGGCAGATACAGCTCCTGGATCGTCTTCACCTCGTAGGGAATGGCGCGGAAGGCGAACGCCAGCGTGCCCCGCTGCTGATAGATGTTGGTCCGGAACCGTCCCACCCCCGGGACGCCGATGGCGAAGTCCGCTTCCTTCTTCTCGGCGAACTCCTTCACCTGTCGAGGGGTCATCACCTGCTCCGCCAGGGCCTTGAGGTCTTCCGGCTTGAGGGGCGCCACGTCCAGGGTGAGCAGCTCGCCGTTCACCCTGACGGTGGGCGGCCGGCCGACCTTGAGCAGCAGGTCCGACGCATTGCGCTGGACCATTTGCCCGATGGTGTTCTTGAAATTGAAAGAGGACGCCGCACTGGGAGCGGTGGAAACCGTGGACTCACCCATTGGGATCGACCCGGAAGAGGACCTGACCGAATTCCACCGGCTGCGCGTCTTCCACGCACACCTCGCGGATCACGCCGGTGATCTCGGCCTCGATCTCGTTCATGATCTTCATCGCTTCGATGATGCACACCGTCTGGCCTGAGGTGACACGGCTCCCCACCTTCACATAGGGATCCGCACCCGGTTCCGGAGCCTTGTAGTAGGTCCCCACCATCGGCGACTTGATCTCCTTGAGCGCCGGAGCGGCAACCGGGCGCGGCGCCTCGCGAACCTCCGCCTCGGCTGGAACGGCGCCAGCGGACGCCACCGGCGCCGCCACCGCCAGCGGGGGCGCGAAGACCGGGGTGAGCGAGGTACGGGTGATGACCACGCCCGTCCCGAACCAGCCCTTGATCTCGATGGAGCCGATCTCGGGCGATTCCCGCAGCAGCTGCGCCAGGCCCTTCACGTCCTTCAGCTCGATCGACCGGATGCCGGGCACGTTTTGGAGCAGCTCGGCCAGCTGCTTCATCTCCTGGGGCGTCATAGCCCCGTCGGCCTTGCGCCGTCTCGGCGAGCGGTCGGGTTCACGTGAGCCTCCTCGGTGGGCCGGCTTCATGACGGCCCGCCCGGCGCAGCCGGGAACGGGGGCAGCCGGTCGGGACGGGGCCCGGAGGGCCCGCAAATCGATTGGGATGATGGCATCGTGAGAATAGACAGTCCGACGCAGGCTAGACCAGCTCCACGAGCTCGGTTCGCCCGTTCGAGAGAAGCTCCGGCCCCTCCACACCCAGGTAGAGATCGTCCTCCAGCCGGACGCCGCCCCAGCCCGGAAAATAGACGCCCGGTTCCACCGTGACCACCGCGCCCTGGGGCACCGGAGCGTCCGAGGTCGGGGCCAGACGCGGGGCCTCGTGCACCTCGAGGCCCAGGCCGTGCCCCAGCGAGTGCCCGAAGGCCTCGCCGAATCCTCGCCCCACGATCACCTCGCGCGCGAGCGCGTCGCCTTCGCGGCCGGTCATACCGGGACGCAGCTGCTCGAGCGCCCGCCGTTGCGCGCAGCGCACCAGCTCGTACATCGCGCGCTGCCGCTCGTCCGCCGGCGCGCCCACCACCACGGTGCGGGTGAGATCGGCACAGTAGCCGTCTACCTGGGCGCCGAAGTCGAGCAGCAGCCAGTCGCCCCGCCCCACGGTGCGCCCGCTGGTGCGCGCGTGCGGGAGCGCCGAGCGCGGCCCCGAGGCGACGATGGTCGGAAAGGGATGCCATTCGCTCCCCCGGCGGCGCAGGGCCGCCTCCAGCGCGGCGCCGATCTCGCGCTCCTGCTGTCCCGTCCGGATGGTGGGCAGCACCTCGTCGAGTGCGTCCTGCGCCAGCTCCGCCGCCGCCCGGATTGCGCTCACTTCCTCCGGCGACTTCACGACCCGAAGCCGCTCCACGTGATCACCGGCCGGCACCATCCGGCTCCGGGTCAGACCGGCCACCCGCTCGGCATCCTTCACCGTCAGGGCGTGGGCCTCGATGCCGAGGGCACCGACCGGGAACCCGGCGAGCACCCGTCCCAGCCGATCCCAGACACTCTTCCGATCCACTTCCACGCTCGCGGCGC
This sequence comes from Gemmatimonadales bacterium, assembly GCA_036556625.1. Taxonomy (GTDB): domain Bacteria; phylum Gemmatimonadota; class Gemmatimonadetes; order Gemmatimonadales; family GWC2-71-9; genus CAVVWJ01. Next base: position 3,377 of record DATBJC010000078.1, read on the forward strand.
CGTCCACCTCCTGGGAGGCCTGGACCGCGTAGCGGAAGTCCGTTACCAGAACCGTCGCCTCGGTATGCACCAGCAGCAGCGCGGCCGATCCGGTGAATCCGGTGAGGTACCGGACGTTGGGCAGGTGCGTGACGAGCAGTCCGTCCAGCCCTTCGGCCCCCAGCGCCGAGCGCAGCCCCGCCTGCCGTTCGGCGCGGCGGTCAGCCGGCACGAAGTCGGCCCACCAGCGCCTGGAGCGCCAGCAGGTAGCTCTGGGCGCCGAATCCCGAGATCAGGCCGATCGCGAGATCCGCGATCACGGAGTGCCGTCGCTCGGGCTCGCGAGCGAAGATGTTGGACAGGTGCAGCTCCACGAAGGGCACCCGCACCGCCAGGATGGCATCCCGGAGCGCGAGACTGGAGTGGGTGAGCGCCGCGGCGTTCACCAGCGCGCCGTCCACCCGTCCGCGCAGCCCCTGCACCGCGTCCACCAGCTCGCCTTCGTGGTTGCTCTGGAACCACTCGATGTCCGTGCCGAGGGGCCGCGCGGCCTCCCGGACCATCATCTCGATCTCCGCCAGGGTCGTTCGCCCGTAGACTTCCGGCTCCCGCTGGCCCAGCAAGTTGAGATTGGGGCCGTTGAGCACCGCGATCAGCATTCAGCGCTTGAGGTTTTGAAGCCAGGCGTGAAACTGGTCGAGGTCGTCGTTCTTGGGATCGGGAGAACGGGGAGTCCGGGCGGAGGGAGAAGGGCTCGAGGAGCCGAAGAAGTCGTCGAAGGAGACCGAGCCGCTGCCGGGATTCTGCGCCGGAACGGCGGGCGGGGTCTCGGAGGTCTCGTCCCCGAACACGGAGCTGAGCGAAAGCGCGTCGGCGGCAGGACGGGTGGGCGCGCCGCTGCCCGCCTGTTGGGCCTGCCGCACCGGAGCCGCAGTGGCCTGGGCCGGCGGCCGGGCGCCAAGAATGCCCTGAAAGAGCTGAGCGACCGAACGGCCGCCCGTTTCGTTCACCCCATACCCACGACTGGGCTGGGAGGCGACCGGCGCCGGAGCCTCCATGGCAGGAGCAGCCGTCGGCAGCTCGGGGGCGACCGGCTCGGCAGCAAGCACGTCTGGTCCAAGCGATTCCGGAGCAGGCGATTCCGGAGCAGGCGATTCCGGAGCAGACGTCTCGGCAACCAGCTCCGCCGGCGCGTGGTCGTGCTGCCCCGGCTGGTAGCTGGACGGCTCCTCGGGCTTGGCGCTCTCGGCCCCATAGGGCTGGGGCTCGTACGGGGCGGGCGGATAGGGCTCGAACTCGTGCGTCTTGTGAGCGTAGGGCTCCGGCACGGCGGCTTCCGAGTCACGACCCTGTAGTCCTGGTGGGGACTCAGCCGGCCGGCTGTCTTGGTCCACGCGGACCGGCTCTGCCTCCGCTGCGGAAATCGGCGCGTCCTCCTCGAAGGGCGCGCGCTCGCCCTTGGCGCCGCCCGCAAAGAGCTCCTGGGAGGCATCCGGCATCTGGAATTCGCCGCCACCGGCGCTCTGGAGAACGATGTCCTCGTCGGTTTCGACCGAGAAATCACCCCGGAAGCCCGGCTCGATGGTGAGCTCGGAGTCGGCCTCGTCAGGGGTGTCCACTTCCCGCCCCACCAGGCCATCGAGCGGCGCCACCGACTCGTCGAAGCGATACACCCCCTCAGGCTCGGCTTTCCCGCTCGCCTCTCGCAATTCGTCGCGCAATGCAGAGGGCTCGAGATCCAGCGCTGAGGGCTCGAGATCGGCGAAGCCCGCCGAGCCAACCACGGGCTCGGCCACCGGTGGCTGGAAGGGAGGGGGCGAGGGCGCGATGTCGGGGATCGGGGCGACTGCCGGCTCCTCAGCCACCTCCGCTGGGGCCGACGGCTCCATCACGCTCGATGGCTCCGCCGAGGAACCAACGACGGCCTGACGCCGGGCGATCTCCACCCGCTGCAGCTGATCCCGGGCATCGTCGTTGCTGCGGTCCACCGTGAGCAGGGTATGCAGCCACCGTTCGGCGTCGTCGAACCGGAGCAGCCGTTCGCTGATGTCGGCCAGGGCCTTCAGGGCGATGACATTTTCGCCGTCGAGATCGAGCACGTGCAGGAAGGCGGTTTCGGCGGCGTGCACGTCGCCCAGATCCATATGACAGCGGCCCAGCACGATGCTGGCCGGGATGTAGTCGGGGTGGACCTGGAGACCGGGGCCGAGGAGATCGAGCGCGCGCTGAACCTCGCCGTTCTTGCGGTGTACTTCGGCCAGAGGGGCGAAGGTGAGGCCCTGGGGGTTCTCGGCGTATCGGCGCTCGAGCTTTTCGATCTCGCTAAGTGCCATCAGGGTCCCGGGTTATCGAGGTATGAATCAGGCTCGGGAGACGACGCTTGGCGTCGCAGCGGTGAGTCAGGAGACAGTAGCGATCCGCCCCCCCGCTGTCAACTGCTAAGCCCCACCGTGCCTTGAGCTTCAGTGGTGCGGGGCTTAGACTTCCTGCTCTTTCCCCCACCCCAGGTCCGGAGCCTCGAGCGCAGTCCTATGATGCAAGCATTCCGCAACAGCGCGAAGGTGGCCGGTGCCATCTTTGCACTACTCATGCTGATCTTCATGCTGACCAGCGTGGACTGGTCGGCGCTGACCACCAGTACCACCGTGGGCAAGATCAACGGCCAAAACATCGACGCCCGGACGTACCAGGGGTACGTCCAGCAGACCATCGAGAACCGCCAGCGGGATACGCCCGCGTCCCTCACGCTGGAGGAGCAGAATCAGATCGAGGATCAGGTCTGGGAGCAGCTCATCGAGAGCCGGATCCTGGAAACCGAGTACGATCGGCGCCGCATCACGGTCACGCCGGATGAGGTGGTCCAGGCCATCCGCAACTCGCCTCCGGCGGAGTTCCGCAACATTCCCGAGTTCCAGACCGACAGCCAGTTCGACATCGCCAAGTATCAGCGCTGGCTGACCTCGAGTGTCGCGGCCCAGTACCTGCCCGCGCTGGATGCCCAGTACCGCGACCAGCTCCGTCGCTCGAAGCTGCTCCGGGTGGTGACGGCCGACATCTATCTCTCCGACGCGGCGCTCTGGGAGCAGTACCGGGACGAGCAGGAGAAGGTCAAGATCGGCCTCACCGCGATCATCCCCGACAACATCATCGCCGACTCCACGGTCAAGCTGACCGACGCCGAAGTGACCGCCTATTACCGGTCGCACCAGGATGACTTCAAGCGGCCGCAGACGGCCTATCTGAGCTATGTGACCCTGCCGCGGCTCACCACCGCGGCCGACACCGCGGCCGCGCGGGCCCGGGCCGACTCGGCCCGGGCGGCGATCGCCGGGGGTGAGCCGTTTGGCGATGTGGCGCGGCGCGAGTCGGAGGACAGCGTCTCCGCTGCCGCCGGCGGCGAGCTCGGTGAGTGGACCAAAGGGGCGATGGATCCCGCCTTCGACTCGGCAGCGTTTTCGATGCCGCTCAACAAGGTGTCGACGCCGGTGCTGTCGCAGTTCGGGTTTCACCTCATCGAGATCACCAGCCGTAAGGGGGACAAGGCCAAGGGCCGGCACATCCTGATTCCGATCGAGGTCAGCGGCGAGCACCGCGACCGGCTCGATGCCCAAGCCGATTCCCTGGAGCAGCTCGGCGCCGAGCGCGACGATCCCGCCGCTCTCGACACGGTGGCTCAGGCTCTCAAGCTGAGGATCGGCAAGTCCGGTCCGGTCCAGCAGGGCACCCGGGTGCAGCTGAGCAATCTGGTGGTGCCCGATGCCGGCGTGTGGGCCTTCCAGGGAAGGAAGCCGGGCGAGACCAGCTCAGTGATCGAGACTCCGCTGGCGTATTATCTCTTCCGACTCGACAGCATCCAGCCCGCGGGAGTGCCTCCGCTGAGCCAGATCAGACCGGCAGTGGAACACGAGCTCAGGATGGAGAAGAAGGCGAAGCTGGCGAGACCGAAGGCGGAGGAGTTCCTCAAGCGGGTCACCGCCGGGGAGTCGGATGCGGAGGCCGCCAAGGCCCTGGGTCTGGCCCACCGGGAATTCGGCCCCTTCTCCCGGATCAATCCGCCGGTGACCGATCCCACCGTGGTGGGCGCGGCATTCGGGGTCGATGTCGGTCAGCGAAGCGGGGTGCTGGAGACGCCGGCGGGAACCTACGTGCTGAAGGTGCTGGAGCACACCAAGGCCGACTCGGCGCAGTTCGCCAAGGGACTGGACGAGTACCGCTCGAAGATGATCGACCTGGCCCGGCAAGACCGGGTTCGTGGCTACATGACCGCGCTGCGGCAGTCCGCGAAGGTCGTGGACAATCGGGCCAGGCTCCAGCAGCGCCAGCAGCAGGCTACTCAGACCCCCCAGCCTCCGGTCAGCTGACCGGAGGAGTTACTGGGAGAGCCGCTTCGGCTCGCCGGAGGACGGTTTGGACTGCGCCGGGTCCTCCGGCTGGCGAGGCTGCAGGTTCCGCTGGTCGTCGTTCCCCATGATCGCCTCCTGGGTATCCGTGAGGCTGCGCTTGAACTCCCGGATACCTTTCCCGATGGAGGCGCCCACCTCCGGCAGCCGCTTGGCGCCGAAGAGCAGCAGAACCACCAGCAGGATGACCATGATCTCGGTGAAGCCGAGGTTGCCCACGGGGACCCCCTAGAAAAGCGAGCGGGCGATCAAGTACGCCACCAGGACCGCGATCAGGCTGAGCAGAGACACGTGCAGCCCGATCGGGCCTAATGTGAAGCTTATCACCAGCAGATCGGCCGAGACAGGGCCGAACTGGGCGGTCCAGGTGCTGGTGAAGAAAGTGCGGGCCGCGCTGTCGGGAAGGGTTTCCCTGAGCAACGCGGTGAGTGCCCCCCCGGTGATGAATCCGGCGATCAATACGCCCAGATAGAAGCCCGGCCGATGGGGTCCGCTGGCCATCAGCGTCTGCGGTCCACCACGTAGGCGATGCTCGCCCGGAGCGCGTCCCGCGCGGGCGATGGACTCAGGCGGTCCAACTCCGCATCGGCCTGTTCCGCCAGCCGGAGTGCCCGCTCCCGCGCGTAGTCCAGCCCGCCGGCCTCGGCCACCGCGTCCACCACCGCCTGGATCTGCGCGTCGGTCGGCTCGGGGGCACGGAGCAGGCCCTCCACCCGTCGCTGGTCGGCGCCGCCCATCTTCGGCAGCGCCGCGATCAGGGGGAGCGTCACCTTGTGCTCCCGCAGGTCCGAGCCGGTCGGCTTCCCGGTGACGGTCGCATCGCCCACGTAATCCAGCAGGTCGTCCACGATCTGAAACGCCATGCCCAGCGCCTCCCCGAACCGTCGCAGCGCCAGCCGCTCCTCCGGAGCCGCCCGAAGCGCGCCCACCTCGCAGGCGCCCGACACCAGCGACGCCGTCTTCGACTGGATGAGGAGATCGTAGTCCTCCTCGGAGTAGCGCAGCGGGTCGTGGGCCAGGAGCTGGCGCATCTCTCCCACCGTCATCTCGTTGGTGACCCGGCTCAGCACCCGGAGCGGCTCCAGGTCACCGAGGCCCACCAGCTCGATCACCGCGCGGGAGTACAGGTAGTCTCCCATGATGACCGAGATCTGGTGACTGAACAGCGAGTTGATGGTCGGCATGCCCCGGCGCAGGACCGAGTGGTCCACCGAGTCGTCGTGCACCAGCGTCGCCACGTGGATCAGCTCCACCACGGCGGCGAGCGTCGTGGCCCGTGGGTCCGGCCCGCCGGTGGCCTCGTCGGACAGGAGCAGCAGCGTCGGCCGGAACAGCTTGCCCTGCGTCTGGAAGAGGTGGGCGTTGACCTCGCTGATGAGCCCGAAGTCCGCCTCCACCACGCGCCGCAGCTCCTGCTGGACCCGCTCCAGGCGGGGGCGCAAGGGAAGCTGAATGTCGGCCAGGGAGACCGGGGCGGTCTGGGGAGTCACTCGCGCCGGTCCGCGGACAGTCGGTGCATGCGGTCGCTCAGATCCATGAACCGAATGTCCACGGCGAGGGCCCGCTCGTAGCTGGTGATCGCCTCCATCTCCTTCCCCTGCGCCTCCGCCGCCCGCCCCAGCCAGTAGAGCAGGCCGATCTTGGCCTCGTCGCCGCCGTCCACCGTCTCTACCGCCCGGCGCAGCACCGTCTCCGAGATCCCGAATTGCCCCTTGTCGTAGAAGCAGATGCCGAGCGCCTCCGAGGTCCGCAGCCGGCCTTCGGGGGAGCGCAGCGCTTTCTGGAACTCGGCGATGGCCTCGTCCAGAAGTCCCATCTCCTTGAAGGCGACTCCCAAGTCGTAGTGGGCCTCGTAATCCTCGGAGTCGAGGTTCTCGTCGATTCCTCGCTTGAACTGCTCCAGAATCTCATGGAATTCCTTCTGCTCGTCCTGATCTTTGGGATCGGCGCGCTCGATCCGCATGCGGGTGTCCCGCGGGCCCCCCTCCTCGAGGATCATGGATCCCAGATCCACAAAGGAGCCGGCCGAGCTCGCCGCCCGTGGCGACACCGGCGGCGCAGTCGGCGATGCCTTGGCCGGACGCGCCTCCGAAGCCGGCCGGGCCGGCGCAGCTGGACCGGCGGGCGCTGCCGGCTGGCCCCCGCTCTGCCTCGCTTCACCCCGGAGCACGGCGAGGGCCGCTGTCGCGTGTGCGTTGCCGGGATCGTGTTCCTCCACCCGGCCGAACACCGCCATCGCCTTTTCCGTGGCGCCGGCCCGGGCCAGCGCGTCACCCAGCGCCAGGTAGGCGTCGAGCAGGGGCGTGCGCTCTCCCGACCGGAAGGCCAGCTCCACCCGCTTCTGATGATGCCGGATGACGTCTGGCGCCAGGGTGGTCAAGCGCTCCGCCATCTCGGTCGCGCGCGGCCAGTCGCTCAGCCGCTCATAGCCGGACAGCGCGAGCTCCAGCTCCTCGACACCCCGCACTTCCTCCCCACCCGCCACCAGACGGTCGGCCAGCTGCAGATGGAGATCGGGGTCGTCGGGATCGTCGAGGATCTGGCTCTCCAGCTCGACCACGCTCGGCGCGCCCGCCGGCTCTACCGGCAGCATTGGGAGATCGCCCAGGGGACCGGTGGAGGCCGTAACCTCGACCTCGGCCAGCTCGGGCTCCATCAGCTCGAGGTCGCCACCGATCTCGGCATCGCCTGCGTCGATCGAGGCTCCCGGCGGAGACACGATCAGGTCGTCGGCGGTGGTGTCGAGCAGGGCAACGTCGTCCGCCAGCTCGGCGGCCGGCTCGTCCATCCCCTCCAATGGCTCACCGATGAACTCCAGCTCTTCGGACTCGGTCCGCTCCAGGCCGAGATCGTTCTCCAGCTCGGTGACCTCCAGCTCGAGCTCGGCGGCCTGCTCCAGACCGGGAACCGAGCCCACTCGGTCGGCGGACTCGGGGCTCACTTCAGAGATGGGCTCGGAAAGCAGCAGGCCTTCGGGCGGGGCCACTTCGACCGGTGCCTCCGCCGCGCCGCTGGGGGCGGCGGAGAAATCCATGCCGGTGTCGAGGAAGACCAGCCCCGCGGGCGGGGGCCGGCTCGGCCGGGTTGGCGACTCCTCTCCCTCTTCCGTCGGCATCCGCTCCTGAGACGGGCGTTGGGTCAGCCGCTCAGCCCGGCCCTCGATCTCACCCGCGAGCTTCTCCAGCTGCTCCCGGGCCTCCTCCTCCCGTGAGGAGGCCCGGAGCAGCTCCACCAGCATGAGACGTATCTCCTGGCTGCCGGAGAACTGGTCCGCGAATTCCTTCACCGAGCCGAAGGCCTGATCCAGCTGCCCCAGTGCGTTCATCCGCTCCAGGAACTCGATCAGGTTTCGCTTGGCTTCGATCACGACGTTCTTGCGGGCGTGGAGCTGGGCCAGCTTGAGGTAGGTCTGGGTGCGCCCCGGATTGACCCGGAGAATCTTGCCGCACAGGGCGATGGCGTTATTGAAGAATCCCTGGTCGGCGTAGAGGTCCACGGCACGCTCGTAGGAGCGCACCGCGGCCGTCGTGTCGTTGGTCTTGAGATGGAGGTCGCCGACTCGATTGTAGAGCGACAGGTCGGGAGAGGTCTCCTGTCCCGACTCGATCTGCTGGATGGCCTTGAGATAGACCTCGATGGCCCGCCGCCAGTCCTCCTTCTGCTCGAACTTTCGCGCCGTGTCCTTGAGCTTTTCCAGGTTCATGCGACTCGGGCGGCGAAGGGGAGGATTAGGGGCATAAGGGGTTAGGCGGTCGAAAGATACCGGAACAAGTAGGGAGGGGGCAAGAATCCAGGGCCGGCGCGGCCTGCTCAGGCCCCGGGGTCCAGCTCCCCAGCCGCAACCGCTCTCGCCAGGCGCTCCAGATCCTTTCCCGGCGGCCGATCCGCAGCCAGGGGTGCCACTTCCGGTGTCAGCTCCCGGAGTCGGTGATACAGGGATTCGACGCCGACGCCCGGCCTGAGCGGCTTCAGGTACTCCAGCCCCTGGGCGGCGCAGAGCAGCTCCGCCGCCACGACCCGCTGGGCGTTCGCCAGGATGCGCTGGGCCTTATACGCCGCGGCCATGCCCATCGGGACGAAGTCCTCCTGGTTGGCGTCGGTCGGGATCGAGCCGATGCTGGCCGGCATCGCCAGCGCCCGAGACTCCGCCACCAGTGACGCGGCCGAGATCTGTACCATCATGAAGCCGGAGGAGAGTCCGGGATCCGCCGTGAGGAAGGCCGGCAGGCCCTGCGACAGATCGGGGTTCACCAGCCGCTCCACCCGGCGTTCCGCGATCGCCTGGAGGGTGGTGAGCGCGGTCGCCAGGAAATCGAGGGCCTGAGCCACCGGCTGGCCATGAAAATTTCCGCCGGAAATGACTGCTCCGTCGGGAAACACCAGCGGGTTGTCGGTCGAGGCGTTGAGCTCGATCGTCACCGTCTCCCTGGCGAAGCGGATCGCATCGGCGACCGCGCCGAACACCTGCGGGGCGCAACGCAGCGAATAGGCATCCTGAACTCGGGGATCGTCCTCCCGGTGCGATTCCCGAATTTCGCTATCGGCCAGAAGGCGGCGCATCAAGGCGGCGGCCTCCAGTTGCCCACGGTGGGGTCGGGCCTCGTGGATCCGGCTGTCGAGTGGGGCCGGGGTACCCCGCAGGGCCTCGAGACTCATCGCCGCCGCTGCCACCGCCGTGCGCCACAGCACCTCGGCGTCGTGCACCAGCAGTGCGAGCAGCGCGGTCTGGGCCTGGGTGCCGTTGATAAAGGCCAGGCCTTCCTTAGGTGCGAAGTGGAAGGGTTCCAGCCCGGCAGCCCCCAGGGCTTGTGCCGCAGACTCTGTCCCCTCCGGGCCGATCACTTCCCCCTCGCCGAGCAGGGCAAGGGCGATGTGGCTCAACGGCGCCAGGTCGCCGCTGGCGCCGACGCTCCCCTGCTCCGGCACCAGGGGAGTCACCCCCGCATTGAGCATCGCCACCAGTGACTCGACCAGCGCGGGGCGGACTCCACTGGTGGGCCGGAGCAGCACGTTCGCGCGGAGCAGCATGACCGCGCGCACGACGCCCGCCGAGAGCGGTGCGCCGATCCCCGCGGCGTGGCTGCGGATCAAGTTGACCTGAAGGTGATCGAGCTTGTCGGGCAGGATCCGGACGTTAGCGAGCTTGCCGAACCCGGTGTTGATGCCGTAGATCGTCTCGCCCGAGGCGATGGCCTGCTCCACCAGCCGGCGACTCGCGATCAGCGCATCGCGCGCACCGGCGTCCACCCGGGCCCGGGCAGCGGGCTCGCGCGCGATGCGCACCACGTCGGCGATGGTGAGGGAGCGGCCATCGAGTGTGATGTCGGGGGCGGGCATCGCCCGAAGTTGGCCGCCCGAGGGATGGGATTCAAGTGTGACGGCGTGCCGTAGCTCGAAATCCACCATACTTGACCCCGAGCGCAGCGAGGGACCTGCTTACCCGGAGTTCGATACCCGCAGGGCAGGTTCCCTCGTTGCGCTCGGGATGAAGGAATGCTATCGAGCGACGTTCTACTTCTTCCCTCCCCACACCAGCAGCTCCGGATTCCCCGGATCAGTCTGGAACGCCCAGTCCAGAATCAAGAACGTCGTTCCCACATGCTGGATCCGCACTGCGCCGTATCGCACGAAGCCGTCGCCGCCGTCGGTCTCGAACACGTAGCCGAAGCCGGGCACCGCCTCGATGGGCGTGGTGCCGTAGGTCCGATCCTCGGCGAAGTCGATGGTGGTGAGATCCTCGACCGGGTTGTTCTCGTCGTAGAACTCCACGCCGGTACCGGCCCGGACGGGGGTCAGGAAGAGATCGCCGGCGCCGTCCCGGTCCACGAAGAAGTCGATGTCGGCGGAACCGGCGCTGCGCACGATGCCCAGCTCACTCGACTGGGTGGCGCCGTCGCCGTTGAGGTCCTCCCAGAAGCGGAACCCGGCGTCCTCCGCGGTCGTGGGCGCCGCGGCGAGAAGCACGTTGCGCGAGTCGGGACGCGGAGTGTCGCCGCGCAACGGCGACCGCTCACTCTCGAGACCATCGACGCTGACCGCGGTGACGGAAAAGCAGCGGGGCACGCCATTGGCCAGCGCTGCGACCAGGAACTCCGGCGCCACCGTGGTGCCTTCGACCGCCCAGTCGGTGCCACACGGATCGTCCTGCGCATCGATGTTGAAGGAGGTGCTGTAGACCCGGTACGTCGCGAAGATGTCGGGGTCGGCCTGGAAGGGATTGTCGGACCAGACCAGCGCTACGGCCCCGTCGAGCGAGGTGCTGGAGAGGCTGGTCGGCGACTCGGGAGTCACGCCCGGACCGTTGGGGCCGTCGTCGTTGCTGCAGGCTGCCACCAGGACCACCGCGGGAATCCACCAGGCGCGCATGTGCCGGCTCCGAGAGGGATGCGGAAAGTTCAAGGCAGAAGACGTGCCAGAGAGCCTGCACTGGTCTGCCGGCGCGGCATCGTCCTTCACACCGGGGCTTCCAGCGTGAGTTGTCGCACCCGGGAGGCGGACCTGTCCGCATCGAGGGACATCACTGCTCGAACGTGGTCTGGTCGTAGTCGAACTTGAGATCGGGAAGGTCGGTCAGGTAGATCGAGAAATAGATGGCGAACGTGCCGTTGGGGTTCTTCACGAAGTTGAAGCCCGCCCGCCACTCGTGGAGGTCCCGCTCCAGCCGCACCACGTGCGACTCGAACGTTCCATTGGTGATGTCGTACTGGGTGGACCAGCTCAGCGACCAGAAGGGCGTCGGTGAGAAATTGGTGGTCATCCCCAGGTTCTGGGTCTCCGGCGGCGGAGCCGCCCCGGGCACGGGACGGGTCCGGGTCAGGGAGTAGTTGAAGCTGGCCGAGAACGCCCGGCCGGTGCCCGACCGAAGCGGGATCTGGCTGGTGCTGTAGAACGAGCCCGGCCGGGTCCGGCGCCCGGACTGCGCGATGTAGCTGGGAACCTCCTCGTCGCGCCGCCGGGCGCCCTCGGGTTGCTTGCCGCCGAGCCCGAAGATCGACCCGATCGCCCGAAGCGTGTTGCTCGAGATGCCGAAGCTGGCATCCACCCGCTGCAGGAAAGGATCGAAATCCGAGGTGTCCGACCCCGCCTGTCCCCGCCAGAGGTCGTGACTGAGGCTGAGATTGAAACCGGGCACCAGATCGCTCAGGAACGAGTTGGTGATCGACTGGGTGGCCCAGCCGGTGCGGCCGGGCTGCTTGGCCTGCTCGAAGTCGTAGCTGATCGCGCTGGTGCTGATACTCAGGAGCCGCATCTTGGGCGCGTTGGCGGACGACGTGTCGGAGCCTTCCGGCCGCCGCTTTCCCTCGAAGGTCTGCGACAATCCTACCGTCAGGGTCTGGCGCGCCAGGCTTCTGAGCTGGAGCGGCTGGCCGGGAACCGCCACGGCTCTGGCAAATTCCTCCGGCACGTCCGCCGCCGGCTCGAAGCCGTATGTGATCACCGGTGAGAGGCTGTGCCGGATCCGCTGGAGCGGGCCGATGCCGGGGAAGAAGGCGAACAGGGTGGGCGTGGCGCTCACCCCCAGGCGGAACCGCTTGCCCTGCTGGACCCAGGCGCCGCCGGTGCTGCGGTTGCGCAGCGCGAAGGGCCCGCTGGTGGTGTTGGCGATGCCGAGTGACGGCTGCAGCTTCCAGGAGCCGCGGAAGAGGATCGGCAGGTTGATGCCGGTATCCCAGTCCAGCGTGCTCTGGAAGTCACCGGGGAAGACCCGCCGCACGATGATGGAGTCGGCGGGATCCGGGGTGGACGGATCGTCCACCAGGACGGTGACGGAGTCTCGACCGTCGCTGGTCTCGTCGGTCACCTGGAACGAGTTCTGCCAGTTGAACGAGCCGAAGCGCACCGGCGTGTCGAAGTTGAGCGCGGTGACGCGGGTGCCGGCGTCCACCGCAATCGTGTCGATGCCGCCCCCGGGCAGCAGCTGGAACAGCGAGTCGCGCTCCGGGTTCGAGGTGGTGTTGTTGGTCAGGCTCAGGCCCGGCGACCAGGTGATGTTGGAGCCGAGCGCGAGCGGCGCCGGAGAGACCGTGACCGCCGGGAGGAGCTGCTGCACGCTCCCGTCGGTGATGTCCTGCCGACGGTTGCCCCCCAAGGTCAGGGTGCCCCACCCGTAGCGCTTGGAGAAATTCAGCGAGCTGCTGATCTGCTGGGTGTTCTGCAGCGGGTCGATCGCGTTCTGACGCACCACGGTGGTATTGCTGGCGTAATTGAAATCCAGGTTGAGGCTGGTGGAGAGATCGAAGTTCTGACGGTGATCCCATCGCAGCGCGAGCCCCGACCCACCTCCCACCTGGCGCTGCTCGTTGAAGCCGACCGTGCCGGCGATGAAGCGGTCGAGCCAGCGGTACTGGCCGGTCACGCCGTACTGCACGTAGCGATTGGCGAACCAGTCGAGTCGCCCGGTGAAGTCGAGATAGTCGTTGGGCGCCCAGTAGTACCCGACGTTGGTCACCTGCCGGTTGTAGCCTCGGGTCGGCCGGACCAGGTCGTTGATCCCGAACTGGGGGATCAGGATCCCGGAGTGCCGGCCCGGGCGCATGTCCTGGAAGATGAAGGGCAGCCAGAGGATCGGGACGTCGCGCACATAGAGCGTCACCGGTCGCGCCACCATCACGGTGCGCGAGATCCATTTCATCTGCCGGGCGGCGAAGTGATAGTGCGGGGTGGGAAGGTCGCAGCTGGTGATGTCGCTCGAGCCGGCGTAGATCCGGCTGGAGCTGGAGTCCTGCGCCACGTTGCCCCGCAGAAACCAGACGGTGGAGCCCTCGTTGAAGTTGGTGAGGGCGTCCTGAATCATCCCCCGCCGGCGGCAGGTGTCGTAGCTGATGCCCACCCCGACCAGCACCTGGCCATTGTCGAACAGGTGCGGGTCGCCGGCGGCATCGAGGATGCAGCTGTCCTGCCGGTACGTGATCGAGTCCGCCTCGAGCAGCGCTCCCTGCCGCTCGGTCAGCGCCTCCCCCTGGAGCCGCACCTCCTGCGACTGCACGAACACGGTGGCGGAGTCCGCCCGATAGCGGGTGGGACGATAGCCCGGCCGGTTGAGCAGCGCCCGCACCACCGAGTCCGGCTCCGCAAAGCTCCGCGACGGCGCGGTGGGCAAGCCGAGGCGGCGCGCGGTAGCGCTGTCGAGCGACTGTCCGGGCCGGGCGTCCTCGTCGAGCTGCTCGGTGTCCTCGAGGCCCGCCGCTGTGTCCGCCGCCAGCCGCGCCGAGTCTGCCGGGGGGCGCGGCCGCACCCGCTCCTGGCCCTGCGCCGGCGCCGGCCCTATCCCCAGACCCAGGAGCACCAGCGCGGTCACCGCCGCGGCCTTTCGCCTCCGGTGCACGATCGCCGCCCCGGCGACGCCCACCTCATAGAGGAACAGGAGCGGCACCGTCATCATCACCATGGAGAGGAGGTCGGCCCCGGGCGAGAGCACCGCTCCGGCGAGAAAGGCGCACACCACGGCATAGCGACGAAAGCGGTGCAGCTCACCGGGTCCGATGACGCCCAGCCAGGACAGGATGATCATCACCAGCGGCAGCTCGAAGGAGATCCCCAGGGCCAGCACCACCTGGAGCACGAAGCCGAACCAGGCATCGTAGGTGATGAAGGGGGAGATCGCTTCGCTCTGAAAGCTGAAGAGCACCCGCAGCGCCTGGGGTACCACGAAGAGGTAGGCGAGGACCACGCCGGTGAGGAAGAGCACCAGACCGACGAACAGGGAGGGCACCAGCGCCCGCTTTTCCCGCTGGTACAGCGCGGGAGCCAGAAACGCCCAGAGCTGCCAGAGGATGACGGGTGACGCCAGCACCAGCCCCACCAGGAATCCGAGCTTGAAGACGATCATCACCGGCTCGGTGGGGCTGGTGACGATGAGCTTGCCCTCGAGCAGGTAGGGCGCGATCGGCGCCTTCAGCAGGCTCACCAGCTGAAACCGCTGCACCGCCCACAAGCCGATACCGAAACCGACCACCACCGCCGCGAGGGACCGCAGGATCCGGGTCCGCAGCTCCTCGAGATGATCGAGGAACGGCATTTCCCCCGCGGCGCCGGTCATGGGAGTGGGCTGACGCCCGGGCTCAGCGCCCGAGCGCCTTCAGTCGGTCACGGGCCAGCGCCGCTTCGTCGGACTGCGGATACTTCTCCGCGACCCGCTGATACGCCCCCCGCGCCCCGGCGGTGTCCTTCCGCCGCTCGGCCAGCAGGCCGAGGTTGTAGAGCGCCGACGCCGCCCGGGGAGAGGTCGGGTGCTTGTCCACCACCTGCCGGTAGTAGGCGGCCGCCGAATCGGGATTCTCGGCGGCGAAGCTCTGGCCGATGAAATAGAGCGCGTCGGGGGCGCGCTCACTGGTGGGATACAGCCGGATCATCTCCCGGAGGCCGAGCCGCGCGGTCGACAGACTCCCGCGGCGCAGCTGGGCCAGTGAGGCCTCGTACATCTGGTCAGCCGATGCGGCCCCTCCGTCCGGCGCCGGGCGGGCGCTGTCGCCCGGCATGGGGGGCGTGGTCGCGATCTCCGCGCCGCGCGCCTCCAGCCGGGTGCGAAGCTCGGTGAGCCGCTGCTGGCTCTGACCGGTGAGCTCCTGCAGCTGGACCAGCTGCTGCTGGATGTTGTAGAGGTCGCTGGCGAGGTCGCCCTTCATCTGGGTGATCGCGCGGCGACTGGCAGTGAGCGAGTCCATGATCCGGCGCTGCACCTGGATCACTTCCGACAACTCGGCCGCCCGGGCCGAGTCGCGCCGGGCCATCTCCGCCTTGAGCAGGCCCACTTCGCCCTGCACCATCTGCACGTCGCCCTTGGTGGCGCACCCGGCGAGCCCCGCCCCCGACAGCAGCGCGGGGGTGACCGCGCGGGCCAGGACTCGGAGGCCCGCTATCACTGAGGCGCCACCAGGTTGTCGCCGCCGGCCGTGATCTCGAACTCGTCCCGGCGGTTCTGGGCGTACGCCGCCTCGTCGCTGCCGGGGTTGAGCGGACGCTCCTCGCCGTACGACACCACTTCCATCCGCGACCCGTCGATGCCTTTGTTCTCCAGGTAGCGCTTGGCCGCGGCCGCGCGCCGGTTGCCCAGGGCGAGGTTGTACTCGTCCGAGCCGCGGTCGTCGGCATGGCCGGCGATGCGGACCCGCACGGCCGAGTTCGCCGCCAGGACCGCGGCCTTGCGGTCCAGCGTGCCCTGATCGGCCGGACGGATGTCGGCCCGATCGAACTCGAAGTTGATCATGGTTCCCAGCTCGGCGGCCAGCGCGCGCGCCCGCTCGGCGGCCTCCCGCGCCAGCCGCTCCTTCTCCAGGCGCTCCCGCTCGGCGCTGTCGTCGACCGGAGGCGGGGGCGGTGGGGCCGGGGCCGGGGCCGGCTCGGGCGCAGGCTCCTCCGGCGGAGATCCGCCGCCGCAGGCGGCGAGAACGGCGGAAGCCAGGAGCATCAGGGCAGAAGCGCGCATCATCACTCCGAGTTCATGGGTTGGTGGCGACCGCGGCCCGGCCCAACCGCCGGGACCACGAAGGAAGCCGGGCGGCTCCTGGCGTCTGGAGCTGCCGTACCCGGCCGGTTTCGGTGTCGATGATCCAGATCTGTCGCCGCCCGCTGCGGTCAGAGATGAAGGCGATGTGGCGGCCGTCGGGGGCCCAGGTCGGATCTTCGTTCCGGCCCGACGATGTGAGCTGGGTGACGCGCCGCCCCGCGACGTCCACCAGAAAGATTTGCGGGCTCCGGGATACGTCGCGGTGGAACACGACCTTGGCCCCGTCGGGCGACCACTCAGGAGCGTTGGACGCGCCGGTCGCCCCGTAATCGAAGGGCGCCAGCAACTCCTGATCGGTGCCGTCCGCGGCCATCACGTAAATCTGGGGCGGTCCCGACCGCGAGGACACGAACGCGATGCGGCGCCCGTCTGGAGAAAAGGTTGGTGACAAGTTGTCAGCGTAGCGTCCCACGGTCAAGCGTTGTGCGCAGCAGCGGTCGGCGAAATTCGAGGTGAAAATGTCGGTGCCGGTCTCGTCGGAGTGGGCGAAGGCGAGGGTGCGGCCGTCGGGTGCGAACGCGGGCGTGATGTTGAGCGCGCTCTGGGCACCGGGCGCCACCTGCGTCGCGCCGTTGGCGAGCGACTGCAGGATCACACCGCCCCGTCCGCCCTCGAGCCGGGTGTAGGCGATCCGCTGGGCATCGGGCGACCACACCGGCGAGAGTGCGGTCATGCCCTCGGGTGTGAGCGGCACCGCCGCCTGGCCATCGCTGTCAATCCGGTAGACCCGTCCGTTGGTGACGAAGAGAAAGCGGGTGGCCGCCAGGCCCGGGGTCCCGCTGGCCCAGCGCGCGATCTCATCGGCCACGCGGTGGAGCTCGAGACGATAGCCCGGGTCGGTCTCCGGCGGCAGCGGGAAGGTCTGTTGGTTGCGGACCTTCTGCAGGCCGATGTCGTGGAGTCGCGCGCTGACGCCTCCCGAGGCCGGCGCCAGCTCCACGCCGAGCTGGGCCCCCATGGCCTTATAGATGCCGTAGCTCACCGGCCCGCTCTGCCCCGTGGTGGTGCCCCCGGGGTCCGAGGAGGCGAAGTCCCCCCCCACCATCTCGAACCGGTCGGTGTAGTCGAGGTCCCGGCGGACGATCGCGCGAATCGAGTCGAGTCCCGCACCGGGAAGCACGACCAGACCGGGTCGCACCCCGGAATACTCCAGGCCGAGGCGGACCCCTTCCCGCACATCGGTGGTGTCCTGGGCGGCCAACCGCGGGGCGGCGAAGCACAGCAGCAGCAGAACGAGAAGTCGTTTCATTGCGTCGCGGGCTTGAAGTAGAAACTCACCGGGAGGACGTCGGCATCCCACCCGTCGGGCAGCGGTCCGAAGGCGAAGGCGTTACCCGCGGCCTCGATCGCGCCCTGGGCGCCGAGGTCGAAGGAGAAGCTCCCCGAGCGGGTGACGAAGCGGATATCGTGCACGCTGCCGTCGCGGCGGATCAGAAAGCTGATCTCGGCGAAGCTGCCGCGCCGGGCGCCCTCGCGGTCCCAGCGCTGGTAGATCTGGTTCACGATGTTCCGCAAGTACTCGGGATAGGGAAACTCGAGGCCAGGGGTCTTGATCGTAGCGGCATCGGTGCCGGTGCTGGGCGCTTCGCCCTCGGCCGGCGTGACCGGCGCGGCAGTGGGCGGCGGCGGCTCCCGATCGGGCTCGGTGGGCGGGGGCGGCTTGGGCTCCGGCTTGGGCGGCGTCTTGGGCGGTGGAGTCGGCTTGGGCTTGACCGGCGCCGGCTTTTCCCGCGGCGGCGTCGGCACCGCCTCCCGGGCGATGCGCTTGCGCTCGGTCGGGGCCGGCGCGGCCACCAGATTCACCGCGTACACCGGTGGCGTGGCCGTTGAGGTCCGCACCTGGCTGGACAGCAACAGCACCGCGGCGGCGTGCACCAGGACGGTGCCGACGCCGCCCGCCAGTTTGCTGCGGCGGTCCTCGCGGACCGGCCCCCGCAGGTTCACGACGACTCTTCCTCCTGGGCCACCAGCCCCACGTTCTGCACGCCGGCGCCCCGGATCACTGCCAGTACCCGCACGACCTGTCCATAGGGCACCCGCGTGTCCGCCTGGAGGTACACGCCGGTCGGCTTTCGGGTCGCCACCAGGGACCGGAAGGTCACCCTGAAGTCGCGGAACGACACCGGCGTCTGGTCCACGAAGATGCGGCCGTCCCGATTGACGGACACGACCATGCCTTCCTTAGGTGAGAGGGGCCGCGCCTCGGCCCGGGGAAGCTCGACGTCCACCCCTCCCTGCATCATCGGTGCCGTGATCATGAAGACGATGAGGAGCACCAGCATCACGTCCACCAGCGAGGTCACGTTGACGTCTGCCATGAGGTTCAGCTCGCCACGCTGGCTTCCCAGTCCGCCGCCTAGGCCTGCAGCCATTTTAGACCAGTCCTTCCCGAGCCATAGTCCCTACCAGCTCATTGGCGAAACCCTCGAGCTCACCGGCGAAGAGTCGAACCCGGTTGACGTACAGGTTGTACGCGATCACCGCCGGGATCGCAGCCGCGAGGCCGGCGAACGTCGCCACCAGCGCCTCGGCAACACCCGGGGCTACTGCGGAGAGGTTGCCCGATCCCTTGGTGGCGATGCCGGTGAACGCATTGATGATCCCGATGGTTGTGCCGAGGAGGCCCAGCAACGGGCTTACCGAACCGATGGTCGCGAGCCAGGGGATGTAGTGGCCGAGAAGGTCCCGCTCCGCGGAGACCTCCTTTCCCAGCACCATCTTCAGAGCCTCCAGCTGGGTGATGGTGAGCGAGCTCCGGTCGGCGCCCCGCTCCTCCCGCAGCGCACCTGGACGCAGCTCGGAGTAGAAGGTGATGGCCTCGCGGAAGAGGCGGTTATAAGGCGAAGGCGGCTGCTTCATGACCGCGTGATAGGCATCCTGGAGCCGGGTCGTCCGCTCCATCTCGGCGAAGAAACGGTCCGCCTGCCGGTTCAGCCGGCGGAACTGCCACCACTTCAGGATGATGATAAACCAGGAGACCAGGGAGAAGACTGCCGTGACCACCAGCACGATCTTGGTTTCGAGGCTGGCGGTGAGGACCAGCTCGATGGGAGTGCGGGGGATCGCGCCCCCGGTCTGGAGGATCACCGTCCCTCCTTTCGAAACCAGTCCACCAGCTCGGGCAGGCCGTGGTCGAAGCCGACCTCCGGCTTCCAGCCCAGAACCTTGCGAGCCTTGCTCACGTCGAGCGAACTGCGGAACAGCTCACCGGCGCGAGGCGGCGCCAGCTCCACCACCGGCTTCTGCCCCATCACCTTCCCCACCAGGTCGGCCAGCTCCAGCACGTTGGTCTGCTTGCCGGTGGCGATGTTGAACGCGCTGGCATCGATCCCGTCTCCCGCCGGCATCCCGGCGGTGCTGGCGAGCACATTGGCGCGAGCGACATCCCGGACGAACACATAGTCGCGAGTCTGGAGCCCATTCCCGAAGACGGTCAGCGACCGATTCTCGAGCAGCCGGGAGACGAAGATCGAGACCACGCCGGCCTCGGACTTGGGATCCTGACGCGGCCCGAACACGTTGGCGTAGCGCATGGCCACGGCCTCGAAGCCGCGGAGGGCCGCGAGGGCGCGCAGGTAGTACTCGCCGGCCAGCTTGCTCACACCGTAGGGGGAGATGGGGGCCTTGGGCGCGGTCTCCGGAGTGGGCACGACCTCGGGATCGCCGTAGACCACGCCGCCGCTGCTCGCGAAGACCACGCGCTTCACGCCCCCTTCACCCGCGCCTTCGAGCAGGTTGACCAGTCCCACCACGTTGATGGAAGCGTCGAAGGCGGGCTGGTCCACCGACAGTCGCACGTCGATCTGGGCCGCATGGTGATTCAGTACGGTGAATCCGCCTTCGGCTACCAGCTTGCGAGCCTCGGGAGAACGGATGTCGGCGCGAACGAAGCGGGCGCCCGAGGGGACGTTGCGCTGATGACCGCGGGAGAGATCGTCCACCACCACCACCTCCCAGCCGGCGGCGAGATACGCTTCCGCGATGTGGGAGCCGATGAATCCGGCGCCGCCGGTGACTAGAACCCGGCCGCTCATGGGCGACATCTCGTCATGAGATCTCCAGTGGGTGCGTTGGCCGCTGAGGTGGCGGAACAGCCCGCAATGTAGGGAGGTGTAGCGGCCCGACGGTAGGGCGCGCGCGAGGCGGCGCCACCGGAGCCGAAGGCGTGGCTGACCAGGAAACGGACGCCCGGGCGGAAATGCAGCGGGGCGAGAAGGCCGAAGCCCCTCGCCCCGCTGACCTGCCAGGCGGCGTCCCGGTGTTACGGCAGCTTCGCCACCTGCCGCGCCTCGTTACCCGGCGCGATATCGGGGGAGATCACGTTGAGCAGCCGGGCCGTGGCCGTCCGCTCGCGGACGTGCACCACCTGGAGCGTGGCCATCACGTCGTCGATCCGGATCGAGCCGTCGTTGAGACGCTCCGGCTGGCGCCGGATCTCGAACAGGTCGCCCGGGGACACGCCGTCCTTCCGACCCTTGTCGAGGAACACGACCATCTGGGGAGCCTTGAGATCCTGGCGACCGGAGCCGCCCAGCAGCGTGGCGCGCACGCCGTTGCTCACCGGTGTGGCCCTGGCGCCGCCCGGCTGGCCGAACTTTTCCAGGGGCAGCACGCTCTGCCCCCCGCGAATGGGACCATACACGGCCAGCACGCTGGCGAGGTAATGCCCCGACGCGGTATCCACCACCTGCGCGATGCCGCTGGGGAGCACCACGTCGCCGAAGTTGTCGATCTCGCGGCCGATCTGGACCACCAGCAGGCTGTCGCCCACCTGATAGCTCGCGCCCTTGGGGGCGGAGACGGCAATGATCGAGTACGGCATGGCGTTGGTGTTCCGCGCCAGCGCCCGGATCTGCGGCGGCGTCACGGGACCGAGCACCTTGCCCAACGGAAGCTTCTGATTCTCCGTCAGGAAGCCGGACGAGTAGAACTCGCTGCGGCGGAGCGCGCGATAGGGCTGCTGGGTGTAGGCCCGGAGCATCTCCTGCATCGTGTCACTGGAGCGCCGTCCAAAGAGTGGAGCGGGCTGCTCCGTGGTATCGGCCTTGGTCAGCGAGGCCAGGCTGGCGGGCGTCGGCTCCGCGGCTTCGGTGCTGGCCGCCGGCGACTCGGCCACCTCGTCGGTGACGGGCGCTTGCGGCTGCTGAACCGGCTGCTCCATCGTCGGCGCCGCGGTGCTGTCGCTGGTCGGCGCGGGAGTATCCTGAGCCGGCACGGAGGCGACCGCCTCGGTGGCGGACAGCTGAAGGACCTCGCCCGGATAGATCCAGTGCGGGTCTTCGACCACGCTGGTGTTCATCCGGTAGATGTCGGGCCAGAGGAACGGATCGCCGCGGTACTGGCGGGCCAGGTCCCAGAGCGTATCGCCCTTGCGGACGGTATGGCTCTGAGTGGAGGTGTCTTGCGCGGCAGCCAGGGTGGGGCCGGCGGCCAGCGCGATCGCGCCCAGCCAAGACCAACGGAACGTGCGCTGCATCGGGATCTCCCGGAAGGAGCGGACTTTCGACGGTTCTGGGCGAACCCGAGCAAATCCAACGCCAGGGTGGGTGGGAGCCTGCCGTAACTAGCTAACCCATTGGAAGCGGGTAGCTTACGGCCATGCAAACGGAGGCTTAAACCAGTCGGGGCCAGGCGCTTGACCTGCGCCGCGCCAGAGCCGGTGGCAAGTCCCCATGCCCCGCCGGAAGGGCCGGGCCGCCGGGCCTCCCTCAGCGAATCAGGGGCCCGGGAGGCCGGCCATGCCCCGCCAGCCCAGCCTCCTCAGGCCCCCCTTGGGGTGCCGTCATAGCCCCTGCGAAAGCTCCGTGCGGAGCCGAATCGATCAGAACGGCAGGTCGTCGTCTTCCGCGTCGAGCGCCTCGGGAAAATCCTCGAACGACTGATCCTTTCCCTTGGGC
This sequence comes from Gemmatimonadales bacterium, assembly GCA_036556625.1. GTDB lineage: Bacteria > Gemmatimonadota > Gemmatimonadetes > Gemmatimonadales > GWC2-71-9 > CAVVWJ01. Next base: position 25,159 of record DATBJC010000078.1, read on the forward strand.
GCTGAGGCGGCCGCTGCCACCTTGTTGGCCGGCGAGAAGGCGTCCGCACCCTCGCTCTTGCCGCTCAGCAGGATGACCTCCCGCGCGGTGATCTCGGTGGTGTATCGAGTCTGGCCCTCGCGGTCCTGCCACGAGCGGTACTCGATGCTGCCCTCTACGTAGATCTTGTCGCCCTTCTTGCAATAGCGCTCGACGAGATCGGCCAGGCCGGAGCCCTTGTTGTTCCAGGCGACCACGCGGTGCCATTCGGTCTTTTCCTGCTGCTCGCCAGCCTGGTTTTTCCAGCGGCGGCTCGTCGCCAGGGACAGCGTGGCTACCCGCGATCCGTTCGAGGTGCTGCGGACTTCGGGGTCCGCTCCCAGGTTTCCGATCAGAATGGCTTTGTTGAGACTCCGGCTCACGTGCACCTCCATGATGCTGGCGATGGGCCCTCCGTGCGGACCCGGATAAAATGCAGTTCAAGCCACCGCTTGCCAACCAGAGTCACGCCGCGGGTGCTGTGGTCACGCATGCTGCCTCAGCGGCAGACGCAACACCAGCGCGTCCTCCCTGGGATTGCGATAGTACGACGCGCGCTGGCCCACCGGCCGGAAGCCTCGCGCCAGGTAGAGCGACTGCGCCGAGTGATTCGATTCCCGAACTTCGAGAAAGACATCGCTGGCCCGCCGGCGGCGGAACGCCGCCAGGCCCGCCTCGAGCAGGTCGCCGCCGATGCCGCGCCGTCTGAACTCCGGCGCCACGGCAAGGTTCAGCACCTCTCCGCTTCCGCCGGCTTCCCGTCCAATCAGGTAGCCGGCCAGCCCGCGAGTAGTCTCCGCCACCAGGCCGAAGGTCCACTCGGAAGCGAGCGCCTCGCGGAAGCTGGTTTCGCTCCAGGGATCGCCGAAGCAGCGTCGCTCGATCGCGACCATCGCCGCGGCGTCAGCGAGAGCCGCCGACCGAATCCGGAAGCGGGCGTCCATGAGCGCTCTCCCACCGCGCCTGGGCCTCGGCCGGCCTGCCGTAGACCGGCTCCCACCCCAGGGCGTCTTCCACCTTGCGAATCCCGCCCTCCATGGCCGCCAGCTCGATCAGCTTCACGGCCTGGGGGGCTCCAGCCGGTGGCCCGATCAGCTCGAGCCCGGTCCGTTCCATCAGAACTGCGGCAGCCGCTGGCGGCGCCTCGCCCACCAGCACATCGGGCTCCAGGTTCAGCTCGGCCAGAGCGTCGGGCCGCCAGACGCCGGGCTCGAGCTCCAGGCGCACTCGCCCATCGCGGAACCGTACCGCCGTGGCATAGAGATCCCCGCGGAGGGCGTCCGCCACCGCGAGAACCAGCGACGGACCCGCATTCGCCAGGCCTGCCGCACGCACCACCAGGGAGGGCGCGGTCCACAGCGGAAGCGCACGGGCGCGCGCCAGCGCCTTGGCCACCGAGGCCCCCACCCGAAGGCCGGTGAAGCTTCCGGGGCCATCGCTCACCAGGATGCCGTTCAAGTGATCCAGCGTGACGCCCCGTCGCCGCAACGCCGCGTCGATCATCGGCAGCACCGCGCCGGCATGGCGCCGGGCACCCGTCAGGCTCTCTTCCACCGCGTCCGCTGCGCTCTCGCCCACCGCTACCGAGGCCCGATCGGTCGCCGTCTCCAGCGCCAGCCACATCAGAGAACCTCCAGCCCCCGGCGATCCGGATCAGCCAGATGATGGAGGCGAAATCGTCCGGTCGGCGCCGGAAGCCAGGCCCCGGCGCGCTCCGGCCATTCCACCAGGATCGCGTCGCCCTCCCGGAGCAGACCTTCCCAGTCGAGGTCCGCGGCCTCGTCCGGCGAACGCAGCCGGAAGCAGTCCAGGTGAAACACCGGACCTCGGGGAGCGCGATACCGGTGCACCAGCGCGTACGTCGGACTGCTCGCTCCACCCGCCACACCCAACCCCCGGGCCACCGCCTTGATGAACGTCGTCTTCCCCGCCCCGAGGTCGCCTTGGAAGGTGAGCAGCGCGCCGGGAGGAAGCGTGCGGCCGAGCATCTCGCCTTCCGCCTCCAGCTCCGGCTGCGACAGCTGACGGATCACGCTCGCCGGCGCACTCTGGAGGGAGCGTCACGACGCACGTCCGGCGCCGACAGCGCCCGCAGCTCGTTCACCTGGTCTCGCAGCAGCGCCGCGAGCTCGAACTCGAGGTTGGCGGCCGCCTGCCGCATCTGCTTCTCGAGCGCCTGGATCGCTGCCGCACGCTTGGCCGGATCGTGCAGGTCCACCCGCTCCTGCATCGGGTGCCGGGGCTCGGGCCGTTCGGTCCTCGCGTCGGCCACGTGGGTGGAGAGTCGAACCTCCTCCATGGACTTCACGATGGAGCGTGGCGTGATCCCGTGCTCCTCATTGAACCGCTGCTGGATCTCCCGCCGTCGGTCCATCTCCTCCAGCGCCCGCTGCATCGAGCCGGTGATGCGATCGGCATAGAGGATGGCTCTCCCGTTGATGTTCCGGGCGGCGCGGCCGATGGTCTGTACCAGGCTCCGGTCGGAGCGGAGAAATCCTTCCTGGTCCGCGTCCAGGATCGCCACCAGGGACACCTCGGGCAGGTCGAGCCCTTCACGCAACAGGTTGATTCCCACCAGCACGTCGAAGTCACCCAGCCGAAGGCCGCGCAGGATGTCCATCCGCTCGATGGCGTCGATGTCGGAGTGGAGATAGCGCACCCTCACGCCGGTCTGCTGGAGATAGTCGGTCAGATCCTCGGCCATCCGCTTGGTGAGCGTGGTGACCAGCACCCGCTCGGCGCGGGCCTCCCGGTGGCGGATCTCGTTCAGCAGGTCGTCCACCTGGCCCCGCACCGGCCGCACGTCCACTTCGGGGTCCACCAGGCCGGTGGGTCGGATGATCTGCTCCACCACGACGCCGCCCGACAGATTCAGCTCGTAGTCGCCCGGTGTGGCCGAGACCGTGATCATCTGGGGAACCAGCGACATGAACTCGTCGAACTGCAGCGGACGGTTGTCCAGCGCCGACGGGAGCCGGAAGCCGTACTCCACCAGCGTCAGCTTGCGGGCCCGGTCCCCGTTGTACATCCCGCCGATCTGCGGCAAGCTCACGTGGGACTCGTCCACCACCACCAGAAAGTCCGCCGGGAAGTAGTCGATCAGGCACGCGGGACGCTCGCCCGGCCGGCGTCCGCTCAACGGGCGGGAGTAGTTCTCGATCCCGGCGCAGGTGCCCACCTCGAGCAGCATCTCGATGTCGAACATGGTCCGGGACTCCAGCCGCTGGGCCTCCAGCAGCTTCCCCGCCGCCTTGAGCTCGGCCAGCCGCTCGGCCAGCTCCGCCCGGATCGCCGCCACCGCCCGCTCGATCTTGGGCCGCTCGGTGACGAAGTGCTTCGCGGGATAGATGGCGCATTGATCGATCTGGGCGATGGTCTCGCCGGTGAGCGGGTTGATCTTGCTGATCCGCTCCACCTCGTCGCCCCAGAACTCCACCCGGATGGCCTGCTCGGCGTAGGCGGGGAAGATTTCGACGCAGTCCCCCCGGACCCGGAAAGTGCCCTGCTCGAATGCCACATCGTTCCGGCCGTAATGGATCCGCACCAGCTCGGACAGCACGTCGTCCCGTCCCCGCTGCTCGCCCCGGCGCACCGTAACCATCAGCTTGCGGTACTCCGCCGGGTCACCCAGGCCGTAGATCGCGCTCACCGTGGCGACGATGACTACGTCCTCACGCTCCATCAGGCTGGTGGTGGCGCGGAGCCGAAGGCTCTCGATGTCCTGGTTGATCGAGGCGTCCTTCTCGATGTACACGTCGGTGGAGGGGACGTACGCCTCGGGCTGGTAGTAGTCGTAGTAGCTGACGAAATACTCGACCGCGTTCCGGGGCAGGAACTGCCGCAGCTCCCCGTAGAGCTGGGCGGCCAGCGTCTTGTTGTGGGAGAGGACCAGGGTCGGCTTGCCGTAGTGGGCGATGGTGTGCGCCAGGGTCATGGTCTTGCCCGACCCGGTCACGCCGAGCAGCGTCTGATAGCGGTCGCCGCGCCGGAGCCCGGCCGTAAGCTCCGCGATCGCCTTGGGTTGATCCCCGGCAGGTTGGAAAGGGGCCTGGACCTCGAAGCGAGTGGTGCCCATAGTCCGCGTAATATAGCACTAGTGTCGGAGTTTATTCGGGGTGACGTCATCGACATGACCGGCATGCCGATCGAACAGTCCTGCTACTGGCTGGCCCGCCGTCGGCCCAGGCCGGTCATACCGTACGTGGGCTCGGGTGAGGCGGGCTTGGTGATCGTCGGTGCGGGGCTCACCGGGCTTTGGACCGCGCTCTTCCTCAAGCAGCTCGACCCGACGGCGGACGTGGTGATCCTGGAACAGGAGCTCGCCGCCTTCGGCGCCAGCGGGCGAAACGCCGGGATGCTGTCGGAGACGGTGGACCACGGGCACGGGCTCGCGATCCAGCATTTCGGGGAGACCGAGGCCCGGCGGATGGCGCAACTGGGCGAATCGAACGTGGAGGAGATGATCGGGTACCTGCGGGAGCGCGACATCGACTGCGACTACGAGCCCACCGGCCGGCTGGTGGCCGCGCTGACGGAGGGACAGCTCGACGATGCCCGGCGTGCCGTGGCGACGGCCCGGCGCCTGGGGCTCGACGGCTACCGCTTCCTCACGAGAGAGGAGATCCGTGCCCGGCTCGACTCACCGCTGTATCTGGGAGGCCTGGAGGTGCGGGGCGGCGGGATCCTCGATCCCGTCAAGCTGGTGGATGGTCTGCGCTCGGAAGTGGAGCGGCTCGGGGTGCGGGTGCACGAGCGCAGCCGAGTGCAGGCGGTACGGGCAGCCGGCGCGGCTGTCGAAGTGCAGACGCCGGCCGGCTCGCTCCGCGCGCGGCGAGCCATCCTCGCGACCAGCGCCTACACCCACCAGATCCTGCCGCGAGTCGCCCGGCGGTTCATCCCGCTCTATGACTACATCCTGGTCAGCGAGCCCCTGACCACCGCGCAACGCGAGGCGATCGGCTGGCGGGGGCGCCAGGGCGTAACCGATGGGCGCAGCTTCTTCAATTACTATCGGCTGACCACCGACGACCGGATCCTCTGGGGCACCAGCGAGGCGCAGTACTACCGGCCCAACCGGGTGGACCCGCGATGCGACCACTCGCCGAGTCATTACGCCGCACTGCGGGCCAGCTTCCGGCGGCACTTCCCCGCGCTCGCCTCGCTCGATTTTCCCTATGCATGGGGTGGACCGATCTGCTCGACCACGCGGCTGACGCCGTTCTTCGGCCGGGCGCTGGGCGGACGGGTCGTCTACGGACTGGGGTACACCGGCCACGGGCTGGGTACCACGCGCATCGCCGGGCGAATCCTGGCGCTCATGGCGCTGGACCGACCCGGCGAGGTCCTCGACCTTGCGATGGTGCGGCGAAAGCCGTTCCCCTTTCCACCGGAGCCGTTGCGGTCGTGGGCGGTAGCGGGCGTAACCCGGGCGCTTCGCCGGGTGGATGAAGGAAAACGGCCGAGCGCCATGCTGCGGCTGCTCGACCGCCTGGGCATCGGATTTTCGAGTTAGCGACGCAAGAAACCTAGGCGCCCGCCATCTTCAGCAGCCGCTTCCACAGCTCATCCTCGACCGGCACCACTGACAGGCGAGACATCTTCACCAGCCCCAGATCCTTGAACGCCGGATCGGCCTTGATCTCGGCCAGGGCCACGCGTCGCGGCAATGCCTTCCCCGCTTCGATGTCCACCACCACCAAGCGGGGGTCCTCCGACGTGGGGTCGGGGTACGGTGCGCTGGCGATCCGGGCCAGTCCGATGAGCGATTTCTCGTCCCCGGTGTGATAGATCAACGCCTCGTCGCCCTCGAGCATCGATCGCAGATGCTTGAGGGCGACGGCATTGCTGACGCCATCCCAGCGGGTGCGCCGGTCGCGCACCAGATCGGTGAATCCGTATGCGGAAGGCTCGGTCTTCAGGATCCAGTGTCGTGCCATCGAGCCAAGATAACGCCGAGGCCGCTACTTCTTGACCGCGAAGTTCTTGGAGTCCACCGAATCACCATTGGCATAGATGGTGACATTGTAGGTTCCGACTGGCCATCCCTTGGGATTGGAGACGTGAAACTCGGTGTTCTCCGACCCGCCGGGCTTGATAGTCTGGCTCGAGGAGTCCACGGTCTGCCCGGTCTGGAAGCGCCACTTGGCCGTGAGCTCCGCGCTCTCCGGCTGACCCTCCGTGCTGATGGACGCGTAGATCGTATCCTTGGGCGCGAACTGGAAGGTCGGCTCAGTAATGAGCTTGTTGTCCCCAATGCGCTTCCCGATCATCACGCCGGTCACCTTGAGCTCCTTGGAGACCGGAGCGGCGGTGGCAGCGGCCGTATCGGTCGAGGCGGTCTCGGTCCCCGCGCCGGCAGGTGCGGCATCACGTCCTTTGCAGGCGATCGCGGCCACCAGGGTGACGGCGACAAACGCCCGTGCAAGGTGCGTCATCTTGGATTTCCTCCACAGGGGTGTAGGCTCAAGCTCCGGGCAGCTTCAACACCTGGCCGGGATAGATGAGATCGGGATTGTCGATGATGTCGCGATTGGCCTCGTGGATCTTGCGCCATTGCTGGGCATCACCATACACCCGCTTGGCAATCTTGGAGAGACTGTCGCCTTTCTTGACCGTGTAGGTCTGCGCCGGCGCGCCGGAGGGCGCCGTCGACGATCCGCCGCTCTGCACGCCGGAGAAGTCAGGAAGCGGCTCTTTCGGGTTCGGCATCTCGGCCTCCAGAAATGTGGACGGGAAGGTGGCCAACCTAGGCCGGGTCCGCGGGCTCGACCGTGACGAGAGTCACCAGCCACACTGGGTGTCGCGTCTCGCGGGGCCACCGGGCTGCCGGTATAATGATGCAGCGAAACCATCACCGCACCAGGAGCCCGACATGCGCTGGACCCCAGGGCATCGCAGTTCCAACGTCGAGGACCGTCGGGGTGGGAGTGGGCGCCTCATCCGGGGCGCCGGAGGCATGGGCCTCGGCACTCTCGTCCTCCTGCTGATTCTCAGCCTGGTCTTCAAGCGGGACTTCTTCTCGCTGGTCGGCGCGGGCGGCCTGGATCCCGCAACCGAAACGGCCACGGGTCCGCCGGCCGAGACCACGCCGGAAGAGGAGAAGCTGGCCTCCTTCGTCGGGTTCGTGCTGGACGATGCCCAGGGCGTCTGGCAGCAGCACCTGGGTACCTCCTATCGCCCGGCCAAACTGGTGCTGTTCCGCGACGCGGTGCAATCGGCCTGCGGCTTCGCCGAGGCGGCCACGGGTCCGTTCTACTGCCCGGGAGACGAAAAGGCCTACATCGACCTGGGCTTCTACCAGGAGCTCCAGCAGCGCTTCGGCGCGCCGGGTGACTTCGCGCAGGCCTACGTCCTGGCCCATGAGATCGGCCACCACGTGCAGAACCTGCTCGGCACCGAGGCCGAGGTGCGTCGGGCGCGGACCATGCGGGCGGACCAGGCGAACGAGCTAGCGGTTCGCCTGGAGCTTCAGGCCGACTGCTACGCCGGCGTGTGGGGGCACAGCGCTGCTCAGCGGAACAAGCTCGAGCCGGGGGATGTGGAGGAGGGATTGGGCGCCGCGGCGGCGGTCGGGGACGATCGGCTACAGCGAATGGGAGGCGGGCGGGTGGTGCCCGAGTCCTTCACCCATGGCTCGTCCGAGCAGCGGCAGCAATGGTTCCGTCGCGGGCTCGAGAGTGGCCGACCCGACGACTGCGATACCTTCGCTAACTGACGCGCCGGGTGCGGGTCCGGCGAGTCACCCGGCCGGTGGGTGAGCGCCGTCGTACCTCGTCCACGATGAACCGCTGCACGATGCCCAGCTGGAGGTATCGGTTCTGGCTGATCGGCGGAAGATGGTGGAAGTCGAGGATCACCCGGCGGCAGAACGGCTCGCCGCAGCGGCATTCCATCGTCCAGTGGTCTTCGCTCATCGTGGTGGAATAGTCGAACTGGATCTCCTCACCGGTCGCGATCGGCCGGATCGCGATCAGCATCCGGTCGTTGGCGATGCCGGCGTTCGGGTCGCACGAGTGATTGGTGTAGCGGCCCGGGGGCATGGTGTCGAGGTACTGGTCCGGCCCGATCTGGAGCGTGTAGGCCTGGTCGTCCCCGAGCGCCAGCACCTGGGCGTGGTCCAGCACCGGGCCGGTGAACACCAGAATGGGTTGCCCCGGCTCGAACGGCTGGGCCGCGAAGAGTCCCCGCCCAAAGGCGCTGGGCCCGACTTCGATAGTCGAGTGAGTCATAGGCCCGATCTCAGGTGAACCGGGTCAGCAGCACCAGGGCGCCGACCGCCATGCAGAGCCCCAGCACCTCCGACGGCCGCAGCGTCTCTCGGAATCCCACGATGCCGAGCGCCGTGAGCATCACCACGAAGCAGACCGCGTAGATCCCGCCCGACGTCGCCAGCTTCAGGTGGCGGAACACGTACACCGTCCCGAACGCCGTCGAGGCATAGATGACGAAGCCGGTGAGGAACGCGCCGGTCCGGAACGGCGCGTCGGCCGCGCTGGCGCGCTTCAGGAAGTAGTCCCCGATGACGGCGAGCAGGCTGAGCACCGCCGTCAGCAGGACGGCCAGGACCCGGGGCGACAGGAGCTTTTCCATCAGTCGGCGCTCTCGGTCGCAACGGTGGCCGGGGCGCGCATCGCCTGCAGCACCTTGGTGAACTCGTCGGCCGGCACCGGCTTCCCGAACAGGTATCCCTGCATCCGCTGGTAGCCCTGGCGGCGGAGCATGTCGCGCTGGCCCTCGCTCTCCACCCCTTCGGCGAGGGCCTCGACCTGGAGACCTCGGGCCATCGCGGCGATGGCGGCGGTGATGGCGGCGCTGCTCGGGTCGTGGTCCACCCCGCGGATCAGGGAGCGGTCCACCTTGAGGGTGTCCACCGGAAAGCGGCGCAGATAGCTGAGCGACGAGTACCCGGTGCCGAAGTCGTCGATGGAAATGCGGAGACCCAGACTGCGGAGCCGGGACAGGGTCTCGAACGATTCCTGCGCATTCTGGAGAAACGCGTTCTCGGTAAGCTCGAGCTCCACCCGGCGCGGGTCGGCGCCCGACTCCTCGATGGCCCGCGCGACCGACTGCTCCAAACCCGGGCCGCGGACCTGCAGCCCCGAGATATTGAGCGCTACCCGCAGGTCGTGGCCGCCCGCGAGCCAGGCCCGCTGCCGGCGACACGCCTCCTGGAGGACCCACTCGCCGATCGGGACCACCAGACCGGTCTCTTCGGCGAGGGGGATGAACTCGTCCGGATGCACCAGCCCCATCTCCGGATGGAACCAGCGGATGAGGGCTTCGGCGGCGGTGGTGACACCGGTCCGGACGTCCACGATCGGCTGCCAGTGGAGCACGAACTCCTCGCGGTCGAGCGCCCGCCGGAGACTGGTCTCCATGGACAGCCGTTGGAACGCGCGGAAGCTCATCGAGGGATCGTAGAAGTGATAGTTGTTGCGGCCCGAGGCCTTGGCCTGGTACATCGCCGCATCGGCATGCTTGAGCAGGGTCTCGGGGTCGTCGCCGTCCTGGGGATAGAGGCTGATGCCGATGCTCGCGGTGGTGAACACCTCGGGACCGTTGAGCCGGATGGGTGCCTCGAGCGCGGCCAGAATCCGACCCGCCACCCGTGCCGCGTCGGCCGCGGAGGCGATGCCGGAGAGGCAGACGATGAACTCGTCGCCGCCGTGACGGGCCAGGACCGACTCCTCGGGCTCACTGGTGCCGCGGGTGAGCGGGTCGGTGTCGCGCACCGCCTGGTTGAGCCGGGTGGCGACCTCGCCCAGCAGGAGATCCCCGGCCCCGTGGCCCAGCGTGTCGTTGACCTGCTTGAAGTGGTCCAGATCCATGAACAACAGCGCGACCAGCTTCCGCGAGCGGCGGGCATCCGCGATCGCCTGCTGCACCCGCTCCTGGAAGAGGACGCGATTGGGCAGCGCGGTCTGCGCGTCGAAGTAGGCCAGCCGGCGGATGCGCTCCTCGGTCCGGTGCCGCTCGGTGACGTCCTGCACCGTCCCGGCCAACCCCGCCGGCCGCCCGTCCACGCCGCGGACGATCTCACCCTGCGCGTGCAGAATCAGCTCCTCGCCCGCCCGGCTCACCCGGAACTCGATGCTGAACCCCGAGGCGGCCCGCAGGCCCTCGTCGAAGGCTTCCCGCACGGCGGGCCGATCCTCCGGATGTACGCAGGCGATGAACCGCTCGTGGGTCGCCGGCGTCTCCGGGGCCACGCCCAGCAGCCGGCTGGTCTGCTCCGACCAGTGGTGGCGGCCGTTTCCGGCGTCCCATTGCCAGTCGCCGATCTTGCCGATGCGTTGCGCCGCGGCCAGGCGCGCCTCGCTGGCCCGGAGCGCATCGAGGGTGGCCTTGGCGCGGAGCAGGTAATGGATCCGCTGTCCCAGCACGATCCATTTCACCGACTTGAGCTCGAAGTCGGTGGCGCCCACCTCGTACGAGCGCATGATCGCCGGCAAGTCGTCGTTCCCGGTGAGCATCACGATCGGCACCCGCTCGCCACCCGGCATCGCCCGGAGCGCGGCACAGGTCGCGAAGCCGTCCAGCCCGGGCATGGCCACGTCGAGCAGGACCAGTTCGGGTCGCTGCTGAGCGAAGACCCGGATGGCCTCCTCGCCGCTCGAGGCCTCTATGACGGTGAGTCCGGCCCCCTCGAGCGAAGTGCGGAGGAATCCCCGGGTGGTGACGTCGTCGTCCACCGTGAGGATGAGGGGCGAGCGGCTCTCGAAGGTCTCAGACATTGGGACCGGCCGGGAGCAGCTCGCTGAGGGCGAGGTGGACTCGCTGGTATTCGTTCTCGATTTCGACGATCAGGCGGCCGAGGTCGGCGTGATTACCGGCACGGCTGGCGTTTTCGGCGTCCCCCAGGAGCCGGGCGAGAGTCGAGGCGCCCAGCATGCCGGTGCTCGACTTGATGGTGTGCGAGATCCGCTGGGCCTCGTCGCTGACCCCGGCGTCCACCGCGCTCCGGAGATTCCTGATCGCGATCGGGGTGTGCTCCAGGTAGATCCCGATCAGTCGCGCCAGCGGGTTGCCCGACTGCCGGCTGGGCATGGCGCGGATGGCGTCGATCACCGTCGTATCCAGTACGTCCTTGAGCGCCACGCTCTGGCCGTTCGCCGGAGCGGGGATCGAAGCCCGCGGAGATGCCGCGCCGTTGGCCGGGGTCGAGAGGTTGAAAGTGACGACGGCTCCACCGACCTCCGGCTCCGCCGATGCCCAGCGGCGCAGCGCATCGCCCAGCTCGGTCTGCCGGACCGGCTTGGAGAGATAGTCGTCCATGCCGGCCGCCAGGCAGCGCTCCCGCTCGCCTTTGAGCGCAGATGCCGTGAGCGCGACGATGGGCACCCGCCGGCGACCGTCGGCCAGCTCCAGTCGCCGGATCTCCCCGGTCGCCTCGAAGCCGTCGAGCACCGGCATCTGGCAGTCCATGAAGATCAGGTCGAAGCCGCGTCCGCTCGCCGCGGTCACCGCTTCCCGCCCGTTGGCCGCCTCGACGGTGACGCAGTCGTACAGCTCCAGCATCCCCACGATGACGGCCCGATTGACCGCGTTGTCGTCCACCACCAGGACCCGGGCCCCCGAGGACCGGGGCTCGTGAGGGGCCGGCACCACGACTCCCGCCGCCGGGGCCAGACCGTTGCGACTCAGCATGCCCACCAGGCAGTCGAAGAGCTGCGCCTGTCGGATCGGCTTGGTGAGGTAGGCGTCTACGCCGGCCCGGCGGGCCTCCGCCGGCTCGCCTTGCCCGCCCACCGAGGTGAGCAGCAGGATGCCCATCGGCGGGAGCTCGCGCGATCCGCGAATCGCCCGGGTCAGCTGGAGCCCATCCATGCCGGGCATCATCATGTCCAGAATGCCCAGCTCGTACGGTGCGCCGCGCGCGGCGGCCTCGAGTGCCAGTCGGAGCGCCGCGGGACCGTCGGCCGCGCAGGTCACCGCCATGCCGCAGGCCTGGAGCGAGCGGGCCAGCACTTCGCGATTGGTCGCGTTGTCGTCCACCACCAGGGTGCGGCGGCCCAGGAGCTCGGCGCGCCGCGCCACCCGGCGACCGACGGAGCCGTTCCGCCGCGCGAAGCGCGCCCGGAAGGTGAAGACCGAGCCGGTGCCCGGCGTACTCTGGGCCCCGATGTCGCCACCCATGAGCCCCACGATCTGGCGCGAGATGGCAAGGCCGAGACCGGTCCCGCCGTACTTCCGGGTGGTGGAGCCGTCCGCCTGGACGAACGCCTGGAACAGCCGGGAGAGCGCCTCGGGCGCGATTCCGATGCCGGTATCCTTGACCTCGAACTTGAGGAGGACCGACTCCGGGGTCTCCTCTTCCAGCTCCACCCGCACGGTCACCTCGCCGGACTCGGTGAACTTGACCGCGTTCCCCACCAGGTTCATCAGCACCTGTCGCAGACGTCCGGGATCCCCGACCAGCCCGTCCGGCACCCGCTCGTCGACGATGGTCACCAGCTCCAGTCCCTTGTCGTGGGCCCGCTGGGCCAGGATGTCGCAGACGTTCTCCACCGCCTCGCGCAGCTCGAAGTCGAGCTCCTCCAGCTCCAGTCGTCCGGCCTCGACCTTGGAGAAGTCGAGAATGTCGTTGATCACGTTCAGCAGGGACTCGGCCGAGACCCTGACGGTCTCGGCGTAGCGCTGCTGCTGGGGCGAAAGGCTGGTGCGGAGCAGCAGCTGGGTCATCCCCACCACGCCGTTCATCGGCGTCCGGATCTCGTGGCTCATGTTGGCGAGGAACTGCGACTTGGCCTTGCTGGCCTCCTCCGCCTGCCGGGCCAGCTCGCGAGCCTCGCGGGTGGTGGCCTCGAGCTGGCTGGTGCGCTCTTCCACCTTGCGCTCCAGGTCGCGCTGGTACTCCTCGACCTCCGAGCGATAGGCGCGGAGCCGCTCCAGCATGGCGCGGAAGGAGCGGGCGAGCACCCCGATCTCGTCACCGCCGGCGACGTCGATCTCGACCTCGAGCTGGCCCCGGGCGATCGCCTGGGTCGCTCCCACCAGCTTGTCCACCGGCGCGGAAATTCGCCGGACCAGGAGGTTGGCCAGCAGCACGCCGACCAGGCTCACGACCACGGCCGCGAGGACGGCCTCGCGAAGGAAGTCGGCCAGCTCGCGGCGGGTCTGTTCCTCGCTGAGACCGAGCTGGACCGCGCCCGCGCTCCGGGGTGCCGCGGCCGTCTGCCCCATCACGTCGTCGGACAGCATGCTGGCGGCTGCCGAGCTGGCTCCGCCCACCGCCACGGTGACGTCCACCACCCGGGATCCCCGAGAGTCGGCCAGCACCCGGGAGTCGCCGGCGGAGGCCGGCGCGGTGGGTCCCCCCGTGGGGAGCTGATACCCGGGCAGCAGCGTCTCGGCGAAGATGACCTTGCCGCTGTCGCCGATGAAGCGCACGTAGGCCACCTCGGAATCGGCCCGCAGCCCGTGAGCGATCTGGCGCAGCGCGTCGGCGTTCTGGGTGTACACCGCGAATTCGCTGTTCTGGGCGATCATGTGCGCCAGCGTCTGACCCTTCCGGGCCAGGCGGTCGAAGCGATCGCTCACCGTGCGATAGGTCGCCACCCCCAGCACCAGCAGGGTGGTGAGGAGCACCGAGCCCGTGGTGAGCAGCCGCAGCTTGGCGGCGAGGCTGAGGTTGCCCAGCGGCATCATCGGCCTCACTCCACCACCTCCGCGGCGTCGCGGAAGACCTTCTCCGGCAGATCCAGCTTCATCTGCTCGGCGGTCTTGCGGTTGAGCGTGTAGCGGATCTTCCTGGGCGGCACCGGAGGCAGCGAGCTGGGAGCGCGGCCGTCGAGGATCTTCTCCGCCATCTCGGCGCACTGAAGGCCGATGTCGCCGTAATCACGGTCGAGGGCGTAGAGGGCGCCCGCCTTGACCCAGGGCGTCGAGTGTCCGATCAGCGGGATCTGGTGCCGGAAGGAGAACACCAGCAGCGAGCGTGCGGTCTCGGGATTGAACACCACGGGATCGGTGACCCCCCAGAGCACGTCGGCCCGATCGGCCAGGCTCTTGAGCGCATCGGGCAGCTCCTGGGGACCGTCGATATGGAATGCCTGGATCGTGAGATTCGACTCGGGAGCGAGCCGTTCAGCCCGGGCCACCCGATTCTTGCTGTCCACCGAGTGGTAGATCACCCCGACGCGGCGCAACGAGGGGAACAGTCGCGCCAGCCACTCGAGCTCGGTTTGGATGGGAAACTGGAGGAAAACCCCGGTGGCGTTCAGCGACCCCTCGAGCTCGTCCGCCGAGAGGATCATCCCGGCGACCAGCGGCGTCGAGGGGTAGCGGCGCAGGGATTCCCGCGTCGCCAGGGTCCCCAGCGTGAGCACCAGATCCGCCTGAGGGGTGGCGGGAATGAGCTGTCCCGCCAGCGCGGCATTACCGTTGAGCTGCACCACCCTCAGATCGAGACTCCGCCGGTCCGCCTCCAGAGATCGGCGGAAGCTGGCGAGCGCATCGCGGTAGGCCGGGCCGTCCTGACTGACGACGACCAGCACCCGGGCGAGTTGCCGCGGCGGCTGAGGTGGCCGTGGGGCCGGCACCGGAAGCACCAGGCCGATCAGGGCGGCCAGCGTCGGGAAATTCGCCAGAAACGGCACCGAAGGCCCT
>DATBJC010000079.1:0-6980 GCA_036556625.1 Gemmatimonadales bacterium
CAGGGTCTCCGGCAGCGCGGCGCAGTTGACGGCGATGAAGGGCTTGCCCCGCCGGGGGGAGAGGTCGTGCAGCGCCTTGGCCACCAGCTCCTTGCCGGTGCCGCTCTCGCCCTGGACCAGCACGGTGCTGGAGACCGGCGCCATCTGCTCGATCTTGACCAGCACCTCCTGGATCGCCGCGCTCTCGCCGATGATGCCGGTGCGCTCCTGGAGGCGGCGGCGCTCGATCAGCCGGCGGGCGGTCTCGACGATCTCGTCCGAGCGCGCCGGCTTCATCATGGTCTCGGTGACGCCGAGGCGGCCGACCCGCTCCGCGCGCTCGGAGTCGGTGGGCTCGAGCAGGGCGAGGGTGGAGATCTCCGCGTCCCGCGCCAGCGCCGCGAGCTGCACCGCGTGGGGCTCGTGCACCGCGCCGGTCAGGACCACCAGGTCGGGATTCTCCCGGCGCACCGCGCCGCGGGCGTCGTCCATGGAGGAGAACATCGCGGTGGAGAACCCGGACGACTCCAGCGCGGCGTTGAGCGGCACCGCGGTCTCGAGATCGTCCATGGTGATGAGGATCTGGGACGGCATGGGAAGGAAACTAAACGATCGGCAGCAAGCTTACGTCGTCGGCGCGCCTCCCAGTGCTGCGAGACGGCGACGCGCCTCGGCTACCCGCGGCTGGAGCTCGGGGTCACAGTCCTTCCAGAGCTCGATGAAGCGCGAGTAGTAGTGGGCCGATCTCTCTCGATCGCCTCGTTCCTCGTAGAGCACCCCCAGGCGCCGGTAGATGCCGGCCAGTTCGGTGGCGTCGCTTGACGACCGCACACCGACCCCGTCGGTCACCGAATTGAAGCCGGGATTGGCGAGGTAGCGCTCGTACAGCGCGATCGCCGAGTCGGGTTGCGCCGCCAGGTCGTAGGCACGTCCCAGCTCCGGCAGTCCGAACGCCGTATGACTTCCAGCGCCCGCCGTCGCCTCCCGCATTCTGGCGACGGCGTCCCGCCAGCGCCGCTCGGCCATCGCCACGCGCCCCCAGGCCAGGTCCAGGGAAGGCTTCGCCCGGTTGCGATGTGAGGGGTCGACCGCGCGCTCGTACTCGGTCACGATCGCCCGCACTCGACCTGCCTTCCCCGCCAGCACATGAACGTAGGAGAGCCCCAGGTATGGCCGATCCATCGTTTTGAGCGAGTCGAGCGGAACCCGGGCGAGCGCGCGGGTCACTTCCCGCACGCCGCGCTCGGGCTCACCGCCCACGGCCGCGAACACCGCTCCCAGGAGGATTGCCTCGTGGAGATAGTCGTCGGGCCGGGACGCCTCGGCGCGTGACGCCATGGCTCCTCGCAGGTATCGCTCCGCATCCCTCAGCCTTCCCCGCAAAGCGGCGTAGCCACCGAGCTGCCGCTCGGCGTTGGCCCGCCAGTAAGGGTGGTCGTCGAACTGCTGCTTCAACGCGCGGGCGCGGGTCTCCGCGGTGGTGTAGTCGCCGCGCCGTTCCGCGAGTACGACGCCCGCGAAGCGTATATCGGGCACGCCGGGAAGCTGGCGGATCGCCCGGCCGTACGACGACTCCGCCCCGGCCCACCGCCTGAGCTCCACCTGGAGCAGGATGAGGTTGTTATGGGCTTGCTGGTACGACGAATCTGCGGCGACGGCACGCATGAACAGGGATTCGGCTCTTTGACGCTGAGCCAGGCCCCAGTACACCAGAGCCAGATTGTTGAGCGCTTCGCGCTCGTAGGGATGATCCTCCAGGAGCGCCTCGTAGGCGGCGGCAGCCTTGGGCAGCTCGCGCGTCACAATCGCGTGGTAGTCGCCGAGGGTAGCCTGCCGCTCGCGCTCGGTCAGCCGGTCGCTCCGGGCAATCGCGGCCGAGTATGCCCGCATGACGCGGTCCATCTGGCCGACGTTCATGGCGTACATGCCGAGGGCCCGGTAGGCCATCGCGAATCCGGTATCGAGCTCAACGGCCTCCTCGAGCAGGGCGATCGCCTTGGGTTGATCCCCCTCGTGGTCCCCCGCCCGCACCGCCCGGGTGTACTTCCTGAGCGCCGCCAGCGAGCCGGTTGTGACCCGCTCGAGCGGCTGCTCGCGGCCGATCGATCTCAGCGATTCGCCGATCCTGGCCCGCAGTCTGTTGGAGAGGCGATCCACCGCGACGATCAGCGCGGTCGAGTCCGGCGCGGTCTCGCGGAGGGCGGCGAGCACCTCGCCGCCTGCCGCCGAGATGAGCTGGGCCGAGAGCAGATATTGCGGGCCGGCCTTGCCGATCTCGCCGGTAACCACGCCCGTGATGCCTTCCCGCACGGCCACCTCGCGGGCGACTGCCGGATCGAGCCGTGCCGCCGGCGACCGCTGCATGCGGCCGAGCACTTCTGTCACTCGCGCCGCAGGCACCAGAGTGACCACTGACGACTGCGCGAGATCGACGCGGAACGCCTCGGTGACCACACTGCTCAGCAGCGAGTCGGGCGTGCGGTTCTGAAAGTCGGCCAACAGCACCCGCCCTCGCTCCTCGAGCGCTCCGGCCGCCAGCAGCGTGCCCTCCCGGCCGATACCGGAGGTCCTGAGGGCCAGGTAGCCGGCGGCAAGCATGCCCACGCCGGCGAAAATCAGTGCCGCACCCAAGAGCGCCCGGCGCCGGGTGAGCGAGCGCAGTGCCCGCGGTAGCCGAGCTCGCCGCCCACCGACCCGACCGGTGGTCTCCACGCCAGGCACCGCCGCACCGAGCGCACGGGCGAACTCGGCTGCGGTGGCGAAGCGGTCGGCCGGCACCTGGGCCATCGCCTTCGCGACCGCCGCGTCCAGCCAGGCCGGCATGTCGGGACGGAGCTGGTGCAGCGACGGTGCGGGCCCCAGAAATCGCCTCGCGATGACCGCCTGCGGCGTGGGCCCGGTGAAGGGCGGCTCGCCCGCCAGCGTCTCGTACACCACGCACCCGAGCGCGTAGACATCGGTCCGACCATCGACCTGGCTCCCGGTCGCCTGCTCGGGTGACATGTAGGCCGGGGTGCCCAGGGCCAGACCGGTCCCGGTGAGCCGCTCCTCCGAGCCTCCTTCCAGCGCCCGCGCTAGGCCGAAGTCCGCCACCAGCGCCTGCCCGTCCGAGAGCAGGATATTCTCCGGCTTGATGTCCCGGTGGATCACCCCGTGCCGATGGGCGTAGTCGAGCGCCTCCGCCGTCTCACGCCCGATTCGAAGGGCCGCCTCGAGAGGCAGCGGCGTCTCGCGCCGGAGCCGCTCCCGCAGCGACTCGCCCTCCACGCGGGGCATGGTGTACCAGAGCTGCCCGGCCGACTCGCCGGAGTCGAGGATCGGCAGGATGTGCGGGTGCTGCAGGCGCGCCGTGACCCGGATCTCCTGCAGGAACCGGGTGGGGCCGATCGTGGCGGCGAGCTCCGGGCGCAGCACCTTGAGCGCGACCAACCGGCCGTGCCGGAGATCGTGCGCCAGGTACACGGTGGCCATGCCCCCGCGGCCCAGCTCGCGCTCGAGCAGGTAGCGGTCCTTCAAAGATTCGGCGAGCTGGTGTGGTGCGGTCATTGATGAGTGCGGACTACGACTCTCCGGAATGTGGTAATAGCTCGGGCGTTCCGCCAGCAGGCGAGCCCTGCCGGCAACCCGACAACCTGTTCCGGCCCGTGGTCTGGATCCCCGGGCGGGATGCGAGGATGGTCGCGACTTTGCGGACCCGTGGCGGGGAATGCGGAGCCTGGTCATTGGGCTTGCCGGCATGGCCGGTATTGCGGCCCTCTGACGAAAACCGTGGAAGGAGAACTGCGCCCGGGCGCACCATCCCACGCCGGAGCGTTACATTGCCTGTCGTGAGCCTCGACTTGCAGGAGCAGCTCCAGCGATCGCTGGGCGAGGCCTACCGCATCGAGCGCGAGCTCGGCGGGCGGGGGGATGTCCCGCGTCTTCGTGGCCCTGGAGACGTCGCTCCAGCGCAAGGTCGTGGTCAAGGTACTGCTGAGCGTCGAGCGGTTCCGCCGCGAGATCTATCTCGCCGCCAGCTCCAGCACCCCTACATCGGCGAGCAGGGGGTCGAGGGATAAGTTCCTGAGGCGGAGAGCGCTCTTGGATTTCGCTTGACGCCAGTGCGCCACGGTGCTGCCCGGTTCTACCGGCTCGAGTACCCGTCTCCCCTGAGGTCACCCATGCGCCCGCTCGCCCTCGCCCTCGTTCCCGCTCTCGCCGCGCTGGTGCTGGGTTGCCGCGACGACGGTCCATCCATCACATCGCCGGACACGGCTCCCGCGGCCGTGGCTGCGGCGCTCCAGTTCACCCAGGTCAGCGCCGGCGTGGAACACGCCTGCGGCGTCGCCACCGACGGCGCGGCCTGGTGCTGGGGCGCCAACCAGTTCGGCGAGCTCGGCATTCCGGTCGGGGACTCCCCCGACCCCTGCTCCTCACAGCCATGCAGCTGGCGTCCGGTCGCCGTCTCGGGCGGGCTGACGTTCCGGCACGTGACGGCCGGGCAGCAGTTCACCTGCGGCGTCACCACGGGGGATCGGGTCTTCTGCTGGGGACGGAACGATGCCGGCCAGCTCGGCAATGGAAGCAGCGCCCAGTTCAGCTCCACCCCGGTCCAGGTGGCCGGCAACCGCACCTACCGGCAGGTCCGGGCCGGGTTCAGCATGGCCTGCGCCATTGCCACGTCCCGCGCCGCCTTCTGCTGGGGAGCGGGACGCCTGGGGAACGGAATCAACGGCATCAGGCGGACGCCGGTCCAGGTGAGCGGCAACCTGTCCTGGGCCCAGCTCAGCGTGGGAGGGACCCACGTCTGCGGCATCACCACGGCCGACCAGGCCTGGTGCTGGGGCCTCAACAACTCGGGCCAGCTCGGCAACGGCACGCGCACCGCGAGCCTCACGCCGGTGCGGTCCGCCGAGGGGTTTTCCATCGCGCAGATCGAGTCCGGCAGCGCCCACACCTGCTCGGTGCTGGTGGACGGGCGGGCATTCTGCTGGGGAGCCGGGGTCGGCGTGGGTGACGGGAACGGCAGCGGACGGCGCCTGACGCCGGTCAAGGTCCTGGGAGACCGGAGATGGGACAACGTCACGACGGGCGTGGCCCACAGCTGCGGGGTGAGCCGGACAGAGCGGGGCTTCTGCTGGGGTCTCGGCGGCAATGGCGCTCTCGGCAACGGATCCAGCACCGACCAGTTCACGCCCGCCCGGGTGTCGGGGAATCTCGCCTTCGTCGCCATCAGCGCCGGCGGCGCCTTCACCTGTGGCGTGGCCCAGGACGGACAGGCCTGGTGCTGGGGCGACAACAGCAACGGCCAGTTGGGCGACGGCACCGGGATCGACCGGCTGAGGCCAGCGGCGGTCGCAGGGTCATAGGATAAGGACGAAGAGAGACGCGCGGCGCGGCCGGCGGTGGCCGCGCCGATGCAGACTTCGCGAACGGCAGCAGCTGATCATGGGCTGAGTCGTGCCGTGATCACCGATTCAGCGTCTGGACCAGTTGCGGGATGATGTCTTCTCGCAGGCCAGGCAGCACGGCGCGAGGCTCCTGCCAATCGACGGCCGCGTCCGGGTCGAAAACCCGTACCGACCAGCCACGCTGCTCGCTTGACAGCCGTCGTACGATTCTGTAAGTCAGAGTTGCCAATCCCACGACAAAGGCACACCCGGTGAAAGCCGGGGCCGCAAAGCCACGGGTCCTCGCCGACCTCCGCGACGCCGCACGGTTCCCCCCACCTGACGCCACGAAGGACCCCACGACCGCCGAGCCGCCGAACGCTCCAGGAGCGTCACCCTCGTGGCCCGGAGGAAGCCATGTCTTCGACGCTGGTTCATTCCCTGCGACTCGCCTGTTGGCTGCTCCTCGTCGCCACCTGGGTCGGGTGTGCGAAGGACGAGCCCACCGTGCTCGAGCCCACCGTCCAGACGGCCAGTCTCGCCCTTGGAGGCCGAGTTCTGGGCCCCGACGGGAGGAACATCTGCAGGACCATCGAGGCAGGCACCATGCTGGTCCGCCTGCTCAACCCGGATTTGACGTCCGATATCCCATTCCTCGACGAGCAGGACATCACCTGCCCCGACAACTCCTTCTCCTTGTCGGCCGAGGCGGGCCGCGCCCATCTACGGGTCGAGCTGCCGACCGAGCAGAACCTGGATGACCTGCCGTTTCGCCATCTGGATCAGTTCATGGTGGCCGGCGATGTCACCCATAACCTGCGGGTCGAGACGGGCAGCCCCCTGGGTGGCCGGGCGCGGCTCGATGGCAGACCCTTCGAGGGTGTGAACCTCGACGTAGTTTATGAGGAGTTCGCGGGCGCTTTCGGCGCGGCTGGCGGGGGAAGCGGCCCCGATGGTCGCTGGACCGAGTTCTTCGGGCGCTCACCGATGATCCTTCAGAATGGTGAGCGCTACCTCGCGTTTTCGAACTGCGACTTTATCCTGGGCACGCGGCAGCTCGTCGGTCCCCCCAATGGGGGCTTTCTGTTCCCCGCGGGCCGCTCAAGCCTCAACTGCAACCTGGAAACCGCGGCGGCGGCCCGATTCTCCCATACCTTCACTCGCCTGGTCGTGACCCCCATGCCGGGAGACATCGGAGGGTTCTTCGACTCCCCGCTGTCCGATCAGTATGGTATCGGGTTGGGAGTTCAGTTCCCCGTGCCCGCCGGCTCACAGCCACTCCAGGCCGACGTCATTTTCTCTCAGATGTTCAATGGCGGCCTGATCGTCGGAATCGCTCCAGACCACGTGCTTACCGGATTCGACGCTTCGACCATGATGGCGTGCGGCCCCACCTGCCATGATCTGGGGCTCGACGGCGTCGTGGAGTTCACTCCTCAGGGCCCCGGCGGGCGCAAGGAGGTGACCTGGCGCTACTCGGACGCGACCTCAGCCGAGCGAGCCGGTCTCCGAGTTCGCCAGCGTTCGGTTGACGGCTCGTCCGGAAACGACTACGTGCTCTTCCGCTTCCTGTTTCGCAACACCGGCTCGGCCGCTCTGAGGTTCTTTGCCGGTTTCGCCGGGGACTGGGAC
>DATBJC010000080.1:0-30723 GCA_036556625.1 Gemmatimonadales bacterium
TCGCCCTGGAGCAGCGACCCCGAGCCGACCATCCCTGCGGCGGTCAGCAGCGCGCTCCGCAGAAAGAGGCGGCGAGAGGGTGGTTCTACAGGTCCCATGAGATGGAAAGGTCGGATCCTGCTTAAGCCAAGTCAAGCAAGCGTGTCTATTGTCCACCGTCGACAAATTGAATGCAGCCGATCGAGGACACTGGGGGTGGTCGGAGCCGGCGTTGTAACGAATGCCGGCCGGGACTCAAGTTGCACCTCGGCAACTCTTTCCGCTCGTAACGACAGGTCCGGGCGCGGCTTGCGCCACGGCGGCGCGCGGCTTGCGACGGGGAGACAGATGCGCCATCCTGGTCCGCCCACCGGGCATGCAACTTGTGTCACCAGTGCCGGATTACTAGTTTCAAACCCTTCAGCCACTTAGCGATCCGGGGGCAATCATCACCTCCTCTCTGCTCCGAGGAACCGTGGATACCCAAGAGCTTCAACAAGTCGCGCTCTTCGAAAAGTGCCGCCAGTTCACCAAGGCCCGTGAGCTCCAGGCGGTTGGTCTCTATCCCTATTTCAATCCGATCTCGGAGTCGGAAGACACCGTCGTCGTCATCGACGGCCACAAACGCATCATGCTGGGGTCCAACAACTATCTGGGCCTCACCCATCACCCGAAGGTGCTCGAGGCGGCGTCCCGCGCTCTGCACCGCTACGGCTCGGGCTGCACCGGCAGCCGGTTCCTCAACGGAACCCTCGATCTGCACGAGCGCCTCGAGGGTGCGCTCGCGGAATTCCTGGGCAAGGAGGCGTGCCTCGTCTTCTCCACGGGATATTCGGCCAATCTCGGCCTAATCTCCGGCCTGGTCAGTAGGGGCGAGACGGTCTACCTGGACAAGCTGGACCACGCCTCGATCGTGGATGGCGCCAAGCTCTCCTACGCGAACACCGAGCGCTTCAACCACGGCGACCTGGCCAATCTCGAGCGGCGCATGGAGCGGAACGGCTTCGGCCGCGGCTCGATGATCGTGGTGGACGGCGTCTACTCCATGGAAGGGAACGTCGCCGACGTGCCCGGGCTGGTCCGGGTGGCCCGGAGGTACGGGGCGGCCCTCGCGCTGGACGACGCGCACGCCCTCGGCGTGCTGGGGCCCAATGGCGACGGCACCGCGGCCCACTTCGGCATGACCGACGAGGTGGACATCATCGCCGGCACCTTCTCGAAGTCGCTGGCATCCATCGGCGGGTTCGTGGCTGCGTCGGAGAACGTCATTCACTACCTGAAGCACCACAGCCGCCCGCTCATCTTCACGGCTTCGCTCCCGCCGGCCAATACCGCCGGCGTGCTCGCGGCCCTCCAGGTGCTGCAAAGCGAGCCGCAGCGCCGCGACCGTCTGTGGGCCAACACTCGGCGGCTCCAGAATGGCTTCCGCAGCCTCGGCTTCGATATCGGACCCACCCAGACGCCGATCGTGCCGGTGCTGATCGGGCCGCTGGAGAAGACCTTCCTCATGTGGCGCCGGCTGTTCGACGCCGGCGTGTTCACCAACCCGGTGGCCCCGCCGGCCGTGCCTGCCTCCCAGTGCCGGCTGCGCACCAGCCTGATGGCGACCCACACGTTCGAGCAGGTCGACTTCGCTTTGGAGCAGTTCGCCCGCATCGGCCGGGACCTGGGGGTCATCTGACCCCACCGCTGCGCGTCCGCGCGGCGCGGGACCGACCGGACCTCAAGCGCTTCATCGACCTGCCTTATAGACTCCACGCGCGGGACCCGATCTGGGTCCCGCCGTTGCGTCGGGATGTGGCGGCGCTGCTCTCCCGATCCAAGAACCCTTTCTTCGAGCACGCCGAGGCCGAGTATTTCCTGGCTGAGCGGGACGGCGTCGTGGTGGGCCGCATCGCGGCCATCAGCAATCGCCTGCACAACGAGACCCACGGTGACCGGGTCGGCTTCTTCGGCTTCTTCGAGTGCATCAACGACCAGTCGGTCGCCAACGCCCTCTTCGATGCCGCCGCCGAGTGGTGCCGGGCTAAGGGCCACGACGTACTGCGGGGTCCCACCTCGTTCTCGGTGAACGACGAATGCGGCCTGCTGGTCGACGGATTCCAGTTTCCTCCGGCGCTCATGATGCCGCACAACCCGCCCTACTACGTGGACCTGGTGGAACGGGCCGGGTTCATCAAGGCCAGGAACCTCCTGGTGTACCAGGGTGGCCACCCGAGCATCTACTACCCGGTGCCCGAGCGTCTCGCCCGAGGCACCGAGCTCATCCGCCAGCGCCTCGGCGTCACGATTCGGCCCCTGGATCTCTCGCGCTTCGAGCAGGAAGTCGAGACCATCAAGGAGATCTACAACCAGGCCTGGGAAAAAAACTGGGGCTTCGTGCCCATGACGGAGCGGGAGATCGATCATCTCGCGGAGCAGTTCCGTCCGGTGGTCATTCCCGATTTTGTCCCCATCGCCGAGAAGGACGGTAAGGTGGTCGGCTTCGGAATCGCCCTGCCGGACCTCAACGAGATTCTGCGCAAGAACCGCAGGGGTAGGCTGCTTCCGGTGCTTCCCCGGCTGTTGTGGGCCCTCAAGATGCGGAAGATCCGGCGCACCCGTATCCTGCTGCTCGGCGTCGTCCCCGAGTATCGTGGCAAGGCGGTGGACGCGATGCTCTACCATTGGATCTGGACCCGTGCGGAGAAGCTGGGATTCACCTGGGGCGAGGCCGGCTGGATCCTGGAGGAGAACGTGGCCATGAACGCCGGGCTCGAGAGGATGACCTTCCGGGTCTACAAGACCTACCGGCTCTACGATCGTCCCATATGAAGGCGCTGGTGACCGGCGCGACGGGGTTCGTCGGCGGCCATCTGGCGGAGGCGCTGCGGCGCCGGGGTGACGAGGTGACGGCGTTGGTGCGCTCGCCGAAGAAGGCCGAGCGGCTGGCCAACTTAGGGGTGCGGGTCCTGGCGGGTGACCTGGAAGATCCCACCTCGCTGGCGCGAGCCGTCGCGGGCCACGCTGTCGTGTTCCACGTCGCGGGGCTGGTGGCCGCGAGAAGTGAGAGCGAGTTCATGCGCGGCAACCGCGACGGGACCGCGCGGGTCCTGGCGGCGGCGGCCGGAGCCCGGGTATCGCGCTTCGTGCTGGTGTCTTCCATGGCGGCCGGCGGTCCGGCAGAGCCCGGCAGGCCGCTCACCGGGACCGAGCCCGCACGCCCGGTCACCGCCTATGGCCGGAGCAAGCTCGCGGCCGAGGCGGCGGTCACCGCCGGCCCCGTGCCCTGGGTCATCATGCGACCGCCGACGGTGTACGGTCCGCGCGACCGCGAGGTGTTGAAGGTATTCCGGATGGCCCGCCTGGGCGTCGCCCCGGTATTCGGCGACGGCAGCCAGCAGCTCTCGGTGGTTCACGGTGCCGACCTCGCGAGCGCTTTGGCCGCGGTGGGAACCGCGGAAGCGACCATCGGCAAGGTCTACTATCCCTGCCATCCTGCGGTCACGACCAGCGCCGCCTTCGTGCGAGCAGTCGGAACCGCCATGGGACGCCGGCTCCTGGTGGTCCCGGTCCCGGGGCCTATCGGTCGAGGACTATTGGGGTTCACCGAGTTCTCGGCCAGGATCACGGGGCAGGTGACCATCCTCACCAGAGACAAAGCCAATGAGTTCTTCCAGAAGGCCTGGATCGGCGATCCAACACCGCTCACCCGCGACTCCGGCTGGCAGCCGTCATTTGACCTGAGCCAGGGTCTCGCCGACACCTACCGCTGGTATCGGAGCGCCGGATGGCTGTAGCGGTCCGCGCGATCGTGCAGCGCGCCGCCCGGGTGCGCGGGGTACCGCTTCGCGCGGTGGATTGGCTGCTCGCCGGCTACCTGGTCGTAGTCTCGCTGGTTGCGGTGACCCGAGCGCCGGGCCAGCCGGGATGCTGGTGGCTCCTCCCGGCGCACCTGTTGTTCGCCCTCCTCCTCTATCTGGTGACCCGTCCCGGACTGGGGCCGGTCGGACGCACCATCCGCGAGCTCTATCCCCTGCTGCTGCTGGCTGGCCTCTACGGCGAGTTGGACGTCCTGAACGGCCCCGGTGCCGTCCCGGTCCATGACGGCGTGGTCCAGCAGTGGGAGCTGGCGATCTTCGGCGCGCAGCTCAGTACGGAGTGGTGGCGTGCCATGCCCAGCCAGTTCTTGTCCGCCCTGCTCCACGCCGCCTATCTGTCGTACTACCTCATCGTGGTCGCCCCGGCGTTCTACTTCGTGTGGCGGCGGGACCTGGCCGCACTCCAGCATTTCGTGCTGGTGGTGATGACGACCTTCGTGCTCTGTTACCTCGTCTTCATCTTCTTCCCCGTGGCCGGCCCCTACTACGTCTTTGCCCGCCCCGAGGCCTGGTTCACCGACAACATCTTCGCTCGCATGGTCTACGGCACCCTCTCCAGCGGCAGCTCCTACGGCGCGGCCTTCCCCAGCTCCCATGTGGCGGCGGCGGTCGCAGCCACCCTCGCCGCGAGCCGAGGCTCGAAGCAGCTGGCGATGGCGCTTGCGGTTCCCACCGTGTCGCTCACCGTGGCGGTGGTGTATTGCCAGATGCACTACGGGGTGGATGCGGTGGCCGGACTTTTGGTGGGAGCGGGGGTGACGGCGGTGGTCAATCGGTTGGACGTACCAAACCGTGAAGCGTAAAGCGTGAAGAGTAAAGAGGGATGACGGCGAGCATCGTTCAGCCTGGCAACCCGAGCTTCACTCTTCACGCTTCCCGGCTTACTGCACCGTCAACTTGCCTCTCATGCCGAGGGCAAGATGCGGCAGGCAATAGTACTTGTACTCCCCGGCCGGAGCCTTGGCGAAGTTCACCGAGTACACCGCGTTCGGCTCGGTGAGCAGGGAGCCCTCCAGCGGGGCCATCTGGTCGGGCATGCCGGCCTTGAGCGCATCAGCCGCGCCGCCGGGAACACTGTCGGCCCAGAACGAGACGTTGTGCGGCCCGCCGCTCACGTTGTGAAACCGGACCACGTCACCCGACTTGATGGTCAGCTGATCGGGAACGTACTTGTAGGTGCTGCCCTCCAGGACCATGTTGACGTCGTGCGTCGTCCCGCCACCGGCGGGCGCAGCCTCACCGCCGGCCGGGGCGGGAGCCGCCTGATCGGGAGTCGCCGTCGTCTGCTGTTCTTCCGTCTTCTTCTCGCCGCCGCAGGCTGCCAGAACCAAAGCCAACCCTGCCAGCATTGAAGTCACGCGCATGCCGATCTGCCTCCGAGTCTATGAATGGTCCGAGCACTGCTCGAGCTCGACTTTGTGAACGCGTTCACAAAGATATAGTTCAGAGTCGCGAACGGAAGTGGGCGGTGCAGCCATTACCTTTGAGCGCAAGATGACGACCACCGCTCCCCCCTGTCACAAGTTGGGATCCCAATGTCGCGCGCTGCGGGTCACGCTCCGGGTGGGGTCGCTGGAGGATGGGGAGGCCTCCCTGGATCACGAGGCGACGTGGCTGCTGGGCCACACCGAGCAGATCACGTTCGGTGAGCTGTGGTCGGGCAACGGCGATCTTTACGTGGACGCGATTCTTCACGTGCCGTGTCGCCACCTGCGACGCGGTAGCGCCGGCGCGGAATGTGGGCTGTACGGGTATCGCGGAGTCGCGCCCCGCCCGCCGCGCCGCAGCGAGCAGCTGCGCCAGCTGGGCGGCGGACGGTTCCGAGTGGTGGACGGCACACGGATGGTTACCCGGTCGCTGGCAGCCGCGGCCGCACCCGCGCACACGCTTCCGATTCTCGAGACGCCCAATCCGTGCGCGCAGGCGCCTTGCCGTACCGCGGACAACCGGCGGGGTGCAGCCTGCTGCAGGGATCTCCAGGTCGAGATCATGTGCACCAAGGGGGAACATCGGCTGGAGTCTCTGGTGCGCTCCCGCAAGCCGCCGTATCTCTGTAAAGTGGAGCGGGCCGGCGACTTCTCCCTCGAAGTGGAGATGATTTCGGCCTGCGGATTTCTGGAGAACGACGGGGTGGCCTGCTCCCTCCACGGACGCCTGCGGCCGGACGGCAGGCCCGCCAAGCCCGACCTCTGTACCGAATGGCCACCGAAGAACCGGGGGCTCCATCCGGGGTGCGTGTTCGGGCCTCGTCGCAAACGGCGACGTCCGGCGGGTGAATGATGGCCCCAACTGTGCAAGCCGACGTGAGTTGCCCGTCCTCTTGGGCGACTCGACTTCCCCTCGAGGCAGCGTGAGCGACGAACTCGAGAAGCTCTACCTGAGCACCTATACCGCGGTCGTGCGGTTCCTCTACCGAAAGGTGTGGGACGCCGAGCGCGCGGAAGATCTGGCGCAGGAGGTCTTCGTTCGCGCGCTGGCCCATCGACCGGACAAGCCGCGGGCCTGGGTCTTCGCGGTGGCCGCCAATCTCGCGCGCGATGAAGCGCGCGCGGCAGTGCGGCGCAAGCGCCACCTCACCTTGCTGAAGGGCGATCCGGTCGCACAGCCCACCATCACCCCGGCGGCGGACGACACCGTCGAGCACGACGAGCAGCTGGCATCGGTCCAGGAGGCGCTGAACATGTTGACGCCAAGAGACCGGGAGATCCTGCTGCTGTGGGATGCGGGACTGAGCTATCCCGAGATCGCTGCCCAGACCGGCCTGGCGGTCGGCGCGGTGGGCACGACGCTGGCCCGGGCCCGGCGACGGCTGGTCGATGCGCATGACCGGCAGCAGCACCGGACGAGAGACAATGCGGCACATTCCTGAAGACGAACTGCACGCCTACCTGGACCAGGGGCTGAGTCGATCCCAGTGCGTCGAGATCGAGAGCCATCTGGCCGCATGCTCGTCGTGCCGGGGAAATCGCGACGGTATCGCGGCGCTGCGGGACCGGACCACAGCGCTCCTGGCCAGGCTGGCACCGCCCCGACGCTTGCCGCCGCCGCTCGACGGCCTTCGCGCCCTGGCGGCCCAGCGCGTCAGCTCGCGCCGCCGGCGGCTTCGGTCCGGCGCCTGGGCCGCCAGCCTCGTCGGCGCACTGGGGCTTGGCTGGATCGCGAGCACGATCGTCCGTCCCGGAGCCCAGCCCACGGTTGCGAGCCGCACTCCACGGGCGGCCACCGTCACTCCGGCGACGCAACCGGCGGAGTCTTTGGTGGCCGAGCCCAAGGCGGTCGCGTCCGGGCCCGCCTCACGCCGACCGACCCGGACGGCTTCGATCCAGGTGCGGTCGGAAGCTCGCTCGGAGCCGGAGCCCGCAGGCCTCGCTGCCCGCAAGGCCCGTGAAGACTCGATTCGCGCCGCGAAGCTCGCCGTGCTCGACCCCGCGCCGGCGATCGAGCTGACTGCCCTCCGGTTCCCGGCGCCCGGCGCGGCCAGACAGTTCGGGGGCATGTGGCGCACGATGTCGTGGGACGGCGCGCAGAGCGAGGCGGGAGAGGACGTACCGCACATCGACGGTCTGCCGGTGCTCGCCGTCGAGGTCCAGGCCAACGACCAGGGCACGCGCCCGCTCATGGTCGTGGCCCAGCAGCTCGCCTCGGGTCAGCTCATCCAGACGATCGAAGGCCCCGCGGCCGACGTCTCCCAGCTGCTTTCCCGGCGGACCGCAACGTCGTCGGATGGCAAGTTGTCGGTGACCATCTCCGATGCGACGCCTACCCCCGATCAGACCATGGCGATGCAGCGGGGTGACCGGATGATCGCCATCACCGGGGCGCTGCCGTCGGACAGCCTGCGGGCGATGATCCGGCGGATCAACGCGGAGATGCGGAGTAAGTGACTCACGCGTAAACGCGCGCTGTCACCCTCAGCAACGCGAAGGGGGCATGCCTCAAGGTATGCCCCCTTCACTTCGTTCAGGGTGACATCTTTTTCACCCTCGGGGCCTCTCCCTCCGCTCGATCAGCTCCGGCGGCACGTAGTCCCGCGGGCTCTCCTCGTGCTCGAACTCGGCCGCGGTGACCGCGTGACCCCGCTCCCGGTCGAGGGTGACCTCCGCCAGCCGCGGTGACACCATCGGGAAGGTCCGCGCGAAGAGCGCGTACGCCAGCAGATAGCTCCCCAGGAAGAGCAGCGTGGGGCCGGCCTCGGGCTGCTCGAACCTCGGTCCCGGCAGCGCGGTGACCGAGGGCATCACCAGCAGATACCGCTCCAGCCAGAGGGCCAGCAGGCTCACCGTAGCGAAGAACCCGAAGGTGAGGCGGACCTTCTTGGGCGCGACGCCCAGCAGGCCGAAGAAGGGAATGATGAACATGCCGATGAGCACCGCGCCCCCCACCGGCCGCCAGTCGCCCCACAGCCGGGCAAACACGAAGCCGGTCTCCTCCGGCAGGTTACCGTACCAGATCACCAGGAACTGGGCCCACATCAGATAGGTCCAGAACACGGTGAAGCCGAAGGCCAGCTTGCCCAGGTCGTGTCGCTGCTTGGGCGAGACCAGGTCGCTGATGCCGAGATGAGCCGCCCCGTAGATGGACATCAGCGCGAGCAGCATGTGGGCCCCCAGGAAGGAGCCCATGAAGTAGAAGCCGCCCAGCAGGTTGCTGTACCAGTGCGGCTGGAGCGCCATGATGCCGTCGAAG
The DNA here is from genome assembly GCA_036556625.1 of Gemmatimonadales bacterium. GTDB lineage: Bacteria > Gemmatimonadota > Gemmatimonadetes > Gemmatimonadales > GWC2-71-9 > CAVVWJ01. The sequence continues at coordinate 8,526 of DATBJC010000080.1, forward strand.
GCCACCAGGCTGAACACCATGGCGTAAACCACCACGTACAGCGGCGCCAGCCGGTGAATCCGATCTTCCAGCGCGCGGGCGGTCGGAGCGCTGCCGTCGTAGCCCCGGGTCCAGCGCTCGAACAGTGAGCGGCGACCGGGTCCCGCGACCGAGCGGGTGGCGTACATGTCGGGAATCAGGTCCGACCGGATCAGGCGCCAGCCGATCCAGTACAGCAGCGTCAAGCCGACGAGCAGCCTTCCGAACATGAACGGCCGGGAGAGCCAGACCTCCTTCGAATGCTGCAGGCCGTGCGCGGCGGCCTCCATCGGCCCATAGATCGCGTGGTAGCCGAAGGTGAAGATCAGCACCAGACCGATCAGCGAGAGCGGCAGGAAGGCCACCGACGCCTCCGCGAACCGGATGACCAGTCCCGACCACTTGGCGTTGGTGATCTTCTGCACCGCCGCGAATGCCACGCTGCCGCCTGCGAGGCCGGTGAAGTAGAGCCAGTTGACATGGAACAGCTGCCAGGCCCGGGTGGCGTCGTCCACGAAGACGAACAGAAACAGGCCCAGGGCCGCCAGTCCCCCGCCCAGTCCGAGAAACAGATCGTACTTCCCGGTCAGCGCGCGCTCGACCAGTCGCTGATGAACCGTCCCCGGACTCATCGAGGCCTCCCGCCGGTCGATCCGGTGGCGCTGGGCGCGGGCGGGATCCCGGCTGTGGCGCCGGCGGGCTCCTGCGGTGGCGGGCTGGCGGCCTGGAGGTTACGGATGTGGCTGACGATGGCCCAGCGATCGGCCGGCCGGTAGACCTTGTCCCCGTAGCGCGGCATCACGCCTCGCCCGTAACGGATGATGCTGTAGAGGTAGCCGTCGCTGTATGCCCGGGCCCGCCCGGTGAGCAGCGAGGGGGCGCCGATCCGGTTGGAGACCGGCCCCTTGGCGTCGCCCGCAAGGCCGTGGCACACCAGGCAGAAATTCTGATAGAGAGTGTCGCCGGCGGCCTTCACCTCGGCCGGCAATGCCGGAACCGCCGGGCCCGCGGGTGAGGCTGGCGGGTTTCCTTCCTGGGCGTACGGATTCCGCAGCGCGTCAGCGGCAGCGGTCTTGCCAGTCATCCACTCGGCCGACCAGTCGGGCTCGCCCCCGGTCACCGGCACGGTGCCCTCGGGCGTGTAGCGCGGGACGGCCGCGCTCTGGTAGGGCCGGATATACCGCGAGGTGATCATGTGGTCGAACCAGGGAATGACGTGCCAGAGGTCGTCAGGCGAGGGGATCCGATAGTACCACACATCGCACCCAGTGGTCAGCAGCAGCAGGAGGCCCAGCAATGTCATCCTGCCACCTCGCGTGGTCCCCTCAGCTCCCCTCATGCCGCACCTCCTCCGCCCCTGCCTTCCTGAGCAGCTGCTCCACCTGGCGCGCCAGGTCCTGCGCGGCCGGCACGAAGATGCCGATCCGATCGTCGGTGAACCGGGGATCGTAGGGGGCCCCGCGCTTCTCCATCAGGACCGAGAAGAGCGCAACCGCGGTCACGGTCGCGAGCGAGCCCAGCAGGATGGTCAGCTCGAAGGCGATGACCACGTAGGGCGGGATCGAGCCGATCGGCTTGCCGCCCAGTACGACCGGCCAGTCGTGGGACATCCACAAGGTCATCCCGAAGCCGGCGGCACAACCGGTCAAGCCGCCGATCAGGGTGAGCAGGCGCACCGGGCTCACCCCGTGCTCCAGCGCCTCTTCCAGCTCGTGGTTGGGGGCGGCACTGTAGACCGTGAGGTTGCGGATGCCCCGGGCGCGCAGCGCCCGGATCGCGTCGGCCGCCGCGTCCACGTGGACGAACGACCCGAGCACTCCCGGTGTGTGCCTGGACGCCTTGCCGCGCCGGAGCAGGGCCATCAGTGGTGCCCTCCCCGTCTGCGAGGCATCGGGATCATCTCCTTGATCTCCTGGATCGCCACGATGGGGAAGTTCTTGGCAAAGAGCATGAACCACATGCCGAACCAGCCGAACGAGCCGGCCAGGATGCCCCAGTCGGCCCAGGTCGGATTGAGCTGGTCCCAGGCCCAGGGGATGTAGTCGTTGCTGAGCGAGGACACGATGATGACGAAGCGCTCGAACCACATCCCGATGTTGATGAAGATCGAGATGACGAACAGCGAGGTCAGGTTGGTGCGGATCTTCCGGAACCAGAGCAGCTGGGACACGAAAGCGTTGCAGATGATCATGGTCCAGCCGGCCCACCAGTAGGGGCCGAACGCCCGCCGGTAGAACGTGGTCTGCTCGAAGATGTTGCCGCTGTACCAGCCTACGAAGTACTCCATCGCGTACGCATAGAACAGGATCGACCCGGTCAGCAGGGTCAGCTTGGCCAGATTGTCGAAGTGATACTCCGGGGTGATCATGTGCTCGATGTGGAGCGCCCGCCGGAGCGGGATGATCAGCGTGAGCACCATGCCGATGCCGGAGTAGATGGCCCCGGCCACGAAATAGGGCGCGAAGATGGTGCCGTGCCATCCCGGCACGATGCTCATGGCGAAGTCCCACGACACCACCGAGTGGACCGAGAGCACCAGCGGGGTAGCGAGGGCGGCGAGATACAGATAGGCCCGGGAATAGTGCCGCCACTGATTGTCGGTGCCGGTCCAGCCTACCGCGACGACCTGGTAGATCTTCTTGCGCCACCCTACGGCCTTGTCCCGCACCGCGGCGACGTCCGGGATCAGCCCGAACACCAGGAACGTGGTCGAGACCGTGAGATAGGTGCCGATGGCGAAGACGTCCCACAGCAGCGGCGACTTGAAATTGGGCCAGAGAAAGCGGGAGTTCGGATAAGGCAGCAGCCAGTAGAAGATCCACTGGCGTCCGATGTGAATGATGGGGAAGAGCCCCGCGGTCATGACCGCGAAGACCGTCATCACCTCGGTGGACCGGTAGACGGCCGTCCGCCAGGGCGAGCGGAAGAGGAACAGAATCGCCGAGATCAGCGTCCCCGCGTGTCCGATACCCACCCAGAACACGAAGGTCGTGATGTAGACGCTCCAGAAAATCGGCGGCTGGTATCCCGCGTGGCCCAGGCCGTCCTTGATCAGGATCAGGAAGGTGAGCAGCCCGACCAGGAACAGCGACACGGCACCCAGCAGCAGGAGCACATAGCCCCGGCTGGCCGGAGCCAGCGTGCCCACGACGTCGCGGGTGACGTCGGCGTGGGTCTGGGTGATCAGGTGCCCGTCGTGCGCCAGCGGACGGGGCGGGACGACCGTGGTCATCGTCAGGCCTCCGACTGGTGCAGGACTTTGGCGAGGTACGTGATCGCCGGCCGCACATTGAGGTCTTCCAGCACGTGGTATCCGCGGGGGTCCTGCTTGAGCCGCGACACCCGGGCGCTTTCGTCGGTCACGTCGCCGAACACGATGGCGTCCGAAGGACAGGCCTGGGCGCAGGCGGTGGTGAACTCGCCGTCGCGGATGGTCCGGTCTTCCAGCCGCGCGTGGTTCTGGGTGTCGCGGATGCGCTGGATGCAGAAGGTGCACTTCTCCATCACGCCCCGGGCCCGGACCGTCACGTCGGGATTGAGCTGGAGATGCAGCGGCTCCGGCCAGGCCTGCTCGTTGTACTTGTACCAGTTGAAGTAGCGCACCTTGTAGGGGCAATTGTTGGCGCAGTAACGGGTGCCCACGCAGCGATTATAGACCTGCCCGTTGAGCCCGTCGGCGGTGTGGTAAGCGGCGTACACCGGGCACACCGGCTCACACGGCGCATTGCCGCAGTGCTGGCAGAGCATCGGGATGAACCGGGCCGCGGGCGCGCCGCCGGTGGTCTCCGGCTCCTCCCAGTACCGCTCGATCCGCATCCAAGTCAGCTCCCGGCCGCGGAGAATCTCCGACTCGCCCACGGTCGGGATGTTGTTCTCCGCGTAGCAGGCGGTCACGCAGGCGGAGCACCCGGTACAGCGGGCGAGGTCGATGGTCATCCCCCACTGCGGGTGCCGCCTGGCATAGTCGCCCCGCGTGGCGGCACGCTTCTGGGCCTCGGCCCAGCCTTGGATCGCCCCCAGCTCACCCTCGGTGTTGACCTCGTGCTTTCCGTGACCCTCCTCGAGGTACGCCTGCTCGAGCGTGTGGCCCTTCTTGGCGGCTTCGAGCGACATGGCTTCGGCGATGCCGCGCCCCAATTGTCGGGGAACGCCCGCCACGCTGGCGAGCTTGCGATAGCGGCCCGTCTTGCGCACCGAGACCCGGGTGGACAGGTAGGTCACGAAGTCGCCCCGCGGCGCCCCCAGCAGATCCAGCGCGTTGACGCCCCGGCCCTGAGCGAAGGCGCCGTACGCCGTGTGACCGAACCCCAGCGGGATCGCTACGGCGTCATCGCGGATGCCGGGGTAGACGAACACCGGCCCCTCTACCCTGCCGTAGGGGGAGGTGAGCTCGACGATCTCTCCGTTCCGGAGGTCGAGCTTCTGCGCCGCGAGGGGACTCAGCTCGACCCAGGAATGCCAGGTGATCTTGGTGACGGGATCGGCGTTTTCCATCAGCCAGGGCTTGTTGGCACCCCGGCCGTCGTACAGCATCCCGTGGGGGTAGGTGAGGAAGGTGAAGCCGCCTTCGCCCTCGAACGTCGGCTTGGTGTAGCTCAGCCGTTGGTCGGCCAGCGCCAGGGCCACCCGCGGTGGCGCGGGCGGCTCCCGATAGACGCCTCCCCGCTGCACCGCGGAATGCCAGAAGCCGGCGACATCCTTCTCGCCCAGCTCGCCGGCGAGATCGCGCCAGCGGCTCTTCAGGTGCTCATCCCAGCTCGGCGCGTTGAATCGGGCCAGGACGCCGGCCGCCTTGCGGCTCACCCGGAGCAGCATCTCGCCGGCCGGAAGGGTGTTGAACACCGGCTCCATCACCGGCTGCATCAGGCCATAGACGCCGGCGCGGGGCCGGGCGTCGTCCCAGCGCTCCAGCGCGTGATGCTGGGGCAGCAGCAGGTCGCAGAGTGCGGCGGTCTCATCCAGATAGAGTGCGGTGGAGACCTTGAAGCCGACCTTGGCGAAGCGCGCCGCGAAGCCGCTGCTCTTGGGCAGGGTGTAGGCCGGATTGGCGTCGTGCACCAGCGCCACCGCGACCTCGCCGGCATCCATCGCCTGGGCGAGGCGCGCCAGCTCGCCGTGGCCGTCGGCGGTGGGCAGCTCGGAGCCGAACCGCACGGTCTCTCCGATGTTCCCGGCCACGAAGTTCAGCACGTTCACCGCGGCGCAGACCTCGGTGGAGGCCGCGTGCTGCGATCCCACGCCGCCCGCCACCGCCAGGCTGGGACGGGCCGCGGCGAACTCTCGCGCCAGGCGCTCGACGGTCTCGGCCTCGAGCCCGGTCTCCGCGGCGGCCATCGCGGGAGTGAATGAGGCGAGCGCGGGCCCGAGGCCCGCCTGATCGCCGCCCCGATCGGCCACCAGCACATTGGCCATCGCCAGCGCCAGTGCCGCCTCGGAGCCCGGTTTGATGGACACCCACTCGTCGGCGTTGAGTCCCGTGAGGTCGCGGCGAGGGGCGGCGTAGACGAACCGGGCCACGTCGCCGTCGGCGAACCCGTGCGCCCGGGCGAACCCGCGCTGATTCTCGATCGGCGACCCCCAGCTCTCCAGGAAGTCGGCGCCGAAGGAAATGATGTACTTCGCCTTTCCGAAGTCGTGCGCCGGGAGCTGATCCAAGCCGAAGACCTGGCGATTGGCGGCCCGCACCGGCTCGTGATCGAAACTCTCGTGGCGCACCAGCCGGCCCCCGATTCCGGAGGTCCACTCGGCCAGCAAGTCCGAGAAGGTGCCGCGACCGGCCCCGCTGATCACGGCTACCCGGTCGCCGGCCTCGCCGAGCTTGGCGGCAAAGCGGGCGATGGCGTCATCCCAGGTGATCTCGACGAACCCGCCGTCGGCCGACCGGGCCATCGGTGCCCTGATGCGCCCCGGATTGTACAGGCCCTGCAGCGCGGCCTGGCCGCGCGAGCAGAGCTTGCCCTGGTTGACCGGGTGCTCCGGATTGCCCTCCAGCTTGACCGCGCGACCTTCCCGAGTGCGCACGTGGAGCCCGCATCCGGTGGGGCACTCGGTGCAGGTGCTCGCATACCAGGTCGCCACCCCGGGCACTTGATCCTCGGACTGCACCAGATAGGGCACCAGCTTCTGCACCCGGTCGGTGGAGCAGCCGCTCAGTGCCGCGGCGCCCCCGCCGGCGGTGACGCCGAGGACGGTCAGGAATCGGCGGCGGTCTAGAGTAGAAGGTTGTGACTCATCAGCCATTCGATAGTCCGGTTCGTTTGTCATCAAAGCCTCAGTAATGACATACCGAACAATCCCGCGAGACCCCGCGCTCCAGGTGGCAGGTGATGCAGAAGCCCATGTTGTCCACCTGGTTGACCTTGAAGACCTGGGGCATGCGGCTGACGTCGCCGTGGCAGGTGGCGCAGGCCGTGGGACCCAGCGCTTTGATGTGCCGCTGGTGCGGGAAATGAGCGTGGCGGGGAAGAAAGTGAACCCGGATCCATTCCACCGGCTTCTTCTCGGTCCAGGCCTTCCGCAGCTTCCCGATCTCCACCCGGCTGCCGCTGTCACTTCCCGCGACGACGAGATGGCATCCCATGCAGGTCTGCATGCTGGGAATTCCCGGCTCGGACGAGACGGCGACGGAGTAGTGGCAGTACTGGCACTGGATCTTGAACTGCGCGGCGTGAATGTCGTGCCGGAAGAAGATCGGCTGTCGGGGGCCTTTGAGCGATCCGGTGTCGCTGATGACCGGGGCGGTCAGTGAATCCGCGGCTGGTTTGGACTGTTGGGCCTGCGGGCTCGGGCCGGCGAACGCCAGCAGAGCGGCGAGACCGCCCGCTGCGACGCCGCCGAGCACGATAGCCAACGTTCGCATCATCGATCCCACAGTTGAGTGAGAGGCACCGGTTTGCCGCGCGCCGAAACATAGTCCAGACCTCGGATGGCACAACCCGATACGGCGGCAATCCGACTAGATCATTCGGCTTCCAGATCGTCGCCATCGTCGCGGCGCTTTGAGGCACGCCGCGCCCGCGTCCCGCGGTGAGGAGCCGGCCGCTCACTCAGCCACTCTCCCTTCCGCCGGGCGAAGGTCAGAAAGCCATCCACGATCCGGCGGTCGGCCAGCTCCAGCCAGCACCAGCGGACCGGCCCGGTCCGCTGTGCCTCCGCCAACGCCCGCGCGAGATCGCCCTGCAGCCGGGGAATGGCCCGCACTCGGCTTTCCTCCATATCGCTGAGGGTAAAGGTGGTCGAGACGCCGTCACCCACCACGTGGAGCCAGCAGAGCTTCCGGCTGCCGATCCCGTACTCCCAGCTCCACCGCCAGCTCGCTCCCATGTAGCGCACGCTCTCGGTGACTCCCTCGATCGCGATCAGACCGGAGCGGAGCACCCGAAAGCGGGCGGCGGCGGCAGTCGGGAGGTCGCGGGTGGGCGCCATCCGATCCGGCTCCGACTCCGGATCCGGATACCGGTTGGCCGACCAGTAGGCGCTGGAGCGACCCATGGTCACGGGTGGCCGGCCGCCGGCGGCTCGGCGACGGGCAGGCCGGCGCGTTCCAGGTATCGCACCACTTCGATGCCCATGGCGCGAACCAGCGAGGACTCGCGGCCGTCGAGCGCCGCCCGATGGATGATCTCACGAAAAGACCGCATGACGCTCTCCGACCGCCGGGTCTTGAAGAAGTCCACCGCCCAGAGTGTCCGCCGCCAATCGCCGAACAACTCTTCCAGCTGAGCCGCCGTCGCCGGTGAGGCGCTCTTCCGCGGCGGCTTGAGCGGCGCGTCCTGTCCACCCCGGGCCACCCAGCTCTCGTAGGCCATGATGGCCACCGCCTGGGCCAGGTTGAGCGAGGAATGCCGCGGGTCGGTGGGGATGGTCACCAGCAGGTGCCCCAGGTCGATCTCGGCGTTGGTGAGACCGCGATCCTCCCGCCCGGCCACGATCGCGACCGGCCCCTCCGCCGATTTCGCCACCAGCTCGGCCGCCGCCTCGCGAGGTCGGAGCGTCCGGCGCTTGGCGGTCCGGCCCCGCGCGGTGAGCAGCGCCACGTGGACACAGTCCGCCACCGCGTCCTCCAGCGAACCCAGGATCTCGATCCGGTCCACGAACTCGGCGCTGTTGTGGGCGATGCCCTCGATCCGCCAGGGATCGAAGCTCTCGGGGTTGACCAGGCGCATGCGCTCCAGGCCGAAGTTCCGGGCGATCCGCACGGCGCTGGCGACGTTCACGATGTCCTGGGGATTGACCAGGATCAGAATGGGGGCGGACCGGCGGTCCGCTGCCACCACCATCACCCCTCACCCAGAAAGCTCGTATCGTGCCGCTTCGCCTTGAGCGCCGCCGCGAAGCCGGCCTTGTCCACCGACTTCATATACGCTTCCTTCGGCTCCACCTGCTTGCGCTCCACCAGCTCCATCAGCGCGTCGTTGAGGGTCACCATGCCCACCTTCCGGTTGGTCTGCATGATGGATGGGATCTGGAAGGTCTTTCCTTCCCGGATCAGGTTGGCGACGGCGGGAATGGAGAGCAGGATCTCCCGGGCCGCCACCCGGCCGGTGCCGCCGATCGTGCGACAGAGCGTCTGCGCGATCACGCCGCGCAGCGATTCCGAGAGCATGACCCGCACCTGGGCCTGCCGGTCGGCCGGGAACTGATCGATGATCCGGTCCACGGTGGACGCGGCCGTCGTGGTGTGCAGCGTGCCGAACACGAGGTGGCCGGTCTCCGCCGTCTCGATCGCGATGGACATCGTCTCCAGATCGCGCATCTCGCCCACCATGATGATGTCGGGATCTTCCCGCAGCGCGGCCCTGAGCGCGTGTTTGAAGGACCGGGTGTGAACCCCGACCTGGCGCTGGGTGACCAGGCACTTCTTGCTCTGGTGGACGAACTCGATCGGATCCTCGATGGTGATGATGTGGTCGGTCCGGGTCCGATTGATGAGATCCACCAGGGCCGCGAGGGTGGTGGTCTTGCCCGAGCCGGTCGGCCCGGTCACCAGGACCAGTCCCTTGGTCAGATAGCAGAGGTTCTGCACCTCACGACTCAACCCCATCTCGTCCGCGCTGCTCACCGTGGTGGGGATGACCCGGAACACCGCGAGGGGCCCCTGCCGGTCTCGTCCTGCATTGCAGCGGAAACGGGCGAGCCCGCTGATCTCATAGGCCCAGTCGGTGTCGCCGGTCTCGCGGAACTCGGCCGTCTCCTTCGGCGACATCAGACTCATCAGCAGCGTCTCCAGTCGCTCGGCCGGGATGGGCTCGCCCGGCTGCCGCACCAGCTCGCCGTGATGGCGGAGCAGCGGTGGCTCCCCCGAGCGGAGGTGCAGGTCGGACGCCTCCGACTCGACCAGCAACCGCAGCATGCCTTCGAGAGCACCGCGCGCTTCCGCGAGGTCCGGCCGTTGAGCCGGGGCCGGGGCCGGGGCCGGCGCCCGTGCGGGGCGCACCGTCGCCCGCGGGCCGTTCGCGGCTGGGGTCAGCTCGACGTGGACCTCGCCGGAGGGCGAGTGGTAGCCGAAGGTCACCGGCGATCCCCCACCCATCCGTCCTGCCTCCTCGGAACCGGCGATTTCGCGCACCAGCCCGACGATCTGCCCGTCGCTCAGGGGATCGCGGGTGATGGCTCGGGCAGCGCCTTTGGTCACCAGGGCGGCGGGCTGGCCCACCGCGAGCTGGAGCGCATCGGCGCGCTGCTCGTGCATGACTTGGATGAAGCGGTCGAGTCGGGCCACTGGCGGATCTCAGTCGAGAGGGCGGATCAGACGGACGTGCAGCTTGTTGATGTACCGGGTACGGCCGTTGCTCCAGAGGGCGAAGAACCCGCCTTCACCGTTCATGAAGTCGAGGGTTCGTCTCCGGCCTGGCGGCAGCTCCAAGGTGGCCAGGCCGCGATACTCGGCGCCGCCGGGGAGGATCACGTCCAGCTCGACGTGCTTCGCGGCCGTCAGCCGATCCGGGTCCGGCGGGGGGATGTCCTCCAGGCAGGTGATCTCCATGACCTGCGCCTTGGGCACCAAGGCCACCCCGCCCTCGGCCAGCGTGAGGGCGAAGAAGGCGTCGGGGCGGTTCAGCATTTCCAGCGGGGTCTCCGACCCCCCCGGCTGGGGGTAGGCAGGCCGGGTGAGGAGGTGCAGATCGCCGTTCAGAACGATGCCCTCGACCAGCGCGACCTGCGCGGGCAGCCGGTTGGTCGATCCCCACTCGCTCATCGTCTGGGTCGGGGCATAGGTGCGGAAAGTGGATAGGGCCTGCAGGCGCGGCAAGTGGGGAGGTCAGCCCCGGATTGCGGTGCCCGCCTGCGATTCGATCAGCCGGATCGCTTCCAGGTAGTCCGCCGACTCGCCCAGCGCAGCTCGAGCCTGCCGGAACAGCTCGCCCGCCCGCTGCAGCACCGGCGCCTCCACGCCGGCTTGCCGCAGCAGGTCCCGGGCGATGCCCACATCCTTCTCCAGCAGCGCCAGGCGGAATGTTCGCGGCCAGGCCCCGGTCAGCACCCGGTCGGGCACCAGGGTCTCGCTCACGAAGGAGCGGCCGCTGGAGACGTTGATGACCTCGAGGGCCGCGCGGGCTGACACTCCGGCTTTCACCAGTCCGGCGAGCCCCTCGCCGACCGCCAGAATGTTGACGGCGAGCAGCGCGTTGTTCACCGCCTTCACCGCGTGACCCGCGCCCACCGGCCCGACGTGCGCGATCCGGTTTCCCATCTGCGCCAGGATGGGGCGGGCCCGGGCGAAGGTTGCCGCATCGGAGCCCACCATGATCGTGAGCGTGCCGGCCTCGGCGCCGTTGGTGCCGCCGCTCACCGGCGCGTCGGCGAAGGACACGCCCTGCTGGGAGAGCCGCTCCCCGATACGTCGCGACGTCGCGGGGTCGCCCGAAGTGCAATCGAGGAGCAAGGCGCCGCGCGTGAGCCCCGCGAGCAGCCCCTCGGGCCCTTCGAGCAGCGCCTCCACCTCCCGCGAGGTCGGGAGGCAGGTGATCACCACGTCGGCCCCCAGCGCGGCTGCGCGCGGTGTCGCCGCCCACCGGGCGCCCTGGGCCCGGGCGAAGGCCTCGGCCTTCGCCGCGGTGCGATTCCAGACCGTGAGCGCTCCCCCGCGGGCCAGGCGCGCCGCCATGGGCGCGCCGATGGCGCCCAGGCCGAGAAACGCGGCCGGCGGATGGGTCACGTGAGCTCCGCCGTCGCCTCCGCCTGGCCGCTCCTCCGCTGTCCCAGCTCACGATCCAGCATCAGCAACCCGGGCCGATCCTCGCCCACCATGCGAAACTGCTCGGCCAGGAGGCCGCTGGTCTTCTCCTCCTCGACCTGCTCCCGCACGAACCAGTCGAGGAACGCCGTGCTGGCGAAATCGCGCTCGTCCACCGCGAGACCGTACACCTTGTTGATCGACGCGGTCACCTGTTGTTCGTGCTTATGGGCCTGCTCGAAGACGTCCTTGGGCGAGGCGAAGTCGGCCGGCGGGCGGCCCAGCTGCTGCAGCTCGACCTTCCCCGCGCGGTCCAGCACGTGGTCGAAGATCTTCATGGCGTGCTTGGTCTCCTCCTGCGCCTGGGCGCGCATCCAGCGGGCGAGCCCCGGCAGGTTCGAGCGATCGCAGAATGCCGACATTGAGAGGTACAGATAGGAGGAGTAGAATTCGTGCTTCATCTGCTCGTTCATCGCATCCTGCATCGTCTTGCTCATCATCGGCTGCAGCTCCGGCCCGTGGGTGCGTCGAAGATAGCATGAGCGCCCGCATTCTCCACGTGGACCTCGACGCCTTTTTCGTGGAGGTCTGCCGTCAGCGTCACCCCGAGTTGCGCTCGGTCGAGCTGCTGGTGGTCGGCGGCCGGCGGGACCAGCGCGGCGTAGTGCAATCGGCCTCCTATGGCGCGCGCCGGTACGGCGTCCACGCCGGCCTGCCCATCGCCCAGGCGGTCCAGCTCTGCCCGGCCGCGACCTTCGTTCAAGGCTCCTTCGCCCACTACCGCGACGCGTCCCGCGCGGTGCGGACGGTGCTGCAGCGGTTCTCGCCCACCGTGGTCATGGCGTCACTGGACGAGGCCTACCTCGATTTCGCCGGCACCGACCGCCTGTATCCCGTCTCGCTGCTCCCGGTGGCAGAGCGGATCCGGGATGCGGTCCGGGAGGACAGCGGGCTCGACTGCAGCATCGGCATCGGACCCAATCGGATGCTCGCCAAGCTGGCCTCCGATCGCGCCAAGCCGCGGGGATTGATGGAGGTGCGGGCCGGTTGGGAGGAAGGGTTTCTCGCCTGGCTGCCGCTCGCCGCGCTGCCCGGAGTAGGGCCCAAGACCGCCGCGCGCTGGGTCGAGCTGGGACTCACCGACGTGTACCAGGTCCAGGCGATGGAAGAGTCCGCGCTGGCGCGGCTGGTCGGAGGCGACGCCCGGGCCCTGAAGCGCCGGGCCCACGGCCAGGGAGGCGCCACCTTGCGGGCCGAGCGGCTGCCCAAGTCGGTCAGCCGGGAGACGACACTCTCCCGGGACCTGCGGGACCCGGAGGAGCTGGAGGCGATCCTGGCGCTGCTCACCGCTCGAGTGGCGGGGCAACTGCGGGAGGAGCAACTGGTGGGGCGGACCGTCTCGCTCAAGCTCCGGCACGACGACTTTCGCACGGTCACCCGGCGGCGCACGCTGGAGATCGCGACCGACCTCGATGCGGAGCTCTACGAGGCGGCGCGGGCGCTGTTCCGGGAGGCGTTCGAGGAGGTGCGCCTGCGCAATCGCGGGGTGCGGTTGATCGGCATCGCCGCCACCAATCTCGGCGTCAGCGCCGAGGCCGATCTGTTCGAGCCGCCCGAGCGACAGCGGCTCAGGGACCTGTCGGTGGCGGTGGATAAGGTGCGGGAGAAGTACGGCTTCGGGGCGGTGACGGCCGGCTCCGTGCTCCGGGCGAGGAGGGGAAGAAGGCGATTGGAGGAGTGAGTTCGCCGCTCAGGATGGCGCGCGGAAGTCCTTGTCCTCGAATCGCAGTCCCACCGTTCCGTCGCGCGTCTTCACCTCTGGGCCGAGATCGCGGAAGGTGGCTTCGGCGCCGGATGGCGCCCGGGCTCGGACCGTGCTGTTCTGGTAGAGCCGGTAGTAGCCAAGGAAGACCCGAGTGGCCCCGGGTCGAACGGCGCACTCGCAGTCGCGCGCGCCCTGGAGACCGGCGTTGACCGTCACCCGCAGCAGGCCGGTGCTCGCGTTGGTGACCAGAGGCGCGAAGTAGTCCGCAGTGCCCTGCCGGACCCACGCGCTGTCGGCCACGGTGGCACCACTCCGGGGCACGACGGCGCCACGGATCTCCTCACCCATCGGCCGGCCGTCAGCGGAAAGCGGGCGAACCATCTCCCACTCCGCCACCGTCGCGCCGCGCGGAATCGAAAGCGTGACGCTCTCCCCGGGCGCGAGGGTATGAGGCTCGCCCCCCAGGACCAGTCGCACCGGCGCGGCGAGCTGATTGCCGAATCGGAGCCGCGAGCGGTCGAGCAGCTGGCACGACGCGGCGCCTAGGGCGAGGGCGACGGCCAGGCCTCCGGAGAGCAGGGGCCGCACCGCTCAGCGCACCGGAAGGAATGAGCTCAGGGGATTGCGCGAACCGGACTGGTTGGTCCGTGAGGGTTTGGCCCGGCGAGGTGTTCCCCCCGGAGGTGGTCGCAGGTCGCGGCGCTCCACCCGGACCACGACGGCGCCACTGGCGGAGTCCCGCCGGGCAGCGAGCCCGGTGAAGCGCGCGCTCCAGCCGGCGCCATCGGTCACCCGCAGCGCGCTCTGCTCGGGATCCGGGTAATAGCCCAGCCCGAGGGAGTCGCCGTTGGCAATGCGGCACTCGCAGTCGACACTGTCGTCTCCCGCCAGCACCGCGACGCGAAGCGCGCGACCCGCCCGGTTCACCACCGCCGGGGCGAAGAGCGCCCGGCCTTCGGCGTTGGCATCCACCACCCTGAACAGCTCGCGGTCGACCCGGTCCGCCACGATCGCGCCCTCGACCGGCCGGCCCAGGACTCGCTCGCCGATCGCCGGCTGGACCATGGCCCAGTCCGCCTCGAGTGGCCGCTCGGCCGTGAGCGGCAGGCGGCCGGTATCGCCCGGGGAAATCGTGAGGCCGGTATCCTCCACACTCACCGCGATGGGCTCGGTGAGACGGTTCTCCACCACCAGGGCCGCGCCGATCGGAGCCGCCGAGCCCTCGAAGACCGCGCTGCGCTCCTGTGGCAGGTAACCCACCACCGTTCCGCGGTCGGGCTGCCGGCCCGGCGCGGAGACGACCACGATGACCGCGGCGAACGCCGCCGCGGCCAGGCTCACCAGCGCGCCGCGGGGCACTACCCTGGTGCGGGCCGCGGGCATCGCCTGGGTCGGCGTCTCGTCGGCCCGCGGGAGCAAGCGGACCGGATCGAGCGCCCCCGCTCGCTCACCGACTCGGCCGGTCCGGATCGCGTCCAGCATGGCCCGGGCGTCGGGGAAGCGGTCGTCCGGATGCTTGGCCATGCAGCGGAGGACGATGCCCGAGATCCAGCCGGGAATGTCGTCTCGGGAGAGACTGGCGGAGGGCACCGGCTCGGTGATGTGGCGGCCGACGATCTCCTGGGAATCGGTGCCGGGGAACGGCGGCGCGCCGGTGAGCAGCTGGAACAGCACCGCGCCCATTCCATACAGATCGCTCCGCGCATCCACGCTTTGGCTGCCCAGCGCCTGCTCGGGGCTCATGTAGAGCGGGGTGCCGACGATGAACCCCGCGTCGGTGAGATGCGCCGGTCCGTCCAAGTACTTCACGATGCCGAAGTCCACCAGCAGCGGCCGCCCGGTGCCCGACTCGATCAGGATGTTGTCGGGCTTCACGTCCCGGTGCACCAGCCCGTGGTCGTGGGCGTGCTGGAGCGCCTCCAGGATCGGCTCCACGACCCTGAGCGCGCGCTCGACGGTGAGCGGTCCTTCCGCTTTCAGCAGGTCCGCCACCGTGCGCCCCTCCAGGTAGGGCATGGCGTAGTAGACCAGCCCTTCGCCCTCGCCCACGAAATGGATCGGCACGGTGTTGGGATGACTGAGCCGGGCGACCGCCCGGGCCTCCTGCTTGAAGCGCGAGATGGTCGAGGCGGTCCAGGGCAGGTCGGATCGGAGCACCTTCACGGCCAGCCGGCGCTGGAGGTCCGAGTCCACCACCTCGTACACCTCGGCGAACCCGCCGCGGCCGATCAGGCGGACGACGCGGTAGTGCCGGCCGAGAGCCCGGCCCAATCGCTCCAGGGCCCCGCTGTCGTTGGGACGAGGATCCAGCGAGGAGAGCTCCACCCCGAACAGCGCGAGGCTCCCCGGCCCGCACCGGGGGCAGTGGGTAGTGCCATCGCGCAGCAAAGCATGGCAGGATGAGCAGACCAGAACCGTCAGAGCGCCTCCGGAAAGCATGTACCAGCGGCCCACTCAAGGTAACCCAATTGGTGAGGGCCGGGCGGGGTGGGACGGCAAGGGCCGGAGGGGAGGATCGGGACCAGAACCGGGATCCGCGGCCGGACAAGCTGTCATCTATCTCTTGCGCAATCAGCAGGTAAGGGACCGCGATTTGGGCAATTCAGGTGATTTCTTGCCCGAGTGTCTGCCAATTTTTGCAGAATCAGCACACCTCGCTTGACAGTCGCGGTACTGGACGGTATCCTCCACCCAGCCGGTTCACCCGTCAGAGGCACCGATGCGAGTCAGGCTCCGTCCACCATCCATGGCGAAGGTCCCCCGAAACCGCCGGACCGCCCCCTGGCGAGCCCTCGGACCACTGGCGTGAGCGGACCACCGCTCGACCGGACGCCCCCGAGCTCGCCGCCGGCGACTCGGGGGCGTCTCTGTTAGGCCCCGGGAACCTCGAATACCCGTTTGCGCTGTCCGACCGTCACCATCCGCGAGAGGCGTACATGGCCACATCCGTCAAGACCACGACCTTCACCCGGACCTCCAAAACCGGAGAGATCCAGCGGGTCCTGGATCTGGTCCGCGACCGGAAGCTCCAGGTCGTCGACGTCAAGTTCTGCGACCTGCCCGGCACCTGGCAACACTTCTCGATCCCGGCCAGCACCCTGGACGAGAGCGTGTTCCGCGAGGGCCTGGGGTTCGACGGCTCCTCCATTCGCGGGTTCCAGGCGATCAACGAGAGCGACATGCTCCTGCTTCCCGATCCGGCGAGCGCCTTCGTGGATCCGGTGCTCGAGGTGCCGACGCTGTCGCTCACCTGTGACATCTACGATCCCCTCAGTCTCGAGCCGTACAGCCGGGACCCCCGGTTCATCGCCTTCAAGGCCGAGGAGTACCTGAAGACCACCGGCATCGCGACCACTTCCTACTGGGGGCCCGAGGCCGAGTTCTTCATCTTCAACTCGGTCCGCTTCGACCAGAACGCCTACGAGGGGTACTACCACATCGACTCGGAGGAAGGGATCTGGAACTCCGGTCGCAACGGCACGCCGAACCTGGGCCACCGGCCGCGGCACAAGGAGGGCTACTTCCCGGTGCCGCCGGTTGACCGGCTCCAGGATGTGCGGTCGAAGATCATGTTGGCCTTGATCGAGGCGGGCGTGCCGGTCGAGGTGCAGCATCATGAGGTGGGAACCGCCGGCCAGGCCGAGATCGACATCCGGTTCGGCACCCTGGTGGAGACCGCCGACCGGATGATGATCTACAAGTACATCGTGAAGAACGTGTGTCACCGGCTGGGGTACACGGCCACCTTCATGCCCAAACCGCTGTTCGGGGACAACGGGTCCGGCATGCACTGCCACCAGTCGCTCTGGAACGGGAATACCCCGCTCTTCTTCGACGAAGGCGGGTACGCCCTGATCTCCGAGCTGGCCCGGCACTACATCGGCGGGCTCATCGCCCATGCCCCCGCCCTGCTCGGGCTCTGCGCTCCGACCACCAACAGCTACCGGCGGCTGGTGCCGGGCTTCGAGGCGCCGGTCAACCTGATGTACTCGGCCCGGAACCGCTCGGCCATCTGCCGGATCCCGGTGTATTCCTCCTCACCCAAGACCAAGCGGGTGGAGTTCCGGGCGCCCGATCCCTCGGCCAACCCGTACCTGGCCTTTGCCGCGATGCTGATGGCGGGGTTGGACGGCATTCAGCGCAAGATCGAGCCGCCTGCCCCGATCGACGAGGACCTCTACGAGCTGCACGACGAGCGCAAGGCCGGTATCAAGATGGTGCCCGGCTCGCTGCCAGAGTCGCTCACCGCGCTGGAGAACGACCACGAGTTCCTGCTCAAGGGCGACGTCTTCACGCCCGACCTGCTGGAGACCTGGATCTCGATGAAGCGGACCAAGGACGTCGCAGCGATCAACCTTCGGCCGCACCCGTACGAGTTCTTCCTGTATTACGACGCCTGACTCGGTGGTCACCCTGAACGGAGTGACGGGGGCCATGCCAGCATGGTCCCCTTCGCTTTGCTCAGGGTGACACCCATTCCGGCTTCGCTCTACATTCTTTTCCATGCCCGATCGCCTTCGAAGCTCCGCCATCACCCAGGGCGTCCAGCGCTCCCCCAACCGCGCCATGCTGCGCGCGGTGGGCTTCCAGGACACGGACTTCACGAAGCCCATCATCGGCATCGCGAGCGGCTGGAGCACGATCACCCCGTGCAACGCCGGACTCGACGTGCTGGCCCGCCGGGCGGAGAGCGCCGTGCGGGCCGGCGGTGCCATGCCCCAGGTCTTCGGCACCATCACGGTGAGCGACGGGATCTCGATGGGCACCGAGGGGATGAAGTACTCTCTGGTGTCGCGCGAGGTCATCGCCGATTCGATCGAGACCGCCTGCGGGGCCCAGAGCATGGACGGTGTCATCGCCATCGGAGGGTGCGACAAGAACATGCCGGGCGCGATGATCGCAATCGCCCGGATGGACATCCCCGCGATCTTCGTGTACGGGGGAACCATCAAGCCGGGCCACTACGACGGACGCGACCTGACCGTGGTGAGCGCCTTCGAGGCGGTGGGCCAGCACAGCGCCGGCAAGATCGACGACCGTGAGTTGCTCGAGGTGGAGCGCCGGGCCTGCCCCGGCAAGGGCTCCTGCGGGGGCATGTTCACCGCCAACACGATGTCGTCGGTGTTCGAGGCAATGGGCATGAGCCTGCCCTACTCCTCTACCATGGCCGCGGAGGACGATGAGAAGGCCGAGAGCGCGGACGAGTCCGGACGGGTGCTGGTTGATGCGGTGCGGGCCGGACTTGTGCCGCGACTCATCCTGACCCGGAAGGCATTCGAGAACGGCATCGCGGTGGTCATGGCCCTAGGCGGCTCCACCAACGCGGTGCTTCATCTCCTGGCCATTGCCCGCGCAGCAGAGGTGCCACTCGTGCTCGACGACTTCGAGGACATCCGCGCCCGGGTGCCGGTACTCTGCGATCTCAAGCCGTCGGGCCGGTTCGTCGCCACCGACCTGCACCGGGCCGGCGGGGTGCCCCAGGTCATGAAGATCCTGCTGGAGCACGGTGTACTACACGGAGATGCGCTCACCATCACCGGCAGCACCATCGAGCAGACACTCCGACCTGTGCCGGCGAAACCGCGAGGCGACCAGGAGGTGATTCGGCCCTGGAGTCGGCCGCTCTACCAGCAGGGTCACCTGGCGGTGCTGCGGGGCAACCTCGCGCCCGAGGGCTCGGTCGCCAAGATCACGGGGGTCGCGTCCCCTCGGATCACGGGGCCGGCGCGGGTCTTCGAATCGGAGGAGACGTGCCTCGAGGCGATTCTGGCGGGCCAGATCCTCCAGGGCGACGTCGTGGTAGTTCGCTACGAGGGTCCCAAGGGCGGGCCCGGGATGCGAGAGATGCTGGCCCCAACCTCGGCGCTGATCGGCGCGGGTCTCGGCGACGCAGTCGGCCTCATCACCGACGGGCGCTTCTCCGGGGGCACCTACGGCCTGGTGGTAGGCCACGTCGCACCCGAAGCGGCAGTCGGCGGGCCGATCGCGCTGATCCAGGACGGCGATATGATCACGATTGACGCCGAGCGACGAGTGCTGGCGGTGGAGCTCAGCGACCAGCTACTGGCCCAAAGACGCTCGGCGTGGAAGCCGCCGGCGCCACGCTATTCCGCCGGGGTCCTCTTCAAGTATGCGAGACAGGTCTCCAGCGCCAGTCTGGGAGCGGTGACCGACCTCTAGATGAGGTCTAATCAGTAGCCTGTCCTCGAGCTCTGAGGGCCCTGCGCTAGATGGGAACAAGCGGCCCGGCTACTGAGGGATTGGTAGGTTGACTTCCAGCCAAGCTGATTCCGATCAGGATTACCAGAGTTCAGGGATCGAGGACCGGCTCCACCGCCTTTCCCCAAAGCACCAGCCGGGCGATCTCGTCGCCGATCTCCCGGGTTCCAATGGGCGGCTCTCCGGGCCGCGCGATGTCCTCCGTGCGCGCGCCTGCCGCCAGGACCGCGGCGATGGCCTGGTCCACCGCGGCGGCCGCTTCCGGCAGCCGCAGGCCGTAGCGGAGCAGCATCGCCGCGCTGGCGATGGCGCCGATCGGATTGGCGACCCCGCGCCCCGCGATGTCCGGCGCGGAGCCGTGCACCGGCTCGAACAGCCCCGGCCCGTCGCCCAGCGAGGCGGAGGGCAGCAGGCCGAGCGAGCCGGCGAGGACCGCCGCCTCGTCGCTCAGGATGTCGCCGAACAGGTTCTCGGTGAGGAGCACGTCGATCCGCGCCGGCTCCGCCACCAGGCGCATCGCGGCGAAATCCACGTACAAGTGCTCCAGCGCGACTTCGGGGAACTCGGCGGCCCCGACCCGGGAGACGGTCTCGCGCCAGAGCTGAGACACCTCCAGCACGTTGGCCTTGTCGACCGAGGTCAAGCGCCCTCGCCGTTCCACCGCGGCCCGGAACCCGACGCGGGCCACGCGCTCGATCTCCGGCACCGTGTAGGACAAGGTGTTGACCGCGTGTCCTTGGCCGAGGCTGCGGGGCTCCCCGTAGTACAGCCCGCCGGTCAGCTCACGCACGATCAGCAGATCCACCCCGGCCAGCCGGTCCGGGCGCAGCGGCGAGGCGTGGACCAGCGACGGATGCACCGCTACGGGCCGGAGGTTGGCGAAGACGCCGAGCAGCTTGCGAAGCGCCAGCAGGCCTGCCTCCGGGCGCCGCCGGCCTTCAGCGCCTGCCAGGTCGGGATGGCCCACCGCGCCGAGCAGCACCGCGTCGGCTTCGATCACGGCGCTTCGGGTACGCTCGGGCAGCGCGTCACCGGACTCGGCCACCCCAGCGGCCCCGACGGCGTACTCCGCGGTGTCGATCCGATAGCCGAAGAGGTCCGCCGCGGCGCGAAGGACCTTCACCGCCTCGGTGGTGACCTCGGGGCCGATCCCGTCACCCGGCAGGACGGCGAGCGAGAATCGCGTCATCGGTGCGCCCGCTCGAAGGCGGCGATGTCGGCCTCGTGCCGCAGCGTGCGCCCGATCTCGTCGAGGCCCTGGAGCAGCATGTCGCGGCGATACGGCGCGATGGCGAACTGGGACACGAATCCCTGCGCGTCGCGGACCGTGGTGGTCGTCAGGTCCACCGTCAGCTCGTAGCCATCGGCCGCCTGCTCGCAGCGGCGGAAGAGCTCGTGCACCGCGGGTTCCGGCAGCGTCACCGGCAGGAGCCCGTTCTGGCAGCAGTTGCCGTGGAAGATGTCGGCGAAGGACGGCGCGAGTATGGCGCGGAATCCGTAGTCGGCCAACGCCCACGGCGCATGCTCCCGGGAGGAGCCGCAGCCGAAGTTCGCCCCGGTGAGGAGCAGACTCGCGCCCCGCGCCGCCGGGCGGTTCAGCTCGAACTCAGGATCGGGTGCCCCGTCCGGGCGATAGCGCCAGTCGAAGAAGAGCGAGGGGCCGAACCCGGTACGCTCGATCCGCTTGAGGAACTGCTTGGGAATGATCTGGTCGGTGTCGACATTGACCCGTGGCAGGGCGGCCACCCGACCGGTGTGAACAGTGAACGCTCTCACCTGAGCATCCCCCGCACGTCCACCAGGCAGCCCTCGATGGCCGCCGCGGCCGCCATCGCCGGGCTCATGAGGTGGGTCCGTCCCCCCCGTCCCTGCCGCCCCTCGAAATTCCGATTGGAGGTGGAGGCGCAGCGCTCGCCCGGCGCCAGAATGTCCTCGTTCATCCCGAGGCACATCGAGCATCCGGGATTGCGCCATTCGAATCCCGCCTCGGTGAACACGCGGTCCAGGCCTTCCGACTCCGCGGCGGCCTTCACCCGCTGCGACCCGGGCACCACCATGGCACGCACGCCGTGCGCCACCCGCCGCCCGCGGATCACACCGGCCGCATCACGCAGGTCCGCCAGGCGCCCGTTGGTGCAGGAGCCGAGAAAGACCCGGTCCACCTTGAGCCCTTCGAGCGGGGTGCCGGGGCGCAGGTTCATGTATTCCAGCGCCCGGCGATACGACTGTCGTTCCCCGTCCGACGGCGCGTCCGCCGGGTCCGGCACCCGCTCCGTGATCTCCGCCGTCATGCCCGGGCTGGTTCCCCAGGTGACCTGCGGTCCCAACGACGCCGTCTCGATCACCACGGTCGCGTCGTATCGCGCGCCGGGATCGCTGGCGAGGGCGCGCCACTCCGCCACCGCCCGATCCCAGGCCTCGCCGCGGGGCGACCTCGGACGCGAGGCGAGGAAGGCGAAGGTGGTCTCGTCGGGCGCGATCATGCCGGCC
This sequence comes from Gemmatimonadales bacterium, assembly GCA_036556625.1. Taxonomy (GTDB): domain Bacteria; phylum Gemmatimonadota; class Gemmatimonadetes; order Gemmatimonadales; family GWC2-71-9; genus CAVVWJ01. The sequence goes on from DATBJC010000080.1 coordinate 30,194, forward strand.
CGCGCGCCCGCCTCGATGGACATGTTGCAGATGGTCATCCGCCCCTCCATCGAGAGGGACCGGATCGCCTCGCCGGTGTACTCCAGGACGTAGCCGGTGCCGCCCGCGGCGCCGAGCCGGCGGATCAACGCGAGGACCAGGTCCTTGGCGCCCACACCGGGGCCCGGCCGGCCGGTGAAGCGCACCTCCATGGTTCGAGGCCGCGACTGCACGATGCACTGGGTGGCCAGCACGTGCTCCACCTCGCTGGTCCCGATGCCGAAGGCGAGCGCCCCGAACGCTCCGTGCGTGGAAGTGTGGGAGTCGCCGCAGACGATGACGCTGCCCGGACGGGTGGCGCCGAGCTCGGGACCGATGACGTGCACGATGCCCTGGTCGGGCGAGTCGAGATCGTGCAGCTCGATGCCCGACTCCCGCGCATTGTGCACCAGGGCCGCGAGCTGCCGGGCCGCGACCTGGTCCGCGATCGGCAGCCGCCGGTCGCCGGTGGGCACGTTGTGGTCCACCGTGGCGAGGGTGAGATCGGGCCG
>DATBJC010000081.1:0-1833 GCA_036556625.1 Gemmatimonadales bacterium
ACTGGTGCCCCAAGGACAAGACCGTGCTGGCCAACGAGCAGGTCATTGATGGGCGCTGCGAGCGGTGCGGCACGGTGGTGGAGCAGCGGACGCTGGAGCAGTGGTTCTTCCGGATCACCGAGTACGCCGACCGGCTGCTGGCCGACCTGGACGACAAGTCCAAGATGGACTGGTCGGAGAGCACCACGACCGCGCAGCGGAACTGGCTGGGGCGGAGCGAGGGCGCGGAGCTGGTCTTTCCCATCGGCGGACCGGCGGACCGGCGGACCGATGGACCGACGGACGAGTGGGCGGCGATCCGGGTCTACACCACCCGGGCCGACACCGTATTCGGGGCGACGTTCATGGTGCTGGCGCCGGAGCATCCGCTGGTCGATGCGATCACCATGCCCGATAAGCGGGACGAGGTCGAGGCGTATCGCCGGGCGGCGGCGTCGAAGGACCTGGTGTCACGCAAGGTGGGCGATCGGGAGAAGACCGGCGTGTTCACCGGCGGCTACGCGGTGAATCCCGCGACCGGCAAGTCGATCCCGGTCTGGGTGGCTGACTACGTACTAATGGAATACGGCACCGGGGCCATCATGGCCGTGCCCGGCCACGACGAGCGCGACTTCGAGTTTGCCCAGAAGTTCGGCCTGCCCATCGTCCGCGTCGTCGCGCCGTCGGAGGGGGGAAGCGCAGAGCGGGGTACCTCATCCCGGGCAGCGCAGGGTACCTCATCCCGACCCCGAGCGGAGCGAGGGGGAGGGACCTCGCCCGCCGACCCGGTCGCCCCGCTCACCGAGGCGTACACCGACAACGAATCCGGCGTCCTGGTCAACTCCGCCCAGTTCAACGGCATGCCGGTTCCCGAGGCGAAGCGCGCCGTCACCGCCTGGCTCGCGTCCCGCGGCGCCGGCAAGGCCGTGGTCCGCTACCGGCTCCACGACTGGTGCATCTCCCGCCAGCGCTACTGGGGCCCGCCGATCCCGATGATCTACTGCGACGAGCACGGCGCGGTGCCGGTGCCGGAGCAGGATCTCCCGGTCGAGCTCCCGCTGATCGAGGACTTCACGCCCGACGACAGCGGCATCTCCCCGCTGGCCCGGCACGAGTCGTGGTACCACGTCCCCTGCCCGGTGTGCGGCAAGCGCGCCCGGCGCGAGACCGACGTGAGCGACACCTTCCTCGACTCGGCCTGGTACCACCTGCGCTACCCGAGCACCGAGTTCGACGACCTGCCGTTCGACCCGGCGCGCACCCGCAAGTGGCTCCCGGTGCACAGCTACATCGGCGGCAACGAGCACGCGGTGCTGCACCTGCTGTACGCCCGGTTCGTCACCATGGTGCTCCACGACCTGGGCCACCTGCCCTTCGACGAGCCGTACCGGAAGTTCCGGGCCCACGGGCTGATCGTGAAGGACGGGGCCAAGATGTCGAAGTCGCGGGGGAACGTGGTGGTGCCGGACGAGTACATCGCCCGCTGGGGCGCGGACACCTTCCGGATGTACCTCATGTTCCTGGGCCCGTTCCAGGAGGGCGGCGACTTCCGGGACGAGGGCATCAACGGGCCGCGGCGGTTCCTGGACAAGGTGTGGAGCTTCGTGACCGATGCCTGCCGGGAGGGCGACGGGCAGGAGATGCGGCACAGCGTGCTGGTCAAGCTGCACCAGACCAAGAAGCGGGTGACCGAGGGGATGGAGGAGCTGCGCTACAACACCAGCATCGCGGCGTTGATGGAGTTGGTGAACGCGCTCCGGGCGGACAACGTGTGCGACAAGGGTGTGGCGGAGGAGCTGGTGATCATGCTGGCGCCGTTCACGCCGCACTTCGCGGAGGAGCTGTGGGAGCGGA
>DATBJC010000082.1:0-31900 GCA_036556625.1 Gemmatimonadales bacterium
GGGTCGGAAGCTGGCGCGCGCCGTGGTGACCGACCTGGAGGACATCACGCGGCTCAAGGCCGCGCTGGCGGACGACGAGCGCATCGTCGCGCTCCGCACCGAGGTCGAGCGGCAGGGACGGGCCCAGTTCGACGAGGGGGCGATCACCACCCCGGACTACGTAGAGACGCGCACCGACGTACTGGAGGCGCGGCTGACCCTGGAGCGCCATCGGGTCGAGCTGGCCCAGGCGCGGTCGAGATACCTCACCACCTTGGGAATCACGCCCCGCACAGCGAGCGAGCAGCCATGAGTGACACGCCACGCCGTTGGATGACAGCGATAACCGTGCTTCTCTTTGCGGTCACCGCCTGTCGCGGTGACGACGCCGACGCCTACGGCAACTTCGAGGCGACCGAGGTGACCGTGGCCGCGGAGGCGGGTGGCCGGTTGCTCTCCTTCGATCTGGAAGAGGGCGACCGCATCGCCAAGGACAGTGTGGTCGGTGTGGTGGACACCATCCCGCTTCTGCTCGAGCGCCGGGCGCTGGTGGCTCGGCGCTCGGCCGCCGCGGCCGGCACCCGGGAAGCCGAGGCCAACATCGCCGCGCTGGAGGTGCAGCGCAGTATCGCCGATCGTGAGCTGGCCCGCACCGAGCGGCTGCTCAAGCAGTCGGCGGCGACCGCCCAGCAGGGGGACCAGGCGGAGCACGATGCGCGTGTGGTCCGGGAACAGCTGGCCGGCGCGCGGGCCGCGCGAGGGAGCGCGCGCCAGGAGGTCGCCGCGCTCGATGCCCAGGTGGCATCCATTGACGACCGGCTGACGCGGAGCCGCATCACCAGCCCGCTCACCGGCACCGTGCTCGCGCGGTACGTGGAGCCGGGCGAGTTCGTGCAGGCCGGCCAGCCACTGTTCAAGCTCGCCTCACTCGACTCGCTCACCTTCCGCGCCTACGTGAGCAACGCGCAGCTCACCCGACTGCGGCTGGGGCAGCAGGTGCAGGTCGGCGTGGACCGCGCCGATTCCATCGCCACGCTCCCCGGCCGGGTCACCTGGATCGCCTCCGCGGCCGAGTTCACGCCGACTCCGATCCAGACCCGGGAGGAGCGGGCCGACCAGGTCTACGCCGTGAAGATCGCGGTCGCCAACCCCGACGGCAGGCTCCGGATCGGCATGCCGGGCGAGCTGACGATCACGCCGGAGCACGCCCGGTGAGTGACGGACCCGCGGTGGAGGCTCACGGCCTGGTGCGCCGATTCGGCGACGACGCGGCCCTTCAGGAGGTGTCGTTCGAGGTCGCGCCCGGCGAGCTCTACGGCGTGATCGGCCCCGACGGCGCGGGCAAGACGACGCTGTTCCGGATCCTGGTGACCTTGCTGCTGCCGGATGCCGGGACTGCCCGGGTGCTGGGCCGCGACGTGGTGAAGGACCTGTGGGACCTCAGGACCCGCATCGGGTACATGCCCGGGCGCTTCTCCCTCTACCCCGACCTGAGCGTGGCGGAGAACCTGGCCTTCTTCGCCGCGCTGTTCGACACCACCGTGGCGGAGGCGCAGGACACGATCGCCCCGATCTGGGTTCAATTGGAGCGGTTCGCCGGGCGCCGGGCCGGCGCGCTTTCCGGGGGCATGAAGCAGAAGCTGGCGCTCTGCTGCGCTCTGGTGCACCGCCCCGAGATTCTGTTCCTGGATGAGCCCACCACGGGTGTGGACGCGGTGTCGCGCCGGGAGTTCTGGGATCTGCTGGCGCGGCTCCGGGACGAGGGGCTCCCGATCGTGGTCTCCACGCCGTACATGGACGAGGCGATCCGCTGCGACCGGGTGAGCCTGATGCAGGCCGGCCGCCTGCTGGTGACCGACCGGCCGTCCGAGATCGGCCGGCGCTATCCCCGGCCGATTTTCGCCGTGCGGGGCGGCGATATCCTCGGGCTGTTGGGCGCGCTGCGGGGCTTTCCTCACGCTGCGGCGGTCTGGCCCTTCGGCGAGTCGCTCCATTACACCGATGCGCGGCAGGACGCCGCACCGCAGGTGATCGCGCGGGAGCTGGCGGCGCACATTGCGTCCGCCGGCCTCAGCGGCGTCACGATGTCACCCATCGAGGCGAGCATCGAGGACGCGTTCATGTGGTATATGGGACAGGAGAAGGCGGCGTGACGGCCGGTATTCGGGATGAAGGGGAACTATGACCGCTAACGCCATCGAAGCGCGATCCCTCACCCGCCGCTTCGGCACCTTCACGGCGGTGGATGCGATCACGTTCCACGTGGAGCCCGGCGAAGTGTTCGGATTCCTGGGTGCCAACGGGGCAGGGAAGACCACCGCCATCCGCATGCTCATCGGCGTCCTGGAGCCCACCTCGGGCTCGGCTACGGTCGCGGGCTTCGATCTCAAGACCCAGGCCGAGCAGGTGCGCCGCCGGATCGGATACATGAGTCAGAAGTTCTCGCTGTACGAGGACCTGACGGTGCAGGAGAACATCACGCTCTATGGCGGCATCTATGGGGTGAGCGACCGGGACATCGTTACCCGCACGGGCGACATCCTCACCCGAATCGGCCTGGAGCACGCCGGTGACGAGCTGGTGCGAGAGATCCCGCTCGGCTGGAAGCAGCAGCTCGCCTTCTGCGTGGCGTTGCTCCACCGTCCTGCCGTCGTCTTCCTGGATGAGCCCACCGGCGGGGTGGACCCCATTACCCGGCGCCGCTTCTGGGAGCTGATCTACGAGGCCGGCGCCTCGGGCACCAGCGTGCTGGTCACCACCCACTACCTGGACGAGGCGGAGTACTGCGGGCGCATCTCCATCATGGTCAACGGGGCGATCGCCGCGATGGGCACCCCGGCCGAAGTGCGGAAGGCCGTAGGCGCCGAGACGCTGGACGAGGTGTTCGTGAAGCTCACCCGACCGGGGACCGCCGCGTGAGGGCGTTCCTCGGCTTCGTCCGCAAGGAGACACTGCATCTGCTGCGGGACCGGCAGACGCTCGCCATCCTCATCCTCTTCCCGGTGGTCCAGGTCCTGATCTTCGGCTTCGCGGTGCGTACGGACGTGCGCGACATCTCCATCGCCATCGTGGACCCGACTCCCGACGTGGCGACCCTGGAGCTCCGCGAGCGGATCGCGGCCTCCGACCGCTTCCATATAGTAGGCATCCAGCCCAGCGCGGCCGGGCTGGAGCTCCAGTTCCGCCACGGCTCGATCCGCCAGGCGCTGGTGCTGCCCGACGAGGTGGAGCGCCGGCTGGGCCGGGGCGACTCGCTGCCGGTGCAGCTCCTCACCGACGGCAGCGATCCCAATACCGGCGGCATCATGCAGGGCTACGCCTCCGCGATCGTGGACCGCTGGTACCGCGACGCGGTGCCCGGCGGCGGCGGCCTCCGGATCGAGACCACCGCCCGGATGCGGTACAATCCGACCCTGGAGAGCGCCCACCTCTTCGTGCCCGGCCTGGTGGCCTTCGTGCTCACCATCATCTCGGCGCTGATGACCGCGATCTCCATCACCCGGGAGAAAGAGACCGGGACCATGGAGATGCTGCTGGTCTCGCCCATCCGTCCCACGGCCATCGTGGCCGGCAAGGTCATTCCCTACATCGTGCTCGGCTTCGTCAGCGTGCTGCTGGTTCTGGTGGCGGCGCGGGCGGTGTTCGGGGTGCCGCTCCGGGGCAGCCTGCTGCTGCTGCTGGCGGAGAGCGTGCTCTACATCATCACCGCCCTGGCTCTGGGCATCCTGATCTCCACCAAGGTGCCCAACCAGCGCACCGCGATGATCGCCGCGTTGGCGGGCCTGATGATGCCGACGCTGCTGCTGTCGGGCTTCATCTTCCCGCTCGATTCGCTGCCCCAGGTGCTCCAATGGCTGTCGTACGTGGTGCCGGCCCGCTGGTTCCTCGCGATCGTGCGGGGCATCATGCTCAAGGGCGCCGGCTTCGCGACCCTGTGGCAGGAGACCCTCATCCTGATCGGGATGACTCTGTTCCTTCTGGTGAAGGGGTCGCGCGGGCTGGCGATCCGGCTGGGCTGAGCCATGCGTACCATCTTCTTCCTGGTCCGCAAGGAGTTCCTCCAGATCTTCCGGGATCGCACCACCGTGTTCCAGATCTTCATGATTCCGGTGGTGCAACTGCTGGTGCTGGCCAACGCGGCCACCTTCGATGTGAAGCAGGTGGCCATGCTGGTGGTGGACCAAGACCGGACCACGGTCTCCACCGGCCTGGTGCAGCGGTTGGAAGCGGGACGGCAATTCCGGATCGTGCGCTACGAGTCGAGCGACGCTGATGTAGACCAGGCCTTGCTCGACCGCGAGGTGACCGCGGTGCTCCACATCCCCCGCAACTTCGAGCAGGACCTGGTTCGGCGGGGACGGGCGCCGGTTCAGCTGGTGCTCAATGCCGAGGAGGGGGCGACCACCGGGATCGTCCAGACCTACGCCAATGCCATTCTCGGCTCGTACGCGAGGGAGCTGGATCGGACGTTGCCAGTGGCACGGAACGGCTCCGGCCCGGTAACGCGTATCGCACCACTCGATCTCCGCACCCAGCGCTGGTTCAATCCGACCCGGAACTACAAGCACTGGATGGTGCCGGCCCTGATGGTGTCGCTGACCACCATCATCGGCCTGCTGCTCACGGCGCAGAACATCACCCGGGAGAACGAGCTGGGCACACTGGAGCAGCTCAACGTGACGCCGATGACCAAGATCCAGTTCATCGCCGCCAAGCTGATCCCGTTCTGGATCCTGTCGCTGGTGATCTTCTCCATCGGACTGGCCATCGGGAAGCTGGTGTTCGGGATCCCCATGCGGGGCAACCTGCTGCTGGTCTATCTGGCCGCGGCAGTGTACCTGATCGTGGTACTGGGCATGGGCCTGGGGATCTCGACCATCACCCGCACCCAGCAGCAGTCCATGTTCGTCGCCTTCTTCTTCACCTTGATCTTCCTGCTGATGAGCGGGCTGTTCACGCCGGTGGACTCGATGCCGGACTGGGCCCAGCGCGTGGCCGAAGCGAATCCGGTGAAGCACTTCGTGGCCGTGATGCGGGCGGTGCTGGTGCGGGGCGCCGGACTGGAGACCGTCGGGCGACCGATCCTGGGACTGGGAGTCGCCGGTGTCGTGGTGCTGGCCCTGGCCGTGATGCGGTATCGGAAATCGGTGGCGTAGCGCACTGTCATCCTCTTCCGGGCTTAGGGGTACGGGCGCTCCTCCAAGGCGCTGACGAACGCTCCGGTCGGAGCCCGGGCAAACTGCGCCCGGTCTCCTCCTCTGCGCGTTCTAGACGCGCCCTTCCGGAGCACCCGTACCGCTAAGCCCGGAAGAGGACTAAGCAGTGTCACGGGCTCACGCCTCTTCCGGCCCTACCGGATGGGTGATCGGAAGCCGATTGGCGATCGGTACGTGCTTGCCCTCGCCATCGGCATCGAAGCACCGGGGATGCTCGAATCCATCGATCCTGCCCGCCGTGAATATGATGTTGTCGGAATTGCTGTCGGCGTCCGGCCCGGCCGGCACATTGTCCAGGTTCAGCGCGTGCCGGAGCTTCCAGGCGACGATGTGATCGGTGCACGAGGTGTCGCCGCTTACACCTATACCGCCGAGAAGCGTGCCGTTGACCGAATAGAGCGCCAAGCCTCCGCCGAAGACGTTGATCCCGCCGATCCGAAGGCCGATCATCGGATCATTGGCGGCGCCGAATGCCGACGCGGGACCTTTGTAGGCCACGTTGGGATCCACCGGGTTGCTCTCTTGCAGACCGAAGAGGCTCCCGCCCGGTTGTACCGCCGCGAAGAGGTTGGCGGTGCTCAGGGCGAAGCCCTCCAGGCTGAACGCATTGGCGGTGTTGGCCTTCTGGGCGGAGATCACCCGGCTGCCCGGCCACTGATCGCCGAAGCTCTGACCACTGAATACCACGTCGACCACCCTGCCCTGACGGTCCAGGATGGTGGCCCACATCTCGAAACCGAGACCGCCATTCTGCTCGTCCAGGATCTGCCGAAGTGTGGCACGCAGGGTGGCGTGATCGGGGAGGGACGCTACTAGACTGGCGGCTTCCTGCGTCGGGTCGGTGACGCCGTCTTCACTGCACCCGGCCGCGATCAGGGCGCACCCGGCTACCAGGGGAAGAGCTCGGAGCGACCGCATGGGAGTGCTCCTTTCCATGTCTTTTCGAGTCATGAGTGAGATGCGGGGAACGGTGAGGAGGGCGGACGTGAGGCGGACTGCGGGCACGGCTGGAAGGGCCAGCGTAGAGGAACAGCGACACCATGGTACCGCCGCCTGCTCGGATGGAATCCTGCGGACCGATCCAAAGTACGGCTGGGGCCGGCGCCCGCCAGTGGTGACAACGGTCACAGCCGGTCCCGCGTCGCGGGAGATAGCCTGAGTCAGCTGATCTGAGGAGGTCGCATGCGGATTCACCTCGGCCTTGCAGCGGCCGCGATCGTGACGCTGGCGAGCTTGACGGGATGCGGGAGCTACAGCGCCCCGAACAACTCCGACAACAACCCGACGTCGCCGGACAGCACCGGTGACACTACACCGGACTCACCGCCTTCACCTTATCTCCAGAGTATCGCAGCGTAGACCGCCGATGGCGCCTACCTCTCGAGTGTAGGCGCCGTCGTTTCGGATACCCGCCGAAAACCCAGATAGAGCAGGACGAGCGCGACGGCCTGAACGAGGTGATACACGGCGTTGTGGTCGAAATACACCGGGTGAACGGCCACACCCGCCTGCTGCAGCACGGCGGCCACCGCTGAGAGCGCCAGGCCGAGCGCGATCGGGATCCACCCGCCGCCGCTCCGAATCGCCCCAACCGTGGCCCCGATCAGAAAGAGCAGGAGCGCCGGGACGTAGAACAGGACGATGCCGGCAAACGAATCATCCGCCAGCGCCATTCCCGCGAATGCCAGGGCGTAGACTCCGACGATCCCACGACGGACGCGCGGGTCGAGCCCCGCTGCGAGAACGCTGAGGCCCAGCTCCAGCAGCGCGGCTGCGGCTACCACGATCGAGAGTGAGACCGGAATCCAGGCGATGCGCCCGGGGAGTGTCGCCGTATTGGCGGGGAAGAAGGCGTGGAACGCGGCGCCCCAGAGCGCCGCGCTGGCGAGTCCCGCCATGAGGACGGCGCCGGTGCGTCCGAGTCGGCCAGCCCGAGATTGGCCCGCCAGCCGCCAGGCGAACCAGGCGCCCAGGATTGCCAGTGCGAGGTCGGTGAGGACGACATCGGGGTCGTTGAGGCCGATCCCGACCCGACTCGCCGCCAGGTCAGAACCCAAAGAAGCTGAGCACCGAGCTGTAGGCGCCGGCCTTGGGGTTCCTCCCTTGCCAGCCACCGAAGGGCCGCGAGGTCCAGTAGCACTCGATTGCGGTGCTCGCCGGGAGGATCGTGCTGCGGACGCAGTCCTGCACCGGGCTGTGGCCGCCGCGGCTCCCGAGATCGAGGCTGCTGCCGGCGGCGACCCGCTGGAAGGTATCCGCCTTGCATTCGTCGAGACCCAGCTCGCCGTCGTCGCACTCGGTGTCCGAGCGGTAGAGCGCATGCTTCCGCAGGGCCAGGAACGCTCTGGGGTAGCCGCCCTTGCGGTCGGGAAAGTTCATGCTGGGGTACGCCGCCAGGAGCCGGGGATAGAGGTTGTAGACGCCGTGCGCCGAGTAGACCGCCTGGTGCAGCACCCAGTGCCGGCTGACCGAATTGTAGTACACGTCGAGCACGATGGTCTCGGAATCGCCGTAGTGACCGCCGCAGATCACCAGCCCGAAGGAGCAGCCGTAGACGCCGAGGTCGAAGTGCAGCGCCAGCAGATACGCCAGTCTCACCCGTCCGCCGCTCAGCGGCCGCGCGGCCCAGCGGGGCTCGCGGGTGGTGCGGTCGCTCGCGGCATAGGCCAACTGGGGCGCGAAGGCCCCCGCCAAACCGCTCTCGCAGGCGTCGGCCAACGCATCGCGGTCGGTATCGGGCTGAGTGCCGTTGATGCAGGTCGCCGGAGTCAAAGCGGCGCCCAGAAAGATCCCGGGAGCGGAAGGCACCGGATCGAGTTCGATGTCGACCAGGACGCCCGACGCTCCACTGGGGCTGGTCGGGCCTTCGGAGCAAGCGAACAGGCCCATCGCCCCGACACAGCTCAGGGCGCAACGGCCTACTAAGGACGCTCTCATGGGACTGGCTCCGACGTGGCGGAGGAGGGGCCTTCCGAGAGAGAATGCGAAGCCGGGTGTCTCGCGAGGGCAACATTCAATCGCGGGAGGCGGGTGTCAATGGAGCCTGAATTGACAAGCGGGCGAGCACCTGGTGTGTATCTTCGGTACAACCCTGATCCTTACATGCCTCACCCGCGGCGGCCCTAATCCAGCAGAGGCCCCGGCTGCGGGAAGCAGCCATCTTCACCCACGCGGCTGAGCGCCGAGCATGATCGTCTGCCGCACCAGGGGCAGCGCCAGCGTCTCCTGGCGGCGGTGCGCGCCGGGCGCTTGGAAGCATGACGGCGAGTCATTCGATGTTCACCATGAAGGTTGTAACCTGATTGCGCACCGTTACCGTGACCTCGCTCTGACCCGCCAGCAGGCCGGTTACCCATCCCCAGTTGCCGAAGACATCACACTGCGGATCGAGCTCCGGCGGCCGGCAGTGTTGATCCGTCCGCACCGTGCTCGGCTGCGATGAGGTCAGAATAAATGGTATTCGCGTCACGCGTGCCCCGTTCCGCAAGACCATCAGATCCAATGCGGCACTCTCTCCGGCGGTGAGCGTTATGCTGACGAGGTTGCCCTCAATGTCGTAGGTCGCTTCTACATCAGACGATATCGGCGCCAGGGACGCCTGTATACGGTCCACGGGCGGTGGTGTGGCGACCACATCGACACGCACCTGGTCGCTCAGTCCCTGGGCGGTCGCGATGATCTGGATCGAGCCGGGCGTCCGTGCCTCGAGCTCCGCGTCCACGAAGCTGGTTGCGCTGACCGCAGCTACAGCCGGATTGGACGAGGTGAAGACGACCTGACCAGGGTCGGCGCCGACTGAATGGCGAAAGGCAATCACGTTAGCAGATCCCACTTCGCCGACCACCATCAAATGCCGACTCTCCTCGGCCTCATTCGTCGCGACGCTCAGGAACAGTTCGTCGATATCAGGGGTCGGATCCGAGGCTCCGTCTCCGGAGCAGCCCAGGGCCGCCAACATCAGCAGCGTGAAGCTGCTACGACGGTGAGACTGTCCGGCTGGACTCATGGTCACCTCGCGTCCGGCATCAGGCGGCTTTCACGGCACGGGGTACGATAACTCGATCGGATCAAGTTGCGGTCAAGAGGCATTGGTGTCGGTTCCCGACGGCCAGCGAGATCCTGCGCGAGGCCACACTCCGTGCACTGTTGGGGGCGGGAATCGGATCGCTGACGGAGTCGGCCTCCCTCAGCGAGCGGTGGCAGAGGATCGAGCCTTGCCAAAAGCGGTAACCTTCAGGCCGTTCGAGGCGGGAACTGGGTCGAGGTCCGCTGAGACCTTACCCCTGGTCCGACCGAGCGTTTGCGCCACCTAGCGGGAGTGCGCGACCTCGGATAGCCAGACGTCGGAAGAAAGCCGCGCGGTGGCACACACCACGGTACGCGCGTCGCCGGATATCGTGACGTGGCCCCAGAGGCACTGTAGCGGCAAGCGGGCAATCGTGCTGACGCGGCCGCTGGTTGGGTCCGAGCGGTAGATTGGCGTTCCCTTGCTGCCGCTCACTGCGCTGTCCGTCCATCCGTCGTGGTAGATGAGCGAGTCGCGTCCCCACAGCATGGGGACACCAGGGGGTGCCTCGCCGGGGAGCTGTCGCCGGCTGCCATCATCGAGGCCGAAATCCCAGAGATAGGTCTTTGGGTGGCGAGACCACCGAGCGACGACGTGCCGACCACCCCCAGGGGGGAAGACCGGGTTGAAGAGCCAGCCGACGCTCTCGTCCGCGACCGGGATCAGCCGCCGCTGCTCACCGGTCGTGCGATCGACCACGAAATAGTTCCTGGAGCCAACCGCCTGGTAGAGGAGCGTCCGGCCATCGGGTGACCACACGGGCGGGAACTCGTTCCCGATTACCTCGCCGGGTCCCCGGCCCACCTGGGACATCTGCCCGGTCGCAATGTCCACCACCACGAGCACGGCCTGGGGCTTGCGCAGCTCGACGAAGGCGATGCTCCGGCCATTGGGGGACCACGCCGCGGATCCCTTCCGCAGGCCGGTCGACGTCAGCCGTCGTTCCAGGCCGCCGTCGATGGAAACCAGGAAGAGATCCGACTTCCCATCCTGTTCCTGTCGGATATAGGCGATCTGGGAGCCATCGGGCGAGAGCCCGGGACCCTTGTGCAATGCGCTTCCGGTGGTGAGGGTGAGGGTCGATTCGACCTTCCCCCGGCTCGTCAGCCGAAATCGGGAGAGCTGGACGTCGACCGGACCACCAGAGTACAGCAGACGCCGCCCATCGGCCGAAACCCCGAACTCGAGCGCCGAGGGAAGCCGCTCGGCCACCAGCCTTGGGGAGCCGCTCGCAGCCCCGGTTTGGGGGTCGATGTCGATGCTCCAAACGCTCCAGCCGAGCCCTTGCGGCCTGGGGAAGTAGATCGTCCTGCTGTCACCCGACCAAGCGAGGGGGCGTGCCCAATCGTCGAGTGGGCTACTAGGGGCGCCCAGGTCGGGAATGAGCACGGCATGCCGGCCGTCTCGAGCAAGAGTGAACAGAACTACTTCCCCGCTCGCCCGGTGACCGAGGGAAGCGATCCAGCGGCCATCGGGCGAGCTAAGAGAACGCCAGATGAAAGCGAACTCACGCCTGAGGTCGATGAGTGTTCCATCGCCAACGATGGAATCGCCGGATAGAATCTGGAAGGTGGTCGGAGCCCTACCTATGTATACAGCGGCCTCCAGGGTGGCGAGATAGGTCGTGTCGTCTGGGCCGAAAACGAGATTGGCATTGCTCAAGGCGATCGTTTCGGGTTTGCCGCCTGTGGCCGAAATCAAATAGTACGCGCCACCGGTCGGGTGACTGGCGGCGTAAAGGAGTCGCGAGCCGTCTCTAGTCCAAACTGGGTTGGCCCCTCCACCTAGGAAAAGTGAATCTCGAGCCAGAACGCTGGAGTCGCCGGTCTCGAGGTCCCGCACCATGAGCGTCCTCCCGCCGGTGACGTACGCGGCCTTCCGGCCATCAGGGGAGATCGAGGCATGCGAGACATCCCCCGAATAGGTGAGCTGACGGTCGGTTCGCGGTCCGAGTTGGACGGACGTGCTTCTTGTCTCGAGGTATCCCGAGCCGACGAACACCACCCCGACGCCTGCAGCAGCAACGAGGGCGTACTGCCGCCATCGTCTCGGCAGCCAGCTCCGCGCGCCTTGGAATCGAACCCGGGTCGATTGCGCCCGGTGCAGCGCCTGAACGAACTCCTCCGCGCTGCGATACCGATCGGCCGGCATCTTGGCCATCGCCCGGCCCACGACCTCCGACAGTTCTCCGGGGATCGTCGGCCGGATGGCGCTCAGCCGGAGCGGCTGCTCGGTCATGACCCGAGCGATCACGGCTCGTACCGAACCGCTGAAGGGAGGCTCGCCCGCCAGCATCTCGTAGACCACGGAGCCCAGCGAGTAGATGTCCGAGCGTTGGTCCACCCTGCGGTCACCGGACGCCTGCTCCGGGCTCATGTAGGCCGGCGTGCCCAGCGACAGCCCCGTATTGGTCAGCCGTTCCTGATCCAACCCCTGGAGGGCCAGCGCGACCCCGAAGTCGGCCACGTAAGCCTGGCCGGCCTGGAGCAGGATGTTCTCCGGCTTGATGTCCCGGTGAACAAACCCGTGCTCGTGCGCAAAGTTGAGGGCACTTCCCACTTCCCGGGCGATGCCGACGGCATCCTCCACCGGCAAGGCGCCTTCGCGGGCGAGCCGGCTCCGCAGCGACTCCCCCTCGATGAGCGGCATGACGTAGTACAACAGGCCTGCGGCATCCCCCGATTCGAACAGCGGAACGATGTGGGGGTGCACCAAGCGCGCCGCGATCTCGATCTCACGGGTGAAGCGGCCGGTGCCGATCGCGCTGGCAAGCTCGGGCGAGAGAACCTTGACTGCCACTTGACGGCTGTTGCGTATGTCTTGGGCCAGGTACACGGTGGCCATTCCGCCGCGCCCCAGCTCGCGCACCAGCGTGTAGCGATCGGCTATCGCTGTCTGTAGCCGGCCCAGCAGGAGGTCGACGGCCATGTGACCTGAGGGGAGGGGAGTAGGGCTCCGACTCAAGAGGAACAACGGCCGCAGCTTTGTCAAGGAGGTGCCATGCTCGCCCGGTCCGCGTCGTACCTTGCTCTGACACTCAGTCTGGTTCCCTTGACCCGGGCGCTTTCGCAGGAGGAGTCCGGTCGGATCATCGGCCGGGTGGTGGCAGGCGAGAACCCGGCTCAGGGGGTTCGGGTCGAAATTCTCGGACCGAGCCTTCCCGCACGACGGTTCGCGGCTACCGATGCGAGTGGGTACTTCAAGTTGCCAAGTCTGCCAGTCGGGGTGTACCAGGTGCGGCTCTCTCTGGTGGGTTACCGGCCCATGGCAGTGGACAGTGTCACGGTGCGGCTGGGCCGAACCACGTCTCTCGGGGAAGTCCATCTCGATCCCCAGGCTCTGGAGCTGGGTGAGATCGTGGTCACCGCAGACCGTCCCGTGATCGACGTAACCAGCGCGGCGACTGCCACCAATCTCCCCGCCGAGCAGTTCGAGAATGTCCCCACCGACCGAAACTTTCGCTCCATCGTCAGCCTGGCCCCGCAGGCCAATCTCAGCTTCCTGCCGGGCGACGAGGTCAACATCGCCGGCGCCACCGGGCCGGAAAACGCCTACTTCCTGGACGGCGTCAACATCACGGACGCCCTCGACGCATTCACCAGCACCAACCTGCCGTACAACTTCATCCGCGAGCTCCAGGTCAAGGCGGGAGGGTATGAGGCCGAGTTCGGCCGGGCTACCGGGGGAATTATCAACGTCATCACCCGGTCGGGCGGAAACCGCTTCGGCGGCCAGGTGTTCGGATTCTTCACCGGCGATGGGCTTTCGGCGTCGCCCCGCTTCGCCCTGGCCGATGCCAAGGAGAGCCAGTTCTCCGAATACGACTTCGGAGGCAGCATCGGCGGGCCCATCCTGCGCCATCGGGCATGGTTCTTCGCGGCCTACAATCCGAGCTTTCGGCGGCAACGGGTCGAGCTGCCGGGAGCCGTGCTTCCGGACGAGACCCGGACCCAGCATCTCCTCGCGAGCAAGCTCACCTGGCAAGCCGACCAGGCCACAGACGTGACCGTCACTGCCCACGGCGACCCGGGCAACCGCCGTCATCTCGCCTTGGAGATCGTACCGAGTAGCCTCGCGAACCCGGAGGCGATCACGGTGGTCGGCAAGCAAGGCGGCTTCGTGCTGTCAACCCTGGTTCATCACCGACTGGGGAATGGCATGGAACTGGAGGTCGGCGCCGCACAGTTCACCCGTGAGGACAACTGGGAGTCTCCCAGCGAGTTCGGAACCACCACCCCCCAGTTTGTTGATTTCGGGACTGGTACGCTCTCCGGAGGTCTCGGAAACGTCTTTCGCAATCATAGCCGGCGCCGGTCGATCCGGGGGAAGTTCCTGGCCACTCTGGGGCTGCACGAGGTGAAGCTGGGCATCGAGTTCGAGGCCAACCGCTTCGAGAACCATCAAGATGCCTCGGCAATATCCCGGATCGACGACGCCACCTACGTGTGGAGCTTTCTCAAAACCAACAACCTCGCGGTGCACAGCCGAATCCCGACACTATACGCCCAGGACTCCTGGCAGGTGGGCCAGCGGCTCAAGCTCAACCTGGGCCTCCGATGGGATGGCCAGTATTTCACTGACGCCACCGGCGAGGCAGCTCAGAGCTTCACTGACCAATGGCAGCCCCGCCTTGGCGTCGTCTATCAGCTCGGCGCCCCCGGCAGGCACAAGGTGTTCGGCTCCTACGGACGCTTCTACGAGCAGATCCCGCTCCACTTGCCGTTTCTCTACCACAACAACGTGACCCGTTACCTCACGTTGCAATTCGATCATGACCCGCGGCTTGACGCCTCCGGCGGTGACACCCTTTTCTCGCTTGCCGACCCGCAGGCCGAACCCCGGCGCGACCTGAAAGGCCAGCACTTCGACGAGTTCACGCTGGGTTACGAGGGCTCCCTCGGACGACAGCTGCGCGGAGGTGTGCGCGGCATTCTCCGCCGGCTCCGGTGGGCGGTCGATGATGCATTCAATCCGGACGCTGGGGTCTACCAGCTAGGCAACCCCGGCCGCGGGGACCTCGCCTTCGTTCCGCGCGCGAGGCGGAACTACAGTGCTCTGGTGCTCACGCTGGAGAAGCCACGAGGGCATCGCTTCGACTTCCTGGCCTCCTACGTGCTCTCCCGCTCGTGGGGCAACTACGAGGGCCTTTACGATTTTGCACAAGGTAACGCGAACCCCAATACGACTACCCAGTTCGACTATCCGGAGCAGTTTCCCAACAGCACCGGGCTGCTTCCAAACGATCGGACACACGTTGTCAAATTCTCGGGGTCCTACCGGTTGAACGGCGGAATAACTCTGGGAAGTGCGTTGTCATTGGCGAGCGGGATGCCCCGGAACGAGTTCGGGGCAACGCCCGCCGACTACGTGTTCTACGCCTTTCTCCGGCAGCGCGGATCCGCCGGGCGAACCTCGTCCGTCTTCGACGCGAACCTTCGCCTGACGTACGAGCTTCCCGCTTGGGCCAGCGGCGTGAGGCCGAAGCTCTTGCTGGACCTCTTTCATTTGGGCAACGCCCGCACGGCAGTCCGGCGCGACGACGTACACTACCTGGCGGTCGACACGAACGGGAATCCGTCCGTCGTCAATCCGACGTACGGTCGGGGTGAGATCTTTCAGCCCCCAATGAGTGTGCGGGTCGGCATGAGTCTGGACTTTGGCGAGGAGCCCTGAATCAGCTGCTCGTCTGCTCACAATGTTGGGTACGGCCCCGAACTCGCCTGGCGCCCCCGAGGAAGTCCACAGGGGAGGGTGGCTCGGGCAAACAGTGCTTCACCGTGCCCGATTCTGGCTGGTGGGCCGCGGCAACTCGGTGAACTTCAGCGTAGAGCCACGCATAGAGAAATTGGCGCGTCAGACCCCATCCCCAGGTAAACTCCAGCCGGCCAGATCCGACCACCGAGAGCAGGAATCCCCTGCCTCCTGCGGCAATCCTGATCCCGTCGGGAAAGCACCGGAGCGGGTCGCCCGCGGCTTTGGCGGCAGCTTCCTTGAGCGCCCATGCGAGTGCCGGCCGCGCGGCCGCGAAGGGCGCCAACATTTCCCACTCTTCGCCGCTCAGAATCGCCTCGGCGTGCCGGCGGCGCACCCGATCCACCTCGACCAGATCGAGGCCGACCCGGAAACCACCCGGAGCGGCCATTGCAGCGCCCACCCCGCGCGTGTGGGACCGCGACAGAGCGCAACCGCCCTGACGGTAGCCAGACGCGTCCAGCACAACCGCCACGGCTCGATCCGCCGCCTCGCGGTCACGCGCCCAGAGACGCTGGCGAACAGGCACGGGGTCGTCCGCCGGGCACCATGCAAAGCCGAGCCAGATTCCCGGTGCCACCTGCCGATACGGCTTCATGCTCGCCCCATCTCCTGCTCCGCAAACCCCCGCACTACCTCGGGCGTTATGGCCGCAGAGAGTTCCGCGCCCGCCAGCCTCGTCTCCAGAAAGAGCTGCCATCGGGTGTACGGAATTCGAGTTCCCAGCGCCTCCTCCAGCCGGAAGACCAGATCCAGGAAGTCGATGGACTCCGCCCCGAGATCGCGAATCAGCGCGGTGCCGGGCGCCACCTGATCCGCGGGAATCACCAGGACCTCGGCCACGATCTCCCGGATCACTTGGTCGAGGTCTCTGCCGTTCACCAGCGCCGGATCGCCAGGCATGCGTTCTGTCCTCCAAAGCCGAACGATGTGCTCAACGCGGCCTCGAGGGAGGCCGGACGGGCCAGGTTCGGCACGTAGTCGAGATCGCACTCGTCGTCGGCGGCCTCGAGGTTGATGGTCGGGGGCAGGAACCGCTCGCGGATGGCGATGAGGGCCGCCACCAGCTCGACCGCACCGGCGGCCGCGAGGAGATGGCCGATCATGGACTTGGTGGAGCTTACCGCCACGCCGCCGGCGCAGGAGCCCAGGCTCAGCTTGAGCGCACGGGTCTCGGTGATGTCGTTCATCCGGGTGCCGGTTCCGTGCGCGTTGACGTAGCCGACCTCGTGCGGCGCCATGTCGGCGTCGGCCAGGCAGAGGCGAATCGCGCGCGCCGCCCCATCCGCATCGGGACGCTCGTCGGTGATCCGGTAGGCATCGCAGGTCACGCCATATCCGGCCAGCTCCGCCAGGACCTCGGCTCCACGAGCCGCCGCGAAGTCGCCGCGCTCCAGCAGCACGAACCCGGCGCCCTCGCCGATCACGAAGCCGTCGCGCTCGCGGTCGAACGGCCGACTGGCACGGGCGGGCTCGTCGTTGCGGCGGGAGAGCGTGCCCAGCAGGCTGAAGCCCAGCACGGCGACCGGGTTCACCGCCGCGTCGGTGCCGCCGGCCAGCACTACGTCTGCGTCGCCCCGCTGGATCAGCCGCAACCCCTCCCCGATGGCCTGAGTGCCCGCGCAACACGCGGTGGTGATCGTGGCGTTGGGACCCTGGGCATCGTTCTGGATCGCGACGTGGGCCGCCGCGAGGTTCGGTAGTCCCCGCAGGGTAGCGACCGGATTGGTCCGTTGAGCGTAGAGCCGGGCGAACGCCGGGATGTCCCACTCGCCGGTTGAGCTGGCTTTGGCGGCATCGATCGCGGCCTGGGCCTGGGTTGCGAGCATATCGAGATCGGTCGGGCCCATGCCTCCCGCTCCCACCACGACGGCCACCCGGCGCGGGTCCACGCCGTCGCGGCCAAGGTTCGCCTGCCTGCGGGCCATGGCGGCCGCGGCGACCGCGAAGAGGGCCGCGCGGCTCATCAGCTTGGTCGACTTGCGAGGCTCCACCCACGCCGCCAGGTCAGCCTCGGTGTCGTGCACCTCCGCAGCGATGCGGGTGTCGAGACCGGCGCAGTCGAAGCTGGTGATGGGCCCTACGCCGGAGCGCCCCTGCTTGAGGGCGTCCCGAAACGCCTCGTACCCGCAGCCGGTCGGCGTCACCACACCGGCACCGGTGATCGCCACGCGGTCAGCCATCGCCGAGCTCCGGATAATGTCCCAACCAGGTTTCGATCATCTGGCTCCACTGCGCCCGGTACACCTCGGGGATCAGACGCTGGGGCTCGACCAGCGCGAACGTGAATCGTGCCGAGGCGAGCGTTCGGTCATTCACCAGGGCGGTCCCCCGGGCGCGGGCCGACGTGCCTTCGATTGCCTCCAGCTCGGCCTCCAGCCGCACCTGGTCGCCGGGGCGGGCGAACGCGAGAAACCGAGCCCGCTCGATCGAGACCATCACGGCCAGCAGACGGTTCTCGAGAGAGCGATGAATCAACACGCCCGCGGTCTGGGCCAATCCCTCGAGCAGGTACACGCCAGGGAGCACCGGGTTCCCGGGGAAGTGAGCCTCGAACTCGTCTTCCGCCAGCGCGACCGCTTTGATGCCGGTGGCACGGACGCCGGGCTCCAGGGATACGATGCGATCGAGCCAGAAGTGACGCACCTGGTCCCGCCGGCTATGGCGCCCGGCGTACGGCCATGGGCCACTGGCGATACTGGCTCGCCGAGTATTCCACCGCGGCGCCGGGCTCCTCCAGGATGCGGCGCACCATCGCCGTGTCGGGCGGACCCGTGGGGCTGAGGTGGAGCCGGTACCAGCCGCGGCTGTGGAGCACCACCGTGCGCGCCTTGCCGGGGCGCGTCGGCGGTGCGGGGAACTCGAGCGTGGCTCGGTCGCCGCTGTTGGGCATCGCATGATACAGGGTGTCCGCTGCGGTGACCGCCGCGAGCACGCCGTTGTCGGATGCGGAGGTCGGCGCGATGGTGTCCACCGCCAGCGGCTGGTCGTCGCTGTAATCGATCGCGAAGGAGTTGAGGGCCCAGAACCCGCGTGGCGGGCGGATCCTGATGCGAAGCGAGTCGCCCTCCACCTTGCTCAGGTCCAGCGGCACTACCCGCTCGGCGGCGAGGAACGGGCCGCTTCCCGGCAGAATACCCCGCAGGCTCCAGCCGTCCGGCTCTTCCACCTGAAGCAGGAGTCCGTAGAGCTCCTCCCGCACGGCCCAGGTCCGGATCGAGTCGGCGACCGCCGGGTTGCGGTCCACCTGCGCGTACCACTGGTTCACCGCCGTGCCGCGCAACTCCAGCATCGCGCGGATCATGTGCGATCCCCAGAGAGCAGTGCCGGCCCGGGTGACCAGCTTGGCCCGAGTGGCGCCCGCGGGCCTCGGAAAGGTCAACACGATCTCGTCCCGCAGCCCACCCGCGCTGTCCGCCAGCGGCAGCGGCTCCCAGATGTGCCGGTCGTCTGCGACGAGCCAGGATCGGAGATCCCGGCCGTCGCCGCTGACCGCGCGGGTCGGCGGCAATGGCCGGCTGAGCGTGTGCAGTCCGCCCCACTCGTCGGGCACGACGCGGACACCGGGTGCGTGATCCACGGCCCATAGCGAGAAGAGATTGGTCATCTGGGTCTCGTTCACTTCGTTGGTGACGAGCAGGCGGTAGGTGCCACCCTGGCTGCGGAGGGTCGGCAGCACGCCGTAATCGTCGCGCTCCAGCCCCGGCGTGATCGCGCCGCCGTACGGCTCAGCCTCGAACACGTAGCGGTTGCCGTCCCAGGAGTAGATGAAGGGACAGGATTCCTTGGTGGCGGCCGCGATGATGCCTATGGCCAGGATGACGCCAGCCGTGATGCCAAGCACTCCGAGAACCGTCTTCCCGGCATCGGTCCGCCGGAGCCACCAGCGCTGCACGCTGTCCACCGGAATGGCCACCGGTCGCTTGGCAACCGTGGCAAAGACCGTGTCCGCGCGGATGGTGCCCGGGTCGTCGAACTCGAAGCCGGCGCCGGCCAGGGTAGTGATGCCGACGATGGTGTCCTCGGTCGGTGGCTGGGCCTCGACCGCCGGCACCCTCCTGACGCTGGTGCATCCGGTCGCTGAGAGCAGCGTGAGCGGCAACAGGACCAGCGCAAGAGGACGCTGCAGCATACGAAGCATAGGCTCTCCGGGCAGCTCGGCGCTGCTGCATCTGAGAAGTGGTCGGGGCTGTCCTACTAAGCTCCACGCTAGGCGGAGGCGGTCAAGCCGGAGTCAAGGGTCGGCTTGACGAGTGCGGGACCGGGATGGATCTTGGGCCTCGCGAGCGCCGACCCGCCTCGCTCTCCCCCCGAGTCCGATGGAACCCACGGCCGCGCCCTCACGCCGCGCTCTATCCGCCCGCCGGGAGTCCTCTCTCCACTCCGACACTTGCAGGAGGACATCATGGCGCAAGCAACCAAGCTCTCCCCGCAGGCTCTCATCAATGCGGCCAAGGCCCCGTTCCTGGCCTACAACGAGAAGAACTGGGACAAGGCACGGGCGAGCATGGCCTCGGATTTCGTCTATGACGAAGTCCCTTCGGGCAGGAAGGTGACCGGGATCGACGCCGCCATCGCCTTATGGAAGGGGTGGGCGGAAGCGTTCCCGGATTCGAAGGGAACCTTCCACGACGCGTTCGCCGCGGAGAACGGGACCGTGGTGATGGAAGTGACCTGGAAGGGCACCCATCAGGGTCCGCTCCAGACGCCGAAAGGTCCTATCGCGGCGACCGGCAAGCGCATCGAGGTCCGCGCCTGTGCCGTGGTCGAGGTCGCGGGCGAGAAGGCGCGGGTGCAGCGGCACTACTTCGACATGGCGACGCTGCTGCAGCAGATCGGCGTCGGCGGCTGAGACGAGCGGTCCCTCCGGTGAGCGGCGGGCGGTTTATTCCTCCTTGGGCAACGCCCGCCGCACGACCACAGTGATATTGTCCTTCCCCCCGCCATCGAGGGCGTCCTGCACCAGGTCCTCGCAGACCTGGCGGGCCGAACTCATCGAGCGCAGCCGCTGTCGGATCCGCTCATCCGGCACATGGGCCGTAAGCCCGTCACTGCACAGCAGAACGACCGTATCCCAGTCGAGGTCGATTCGGGTGACCACGGGCGCCGTCTGCCGCCCGCCGATCGAGCTCGACAGGGTGTGCTCGTAGCGGGTGCCGGACGCGTCCGCCCGGGTCATGACGCCGAGGTCGATCAGCTCCTGGGCCATGGTCTGATCCCGGGTGATCTGGCGCAGCTGGTTCCCCTGCAGGAGATAGCAGCGGCTGTCACCCACCTGGAGGAGATAGGCCCGAGGCCAGGCACCCAGGTACAGAGTGAGCGTGGTGGCCATGCCGCGGTAGTCGGGATTCTCCTCGCCTCGCCGCAGCAGCTCGGCGTGGCATTGCAGGGCGCCGTCCTGCAGCGCCTGGAAAATCTCCCGATCATCCGCCGAGCCGGCGGCATAGTAGCAGCGCATACTGCCCGACACATACCGGGTCACGCCTTCGAGCGCGATCCTGCTCGCCTCCGCTCCTTTGGTCCCTCCCCCGACGCCGTCGGCGACCATCATCAGGAGTCCCACGCGCTCACTCTCTCCCATCAGCTGGTCCGGCTGCGCCAGACTGGTGAGCTGGACCACCGTCTGCCGCCGGAGCGCGCACACCAGGAAGTGATCCTGGTTGTCGGTGCGCACTCGTCCAGGGTGGGTCAGGCCGTAGATGTCGATCTCGTCGTCACGGGGCTTTCGGTCGGGAGCTGACAGCGCGTTGAGCTGGGCGGGAGTCATGGAATCCTCCTCTGGCGGGCGCGGACGGCTCTCCTAATGTGCGCTGAGGGAGGCAAACCGGCCAGATTCACCGCCTGCCCGCCCGCCGCCCGCGTTATCTTGGATGCCCATGGGACTCGCCCTCGCTGCCCTTCTGGCTCTCGGGCTCCTCCTCGCGTTCATCTACAACTCCCTCGCCCGGCTCCGGCTGCTCGCCGCCAACGCCTGGGCCGATATCGACGTCCAGCTCAAGCGCCGCCACGACCTGATCCCGGCCCTCGTGGCCACCGTGAAGGGTCACGCTGGCTACGAGAAGGGGACTCTGGAGTCGGTGGTGCAGGCCCGGAACCGGGCTGCCAGCGCGGGCGGCCCCGCCGCGGCCGGCCAGGCCGAAGGGGTCCTGGCCGCGCAGGTCCGCCAGATCCTCGCTCTCGCCGAGGCGTATCCTGACCTCAAGGCGGCCGAAAGCTTCCTGTCGTTGCAGCGGAGCCTCACCGAGATCGAAGACCACATTCAGAACGCACGGCGCTATTACAACGCGGTGGTCCGCGACCTGAACACCAGGATCGCCCAGTTTCCCACCAACCTCGTCGCCGGCGCGCTCGGATTTCAACCGAGAGAGTTCTTCGAGCTGGGCGACCAGTCGGAGCAGGCGGTGCCCTCGGTGGACCTCGGAGGCGGGGGATGACGAGGCCCATGATCAGGCTGGCGGTGCCAGTCCTCCTCTCGCTGTTCGCGAGCCCGCTCGCGGCACAGCGGTCGCTCGCGATCGAGCGGTTCGACGCGGTGATCGCGGTGAGTCGCGAGGGCAGCGTAGATGTCACCGAGACCATCACCGCTCGGTTCACCGGATCCTGGAACGGCATCTACCGTACCGTGCCGGTCGAGTACCACACGCCCCAGGGCTTCAACTGGACCCTGAAGCTGGAGCTGGTCGGCGCAACGGGCGCCGACGGCCGCGCGCTCGAGGTGGACCGGGAGCGGGTGCGCCACTACGTCAAGTACAAGATCTGGGTCCCGGGTGCCGCGGACGCCACTCGAACGCTGGTGTTGCGCTACCGGGCGACGAACGGTCTCCGTTTTTTCGAGGACCACGACGAGCTCTACTGGAACGTCACCGGCGACGAGTGGGACGTGCCGATCGAGGCGGCGTCGGCGCGGATCCAGCTGCCGGCCGGTGCCACCGGCGTGCGGGCCATCGCGTTCAACGGGGTGTACGGCTCCACCGCCCAGGACGCCGAAGTCGTTACCGAGGGCACCACGGTGCGGGTCACCATGCCGCATCCGCTCGGCTTTCACGAGGGACTCACCGCGGTGGTTGGCTGGGACAAGGGCCTGGTCGCCGAGCCCACCGCCAGGGATCGGGCGCTCGGCTTCCTGGCCAGCAACTGGCCGCTCGGTATTCCCCTCCTCGTCCTGCTCGGCATGATCGCCATCTGGCGCCGGGTGGGCCGGGATCCCAGCCGTCTTCCCGTCGCGGTGCAGTACGAACCGGCCGACTCGCTCACGCCGGCGGAGGCAGGCACTCTCATGGACCAGGCCGCCGATATGCGGGACATCACGGCGACGGTGGTGGATCTTGCGGTGCGGGGGTCCCTCAAGATCGAAGAGCGGGACGAGAAGATGCTGCTGGGCCTCTTCAATAAGAAGGAATACGTCTTCCATCGGCTGACGCCGCCCGAGGGTAGCCAGGCGGTGCAGGTTCACGAATCGCGGGTTCTCGAGGGAATCTTCGAGGGCGGCCGGCACCAGGTGAAGCTCTCCCAGCTGGACAACGAGTTCTACCGGCACCTGCCGGGTATCCGAAAGAGCATCTTCGAGCGCCTGGTCGGACGCGGCTTCTACCGCTCGTCGCCCGACAAGGTGAAGCAGCGCTGGCTGGTAGCCGCGATCCTCCTGGGTGGTGCCATCCTGGCCTTCGGCTCGACCATCGGCGCCGCCTGGTTGGACATGACGCCGGTGCCGTTCGTGATCGCCGCGGTTGCCAGCGGGCTGATCGTGGCCGCGTTCGGCTGGATCATGCCGGCCCGCACGGTGGAGGGCGCCCGCGCTCTGGAGCGGGTGCTCGGGTTCGAGGAGTTTCTCCGGCGAGTGGAGGGCGAGCGTTTCGAGCGCCTGGTGAAGACGCCGGAGATGTTCGAGCGCTTCCTGCCCTTCGCGATGGCGTTCGGGGTCGAGCGGAAGTGGGCCAGGGCATTTCAGGATATCTATCGCGAGCCGCCCAGGTGGTATGTGGGAAGCACCAGCGGCCCCTTCGATCTGAACGGATTCTCCAGCCGGCTGGGCGATCTGTCGAGCCGAACGTCGGAGGCGATGAGCTCGTCGCCGCGGAGCTCCGGGGGATCCGGGTTCAGTGGAGGCTCATCGGGGGGAGGATCGGGTGGCGGAGGTGGTGGAGGCTTCTGAGCCAGCGTAGGTGATGACACACTTACCTTTTAAGGTCCCGCCCTCCCCCAGCGCTCGGCCTCCGGTGGCACCTCCACGTTCCGCAGCGGCGGGATCCGGCTGTTGAACTGCACTCCTGTCAGGCGATCGGTGTTGTCGTCCCGCACCCGATAGGCAGCAGGGAAGTCGTCCGACTGCTCGCTCCATCGCTGGAGGGCCTGGGCCAGCTCCCGTACCTCCCTCGCATACGCCGGCTGGTCGGCGACGTTGCGCAGCTCCCAGGGATCGGCCTTCAGGTCGTAGAGCTCGAGCTGTGGGCGGGGCGACTGGAACAGGGCGCGCTGGGCCGCCGTGAGACGTCCCGCCTTCTGGAGGGACCGAAGGGCAAGAAAGGATGGGCTGCCGCCGATGTCGGCAGCGCTGCATAACGGCAGGCCGGTATAGGCATCGGTTCGGATCAGCTTGAACCTGCTGGTACGGATGGCCCGCTGATGCTCGTCGCAGTCGTGCCAGTTGCGCTCAGTGAAGACCGCGTCGCGGCCGACATAGCTCGCAGGCGCCGCGATCAGCTGGCGGAAGCCCTGGCCCTGCATCTCCTCGGGACGCTCGGCGCCGGCCAGCTCCAGAATGGTGGGAGCCAGGTCGATGGTGCTGACCATCCCTCGGTGATATCTCGTACCTCCCGGGATGACTCCCGGCCAGGAGAGGATCAGAGGTGTCCGAGTGCCCGAGTCGTACAGGGTCCCTTTCTCCCGGGGGAATGGCGCGCCGTTATCGCTCAGGAACACCACCAGGGTACGGTCGCGCAGCCCTCGTCGCTCGAGCTCCGCCAGCATCGCACCGATCTGCCGATCCATCCTCCCGATCGCATCGTAGTAGCGCGCGAGGTCCCCACGGGTTTCCGGCGTGTCCGCCAGGTGCGGTGGCACCTTGACCCGCGCCGGCGTGTGCCCATCCCGTGGTTGGTCCGCCGGGTAGGGTCGGTGCGGCTCGTGGAATCCCACCCAAAGGAAGAAGGGTTGTCCCTGAGCCTGGTGAAGGAATTCAGGAAATGCGTTCGCGGTCGCCGGCGAATACCACTGGAATTGCCGCTCGGCAGCCGGGCCGTAGTGCGTCTTCGCCATATGTCCGGTGAAGTAGCCACGGGCCTGGAGATAGGAAGGCAGGATCCGCTCGCGGTCGGGCAGCGGCGTGTGCAGGTCTTCGGTCCGTGTGGTGTGGGGGTAGCGGCCGGTCAGGATACTGATCCGCGACGGGCTGCATTGCGGACTGGTCCCGAAGGCGAGCTCGACTCGGAGCCCCGTCCGCGCAAGGCGGTCGATGTTCGGCGTGTGAATGGCGTCGTTGCCGTAGGTCCCGCTGTCGCGCCATCCCAGGTCGTCGCCCACGAAGACGACCACGTTGGGGGGCGCATCCACCGCCGCCTGAACCATGGCGCCCGCCGCGTGCGCCGATGCAGACATGGCGATCCATCCGGCGGCCGGCAGCGCGAGCGCGCGGCCAACTCTCCGATGTGTCCGGCCCGCCATGCATTTCCTCCATTCCCCAGCCTGTTCAGGGTTGTAACGACTCCCCCACCATTTCGTCAACGGGCTTGACGTCGGCGGAATCAGCCCGTAGCTAACGCTCAATGCAGCAGCGCCAACCACGAATCATCGACCCGGAGGGCAGGACTCATGGATCACACGGTAGTGCATTTCGAGATCCCGGCGGACCAGCCGGAACGAGCGGCGAAGTTCTACCAGGAGCTGTTCGGGTGGGACATCAACAAGTATGAAGGCGACGTCGGCATGGAGTACTGGATGGTGCAGACGGTTCCCACCGGCGAGGATGGGAGACCGACCCGGCCCGGCGTCAACGGTGGGCTCATGCGGCGGATGTTCCCCGGCCAGGCGCCGGTGAACTATATCGCCGTCGAGAGCGTGGACGAGTTCGTCCGCAAGGCCGAACGGCTCGGCGCCAAGCTGCTGGTGGGCAAGCAGCCGGTACCGAGCATGGGGTGGTTTGCCCAGTTCACCGATCCCGAGGGCAACGTGTTCGCGGTCTGGGAAACCGATCCGAACGCCGGTCCCGCCGCGGTGGGCGCGGAGGAGCAGGCCGGACAGCGCAAGCGGTAGCGCCCCACCGGGTTGTGGTGGCCGGTGAGCTCGAGCAGCGCGCCGGCCCCACGCCCCCTGACGACAACCGGGCTGTGCCGTCGCCCGGCATGACGGATCGTCATGCCGGGAAACCCCGCTTTTCCCCCAGCGTAGATTCTGTTCAGGTCTACCGACCCCCACTCCCAAGACAGTGAGCCGTGCTCGCGCTCCTGCTGCTGCTCCAGTCCGCTGCCGGCGGTGTCGTCGAGGGGAAGGGCTCGCCTGCCGCCGAGATTCCGCGCCTCGAGGCGACGGTCCTGGTGGATGGCGTGCTCGATGAGCCGGTCTGGTCTCAGGCCACCCGGTTGACCGGGTTCTGGCAGTACCAGCCGGTCGATGGACGCCCGGCCGAGGAGAAGACCGAGATCCTGGTGTGGTACGCGCCCGATGCCATCCACTTCGGCATCATCGCCCACGACCGCGTGCCCTCCGCCATCCGCGCCACCGTGGCCGACCGGGACAATATCGACAACGAGGACCAGGTGGTGCTCGATCTCGACACCTTCCACGACCGACGGCGGGCGTTCTTCTTCGGAGTGAATCCGCTCGGAGTCCAGAGCGACGGGGTGCGGAGCGAGGGCGCGGGCCAGGTCAGCAGCCTGGTGCCGGGCAGCATCGATAAGAACCCCGATTTTCTCTGGGACTCGAAGGGCCGTCTCACCGACCGGGGCTACCAGATCGAGATCAGGATTCCCTTCAAGAGCCTCCGCTATCCCGGCGGTGCGCGGCAAACCTGGGGCTTCAACGCCACCCGTGTGGTCCAGCGGACCGGCTATACCGACACCTGGACCGACGTGCGGCGGGCCAACGCCAGCTTCCTGGCGCAGGAGGGTGCCATCGCCGGACTGCACGACCTCAAGCACGGGGTCACGGTGGAGGCCCAGCCGTTCGTCACCGCCGCCGCCAACGGGAGCCGGGATCCGGTGACCGGCCAGTTCGGCCGCGAGGCACTGGATCCGGACGCGGGCCTCAACCTTCGGCTCGGGTTCACCAGCTATGCTTTCGACGCCACGCTCAATCCCGATTTCAGCCAGGTGGAGAGCGACGAGGGGCAGGTGACGGTGAACGAGCGCTTCGCGCTCTTCTTCCCCGAGAAGCGCCCCTTCTTCCTCGAGGGGATCGAGCTCTTCGGCACCCCGCAGACCCTGGTGTACACCCGTCGGATCGTGAATCCCCATGCCGGGGCCAAGCTCACCGGCAAGTTCGGCCAGCTCGGCCTGGCCCACCTGACCGCGGTAGACGAGACCGGCGACGCCGACGCCTGGTTCAACCTGACCAGGCTCCGCCGCGACTTCGGCCGCAACTCCATTGCCGGCGTCACCTTCACCAACCGGGATCAGAGCGGCGCCTTCAATCGGGTGCTGGCGGGCGACTTCCGCTACGTCTGGGGCCTCTACTTCGCCCAGGTGCAGTACGGCGCCTCGTGGACCTCCGACGGCGGAACAACGCGCCGAGCGCCCATCTGGCAGCTGGAGTACGACCGGACCGGGCGCTCCTGGGGCTTCAACTATCTCGTGAAGGGCCTGGGCAATGGATTCGATGCCCAGGCGGGGTTCGTGAACCGGCTCCGTAGCGGGGTGGTGAACGGCCACGCCTTCAACCGGTTCACCCTATACGGCGCGCGCGGCGCACTGCTGGAGAATCTCACCATCTTCGGCGGCCCCGACCGGACCTGGCTGTACGACGACTTCGGATTCAAGGAGGGCATCGAGGGGTTCGAGATGCTCGAGGCCACCTTCCAGCTTCGAGGCGGCTGGGAGCTGAGCGCTCATTTCCAGCGTGATTTCGTGAAGTTCCAGGACAGCAGCTTCGCCGACTACACGATCGGGAGCGCAACGGGGCCGGCTTACCTGCCGCCGGATGACTTCTCCGGGTTCATCTGGACCGCGGAGGCGACCACCCCGACCTGGCGGCAGCTTGGTGCGGTGCTGACCTACTCGCGGGGCGGGGTGCCGATGTTCGAGGAGGGGGCGAGTGGGCGGGGCCGGCAGCTGAGCGGCAGGCTGGAGTTGCGGCCCACGCCGACGGTCCGAGTTGCGGCCACCGGGACCGCGTTCCATCTGTTCCGCATGGACGGGAGCGAGTTCGCCCGCGCGATCATCCCGCGGCTTCAGCTGGAGTACCAGCCCAACCGCGCGCTCTTCTTCCGGGCGATCGGCGAGTATCGTTCGGAGCGTCGCGCCGCCCTGCTCGAGCCCGGCACTGGAGACTCGCTGTTCGTCGCGGGCCAGGCCCAGCCGGCCGTCCGGACCAACGGCCTGCGGGTGGACCTCCTGGCATCTTTCGAGCCCACCCCGGGCACCGTGGCCTTTCTGGGCTATGGCAGCTCACTGGAGACCGACGGAGACTTCAACTGGTCCAGGCTGGAGCGGCTGAACGACGGGGTATTCGTCAAGCTGGCGTACCGGGTGCGGCGGTAGGGAACGCCGTCTGGGCGCCGAGTCGACCCGTCGAATTGCGGAGGTCTGGCATCGCCTTAGGTTCCAGAACGGTACCACCTGGTACCGCGAGGAAATGCTAGGATGCCATCCGCACAGCAGGATCGCCTCGGATCCGCCCTGGCAGGCCGCTACGCCGTAGAGTGCGAGCTTGGCCGGGGCGGCATGGCGACGGTCTATCTGGCCGAGGACCTGAAGCATTCCCGCAAGGTGGCGATCAAGGTCCTCCGGCCCGAGCTGGGATTATTGCTCGGTCCTGACCGCTTCGCTCGAGAGATCCGCGCGGCTGCCGCGCTCAACCACCCTCACATCCTGCCACTATACGACTCGGGTGAGGTGCCCGAGGAGCATCCCGGGCGGCGCGAGGGATCTCGCCTCCTCTTCTACGTCATGCCCTACATCCGAGGCGAGTCCCTCCGGGAGAAGCTCAAGCGCGAGCGGCAGCTCGCCGTGGAGGAGGCGGTCCGCATCGTCGCCCAGATCGCCTCGGCCCTGGACTATGCCCACGCCCGCGGCCTGATCCATCGCGACATCAAGCCGGAGAACATCCTGCTGCACGAGGGCGAGGCGATGCTGGCCGACTTCGGGATCGCCCTGGCCGTGGGTGGGGAACCCGGGTCTCGTCTCACCGAAGCCGGCCTGGTGCTGGGCACCCCCGAATACATGAGCCCGGAACAGTCCTCAGGCGACCCCGCGCTGGACGCCCGAACCGACGTCTACAGCCTCGGCTGTGTGCTCTACGAGCTCCTGGCCGGCGAGCCTCCCTACACCGGGGCTACCCCTCAGATCGTCGTCGCGAGACGGCTGACCCAGCCGGTGCCCGGCGTGCGGCGCGTCCGCCCAGCCGTGCCCGCATCGGTGGAGGACGCGCTCACCCAGGCACTTGCCAAGGTGCCGGCCGACCGATTCGACACGCCCGGCGCGTTCGCCGCCGCGCTCACCTTGCGCGACGCGAGGGAGCCGCCGGCGCCGTCGGTCGCCGTGCTGCCGTTTGTCAACCTGAGTGCGGACCCGGAGAACGAGTTCTTCGCCGATGGCATCACCGAGGACGTGATCGCCCAGCTTTCCAAGATCCGCTCCCTCAAGGTGATCTCCCGGACCTCGGTCATGGCCTTCAAGAAGCGGGAGCAGAGCCTGCGGGAGATCGGCCGCACGCTGGAGGTCGCCACGCTGGTCGAGGGCAGCGTCAGGCGGGCAGGCGATCGGGTGCGGATCGTCGCCCAGCTGATCGATGCCGAAGCCGATCGTCACCTGTGGGCCGAGACTTACGATCGGCAGCTCACCGACATCTTCGCGATCCAGTCCGACGTGGCCTTGCACATCGCGTCCTCGCTCAAGGCGGAGCTGTCGCCGGCCGAGCGGACCAGGATCCACCGAGAGCCGACGAGCAACGTCCAGGCCTACCAGCTCGTTCTTCAAGGGCGTTACTGCTACGACCGCGGCACCGAGGAGGGATTCAGAAGGGGTATCGAATACTTTCAGCAGGCGCTTGCGATCGATCCTGATTACGCCTTGGCGCACGTGGGCGTGGCTCGGGCCTACGCGGAGATCGCCGCCGGCCAGGGTTGGGCGATGCGGGAGGAGGAGGCGTTCCAGGAGGCTCGGCGGGCCGTGATGAAAGCACTCACGCTCGACAGCGGGCTGGCAGAGGCCCATTCGGTCCTCGCGCTGCTCAAGTGCGTCCACGACTTTGACTGGGCCGGCGCCGAGCGGGAATTCAAGCTGGCCCTCGAGCTCAACCCGGGCGGCGCGGACATCTACGACCACTACGGGTGGCTGTGCGCCGCCCTCGAGCGCTACGACGAGGCGGTCGCGATGGTGAAGCGGGCCCAGGAGCTCGACCCCCTGACGCACCGCGCCGATGTCGCCACCACGCTCATTCGCGCGGGACGTTACCAGGAGGCGCTGGACTCGGCCCTGCGGTGCGTCGAGTTCGAGCACGAGTACGCCAGGGGACACGCCACGTTAGGCTGGGCCTATTTCAAGAATGGCAGGCCGGACGAAGGGCTGGCCGAGCTGCAACAGGCGGTCGCGCTCGCCCCCGGCAACACTCTCTACCTGGCGCAGCTCGGGGAGGCGTATGGGATGGTGGGCAGGGTCGCGGAAGCCCGGCAGGTGCTGCGCGAGCTGGAGGAGATGTCGCGCGAGCGGTATGTCTCGCCCTACCACGTGGCCTACGTTCACACCGGGCTGGGACAGGAGGATCTCGCGATGGATCTGCTGGAGCGGGCGTACGAGGAGCGAACGGGCAACATCTACGGCGTCAAGGGCGCCTTCCTCTTCGCGTCGCTTCGCGGCCACCCACGGTTCACCGCGCTGCTCCGCAAGATGAATCTCGCCTGAGCTGGGCAGCTACCCGCCGGCGCAAGCTCCGGCGCCTCCCATCACCCCCATGCAGTCTTCATCCGCGCGCCGCATCCTCAGGCTGGCCTGGCAGGAAGGCGGCCCATAGCGAAGCTCGATGGGCCGGCGCATGCGTTGCGCGATGGTCTTGAGGTCGGGTCGCTCCGCCGGCACCCCCTCGTGTCCCCGTCCGTCCGGCTCGATGGTCGCCGTGCCGGTCTTGGATATCCCGGGAAACACCTTCACTCGACCCCGCACGACCTGCCAGTAATCCCGCGACAGGGCCAGACGTGTCTCCTTGAGATCGGGCTTCCCCAGCACTGCGAAGATCGCGGAGAGAAAGCCCAGGGGGCGCACCGCCATCCCGGAGATTCGATCGAAGACCAGCATGTCATGGTACTCCAGCATCTTGAACCGGACGACTCGCTGGTTGAAGACGTCCAGCTTGGGAATCGAAACCGTGTCCTTGTAGTGGAACTCGGACGGCGCACCGCCTGAGTCCGGCCAGAACAGCGTCACGTCCAGTGCCAGGATCGGCGTCGAGCCCGAAGACGACTGCTTCACTACCTGAGGCCCGTAGTCCACCAGAATATCCTGCTGGTGCTCGAAGGCAGCGCGGGCCGACGCCGACATTTCCGAGTAGGGGACACCGGCAGTCTCGAGATGAGCGGCAAACCAGTCGTTCTGACTAATGAGGAACTGGGTGAGTCGGGGCGCATCCCGTTGCCTGCGCCGGACGATGGAAAGAATCGTGTGGGAACCGAACAGCGTCGCCGTGTTAGTGCTGGTGAGGCTGTAGGGCCCGTGGGCGCGCATCGCCTCGCGAATCTCCTCACGGGAGACCCGGTAGGGCTCCTCGCACGCCCGGTTCGCCGGGCCCGGGAGGGCTGAGACCTGGATCAGGGCCGCGATGGCGGGAGCAGAAGCTGGTAACCACATAGTGACTGATAGATATGAGAGGACGCGTGACCTCGGCGTGATCTTTCGGCGTGACCGAAGGCCCCCGACCCGCCTATAATTCAGTATGCCATTGTCAGGTTTCCATCCCGTCGTAGCCCGCTGGTTCGCCGAGCGGCTGGGTGAGCCGACCGGGGCCCAGCGGAAGGGCTGGGAAGCGATTCGTGCCGGGCGGCACACCCTGATCTCGGCACCCACCGGTTCGGGCAAGACACTGGCGGCCTTCCTCTTCGAGCTGGACCTGCTGCTCCGAGAGAGTCTCGCCGGCACCCTGCCGGAGGAGACCCGGGTCCTCTACGTCTCGCCGCTCAAGGCGCTCAGCGCCGATATCCACCGGAACCTGGCCGAGCCCCGGCGGGAGATCCGGCGGCTGGCCGAGGAGATGGGGTTCGGCACGCCGAGGATCACCGCCGCCGTCCGCTCCGGCGACACACCCGCCGCCGAGCGCGCGGCCATGCTCCAGACGCCGCCCAACATCCTGGTCACCACACCCGAATCGTTGTACCTCCTGCTGACCGCCCGGCGAAGTCGGGAGATGCTCCGCACCGTGCGCACCGTCATCGTGGACGAGATCCACGCGGTGCTGGAGTTCCGCCGCGGCGCTCACCTGGCGCTGAGCCTGGAGCGACTGGAGCATGTGGTCGGCCGGCCGCTTCAGCGCATCGGGCTCTCCGCGACGATGGAGCCGATTGAAGAGGTCGCGGAATGGCTGGTTGGCGGGCGGGCGGTCCGCCCGTCCGCCTTCATTGTTAACGAGGGCCACCGCCGCACGCTCGACCTTGCGCTCGAGCTGCCGGCCTCGCCGCTCGAGTCGGTCATGTCGACCGAGGTCTGGACCGAGGTCTACACCCGCCTCACCGAGCTGATCCAGAGCCACCGCA
>DATBJC010000083.1:0-74718 GCA_036556625.1 Gemmatimonadales bacterium
GGTCGACCGTCGGAGACGCTGGGCCTCGACGAGTGCCTGACCGGTGACAGCCCGCGCACGTTCGATGCGACCTTTCCCGGCGGTGCCGGCCGGTGGGAAGTGCGCAGCGGCACCTTCCGTCAGGACGGTCTCCCGCACCAGCTGCTGGTGATCTCCGATCTCAGCCGGGTACTCCGCGCCGAGGAGCGCTCGGCGTGGCAGCGTCTGGTCCGGGTGCTGGGGCACGAGATCAACAACTCGCTTGCGCCGATCAAGTCCATCGCCGGCAGCCTCCGGAGTCTGGCCGACCGGGCAACCCGGCCGCCGGATTGGGAGCACGATCTCCGCTCGGGACTCGAAGTCATCGAGGGACGCTCGGAGGCGCTGGGACGATTCATGGGGTCCTATGCCCGCCTGGCGCGGCTGCCGCAGCCGCGGCTGGGTCCGGTCGACGTGACCACCTGGGTCCGCCGGGTGGCCGCACTGGAGACCCGCCTCGAGCCGCGGGTGCGGGGAGGCCCCGCGGTGTCGGTCACGGCCGACGGCGACCAGCTCGACCAGCTGCTGATCAACCTGGTGCGCAACGCGGCCGACGCCGCGCTGGAAACCGGAGGCGGTGTGGAGATCGGCTGGCGGATCAGCGCGGGCGTGCTGGAGGTGGTGGTGGAGGATGAAGGTCCCGGGCTTCCCGATCCGGGCAATCTGTTCGTGCCCTTCTTCACGACCAAGGCGAGCGGCTCGGGGATCGGACTGGTGCTGAGCCGACAGATCGCCGAGGCGCACGGCGGCGCGCTCACGCTGGAACCGCGGCAAGACCGCCGCGGCGCCCGCGCCTGCCTGCGGCTGCCCACCAATGCATCGTCCCTGACCGCCTAGCGTCGCTGCCGAGCGCGCTTTATATCAGGGTTGCCATTCCGGTCCCACCCACCCTCACCGAGGATCGCGCAATGCTCAAGGAATTCAAAGAGTTCGCGATGCGGGGGAACGTCCTCGATCTGGCCGTCGGTATCATCATCGGCGGCGCCTTCGGGACGATCGTCAAGTCGCTGGTGGACGACGTCATCATGCCACCCATCGGCCTGGCTCTGGGCAACGTGGACTTCTCGGATCTGTTCCTCCTGTTGAAGAGCGGGGCCAAGGCCGCGCCGCCGTATGCAACTCTGGCCGAGGCTCAGCAGGCGGGTGCAGTCACCATCAATTACGGTCTCTTCATCAACAGCGTCATCACCTTTCTCATCGTCGCCTTTGCCGTGTTCCTCCTGGTTCGCACCGCCAACCGGCTGAGGCCTCCCGCGCCGGCTGCAGCACTCTCGACCAAGGACTGCCCCTACTGCCGAATGGCCATTCCGCTGGCGGCGACCCGGTGTCCCCAGTGCACCTCTGAGCTTCGCTAGAGGTTGAAGGTGCGGCATTCTGCAGCATCGGAGGGCGGCTTTACAGTACAAAGTACTTGCTGACAGAGACCTGATTCTATATACTCCAGTCATGGCGTCTCCCCAGCGCGTCCCCCGGCCAGCGGCCGAGCCCTTGCATGCCCGCGCGATGGACGATCTCTCGTTCATCCGGCGCACCATGGAGCGGGCCACGGCCTTCACCGCCGTCCCCGGATGGGGCGGCGTCGCGATGGGCGTTACCGCCCTCGTCGCCGCTGCCCTGGCGGAGCGGGGCGCCACCCCCGCCGAGTGGATCCTCCCCTGGCTGATGGCGTCAGTGGTGGCACTGCTCATCGGCGGGTGGGCGATGGCCATCAAGGCGCGCCGGGCGGGCACCACCGTCTTCTCGTACTCCGGGCGGCGCTTCGTGCTGAGCTTCCTGCCGCCGCTGGCCGTGGGCGCCCTGCTCACCGCGGCGCTCGCCAGGGCCGGGTACCACCAGGCCCTGCCGGGAACCTGGCTGCTGCTCTACGGCTCGGGGGTAGTCACCGGCGGCGCCTTCTCGGTCCGCGCCGTCCCCATCATGGGGATCTGCTTCATGCTCCTCGGCGTCACCGCGCTGTTCGGGCCGCCCGGGTGGGGCAATGGGCTGATGGCGGCCGGATTCGGCGGCCTGCATCTGGTGTTCGGTCTGCTTATTGCCAGGAGGTACGGTGGCTAAGTCCAATCTCGCGCCACGCGACCCGCCCGAGGGAGCCGGAACCCACCGGCTCGAGCGGGTCCGCGGAGAGGCGCCTGGTCACGGTCCGCTGGAGCTGGACCGCCTGATCCATGAACGGATGCGGCTGGCGATCGTGAGCGCGCTCGCCGTGAACGACTCGCTCAGCTTCAACGAGCTCAAGCGGCTGCTCGATACCACCGATGGCAACCTCAGCGTGCACGCGCGCAAGCTCGAGGATGCGGATTACATCGTGTGCACCAAGTCGTTCGAGGGCAGGGTGCCGAAGACGGTGTACAAGCTCAGCGCCGCGGGACGGCGGGCCCTGGAGCGCTATCTGGCCCATATGGAGGCGCTGATCCGGGCCACTCGCGAGCGGTAACTCCGCCCCTCTTTTTTTTGGAGATGTGCTTTATGAAGCAAAGCGGTCTGCACGTCGGCATCATCATGGATGGCAACGGCCGATGGGCCACCCGCAGCGGCCAGCCGCGTTCGCTGGGGCATCGAGAGGGAGCGCGCGTGGTGCGCCGCATCGTCGAGGCCGCGCCCGAGCTGGGCATCGGCGTGCTGACCCTGTATGCCTTCTCGGCCGACAACTGGCGGCGCCCACCCGCTGAAGTCGCGGTGCTGATGCGGCTGTTCCGCGAATACCTGCGAGCTGAAACCGAGCGCTGCATCGCCAACGGTGTTCGGCTCGAGGTGATCGGGCGACGCGACCGCGTCGACCATCGGCTGCGGCGTCGGATCGAGGCCAGTGAGCGCGCCACGTCGGAGGGCAGCAGGCTCCATCTGCGGATCGCCCTGGACTACTCCTCTCGCGATGCGATCCTTCGCGCCGCGCAGTGTCTCCGGCCGGACACAGTGCCGACCCGTGACTCGTTCACCCGGCTGCTGGCCATCGTGGATCACGGTACGCCGGTGCCCGAGCTGGATCTCCTCATTCGCACTGGAGGCGAGCGCCGGCTCAGCGACTTCCTGCTCTGGGAAGCGGCTTACGCGGAGCTGGCGTTCGTGGAGCGGATGTGGCCCGACTTCACCGCCGATGATCTGGCCGCGGCGGTGCGAGAGTTCGAGACTCGCGAGCGACGATATGGCGGGCTTCGCCAGATCGCCGCGGATGCGTCGTGACAGTGGGCTGGGGACGGATGCGTGTATCTGTCAGCGAGCGGTGCGTTGGCGACAGCGGCCTAGAAGCAACTTCGGGTGATGCTCACAACATGCTCATTTATCAAGACTTACAACTTCAACCCTAAAGTGGCTTAGCGCCCCTCGTCGCCGGTCTGATACACCGTCGTCCCCTGCAGGATCGTCCGCACCACCCGCACTCGGTGAATCTCGTTCGACGCGACCTCGAACAGGTTCTGCTCCAGCACCACCAGATCCGCCAGCTTTCCGACCTCGATCGATCCGGTCTCGCGCTCCTGCTGGTTCTGGTAGGCAGCGTTGATGGTGTACAGCGCGATCGCCGTGGGCAGATCCACCCGCTCTTGGGGAATCCACGCCCGGGTGCCCGCGGGATCGTCGGGCGAGCGACGGGTCACCGCGGTCTGGATGCCTTCGAGTGGTGCGAGCGAGGACACCGACCAGTCGCTTCCGCCTGAGACGAGAGCGCCCGACTTCACCAGGCTCCGGATGGGATAGAGCCAGCGCGAGCGGGCAGGACCCAGCACCGGCTCGGCGAGCTCGGTGAGGTACTCGTCTCCGTTCGCCCAGAGCGGCTCGAAGTTGGCGATCACGTCGAGGTTGCGGAATCGGGGGATGTCCGCCGGGTCGATCAGCTGCAGGTGAGTGATGGTGTGGCGCGCGTCTCGAGCACCGTTCAGCGTCCTCGCGTGCTCGAACGCATCGAGCGTCATACGAATCGCGCGGTCGCCGATGGCGTGGACATGGACCTGCCACTGATCGCGGTCCAGTGCCGCGACCAGACTGTCGAATCTGGGCTGCGCAAAGATGGGCCGGCCCGCATCACCCTTGCGATCGAGATAGGGCGCCAGCAGCGCCGCGGTCCCCGACTCGATCACGCCGTCCTCGAAGACCTTCGCGGCAATCGGGCGAACCCGTGGTGTCGCGTACCGGGTACGCCAGCGGTTCAACCGCTGAACCAGGCTGTCGATGCCCGTGGAGTCGGGCTCGGCGTCCAGGGCCGCGACGATGCGCACGGTGAGGGCATTCGCGCGGTCCGCCGCACTGTAGGCCCGGAGCTGACGCTCCTGGGCCCAGGCCTCGAACGCGCTGGTGATGCCCACCTCGTTGGCCAGTCGCTGGCTGCGCTCGAGCCCGGCCTTCAGCTCCGCGTCGGTGCGCTCGGGGAGCAGCCGGGACACCAGGGAGACCGCGCTCTCGCGCAGCGTGCCGCTGGGCTCGCCGGAGCGAGGATCCCGCTCGATGCGGCCATCCGCGGGATCCGGTGTTTCCCGCGTGATTCCCGCCAGTGCCAGAGCCTTGCTGTTGACCCAGGCCGAGTGGCCATCGGCGGCGTCGAACATCGCGGGCCGATCGGGGACCAGGCGGTCGAGCAGGAACCTGGAGGGGTTGGCACCGGGAAAGGCGGGTAGCTCCCAGCCGGACCCGCGAACCCAAGGTGCGCTGGGTCTGGCTGCGGCGCAGGACCGAATCGAGTCACCGATCGCGGCCGCGGTCTCGAGTGCGAACAGGGTGCACTCGCCCAACTCCACACCGCTCGTCAGCAGGTGCACGTGGCCGTCCTGAAAGCCGGGAAGCACCATCCTGCCGGCGAGGTCCACGATCGCCGTCTCGCTGCCGATCAGCGCGGGAGGGACGCTGTCGTCGCCCACGTAGACGATGCGGCCGTCTCGTACCGCTACGGCTGTAGCCCAGGTCCGCGCGGCATCGACGGTGTAGACTGCTCCTCCGCGCACGAGGAGATCGGCGGGTGCGGTGGACCGGCCGCTTTCGCGGGTGCATGCGGTGAGGGCGATCAGGAGCGCCCGGAGGATCGTCGTCGTCGCGCAGCCTGACCTGAGCGCGGTCGAAGGGCTCAGGGTGACGCCCCCTCCCTCGGCATCCTTCCTTTTCGACACTAGCGAGCCGTTCCCGAGTCCGTCGGCACCGGCCGCAGCACCAGGTCCTGGAAGTCGAAGCTGAAGTCCACGGCGGGTGAGCTGGGCACCATGCGGAGCTGCGCGATACTGCCGTCGTAGTTGAGCCCGAAGGTCGCATACGCGTCGGCCCGAAGCTCGCGATCACGCCAGCGAACCAGAAACGTGTCATGCTGCCAGTGCCTCATGTCGCCCACCAGCGACGGGGTGTGGCCGAAGCGGATCACCAGGCCTTTGCCATCCAGTGAAATCGCGACGTCGCCATACCACGGATCCCGATAGCGCCCTGCGTACTTGGCCAGCGGCAGAGAGGGACCCGAGGTCGAGTCGCGGCTCGCGGTGGCCCGCTGTTCCAAGGCCTGAAGCTCGGCCCGGCCTTTCTCGACCATTTGCCGGTAGCGCATCGGGTAGTCCGGAGCCTTGGCACCGAGGTAGTGGTCGAGCACGTGATGGACGATGGACTCGAACGCGGCACCCGACTCCTGGTTGGTGAGTACCGCGACACCGAGCCGGAGCTCGGGAATCATCGCCACCTTCGACAGATAGCCGGGCAGACCGCCGGTGTGTTGCAGCAGAATGCGGCCGCGATAGTCCCTGACGTTGAGGCCGAGCGCGTACCCCGCCATGCGCGGTCGCAGATGGGGTAGTCCGGCCGGGGGAGTACCGATGGGCATCGGGGTGACCTCGCGCCAGAGCTGCATGGTTGTGGCAGGGGAGAAGAGCGGTTCGCCACCGGCCACCTTGCCCGAGTCGAGCTGCACGATCATCCACTTCGCCATGTCCACCGCGCTCGACATGATCCCGCCGGCAGGATTGGTGTTGTCGCTCAGGAACGGCGCGATCGGGCGGACCGTGCCTTCCACCTCGGCGTGGGTCCCTGCGACATTGCCGGCGCCTCCCGCTCCGGAGTGCAGCACGTCGCTCTCCGTCATCCCGACCTTCCGGAGGATCCGGCTCCGGACGAACTCCTCCCAGGTCTGTCCCGAGACGGCCTCGATCACCTCCCCCGCCACGAGGTACAGCACATTGTCGTAGGCATACGCGCTCCGGAACGAGGTCGCCGGCGGAATGAACCGGAGCCGGCGCGCGATCTCTTTTCGATCGTAGGTGGAAGGGGGCCACCAGAGCAGATCGCCGGCGCCCAGCCCCAGCCCGCTCCGGTGCACCAGGAGGTCGCGAACGCTCAGCTCGCGGGTGACGTACGGATCGTACATGGTGAACCACGGCAGATAGCGGATCACCGGTGCGTCCCACTCCAGCCTTCCTTCCTCGACCAGGAGGCCGAGCGCGGTCGCGGTGAAGAGCTTGGTATTGGACGCGATCCCGAAGCGGGTGCGCTCGTCCACCGGCGCCGGCTGTTCCAGCCGGCGAACGCCGTAGCCCTTGGCCGACACGACCCTGCCGTCTTTCACGATCGCCACCGAGAGCCCGGGAACGGTGAACGTCTCCAGCACCCGGCTCACGTAGCGGTCCAGGTTCGCCGGAGCCTTCTGAGCCACGGTGGGCACAGCGCAGAGCACGGACGGGAGAAAGCTGAGCGTGAGGGTCAGTCGCATGGGTCGAGTCGCCGGCTGGGGGATCAGGGACCCCAAATGTCACCTCTTGTTTCCTGCTTGACCACTCCGTCCTAAATCGAATCCGGTCTCTGGATCCCTATTCCTCATCCGCCGGAGGGCCCGATGCGGAACGCCGTTCGCCTTCTCGCCGCTTTGGCCGTGCTGGTCACGGCCTGCTCCGACCAGACTTCCGACCCCGATGCCATCCTGGGCCCCGGTCCGGAGCCGACCGCGAACGACCGCGGGCGCTCGGAGGTCGTCGCGTTGACCCGCAACCTGTACGTCGGCACCGACGTGGATGCGGTGATCGGCGCGCTGCAGACGCCCGATCCCGCGGACGACTTCCCCGCGCTTGTCACCGCGATCGAGACCCTGGGCCGTACCGACTTCCCTAGCCGCGCCGCCGCCATTGCCGGTGAGATCGCCCGTGCCCGCCCCCACGTCGTCGGTCTCCAGGAAGTCTCCCAAGTCGACGTG
The DNA here is from genome assembly GCA_036556625.1 of Gemmatimonadales bacterium. Lineage (GTDB taxonomy): Bacteria > Gemmatimonadota > Gemmatimonadetes > Gemmatimonadales > GWC2-71-9 > CAVVWJ01. The sequence goes on from DATBJC010000083.1 coordinate 7,163, forward strand.
GTGCTCCCACCGCTCGGCGTGGCGATCCATCTCGACTTCCTGCCAACCCTATTGTCGGAGCTGGCAGCTCGCGGGCTGCACTACGTGGTGGCGTCGCGGGTCAAGAACATCGAGGCCCAGCCCCTCCCCGGAGTGAGCCTGGTGGACTTCGATGTGATGCTGGTGGACCGGCGCCGGGTGAGGGTTCTCGAGACCGGCAGCGGCACCTTCGCGACCAATCTGGGAGCAGTGGCGCCCGGCGTGGTGCTCCGCCGAGGGTGGGTCGCTGCCAAGGCCACCGTGGACGGCGAGACGTACACCTTTGCCAGTACCCACCTCGAGTCGGGGCAGCTTGCCGGGCTGGATCAAATCCGCGCCGCCCAGGCGGGAGAGCTGATTCAACTTCTCTCCGGGGCCCGCCGGGTCGTCCTGATGGGCGACTTGAACGACGTGCCGGGCTCGCCCATGTACCAGGCGCTGCTCGCCGGAGGATACCTGGACGCCTGGACCGGATTCCGGCCCCGAGCGGCGGGGCTTACCTGCTGTCACGCCCCCGATCTCTCCAATTCGGTTCAGCAGTTCGATGAGCGTATCGACTACGTGTTCCTGCGCTTGCCCCGTCGCCACGGAGACCTGAGCTGGCGAATCCGCCTGATCGGCGACGACCTGTCGGACCGGATCAGCGGGCCCGCCGGCCTGATCTGGCCCTCGGATCACGCCGGACTGCTGCTCCGGCTGGACGCCCGGTAGGGAGGAAGCCGAAATGGCAACCGGGGTATATGTTATGAGTGATCAGCTCGCACTTCCGACCACCCCCACAGGGGGCCATCCCGGCAGATGCCGTCGCTGCTGGAACGCCTGCGGGATGCGGTCGCTCCGGCGTTCACCGTGGAGCGCAAGCTCGGCGCCGGTGGCATGGGGGTCGTGTTCCTCGGGCACGACACGGCCCTCGATCGTCCCGTCGCGATCAAGGTGCTTCGCCCGGAGCAGGCCACCGCCCATGCGGCGGAGCGCTTTCTCCGGGAGGCGCGGCTGCTGGCCAAGGTGCACCACCCCGCCGTCGTGCCGATCCATCAGGTCGCGGAAGGCGGCGGGCTGTACTACTGCATCATGGAGTACCTCTCCGGCGAGACGGTCGCGGACCGCCTTCGGCGCGGGCCGTTGCCGGCGGAAGAGGTCCTCCGTCTCGGCGCGGATCTGCTGGCCGGGCTGCAGGCGGTGCATGAGCTCGAGATCGTCCATCGCGACGTCAAACCCTCCAACATCTTTCTCCTTCCCGATCGCACGGTCCTGACCGACTTCGGGATCGCGCAGCCCGGGCGAGACTCCGATCTCACCAGCTCGAGCGAGATCGTCGGCACCATCCGATACATGCCGCTGGAGCAGCTGAGCGCCTCGCGGGTGGACCGTCGAGCGGATCTGTATTCGGCGGCGGTGGTGCTGTGCGAAGCGCTGCTGGGTGAGCTTCCGCCGGTCCCGGCGACCTACGGCGATTCGATGCCCTGGGCCAGGATCCCCCGGCGGTTCCGTGCGGCGCTCCGGCGCGCGCTACAGACGAATCCCGACGATCGCTGGCGTGACGCCGCCGGGTTCCGCGATGCGTTCACCGCGCGGCCGCTGATCGATCTCCGACGCGGGAGCCTCGGAGCGGGTGCCATCGGCGCGGCGGTGGTGGCGTGGGCCCTGGTGGGCGCGGGTCCGCGAACGGTGCTTCATCCCGCCGATCTGGCGGTCCTCCCTTTCGAGAGCGTCACCGACACCCGGACCGGCGACCAGCTGGCCCGCCATATCGCCGACAGGCTGGGCTGGTTCGGGCGGTGGCGGCTCCAGCCCAGCGCGGTCACCTTCGCCTGGGCTTCGGATGTTCCCCTCACCGAGCGGGAGGACCGCGCCGCGCGTGAGCTCAAAGCAGCGTACTACGTCGTCGGGCGGGTGCTGCCGGGTCCCGCATCCTCGACAGTGGAGCTCACCATTCGCGACTCGGCTGGCCGGGCGGTCACCATCACCCCCATCCGGGTGGCCGGCACGGCGGACGACATGCCGTCGTGGGGGCGGGACGCGGCCGATTCCATCGCCGCCCGCATCTTTCCGCAGTTCGCCCAGGAGTTCCGGGAGCTCGGAGGCCGCGCCGTGGGCGACGCCAAGGCGTACGAGGAGTACTTCCGGGGAGAGGAAGCATTCCAGCGCGACGCGTACGAGGACGCCGAGCGGTACTACCTGGCAGCGCTGGCCCGCGACTCGGGATTCGTCGAGGCGTCGCTGCGGCTGGCCATCGTGCGGCGCTTTCGGCGGGTGCCGTTCGAAGCGGACCTCAAGCACCTCTACGAGCGGAGCGCCTACGATCTGCCGCCGCAGCACCGGCTGCTGATCGAAGCCCTGCTCGAGCCCGACCTGACCTTGCGCTTCCAGCGCTACCGGGAAGCCGTGACGGCCTTTCCCCGGGACGCCACGGTCCGGTTCGTGTACGCCGACGAGCTGTTCCACCGAGGTCCGCTCATCGGGATCCCGCTCGACTCGGCAGTCGCCGAGCTCACCAGGCTGGTCGAGATGCACCCTCATCTCGAGCAGGCTCCCGCGTACGACCATCTGCTCTGGGGCTACCTGCGGCTGGGCCGCCAGAACGAGGCCGATGCCAGCCTCCGGAGCCGCATACGTCTGGTGCATGGCGGCGAGTCGGAGGAGGATCGCCAGCGCCGGCGATTTCTCCAGCTCGCCCGGGATGCGCGCTTCGGTGCGCTCACGGTGACACCCAAGCTTTGGTGGCTGTCGTCCTTTGCGGATTCGGCCACCCTGTCCTCGATCCAACGCTACGTGCCGCTGGGCAACAGCTTCGAGGTACCCGAGACTCAGCTGGCCCTGGGACGCACTCTGGTAGCTCAAGCGAGCTTACCCGCGGCACGCGCGGCGGGGCATCGGGCCCAGGGGTTGGCCCTCATGCTGCTCGGTCGGCCCGCGGCGGCACTCGCGCAGCTGGACACCGCCATCGCGCTCAGTGGCACGCCGGACAGCGCGGTTGAGCGGTCGGAGTGGCGCGTGCTTCCTCGCTCGCTGGGGCTCCCCGACGCGGGCGTCGCCGAACGCAACTGGGGCCGGTCGCGACTGGAGGCGCTGGCGCGCCTCCCGGCTCCGGACGCGCGAGCCGCGTGGGCGCTGGCAGTGGAGGCCGCGGCGGGCGGCGCCAGCGCGATGGGCCGGTGGCGGCCGCTGGTCATCCAGGCCAGCCGGGGACCCGCAGTCGCTCGGAGATTGTCCCTCCTGCTCGACGCGATGTCGTTGGCGCGGCGAGGGTCTCCCGATTCCGCGCTCGCGCTCTCGATCCCTCTTCTCGCCTACGACTCGACCGGGGTGGTGGAGGATCCATTCGCCCGTGCGGTGCTCCACCTGGAGCGGGCCGACTGGGCTCTCGCGCTGGGCGACAGCGCGGCGGCCGACCGCGAGCTGCTCTGGTACGAGAACTCGGATATCGGGATCGAGGGCTGGATCCAGACCGAGCTCCAGAGCGGGGAAGTGGACGCGATGCTGAGCGGTGTGGTCCGGCTGCGGCGTGCCCGCCTGGCGCTCGCCAGCAACGAGACCTCGCGCGCTTGCGGTTGGCTCGGTCGGCTGGGCGAGCTCTGGCGCGAGGCGGAGCCGGTGTACGCGGCGCTGGTCACCGAGGCGCGCGAGCTCTCCAGGCGGTGCCCCGGATGATCACCTCACGCACGCTCGGGCCGGTGGAGGTGATGGTGGACGGCGCGGCCGCGATGCCGGAGCTGCTGTGGCGCAAGCATCTCGCGCTCCTCATCTATCTCGCCCGCACCGCACCGAGCGGGTGGAGCCGCGAGCATCTGGTCGGATTGCTCTGGGCCGACAAGCCGGAGAGTGCCGCCCGTCACTCGCTCAACGAGGCGATCCGCGTCATCCGCCGCCACGCAGGCGAGTCGGCGGTGCAAACGACGGCGAACTCCATCCGCATGTCGCCCGGCGCCGTGCTGCTGGACGTCGATCAATTGGTGGAGCGCATCGGCCAGGAGGACTGGCACGGCGCCGCCAAACTGGTCTCCGGGGACTTCCTGGAGGGGTTCAGTGTGCCCGGCTCGGCCGGGTTCGAGGATTGGCTCACTACCGAGCGCGAGCAGTGGCGAGCCCAGGCGGTGGGGGTCCTGATCAAGCGCGCGGAACAGCTCGAGCACGCTGGACTGCCGCGCGAGGGGGCGGGGTACGCGGCTCGGGCCCTGACCCTGGATGGCCGCTCCGAGCGATCGCTCCGCTGTCTGCTGAAATGCCTCGCGCTGGCCGGCGATCGGGCGGCCGCACTCCATCGCTATGAGGACTATCGGTCCCGGCTGGCGGAAGAGCTCCAGACGATACCCGACCGGGAGACGGCAGAGCTGGCGGAGCGCATCCGGCAGCAGCGGGCGCCGGCTCCATCGTTCGAAGCGGGAAGCTCCCGGTCCAGCGGCGCGGAGGCCCCGCCGCCGCTGGTCGGCAGAGAAGGAGAGCTCTCGCGCCTGTGCCGCGCGGCGGCCGACTCGCGCGCAGCGAAGCGAGCGGCAGCGCTGTTCGTGGATGGCGATGTCGGCAACGGCAAGAGCCGGATGCTGGACGAGCTCTCGTCGCGGCTCCGCTTGGATGGCAGCACCGTCGTCAAGATCCGGGCGGTCGAGGCGGATCGGGAGACGTCCGGCGCCGGGATCGTGGCCTTCGCCCGCGGCGGTCTCCTGGAGGCGCCCGGCATCGCCGGCGCTCCGCCCCGGGCGCTGGCAGCCTTGGCACGGGTCAGCCCGGACTGGGAGGCTCGCTTTCCGTCGGCGGCTGCCGCCGACCCTCTTCCACTCGCCCGTGGCCTGACCGAAGTCCTGCTGGCGGCCGCCGAGGAACGCGCCATCGCCCTCGCGGTGGACGACGCCCACTGGCTCGATCGCGACTCGGTGCTCACGCTCGGTGCCGCGCTGCGAGATCTCCAGGCCACGCCGTTTCTCATCGCTTTCGCCCTGCCCCCACGGGCCAATCGCTCCGATCTCGATGAGATCCGCTCGCACATCGGCCGCGATCTGGCTGGCACGGCGCTTGCCCTGCCACCACTCGGCCGCGACGCGCTCCTCGCGCTCGCGAATCACTTTCTGCCGGCGTATTCGGAGATCGAACTGGACCGGGTGGTCCGGCGGGTGGCCACCGATACCGCGGGCGTGCCCTTCTTCGCCGTGGAGGTGCTGCGCGCGGTCGCCTGTGGGCTCGACCTGGAGGGCTTGTCCGGCGCGTGGCCCGAGCCATCCCGAACGATGGACCAGACCCTGCCGGGCGACCTGCCCGACACCGTGGTGGCCGCGCTGCGCGTGACCTTCAGGCTCGTGACTCCGGGGGCGCAGTCAGTGCTGGAGGCGTTGTCGGTCCTCCGGGAGTATCCCGGCACCGACCGACTGGCGCGGGCGACCGGCCTATCGGAGCGCGATGTCGAAGCCGCGCTGGACGAGCTGGAATCCCGCCAATGGATCGCGGCGGATGCCCGCGGGTACGGGTTCACCGCTCGGCTCTCTCGCGAGGTGATCGCGCGCGACATGGTGACCGCAGGTCAGCGGCGTCGGATCCTGGACGCCGTGAGCGAAAACGCCCAGCGAGTGAGCTGACTCAGGGCCGCAGCACGAAGGTGTACTCCTTGCCTTTGGCGGAGACGTCGGCCACCTGGTAGCCATGGCGATTGAGCAGCCGGATCGCCTCCCGGGTGCGTGCCGTGCCGACCTCCGGCCAACGATGATGGAACTCTACCAGCAGCTGGCGGGGGCGGAACCCGCACGCGAGCAGGTCCGGCAGGACCGCGTACTCGGTCCCCTCGATATCCAGCTTGACCAGTTGGGGCACCGAGCCGACCAGGTCGACCAGGCTGGCGAACCGGCGGACCGGGGCCACGATCGGATCTCCGATGCCGGTCTCCCGCACCATGCTGAAGCTCTCGCCTCCCTGGAAGCGCGAGGGGAGGAAGCGCGCCGTGCCGTCGTAGTCGGCCAGACCGAGCTCGTGCACCAGAAGCCCGCGGGGGAGCTGTTGCGAGCGGGCCCACTCCAGCGCGAGCGGCGTCGGATCGAAGGCGTGCACGGTGGCGCGGAACCGCTCGATCAGCGCGCGCTCGAAGCTCAGGTCGCGGCCGACCCCGAAGGAGTACGCCACGGGGGCATCTCCGAGGTCGTCGGTCGAGACGAACCATTGCCCGTGCCGGTCGCCCAGGACCTCGCCGCGCACCGAGCACTGGGGCAACTGGAACACATCGCGGCCCACCAGGGATCTCAGCCAGCGTTTCAGCAGCCGGGATGGCTTGCGAGGACTCATCGCCAGTGGAGGGAGTCTCGATCGGGCCTAGACGTCATGGACGAAGAACGTAATCACCATGGCCAGCCCCATCGTGACGACCAGGAAGAGCACCAGAGAGATCGCGCCCATCAGCACCCCTGATTTCCAGCCGCGGCTCCAGGTTGTCACCGCTCCCACTCCGGCACCGGCGGTGACGGCCGCCAGAAAGAGCGTCCACGCGATCCAATGTGGCAATGCCAGAGGGTAGAACGTGTAGGGGACCGTGAAGTCCATGCCGGCTACACCGCCCATCCGCGAGTTTCCGTCATCGAGCTTCCCCGGCCAGCTCACTCAACGAGACTACCCGAAAACCCTGACTCTGCAGATAGGGCAGTACGGCCCGCAGGATGCGGATGGTTCGCTCACCTCGGCCGCCGCCGTCGTGCAGCACCAGGATGGCTCCCGGCCGAATGTTCCGGCGGATGTACCAGACGGAGTAGGCGACCCAGGGAATCGTCGTGTCGTAGGAGTACACCGATCCCAGCGCGCAGCGGTACCCGTGTCCGGTCATCGTGGCCACCATGGCCCGCGAGTACCATCCTGAGCCCGGGCGTGCCCACCGCACGGGGCCATACGGCTCAAGCACCCGGCCGGACTCCTCGGCATCCCGGGTGAACTGGTCCTCCGGCAGTCGAATACTCGGTCGGTCATGGGTGAAGTGATTCCCGATCTCATGACCCTCGGCCACGATGCGGCTGACGACATCTTCCTGACCCCGGACTCGGTCGGCAATCAGGAAAAACGTCGCGCGTGCGCTGTGTCGGCGCAGCTCGGCCAATATGAGTGGTGTGGTTGCCGGATCGGGGCCATCATCGAGGGTCAACGCGACGAGGGGTGCCTGGAGAGCGATCCGGAAAAGGCAGCCGGGATAGCGGGCCGCGAGCCAATCGAGGAGCCAGAGTGGCGGGCCCCGGAGCAGGACGCCAGCGCTCGCGATCGTCGCAACCAGCAGCACCAAACCGAGCCGCCGAGCCCGCATCGTCGCTCCTCCCCGGTCAGGAGTTCGGTTACGACTCCAGATCGTCACAGAAGATGAATCTCCGGGATTTCGTATCGAAGACCGATAGCGTTCGCCGGCCGCCTGAAGGGTCCAGCTGCTTGTTCACCGAGACCAGGTATCGATCGAACCGGGAATAGAAGACCGAGGGATGCAGCTTGTAGGCCTTCTGGGGGAAAAAGTACTTGGCGCCATCGAGCGTTACGATGAAGTTCGGACGAAGGCTGAAGTCGGAACCGAAGTAGTGCACGCCGTCCACCTCGATCGCAGCCGTGAAGCCCGCCAGCCAGCGTCGCAGCCTTCGTTCGAAGCGCAGCTTGCCGTCGGAGTGCACCCAAAGGTCCAGGACCTTCCGTGCTTCCCCCGTCGAGACCAAGAACTTCCCGGACGATCCATACTTCTGGATCGCGTGGATATGCTTGAATCCAGCCATCCGCTGATAGTGGTCGCTCATGATGCACGACTGAGCAGTGAGGCAGGCGATTCTCGCTCCCTCTCCATACTCCCCAAGGATCAGGCGTCCATCCTCGAACCAGACAGCCTCCCGCCGGACTACTGCGAAATCTTCCGGCAGCGCCTGCACGGCCACCCTGTCGCCGTAGAGCTCCAGCAATTGCTGTCTCGACATCACTGCGCGAGGCAGAAAGTCGCTCCTTTGAGCGAGTATCCGAGTTAGTGCTCGATGATCGTCAGGCGGAACGACCTCAGATGGACGATGACGCAGGGTGCAGTACGCGCCATAGAGGAGCTCAAGGACTCGACCTTCCCAGACTATCCGGCCGATGAGCTTGACCAGGGCTCCCAAGCTATGGGTCGTTCGGAACCGGTTCAGCGATGCGGTGATCGACGACTTGGTTGTCGCCATTCAGTTTCTCCAAACGAGGACATGCGCGCGCTCCGCTTCGAGAGATCAATCGACGGCTTCAGATGCGAAAATGAGGAGCTAGCCCTGGCGCGACAATCCGAGTAGCCTCCGGGATGCCGGTGGTACACGACCCGGTCGCCCACCGATTCACCCTTGCGGTCCCCTCCGGCACCGCCCGGCTGCTCTACGCCCAGGCCGGCGCCGGGATCATCGAGTACTATAGCACCTACGTCCCTACCGCCGACCGCGGTCAAGGCCTGGGCGGCCAATTGGTGGAGGCTGCCGTGGAGTACGCGCGGGCCCAGGGACTTCGGATCATCCCCAGCTGCTGGTACGTCGCGCAGTGGCTTCGGAAGCACCCGGAGCACGCCGACCTGATATTCGCCTGATCTCTCGGGCCACGTCATGGATAGCATCGTGATCGGCGCCGGCCTGGCCGGCCTGGCGGCGGCATCCCGTCTGGCCGCCGCAGGCGTCGCAGTGACGCTGCTCGAGGCGCGCCACCGGCTGGGCGGCAGGGTGTGGACCGAAGCGGGTCCGGAGGACCATGCCATCGATCTGGCCGCGGAGTGGATCGACTCCCACGGAGAAATCCACCGGCTGCTTCGCGCCGCCCGGGTACCCCTGGCTCACGCCGAGGGAAGGATGGTGCGGCGAGTGGATGGGCGCTGGAAGGATCTGGAAATCGGCGCGGTCCGCCCGCTGCTTCACCGGGCCGCTTCTCTCGGAGGTCGGGATCGCTCGCTGATCGAGGCGCTCGACGAATGTTGCGGCGAGGCGGACGCGCTCGAGTCCCGCGCCGACCTGCTTCGATACGTGCGAGGATTCCACGCGGCGGACCCGCGCAGGGTCAGTGTCCGCTGGCTCACCCAGGTCGAGGCCAATCAGCCGGCGGATGCCTCGGACATCCGTGCCCCGGGCGGCGCCGGTCAGGCGGTGGAGACGCTGGCCGCTTCACTCGGCGCGCGGTGTGATGTGCGGCTCGGCACCGTGGTGCGCGCGGTGCACTGGCGGCCCGGCCGGGTCGAGATCCGGACGTCGGACGGCAGATCGCTCACCGCCCGCTCGGCCATGATCACCGTTCCCCTCCCGCTCCTCGACCCGCCGTCCGACGAGCCTGCGGCGGTGCGCGTCGTGCCCCGGCTCGACGCCAAGGTCGCGGCGGCGCGCTGGTTGGAGATGGGTCCGGTCGTGAAGCTGGGCCTGGGCTTCCGGACCGCCTTCTGGCGGGACATCGACGCGCTGCGTGACGTGCTCTTCATCCACGCCTACGAGCAGCCGGTTCCCACCTGGTGGATGGCGGCCGATCCCGCCGCGCCCTTGCTCACCGGGTGGGCCGGTGGCCCCGACGCAGCCCGGCTGGCTACGGCCGATCAGCCGGAGCTGGTCGGTCTCGCAGTGGCGTCTCTCGCCGGCGCGCTCGGGATGTCCGGGCGCGACATCGCGGCGCAGCTCGAATCCCGCCACTTCCACGACTGGAGCGCCGATCCCTACTCGCGCGGGGCCTACAGCTACGTCGGTGTCGGAGGGACGGAGGCGCACCACACTCTGGCGCAGCCGGTGGAGCGCACGCTGTATTTCGCCGGCGAGGCCACCTGTGGCGAAGGTTTCAATGCCACCATGGAAGGCGCAGTGCGCTCGGGGTGGCGCGCCGCGGAAGAGCTGCTGGGAGAGCTCTAGGCGCCCATCGAAGGTTACTGCTTCGCAAGGCTGTCCAGCGATGCGGTGATCTGCCGCACATCATGGGCCACGACCCCAGTGGTAGCGTGCCCCATGGCCAATTCCTACGAGCAGGAACAGCGCGATCTCAATCCCAACCGCGTCGAGGAGGAGCGGCACGCCCGGGAGGAAGCGGAGTATCGCCTTCGCGAGCGGGGGATCGAGGTGACAGCGAGGGACAGTGATGAGGAAGTGGCCGATCTGCTGGACGCGGTGGAACGGTTCGAGGGGGCGGTGGAGGCGCAGGGGGGAGATCTGTTCGTCGACCATCTCGGCTCGTCGGAGCCGGAGAATCCAGCCTTCGTGCCTCCCAAGCGGCGTCCGGGCGAAGGCGCCGCCGACTACCGCGCCCGGATCGACTCGGCCATCCGGCACCTGCGCCGCTAGCAGACGCGGGTTCCGGAACGAACTTCCGCTCTCAGATCCCCCAGCCGATCGACGCCCTCACCTGCCGTGGCTCGGCAGGATGAAAGTGAATGTCCGCCACCCCTGCGGCCGGCTCGCCGGGCAGCCGCGAGGCGTAATAGTACTGAATGTCGGATTCCCGCGCGTTGAGCAGGTTCAACACGCTGAGCTGCAGGCGGATGCCTGATCCCAGCAGCCATCCGGCATCGGCATTGAACAGTGTGGTGGCGGTGGCACGGACCGAATTGTCCTCGATCAGGGGATAGGAGCCGAAGTGGCGCATCCGCAGTGCGCCGAAGGGGCCCGACCCGATCGAGCCCCAGGTGGCACCGGCGGTCACCACATTCTCCAGCGCGCCGGGGATCCGGTCCTCGCCGGCCGCGACGCCTGAGAATCTGGCCCGCGCGAACGAGACATCGAAATCGAAGGCGAGCTCGGGGATCGGCCGGAAGAAATTGGCCAGAGTAATCCCCCGCCGCCGGCTGGCCGCCGAAGGCTCGGTGATCCCCGCGTCGCCGACGAAGAGCAGCTCGCTGTCGAGGTTGAGCCCCCAGAGGGTGAGCGTGGAGCGCAAGCCGGGCAGCGGGGTCGTGCGCACGCCGATCTCGGCGCCCCGGGACCGGACCAACGGATCAACCTGGTCCGCCGGCTCCCCGGTTTCGGGGTTCACGGTGATGGTGGTGCCGCGAGCGTCGTTGCTGTGGAAACTGAGGCCGCCGCTCAGGTAGAGCTCCAGACGGGGATTCGGAGTAACGATGAGCGATGCCTTGGGACTGACGATCGCGGCGCTGCGGTGGCCGGAGTTCCGCGCGAGGTTGGCGTCCACGTCGAACGTGTACCCATCGCCCCTCAGTCCGACGATGCTCCTGAGCCACGGACGCCACCGGGACTCGGCCTCGATGAACACCCCACCCCCCCATTCGGTCACCTCGTCCTCCCGGATGGTGCCGAGCCTGGTGCGGCCCTGAGTGCGGTAGAGGCCGACTGGCCTCAGGAAGTCCGCCCGCGTCTGGGCCCCGAGTTTGAGAAGATGCGAGATGCCGAGCGCATCGATCTCCTGCACGTGGTTGGCATTGCCTCCGATCACCACCCGCTGCTCCCGCTGGTTGAACTGGTCGCCCCGAACCGGATCGCCCAGGAAATACTCGAAGTTGGAGAAGAGGCTGAGGTCGGAGTAGATGCCGAACAGCTGCACGTCCTGAACCGAGCTGTTCCCGGTGTGGCGCCAGCTGCCCGACAGGCTGTAGCGTTGGGTGTCGCCGCCATCGGTGTCGTCGATATGGCCGAACCGGTCGATCAGGCCGGACTGCACTGCGCGAAGCGGAATCTGGTCGGAGGCGTTCCAGGTGTTGTGATAACCCATCCCGAGAATCGAGAACTGTGAGGCCCCTCGCTCCCAGGAGTACCGCGCGATCCCGCTGAACTTCCGGAGCTCCTGAGCGAGCTCCCAGGGCCCGTCGTAGGTCCTGGCTTCGCCTCCAACCAGGAAGGTGCCGCCGCCAACGGAGGTCGAGGCACCGGCGGCGAGCCTCGCCAATCCGTTTTCCCCTCCGCCCGCGGTCACGAACGGACGGTCCAGGGCTCGCACGAGGTGGAACTCGGCTCCTCCGGCGCTGCCGAAGTCGCCCAGCTCGGTGTGGTAGACCCCCAAGCGGTAGTCGAGATGATCGACCAGTTCAGGAACCAGCACGCTGAGGTCGGTATAGCCCTGCCCGTGGGCATGGGATGGCATGTTGACCGGCATGCCCTCGATCCGGGTTTGAAAGTCGGTTCCGTGGTCGAGGTTGAATCCCCGGATGAAGTACTGGTTGGCCTTCCCGTCGCCGGAGTGCTGGGTGACGATCAGTCCCGGCACGGTCTCGAGCAGCTCCCCCTCCCGGGTGATGGGCCGGAGACGCAGATCGACCGCGCCTACCCGACCCTCCGATGCGGTCGAGGCGAGGCCGATGAGATCCTCATGACGGCCGGTAACGACCAGCGAATCCACCACCTGCGCACGGGCGGAATCGCCCGCGGGACGGGACTCGATCTGCTGGGCCGCGAGCGGGGGGATCGCCAGGGCTAGGACCAGGGCTGTCAGGATGCTGGGACCGGCGAATGGCATGGAACGCTCGAAGCGCAAGAAGACGAGGTGATGGCCGCCTCAGGTACGCCGCACTCCCCGCAACTGGATCTCCCGAATCCCGGGCCTGAGACTCCCATAGGCGGATCGTTGGGGCGGCGGCGAAGCGCGAAGGGGCCCACCGTCACCCGGTGGGCCCAAGCGCGAACGTCCGCGGCTCCGCTCAGTTCGGCAGCAGCACCTTGTCCACCACGTGGATCACGCCGTTCGACTGAATGACGTCGTAGGTCGAGATCGCCGCCACGCCACCTTTGGCGTCGCGCACCACGATGTTCTTCTCGCCGTTCATCATGGCCCAGAGCGAGTCGCCACTGGCCGTGGCCAGCGCGGCCTTGCCGTGACCCTTCTTGATCCACTTGGTGAGTGTCGCAGCGTCCAGCCGGCCCGGCACCACGTGGTAGGTCAGGATCCTGGTCAGCTGCTCCTTGTTCTCCGGCTTCAGCAGCGTGGGCACGGTGCCCTCGGGCAGCGCCGCGAACGCCGCGTTGGTCGGGGCGAAGACGGTGAACGGCCCCTTGCCTTTGAGCGTCTCGACCAGCCCGGCCGCCTTCACCGCCGCGACCAGGGTGGTGTGATCCGCGGAGTTGACCGCATTGTCCACGATGTCTTTGCTGGGGAACATGGCCTGTCCGCCCACCATCGTGGTGTTGTCCTCCATCGCCATCGCGCCGCTGCCCTGTGCCGCCGCCGGCAGTGCGCCGGCCAGCACGAACGCGAGGATGGCGACGGCTTGTCTGCTTGCCTTGCGCATACGATCCATCTCCGGTGTGGGGTGAGTATCCGTTTGACGTCTCACCTACGACCGGAGCGGCTGGCTGGATGTGAGATCCGGTGCCGCGGCGGCGGCGTACCACAAGGACCCTTATGGGTTCGGTGAGGGGGGCCCCGGGACGATCACGTTGAACGGTCCAAAGTCCAACTCATCGGCAGCCTCGTCGTGCCCGTACCCGACCATGACCGAGCCGGTTCCGGCCGGCCCCCCGGTGACATCCTTCTGAAAATTCGAGCCTTCCACGCTTTCCGTCGTGGCCAGGTCTTCCGGGGTAAACGTGAGCGCCGTCTGGTGCGAATCCTCGATGTTCTCGATCACCTGGCCCTGATCATCCAGGAACCGGACTTCCACCCGAACGACCTGGCCGGACGGCAGCACCAGGCTGTTGCTGACATCGATGCCGCCGACGAAGAGCGCGGCGTCCGCTGGAGTATGGTCTTCCACCGGCCCGGTTTCGTCTTCGCCGCATCCGGCCACGGCCAGGACCGAAAGCAGGATGGGTACCGACCAGGAAGCGACTCGCGTCATGGCGTGAATCTCCTTGGTGAGAGTGCGGGGCTCACTCGGGGTGGCCGCCGAAGCGAAAGGCGATCCGAAGCGCGCGTGGAGCGCCAGGATTGATGAATCCCGAGGCGCGAAGCTCGGGATAGCGGGTGTTCCAGATGTTGAGCAGGTCCAGGTCGAGCGTGGTGCCCGAGCGGGTCAGCCGGATGGAACCGCCGAGATCCATCACAGCATAGGCCCTGGTGCGGATGCTCGGCTCACCGATGGGGGTGAACGGCCCGGAAAAGCGCAGGCTGGAACGAGACTGAATCGTGCCGCTCAGCGTCGCCTCGACACCCAGCCTGCCGCTGTAGCGCGCCACGCCCGGCACGCGCGCACCCGGCGTGAGCGGTACGTCATGCAGACGGGGAATAGGCACCTCCCCAGGCACGACCGCGAGTGCCGGCACCGTCACCTCTCCATCGCTCTCGGCAACACCGGTGATCTTTGCATCGTTCCAGGTGCCTTCCGCCTCGACTCGCACGGTGGGTGCGGCGGCCACCGAAAGCTCGAGGGAGACGCCCTGGCGCCGGCTCTCGCCCGCATCGGAGACCTCCCGCGTCACCGGATCCTGAATCCGCTCCTTGGAGACGTCGAAGCGGAACAGGGCTAGACGGGCTCCGACCTTGTCACCCTGGTAGGTGGCCCCTACTTCCTTGGCCCAGGCTATCACGGGGGGGCGGGAAGGATCGCCGATGACGCCGACCGCGCCCCGAAAGCCGCGACTGAAGGAGGCCAGCAGCGAGATCCGGTCGCCCAGCAGATAGCGGGCGCCCAGCTTCGGGCTCGCCAGCAGCCGGGTCTCGTCCCGCCATACGGCGCCCGGTGTGAGCCGGTCGAGGCTGGAGTAGTTGAGCAGATCGAGGCGGCCCCCCAGGTCGTACGCGATCCGCTGGGCCAGGAGACCGCGCCAGCGGACGAACGCACCCCCGCTCTGATAGCGGCCGTCGTTGCCCTGGTCCTGGGATTCCCGCACCCGGGCTTCGGTGTCGAACAGCTCGTAGCGGGTCCAGTCGGCCCGGCCGCTGAGGCCGGTGGTGACCTCTCCTGCGCCGGGCCGCCAGCTCACCTTGGCCTCGCCTCCCACCGCGACCCGCCGGTCCTCCTCCTCCGTCTGAGCCAGCAACCCGTCGTGCGGAATATTGAGGAAGACCTTGGAGCGAACCCCTTGCACCCAGAGGGCGCTCTCCAGGCCGGTGGCACTGCCCAACGGGCGGTTGTAATGGCCGTGAAGGATGAGCCGCCCAGCCGAACCGCCGTCGGTCGGATCAGTGGCGCCTTCCAGGTCGTCGTCGTTGAAGCGCTGCACCGAGACGAAGCCTGGCGAGTTCCAGGTGGAGCCGTACAGCATGGCGCCGCCGGTGAGACGCCCGGCGCCCGCCTTACGCCATCCGTGCGCCACCAGGTTGCCGAGCCAGTAATCGGCATTGTCACGCCAGCCCTGCTGCCGCTCGCCGTCCACCGCGACGAACGAGCCGCGATCAGCGCTCCGACGGCCGGTGCGGAACCAGCCGCCGGCGTCGCCGTAGCTCGACCCTCGCACGGCGCCGGCGCTCCCGGTGGCATCGTCCGCGGTGACCGCTTCGACCACGCCGCCGAAGGCGAAGTCGCCATAGAGTGGACTGGATGGGCCGTGGATCACCCGAAGCGAGGCGATGGCCGCGGGAGTGAGCAGACTCCAGTCGGCGTAGCCCTCCACGTGACCATGGAGCGGAAGGTTGATGGGCACGCCGTCGATCACCAGCAGGACGTCCGAGGAGTGATCCGAGGTGAATCCCCGGATCACGGCGTCGGACGCGAAACCGGGCCCCTGACCCTGTTCGTGCACCTCGATGCCCGCCGTTCGACGGACCAGATCATACGGTCCGCTGGCCGGCGCCTGGCGGAGCTGCTGGGCCGAGACCTCGATGGTCTCGACCGGTGGGGCCACGGCTCGCTCCCGCGCTCCGACCACGGTGATCGGCGCGAGCTCGGTGACCCCGACGCTGTCGCCCGCGGTGTGCTCGTGCTGGGCGGCAAGTGCTCCCGCTCGCGCCGTGCTGAGTGCCAACACCGCGAGCAGGGCCGTCGAATGTGGAATCCTCGATGAAGCGTGTGTCCCCATTTTCGCTGCCTCCGGTCCCCGGGCGTGCGACGTCACCAAAGATCCGGCTCGCCGGCTGCTGCCGGCGACGCCAAGGGACTGCCATTGAACGACGGGTTATCAGACGGCTGGCAGCGAGGGAGGACCGAGGGAGAAGGGAAGCAGATGAGAGGGGGAGATGACGAGGGGAGCGTTCTCACCGAAGGGCGCGGCTCCGGACGGCGCGGGCAGGAGCGCGGTCCTGACAAGCTCGGCCGGCTTGACGGTCAGCCCGGTTCCGGCCGCATGGGCGATGCACTCGCACCTAGGCCCGCCCGCCCCGTGGTGCTGGGGGTCGTGCTCATGATTCTTCGGCTGGTGGGAGCCGTGGGCGGGGGGGGCTCCGGTCAGACATCCCCAGGCGGCGGGAGAGGCGGCCACCCGGAAACCGAATACACCCGCGAGGAAAAACGCGAGCAGAGCCCGATAGGCCGACGCCCAAGCCGTCCGCGGTGTGGTCCGCATGCGCTTCAAGATGGACTGCCGGCTCCGGATGACGCAAGCCAAGCCCGGTAGCGAGCGGGGACGCGGCCTACTGGGCGGCAGGGGGGACCAGCATCTCCTTCATCCGCTGGAGCACGGCGAGCCGCTCCTGCTCGCAGACCTGTGGCGCCTTGTCCAGCATACCATCAGGCGCCACCCACCGGCTGGTGGAGCTGACCTGGGCCGCCTGTACGGTCCCCTGCACATCCATCGCGATCGCAACGCGGCATTTCGCCGAGGTGCCCAGCTTGGCATCCGAGCTGGGATAGCGAGTACCGGTGAGATGGCCGCCGGTCGAATCGACAACGTCGAGGGTGAAGGATTCGGCCTGGAGCGCGCGACGGGTACGGGCATACGCGGAGTCGCGGGAGGCAGGGACCGCGGTGGTCGCCGTCGATTCGGGACCGGCTACGAGGCCGGTACAGGCAGCCAGTGATGCTGGAAACGCGAGCAGCACGAGGGTGGACCAACGTCGTGGCATCGGGCCCTCTGAGGAGGAAGACGCGGGTGGAGCAAGAGCCTCAAGGTACCCCGAGCGCACGAGCCCTGCGTCACGACTTGGTCACGGATCGGCATCAGGCTCAATGCCCGGCTGCGCGGATCTCCCGCAGCTCGAACCTGCGCTGCACGAGCCAGTGCCCGGTCCGGGTGGAGTCCGCCGTCTCGAATGCACCGCCGGTGGCGGTGATGAGAGAGACGGCATACCGCTCCCGCAGCCGGCGCTTGGCGCGCCCGGTGGAATCCGCCGTGGTCACGGTGGTGTGAATTACCGGGATGGTGCGCCCGGAGATGGTCTCCTGGCCGGCTTCTTCGGTCTCGTATCGGACGATGTCACCGTTGGCGGCGCGGGAGGTCCAGCTCATGCGGGTCCCGACCGGGCGGGAAACCGTCCAACCAGCCACTCCATCGTCCCACCGATAGAGCGTGTCGTTCGCGAGGCACAGCCGGCTCTGCTCGGGAGCCTGATCGGGCCGGCGGCGCAGGTGTACCACCGCGCACTCCGATCGGTCCCGCAAGGCCCCGCCCAGACTCACCGAGTCGATGCGCCAGGGCGGCTGCGGCGCTCCTTCCGACTCGTAGAACAGCAGCAGGCCGGGCTTGAGGTCGGCGGCGAGCCCGGTCCGCTGTCTCTCGACCAGGCTGACGGCGCCGAGCAGCAGGGCCAGGAGGGGAACCGGCCTCACAGCCATCCCAGGATGCGTGAGTGGATGAAGCCCCAGGCCACCATCACACCGAGAAACGCGACCACCAGCAGGAAGCCAAACTGGTTCCCGGTCAACGGGATGTTCCCGAAATTCATGCCGAAGATGCTGGCCACGAAGTTCGGCACCAGGATGATCACGGTGATGGCGGTGAGCCGCTGCATGATGCGGCCCAGCCGGTTGAAGGCGTAGAACACCTGCACGTCGAGTGCGGCGCCAAGCAGGTCACGGTACGTGTCGAGCTCCGCCAGCACGTGGACCGCGTGGTCCTGCACGTCCGCGAAATAGGGGCGCAGCCCGTCGGGGATGCCGCGCTCCCGCCGCAGCACCTCGGCCAGCACGTGACTGGTGGGGGCGAGCAGCCGGGGCACCCGGAGCAGCTCCTTGCGGAGCCGGAAGAGATCGGCCGCCGCGGTGTCGGCGCCCTTGAAGATCTCCGACTCGATCCGCTCGATCCGCTCGCGCACCCGGTCCTGCACCGTGAAGTAGCCGTCGACCAGGCTTTCGAACAGGGTGTAGGCCAGGGCCGCTACACCGTACGCCTCCCGATCCTCGTAATGCTCCCATCGGCGTCGGGCCTCCGCCAGCACCGCCAACACCGCCGGCGTCTTGCGGTGGATGGTCACCAGGTAGTTCTCGCCCCAGAACAGGTTCAGTTCCTGCGCGAGGAATGTGTCGCCCACGCTCTCTGCCGCGTAGACCACCACGAAGTAGTAGCGGCCGTAGGGCTCACACCGGGGGCGCTCGTGGGACTTGGTCACCTCTTCCAGCGCCAGCTCGTGGAACCCGAAGACGTCGCGCAGCAGCTCCACCTCCTCCGTCCCGGGATCACCGATATCCAGCCAGAGCCGGTTTCGGCTGTCAGCCAGCAGCTCGCCCAACCTCCCAACGTCCGCATCCGCCGGGGCACGGCCACCGGGTGCGTCGACCACCAGTCGCATCGTTCCCATGGGCGCCTCCTCTAGCGTCGGGTGCTCAGGAACGCCACGATCGCCTGGGTCTCCTCGGGCGTGAGCACTCGGACGTACGCCGGCATTTTGGGGCTACCGTTGGTGATCCGGGCCGTCATCTGGTCGGACGACATCCGCGCCGCGACGTCGGTCAGGTCGGGCCCCCGCTCCCCGCCGAGTCCCTGGACGGCGTGACAAAACTGGCAGCCCTTTTCGTGAAAGAGCTGTGCTCCCCTCGTCACTTCCGGACCGCCACTGCCCACAACCTGGGCCGGCAACGGCTGCGCGTCGAAGTCGGGCGACCATGGCGCCCGCTCCCCGGCGACCCAGAAGACCACGATCATGGTCCAAATGAACACCACCAGCAGTGCCGCCATCGGGCGCCGGCGCACGCTGCGCTCGCCCTTGTTGAACATCGGCACCAGCAGGAGCAGCACGCCGAAGATCAGGGGTGCGACCACGATGATGAGGTTCTCCAGGTGATGCGGCGCCATGGCGAGCACGGCGAAGTACCAGAGGAAGTACCAGTCGGGGCGGGGGTAGGTCTCCAGGATGCTCGGGTCCGGCGGCGGGCCGAGCTCGGGCGGGCCCACGATGATCGCTAGCAGCACGACGGTGGCTACCATCGCGGCGCCGAACACCACGTCGCGCCAGGCGGCGTCGGGCCAGAACGGCACGCCTTCGCGCTTGAGCAGCTGGTCGTACTGCTGCCGGTAGGTGGCGGGGTTCACCGGGTTGCCCGGCTGAGGCCGTTCGGAGATCCCGTGGCGGAGCACCAGCCACAGATGAATCCCGATCAGCAGGAACACCAGAGCCGGGATGAAGAACACGTGAAAGGCGAAGAATCGGCTCAAGGTGGCGCCGCCGACGGTGTCGCCCGCGAGGATGAAGCGCGCGATCTCATCGCCCACGATCGGCGCGCGCCCGGCCTGGGCCGCCCCCACGATGACCGACCACACCGCGGTCGAGTCCCAGCGCAGCAGCTGGCCGGTGAATGCCAGCGCGAGGGTGAGCAACAGGAGCACGGCCCCGGTGAGCCAGTTCAGCTCCCGGGGAAACTTGTAGGCCGCCATCAGGTAGGTGCGGGAGACGTGGATCCCGATGAGCAGCACCATGGCCGAGGCGCCGAAGTAGTGCATGCCTCGCAGGAACCGGCCGAGCAGCGCTTGCTCGGAGATGAACTTGAGACTGTCGTAGGCCTGTCCGCTCGAGGGCACATAGGCCGTCGCCAGCGCGATGCCGGTGATGACCTGGAGCACGAACGCGAGCAGCGTGGCGCTGCCGAAGACGTACCACCAGCCGGTGCGGGGCGGCACCGGGTGCTCCAGCGCCCGACGGGTGGCGGAGACGAGGCCGCTGCGGTCGTCGATCCAGGCGAAGAGCTTGTTCATCGCGCCGCCTCAAGCAATCGGGATCGGGCTGGTCTCGATCTCCACCTGTCCGCCGCGCACCCGCACCGGATAGGTGGGCAGCGCCTTGGGTGGCGGCCCGGCGGAGACCGACCCATCGGCGTAGTACACGCCCCCATGACAGGGACAGAGGAACAGCTGAGCGTCCGGGACCCAGCGCACCGGGCAACCCAGATGGGTGCAGTGCACCGAATACGCGGTGAACCGCGACTCGTCCTCCCGCCGGAGCCAGGCGGCGGTGCGAGCCGTGACTCCGGCCCAGGGCAGCGGCGAGGCGTCCTCGAAGCGCACGCTCACCGTCTCACCGACCCGGAACTGGTCCACCGGCCCGACGGGGCGCCACTCTCGCGGCTGCTTCCGGGTGAGCGGCGCGAGGAGAAAGCCGATCACGGGCACACCGAGGACCGCACCGACCGCGGCGGAGAGTGCGATGGAGAGACGAGTGAGGAAGCGGCGTCGGTCGGGGGGCTGGAGGTTGGAGCCCGGCGCAGAGTTCATGACGAACGTCCGGAAGGAGGAAGCATGCGGCAGCAGTGCGAGCCAACATACGATGTGCGAGTTGGCGCGACAAGCGAGATGGTCCTGCGCCGGGCTCGGATCGGACTCGATGATGCTGCTCTGAAGCCATTGCAGTGCAGCAGTTTACAGTTGTGATGTGAAGCCGTTTCTCCGCCCGACCTGAAGTGCCTCACACGGTTGCCGCCGGCACCGCGGCCAGCCGCTCGGCCAGCTCTCGCGCGGTCGCCGGTCGATCATCGGGTCGCTTCGCCAGACAGGCGAGTACCACGGCCTCCAACTCCGCCGGAATGGGCCGGTCGGTCCGTTGCGACGGCGGATCGGGCGGCTGCTGCAGGTGCTTGAGAATGGTCTGGAGCGGCGTGTCGCCTTCGAAGACCAGGTGGCCGGTCAGGAGGTAATACGCGACGCAGCCCAGCGAATACAGATCCGCCCGGCCGTCTACCGTACGCTCCTGCGCCATCTCCGGCGCCAGGTACGCCGGTGTCCCCGGCGTCAGGCCCGCGGCGCCGGTCAGCGACTCTTCACTCGGTCCGGCCATGGACCGCACCAGACCGAAGTCGAGCACCTTCACGAAATCCTGGCGCAGCCCGAGCCGGCCCAGGTGAATGTTGGCGGGCTTGATGTCCCGGTGGACCAGGCCGTAGGAGTGCGCCTCCTCGAGCGATTCGCACACCTGAAGCAGAATATGGATGACGCGCTCCGGGGCGAGTGGTCCCTGCTGTCGCACCAGATGCTCGAGATTGTCACCCTCGAGCAGCTCCATCACCAGGTAGAGGGTGCCCTCGTCGGTCACCCCGAAGTCGTAGAGCTCCACCGTGTGGGGGGATCGCAGCTTCGCCGCCGCCTCGGCCTCGCGGCGGAAGCGGGCCACCGCCGTCTGCGCCGTGGTGTCATCGCCCGACGCGAGCACTTCGCGCCGGATCAGCTTGATCGCGGCGGGCCGGGCCAGCATGCGATGGGTGGCGAGATAGACCTCGCCCATACCGCCCCGGCCCAGCAGCTCGCCGAGGCGATAGCTGCCCATCTCCCGCTCCCGGCTCACCTGCTGTCCCAGCCGGGCCATCACGTGAGAGATCACCACGGCGGCGCCCAGCATCAGGTAATTGGGGTAATGCATGAGCAGGGCCTCGGCGAGGGAGCCGAACTGGTAGCTCCCGACTGCCTCGGCGACCACCATGCCGATGGGGTCCATGGATGCCGCGATGAGGCCTGCCAGCAGCATCTTCCGCGGATCGACCGGCACGATCCCGGCCGTGATGAGAATGATGGGCCCGCTCCAGGTGATCATGGGCAACGTGCTCGCGGGCACGAACCAGGGCTGGGCCAGGTGGATGAGCACACCCATGCCGAAGGTCATCAGCACCATGTACACCAGCGCGAGATCCATGACGAACCCGGGGTCGCGCTGGCCGCTGCGCAGGTAGGTGTAGACCGCGAGCGAGACGACCACGCAGCCCAGGGCGATGGCGTCCACGCCGCCGAACTGCGACCATCGGGGATCGCCGGGATCGGCGAAGTAGAGCGCCACATGCGCCAGCGCCGGCGCCAAGGTCCAGAGGGCGGCCGCGACCAGCGACATGATCTCCACCCGGCGGGTCGCCTGGCGAAGCAGGTCCTCCGGGAGCGGCGGAGCCCGGCCCGGCCCGCTGCGGGGCCCGGTCAGTCCCTCGCGGGTCAGCCGGCCGATCAGCTTCGGAGTCGGCATCACCCGATCCCGGTGACGAAGGCGGCGTACCGCTGCATCGCGCTGGAAACCGCGCGCCGTGCGGTGGGGGTGAGACGAGCGAACGGCTGCAGCTCGATCTTCATCGAGCCGGCGGCAAGCCGCCGCGACCAGAAGCCCGCCACTCGGCCGTTCACCACCATGGTCGGTCCCAGCAGCGCCATGCCCTGAATGCGCCCCCGGTTCGCCGAGCTCAGGACCGCGCTTCGATCTTTGTAGGCGACGGTGAACTCATCGAAGGGAGGCAGCAGCAGGGCGCCGGGGGCGCGACCGTTGGACTCGAGAGCGGATGTCGCGGCCCAGTGGTTCCGTCCGCCGACCTGGAAGGAGACGAGGTGCGCGCTCGCCAGGGCCAGCGCCTCCGCTACCTCGCTGACCCGCAGGCCGGACCACCAGGCGAAGTCGTGTGCTGTTGCCGGACCGTGACTGGTGAAATAGCGACGGGTCAGCTCACCCAGCGCCTCCTCCCGCGGCAGGCGTCGCGCGCCTGGAATCCACTCCTCGAGCAGCACGAAGGTCTGCTGCTTCCCCTCGCGGGGGCCGAAGCAGATCAGGCCGTCGTGGGCCAGGCTCCAGACGATGTGGGACCCGCGCCCGCCGGCGGTGGAGATCCGCACGTCCTGCAGCACTCGGTAGAGCGCGTCGCGCGTGAGGCGCCGCCCCCCTTCCAGCGCCCGGGATACCGCCGCCGCGCTCCGGGCGAGAGCCCTGCGGTCGAGCCCTAGGTCCGACAGCCGCCCGGATGCCGCGGCGAGGACGCGCGGGGTCAAGAGCTCCAGCATCCAGCGCACGTCCTCCGCGGCCACGAAGTGCAGTGTGCCGCGCATCGGCCAGGTGCGGACGATGCTGCGGTCGGCGATGGCGCGTTCGATGGTGGCCTCGGTCGCATGCCGGCTCCGAACGCCGATGGCCCAGAGGGAGCCGAGATAGTCCTGCGCCTGGACGGCGCCCAGCCAGCGGACCACATCGGCTGGAGTGTCGAGAGGCGTGGCCGTAAGACGCTGATTATAGAGGCGTTGCTGGGGCAGCTTCGGGGGCGTCATGCGGCGGAATAATAGCGAATCCAGTCCCGGAAGGATTTTCCGACTCGACTTTTGGGACGACAGGGAAAAACTAGAGGCGCTCCGCACCGCCAGGTGCGCATGGCAGGCAGAGCATGCCTTTCCGAAATCCCGCACCATGTTTGTTCAACGAATCCGCTGGAGAACTTCCATGACCCTTCGGTTCCCCCTGGTAAGGCTCGGCGTCGTCACGATGGCGCTGGGCCTGGCCGCGTGTGACGAGCCCACTGGCAATACATCGATGAGTGAGACGGACCACGCTTCGCTGGCGTCGGTCGAGGCCGGTCTGTCGGCCATGATGGACAATGCAAACGTGTCTTTAGCTGCTGCCGGCAAGGACTACAGAGTGGCCATAGCCGAATATGTCACCAAGCCGTCGGGAGAAGATTTCGGCGGAACAGTGCTGGCGAAGAATGTGGGGAACAAGCGGCTGACGGCCGATTTTGTGCCCCACGACCCGAACCGTGAAGCCTGGAGCGGACCTTCGGGTGGGAGCAGCGACAACATCACCTACGCAGTGGACCAGACCGGCGACGCGGTACCGCCCCTGGGCGGTCTCACCGGCGCCCAGACCGATGCCGCGATCGTGAGCGCGATGAACACCTGGAACGGAGTCAACTGTTCGGACCTCGGCCTGGTCAGAAACCCCGCTCCCGGCACCGACATCGGGTTCATTGCCGCGCTCAACGGTCTCGGCGGCAGCTTGGCCATCGTGGGGGACGTACAGCACGCCGGCTGGCGTGACATCAATTTTGCCGGAAGCATCCTCGGTGTCACCTTCACGCTCATCTTCACCGATGCTGCCAACAACCCCATCGACCAGGACGGCAACGGACTGCCGGACGTCGCCTTCCGTGAGATCTACTACGATCCCAGCTTCAGCTGGGCCAACGACGGCGTGGATGACAACGACATCGACGTCGAGTCGGTCGCGGTTCACGAGGCCGGCCACGGCCTGAGCCAGGCGCACTTCGGGAAGGTCTGGCTCAAGAACGACGGCAGCCTCGAGCGGTCGCCGATGGCCGTCATGAATGCCATCTACTCGGAGCCGTTCCGCGCCCTGGCGGGCACGGACAACGGCGGGCACTGCAGCAACTGGGCGCAGTGGCCCAACAACTGATGGGCTGATTGACGGACGCAGCGGGTCGGCCGCGCACGGCCGGCCCGCTGTGTTTTTCGGAGTCGCTCACCTCTTGCCTTGGGAGGATGCCGCTTCATACTGTGACCATGCTTCCGGCGTCCCCCCTACTCGGAGCGATTCCATGGCCCGATATCTTGCGACTGCGTCCGCGGCGGCCGCGCTGGCCGCGGCGGTGATCCTCGCCTGCGCTGATCCGTCGTCGCCGACACCCGATTCCACGCCCGCCCTCTCTCCCGATGAATCCACCGCCGCCGCCGTCACGGCTCCCACGCTGGACCCGCAGCGCAGCGGCACCAGGAACCGGCTTCAGGCGATCAGCCCGGTCAACAGCCAGGTGGTCTGGGCCAGCGGCGTGGGCGGCACCTTCGCGCGCACGACGAATGGAGGCCAGAGCTGGCATGCCGGTGTGGTGCCGGGCGCGCGGACGCTGGAGTTCCGCGACGTGCACGGCGTGAGTGCGAACGAGGCGTATCTGCTCGCCGCCGGCGTGGGCACGGCTTCCCGGATCTACAAGACGGTGAACGGCGGACAGACCTGGGAGCTCCAGTTCCAGAACCAGCTCGCCGCCGCCTTCTACGACTGCTTCGATTTCTGGACCCCCAATCGCGGCCTCACCTTCAGCGATCCGGTCAACGGCCTCTTCCCGGTGGTCCGCACCCGCAACGGCGGCGAGACCTGGAACCGGATCGCCCGGAAGCTGCCCCCCGCCTTGCCGGGCGAGTTCGCCTTCGCGGCCAGCGGCACCTGCGTGGACACGCAGGGTGAGGACCGCGGGTGGATCGGCACCGGCGGCGAGTCCGGCGCCAGGATCCTCGCCACCACCGACGGAGGGAACACCTGGAAGGCCTACGCCACGCCGATCGTGCAGGGTACGGCGGGCTCGGGCATCTTCACTGTGCAGTTCCGCGATGCCATCCACGGCATCCTGGCCGGCGGGGATCTGGAGTCGTCCGCCGCATTCTCGAACAACGTGGCGGTATCGAAGAACGGGGGAAAAACCTGGACCCTGGTGAACGGCACACCGTTTCCAGGCGCCGTCTTCGGCCTGAGCTACGTGCCGGTGACCGGACCCGGACAGAACCCCCGGGTCGTCGTCGCGACCGGGCCGGGCGGTGCCGCGTGGACGGCGAACGAGGGCAGGCGCTGGCATCTCATTCCCGACGTGGAAGGCTTCTGGGCCGTCGCCTTCGCTGATTTCGCGCACGGCTGGCTGGTAGGCACCGAAGGGAGAATCGTCAAACTCGTCTTCTGACTTGCCTCACTGGCTCTTTCGGTTTATGTTCGGTGACGTAACAGTCTCGTCACGAGACCCGGGATTTGTCTCGCCGGGAGGGGCTCGCTCGACTATCTCGAAGAAACCGGTGCTCGCGCTGTCTCGTCGTTTCCCGATATGACACAGACGGACGGGAATGCTATGAACAGTGTTGCCTGGATCCAGCGCATTCTGGAGGACGCCTTCGCCACCCGGCGCTTCGACGCGCTGGCCGCCCACCTTGCCGACGACGTCATCTTCGAAGTCACCCCTCCCGAGGGCGGCCGCTCCGCGCCGGAGCAGCGGGGCAAGGCGGCCGTGGTGGACTACTTCACCAGCCTCGGTGACATCGTCACCTTCTGGCGAGTCCAGTGCTTCGGTGATGGCGAGCGGGTCGTGGCGGTCGGGGCGGAGAGCTTCACCATCCCTCGCACCAGTGTCACTCTGGACGGTGAGTTCGCCATCCTGCTCCACATCTGTGACCGAGTGATCACCCGCTTCCTCATCATCGAGGCCTTGTCGGAGCCGGCGGAGCTGGAGGAGATGGTGGCGGAAAAAGCGTAGCTCTTCAGCCGGCAGCTCTCCGACAAAAGCACACCGCGGCCCGGCCGGTGTGCTTTTTGGCTGATGGCTGATCGCTGATGATCGATGGCTCCAACTAGGTCACTTCGCCTGTCGCATTCCCGATCACCCCTACCAAATCATCGGGTGCCCGGGCGCGGCACTCGCGCCGCAGGTCCTCCACGTCGGCCGCCAGGAAGCTCCCCAGCATGCCGTCCATCGTGATCTCGAAGGCCGGCAGCTCCTTCTTGGCCACGCTGTTGGAGTACATCGCCATGACGGCCCGGTCGTCGAACTTGTAGAACGAGTAGGTGGGATACCGGCCGAACAGCCACACCTGGACCGGTTTCCGGTAGTCGCGGGCCAGCCGAGCGAAATAGCGATAGGCATCCTCCACCATCGCGGGAATCAGGGGGCCGTCGTCGAAGTGCTTCTCCAGGGAAAACATCAGCTCGTGGTTCTCCAGGTCAGGGAGAAAGACCTCGACCCTGGTTCCTTCCCGGCCGAGAAACGCCTTGATGGCAGCGTCGTGGTTCTCCCGCCAGCGTCGCGAGTGAATGAAATACAGCACCATGGAGCTGGAGGCCGCGATCAGCTCGTCGAACCGCGATACGAAGCCGGCGAAGGGCGCGATGCGGATGATGCCAGGCTCGGGCGCGGCGGGCGGAAGGGTCATGGGAGGATGCTATCGCACTCCCGCGAGCCGAGCAAATCAGAGCGTGCCTCGCGGATCGAGGCTGGCGTCCCGGTGCCGGCTTGGGCAGATTCCGCCAATTCCCACGCCCGACCGCTCCGTGCCCGAGATCGCCAACCCGCTGACTGAGGCCCTCCGCGACCGCTACCACTTGGAGCGCGTGCTGGGCCGGGGCGGAATGGCCACCGTCTATCTGGCCCGCGACCTCAAGCACGACCGCCACGTCGCGCTCAAGGTCCTCGATGCCGACGTCGCCGCCTCGGTCGGGCCCGAGCGATTCCAGCGGGAGATCAGGCTCGCCGCGCGTCTGCAGCACCCCCACATCCTTTCGGTGTACGACTCCGGCGAAGCGGCCGGCCGGCTCTGGTTCTCCATGCCCTACGTGCGCGGTGAGAGCCTGCGCGACCGGCTGCGCCGCGAGGGTGTTCTGCCGATCGAGGAAGCCCTCCGGATCATCAGGGAAGCGGTTCAGGCGCTCGGCTCCGCCCACCGCGAGGGCGTGGTGCACCGGGATGTGAAGCCGGAGAACCTGCTGCTCACTGAAGACGGCTCGACCCAGGTGGCGGACTTCGGGATCGCGCGGGCGGTGGACACCCAGCCCGAGCAGGGACTGACCGAGTTCGGCGTGGCGCTGGGCACCCCGGCCTACATGGCGCCGGAGCAATCGTCGGGTGACGGCTCGGTGGACGCGCGAGCCGATCAGTACGCGCTGGCCGCGACCTGTCACGAGATGCTGGCGGGGGCACCGCCGTTCACCGGCGCCACCTCCCACGATCTCATCGTGCGTCGGTTCACCAGCCCGGTTCCCAGCGTCCGCGCCTCCCGCCCCGAGGTGCCGCAGTCGGTGGACGCCGCCCTCCGGCGAGCGCTCGCGCTCAAGCCGGACGACCGATTCGACACCATCGCCGAGTTCGGCGCGGCACTGGGAGGCACCGCGGTCACTCCGACGAGCGCCCCCGCGCTCACACCCGCCGGTCTGCGCGGGAGGCTCGCGCCGGTGCTGTGGACCCTCGGCGTGGTGGCGCTGCTCATTGGAAGCGGGTTCCTGCTCCGGCGCGGCCTCGATCCCTGGGCCGCCGGCGCCGCCGGGCCGGGCGACGCGGCCGGTGCCACCCGCCTGGCGGTCCTGCCCTTCGAGAATCTGGGGGATTCGGTCGACGCCTACTTCGCGGACGGCATCGCCGACGAGGTGCGCGGGAAGCTCGCCGGACTCTCCGGGCTCGAGGTGATCGCTCGATCGAGCTCCAGCCAGTACCGGGAGAGCGGGAAATCGCCCGGAGAGATCGCGCGGG
Organism: Gemmatimonadales bacterium; assembly: GCA_036556625.1. Lineage (GTDB taxonomy): Bacteria > Gemmatimonadota > Gemmatimonadetes > Gemmatimonadales > GWC2-71-9 > CAVVWJ01. The sequence goes on from DATBJC010000083.1 coordinate 35,298, forward strand.
ACCTGGACGTCAAGTATCTGCTGACCGGCACGGTGCGCTGGGAAAAGCGGCCGGGCCGGGCCACCCGGGTGCGGGTGATCCCGGAGCTGGTGGACGCGCGAAGCGGCGCCACCCGCTGGCAGAAGTCGTTCGATGCCGCGCTGACCGACGTGTTCGAGATCCAGGGGCGGATCGCGGCGGACGTGGCCGACGAGCTGAACATCGCCCTGGCCGAGCCGGCCCGGCGCGGGCTCACCGCTCGTCCCACCGAGAGCCTGGAGGCGTACACCCTCTATCTGCACGGCAAGGAGCTGCGGGGCGGGGAAGTGGCCCCCGAGGCGCTGCGCGGGGCGCTGTCGGCCTTCCAGCGCGCGGTGCAGCTGGATCCCGGGTTCGCCGATGCCTGGGCCGAGCTGGCCGCGGCGCACGTGGACGCGCTTCGGCTGGGCGGCATGCGGACCGACGACGCGGAGGCCGCCCGGCGGGCGGTCGAGCGCGCCGTGACGTTGGCTCCGGAGTCGCCCGGCACCCGCAAGGCCCGCGGCCGCTACGCGCACGTGGTGCAGGGGAACGCCGACGCCGCGTTGGCGGAGTATCAGGCCGCCCTCCGCACCGCCCCCAATCGAAGCGATCTGCTCGACGTCGCCGCCAGCGCCGAGAGCGACCTCGGCTTGTGGAACGAGGCGGTGGAGAACCTGGAGCACGCCGCCCGGATCGATCCCCAGTCCGCCGAGGTGATCGGCGATCTGGGCGCGATCTACACCAGGGTGCGGCGCTACGCCGACGCGCGGGCCGCGCTGGAGCGAGCCAGAGCGCTGCGCCCCTCCAGCATGAGCCTGGCGCACAGCCGGGCGCGACTCGCCGCCTCGGAGGGCGATCTCCAGGCGATCCGCGAGGTGTATCGCTCGATGGAAGAGATCGTGGGCCGGCGGCGAGTGGTGGCCTACGTGGCGCTGCGGCAGGACTTGATCTGGGCGCTGGACGACGCGCAGCAGCGGGCGCTGCTGCAGCTGACGCCGGCCGATCTCGACGGGGGGCGGGCCGACTGGGCGGTGGCGCAGGCCGACGTGCACTGGCTGCGCGGCCACCGGATGCTGGCCCGGGTCTACGGCGACAGCGCGGCCTCGGCGTTCACCGAGCTGATCGCGGGATACGGCGAGCAGGTGGATCGCTATCAGCTCATCGCGGTCCGCGCGCTCTCACTGGCCTATGCGGGCCGCGAGAGGGACGCGATCGCGGAAGCGCTTCGGGCGGAGGCGGAGCAGCCCAAGGGCCAGATCAGCCAGACCGCCTACGTCCGCTACATCGTGGCCCGGGTGCACCTGCTGGCCGGCCGGCCCGAGGCGGCGCTCGACCGGCTGGAGACGCTGGTGGACCAGCCCGGGATCATGTCGCGCGACTTCCTCCGGATCGACCCCAACTTCGCGCCGCTGCGGGGGGATCCAAGGTTCCTCCGGCTGGTCGGAGGAGAAGGTGAGACGGACACCGCGCAGATATTACCTTGAGCGCAGCGAGGGGCCATCCCCGCCATGGTCCCCTTCACTTCGTTCAGGGTGACCCTATCAGCACCCGTCACCTTCGATACAGATACGCCACCAGCAGACCCAGCAGCACCAGCAGAATCCCGTCGTACACGATCTGCTTCACCACCATGGCCCCGGGCATCGGCTGCACGACGTAATAGATCATGTACGTCGGCACGATGGTGAGCAGGGCCACCGCCACTCCGAAGCGCACCCCTTGCCCCACCCACGGCGTATCCTCGACCCCTCTGGCGTAGATCCACACCAGCGCCCCGGCCAGGATGGCGTGCGCCAGCAGCATCAGCGGGAAGAGCTTGCCGGACTCCGCCTCCGGGCGGAAGAGGTTCGGGAGCGAGGCGTAGTCGGCCCCGAGCAGGAGGCCGTGCACCACGAAGCTCCCCGCCATCCAGGCGACGAAGACGATGATCCACGCCATGATGAAGCGCTTGCCCATGAGCCCTCCAGGATATCAGGGGAAGATGCCGAGCTGCTCGTAGCTGGTGGCCACTTTGTCGATCGCGACGATCAGCGCCGCGGTGCGCATGTTCTCCTTGCCGCCGTGGCGCTTCCATACCTCCCGGATCGGGTGGTAGGCTCCGATCATGGTCTCCTCCAGCCCGGAGTTCACCAGGTCCTCCTCACTGGCGCCCTGGGTGACCCGGATCACCTCCTCGGGAGTGAACCGGCGGCCGGTCACGGTTTCCACCGCCTCCAGCAGCCGGCTGTACGCTCCCTGCTCGAACCGCTTCTGCATCCGGCCGAAGCGGACGTGACCCAGGTTCTTCACCCACTCGAAGTAGGACACGGTCACGCCGCCGGCGTTGATGTACGCGTCCGGGATCACCAGGATGCCGCGCCGCTCGAGGATCTCGTCGGCTTCCGGCGTGGTGGGACCGTTCGCCGCCTCGACCACCAGCTTGGTCTTGATCCGGGGCGCGTTCTCCGCCGTGATCTGGCGCTCCAGCGCTGCGGGGATCAGGATGTCGCACTCGAGCTCCAGCGCATCCTCGCGGCGGGCGAGGTTGGTGGCGCCCGGGAAGTCGAGGATGCTCTTCCGCTCCCTGCGATGGGCCATCACCGATTCGATATCGAGTCCCTTGGGATTGGCGATCGCGCCCTCCGACTCCGCCAATCCGACCAGCAAGGCACCGGACTGCTGGAAGAACTGTCCGGCGTGATAGCCCACGTTGCCGAGCCCCTGGAGCACCACTCGCTTGCCTTCCAGCCCGGGCTTCAGTCCCAGGGCCTGCATATCCTCCTTCACCCCGCAGATCTCCCGCACGCCGAAGAACACGCCGCGGCCGGTCGCCTCGACCCGGCCCCGGATGCCGCCGGCGCTCACCGGCTTGGCGGTGACGCAGCCCAGCGCGTCCAGCTCACCGGAGCGAAGCTGGGTGTAGGTGTCGGCGATCCAGGCCATTTCCCGCGGTCCGGTGCCGACGTCCGGCGCCGGCACATCCAGACCGGGGCCCATGAAGTTCTTGCGCACCAGCTCGAAGACGTACCGCCGGGTGATCCGTTCCAGCTCCCCAGGCGAATAGCGCTTGGGGTTGAGCCTGATGCCGCCCTTGGCGCCACCGAAGGGCACGTCCACCAGGGCACACTTGTACGTCATCAGCGCGGCCAGCGCCTGCACCTCCTCCGCGTCCACCGCCTCGGCGTAGCGGATGCCGCCTTTGGTGGGGAGCTTGTGGTGGCTGTGCTCCGCCCGCCAGGCGTGCATCACCTCGATGGTGCCGTCGTCCCGTTTGATGGGGAAGCTGGTGTAGAAGAGATTCTTGCACGCCTTGATGTTGGCGAGCAGGGTGGGATCGTGGGCGGTGAACCCGGCCGCACGGTCGAAGGCCCGGTTCACCTGCTCGAGGAAGCTGGCGCCGAGGGACATGGGCGTCTCTGGCGAGGGAGTAGAGTGACTGGACGGGTGCGACCAATATAGGCTGCGGCGGGCCGACCGGGAGGTGCTTGGCGGCCCGAGCGACGCTGTCGGCCTGAGCGAAGCGAAGGCGGCATGACCCGAGGTATGTCCCCTTCGCTGCGCTCAGGGCGACACCGACTCAGTGGCGCACTCGAAGCGGGCGAGGCATCTTGCAGCGGCTCACGTTTCCTGGAGGCAGCGATGCACCTGCGGGCAGTGGTGTTGGCGGCCGGACTCGGCCTGGTCGCGGCGGCACCCCCTGTCGTCGTGGCACAAGCGGGGCAGCCACCCGTCGCCAAGCGGATCCCCAAGACCGACACCGTGCAAGGCGAGCTGCGGCGCGACGACTACTTCTGGCTGCGGGAGAAGTCCAACCCCGAGGTCCGCCGGTATCTCGAGGCCGAAAACGCCTACACCGAGGCGTCGCTCGCCCATCTCAAGCCAACCCAGGATTCCATCTACCGGGAGATGCTCGGCCGGATCAAGGAGACCGATCTCACGGTGCCGTGGCGCTATCAGGGCTACTGGTATTACACCCGGACCGAACAGGGGAAGGACTACCCGATCCTGTGCCGCAAGAAGGGGTCACTCGACGCGGCAGAGGAGGTCATCCTGGACCAGAACCGGCTGGCGCGAGGCAAGAAGTTCCACGCGCTCGGCGGGGTGGACGTGAGTCCCGACGGCAACCTGCTCCTCTATCTCGAGGACACCACCGCGTTTCGAGAGTACACGCTGCACGTCAAGGACCTTCGGACCGGCAGGCTGCTTGGGGAATCCATTCCCGATGTCTGGAACGGCACGGCGTGGGCGGACGACCGCCGGACCTTCTTCTACATGCGGGCGGATTCGGCCAAGCGGGCGTACGCGGTCTGGCGCCACACGATCGGGACGCCTCCCGCGCGAGACGTCAAGGTGTTCCAGGAGGACAACAACCTCTACAGTGCCGAGGTAGCGCGCTCCCAGAGTGGCAAGTACATCTTCATCTCCTCCGAGGGTTTCACCTCGAGCGAGTGGCGGGTCATCCCGACGGCCCGCCCCACCGACAGCGCCCGGGTCCTCGTGCCCCGGCGGGCCGACGTCTTGTATTCGGTGGACCACATTCCGGGCCGGTTCCTGATCCTGACCAACGACGGCGCCACCAATTTCCGTATCGTGAGCGCGCCGGAATCCGACGCGTCAAGGACGGCCTGGCAGGACTGGCAGCCGGCGAGCGACTCCGTGTTCATCGAGGACCTGGTGGTCCTCCGCTCCCATGTGGTCGTGTCCGAGCGGGCGGAGGGACTCCGCCGGCTGCGGGTGGTGAAGCTGGCGAATCGTGACACCCACTTCATCACCTTCCCCGATCCGGCCTACAGTGTGGATCCCACCGGGAACACCGACTTCGACGCCTCGACGCTGCGGTTCGCCTACTCCTCCTTCACCACGCCGGAAACCGTCTACCAGTACGACCTGGCCAGGCGCACCCGGACGGTCCTGAAGCGCCGGGAGATTCCCAGCGGCTTCGACGCCTCCAGGTACCAGCTGCGCCGGGTGATGGTCCCGGCTCGCGACGGCGAGCAGGTTCCCGTGTCCCTGCTGCTGCCCAAGGGATACCCGCTGGACGGCAGCCGCCCGTTCCTGCTGTATGCCTACGGGTCGTACGGCTACACCCTGGAGCCGGACTTCGACTCCAGCGTCCTCAGCCTGGTGGATCGGGGGTTCGGCTATGGAATCGCCCACATCCGGGGCGGGCAGGAGATGGGGCGGCGCTGGTACGACGCCGGGAAGATGATGAACAAGAAGAACACCTTCAACGATTTCATCGATGTGGCCGAGTACCTGGTGCGCGAGCGGTACACCTCGCCGGCCCGGCTGGTGGCCAACGGGGCGAGCGCGGGCGGTCTCCTGATGGGAGTCGTCGCCACCTGGCGGCCGGATCTCTTCCGCGCCGTGGTGGCGGGCGTGCCCTTCGTGGACGTGATCAACACCATGCTCGACGCGTCGATTCCGCTCACCGCGCCGGAGTGGGAGCAGTGGGGCAACCCGCACCAGCCCGAGCACTACGCCTACATGAAGAGTTATTCGCCCTACGACAACGTGGCGCCCATGGAGTATCCGGCGCTGCTGGTCACCACGTCCTTCAACGACTCCCAGGTGATGTACTGGGAGCCCGCCAAATGGGTGGCCAAGCTGCGGGCGACCAAACGGGGGGCCAATCCGCTGTATCTCAAGACCAACTTCGCCGGCGGGCACGGCGGCTCATCGGGACGCTACGATCGGCTGAAGGAGACCGCGTTCGAGTACGCCTTCATGATCGACGCGGTGAAGGAGCAGCCGGCGGCGGTGCCCTGACGGGAGCCCCACGCGGCGTCACTCCCCGGTGGGAGCCTCGGAGGCCAGCGCCTCCCGGATCTTCCTGGCCAGCGCTTCGGGGCTGAACGGCTTCTGGAGGAAAGGGAAGCTCGACTCGAGCACGCCGTGGTGCCCCAGCGCGTTCTCGGAGAAGCCCGACATGAAGACCACGCGCGCCGCCGGCTGGAGCTCCCGAAGCTCGGGGATCAGGCCGGGCCCGCTGGTGCGCGGCATGATCACATCGGCGAGGACCACGTCGATCTGGCTCGGATGCTCCGCCGCGATCAGCAGGGCTTCCTGCGCTCGCCGGGCGACCAGCACCGAGTAGCCGTACTGGCGCAGCGCCCGCGCCGCGAAGTCCCGCACCGCGTCTTCGTCCTCCACGACCAGCACGGTTTCGCGGCCCCCCAAGCGCTCGGCCGGACGCGCTGCCCGAACCGCACCTGCTTCGGGAGCCTCGGACAGCCGGCGGAAATAGACGCAGAAGGTGCTGCCGCGACCCGGCTCGCTGTAGACCGAGATCGAGCCTCCGGTCTGGGCCACGATCCCGTACACGGTTGAGAGACCGAGACCGGTGCCGCGCCCCGGCCCCTTGGTGGTGAAGAAGGGCTCGAAGATGCGCGGCTGGTGCTCCGGCGCGATCCCCACGCCGTTGTCGGTCACCCCCAGCATGACATAGGACCCCGGCGGTGCGTCCAGGTGCTGGCCGAAGCTGGCTACCTCCACCTCGACGTTCCTGGTCTCGATGGTGAGAAGACCGCCCTGCGGCATCGCATCGCGCGCGTTCACCACCAGGTTGATCAGGATCTGGGTCACCTGGCTCGGGTCGGCCATGGTCGGCGCCAGCTCCGGGGCGAGCAGCACCTTGATCTCGATGTTCTCGCCCACGATGCGGCCCAGCATCCGCATGGTATCGCTCACCACTTCGTTGAGCAGGATGGGTCGCGGCTCCAGCACCTGACGACGGCCGAACGCGAGCAGCTGCCGGGTGAGCTCGGCCGCGCGGGAGGCGGCGGCCTCGATCTGTTCGATGTCTTCCCGGCTCGACTCCTCGATGCCGGGATCCTGCTTGAGAAACTCGGCGTGTCCCAAGATGGCGGTGAGGAGATTGTTGAAGTCATGCGCGATGCCGCCGGCCAGCTGGCCCAGCGCCTCCAGTTTCTGGGCGTCTCGCTGGCGTTCCAGCAAGAGCGCCCGGGCGCGCAGCCGGCGGTCCAGCATGGCCCCGAAGAGTCCGACCCCGAGGATCAGCATGGTCCCGAGCCCCACCCCGATCGCCAGGTCGGCCGTGGCCAGCAGACCGCCGGCGGGATTGCCGGTCCGGCCGGGGACCGAGAAGTTCGCGGCCGCCATGCCGGTGTAGTGCATGCCCACGATCGCGGTGCCGAACAGCACCGCGCTTCCCGCCCGACGCAGCCGGGTGCGCCGGCTCTCGTCGGAGCGGAGACGGTGCGCCAGCCAGAGTCCCCCCAGGGAGGCCACTACCGCGATGGCGATCGAGGCGATCACCAGCCCGGTGGAATAGCGAAGCCGCGCCTCGACGCTCAGGGCGGCCATCCCGACGTAGTGCATGCCGGCGATGGCCGGGCCCATCCACAGCGCGCCGCCGATCAGCGCCAGCGGGCCCAGCGCGGGCCGGCTCGCCATGAACAGGGCGAGCGTCGAGGCGCCGATGGCCACCACTACCGAGAGCACCACCAGCGAGAGGCCGTACCGGATCGGCATCGGCAGATGGAAGGCGAGCATACCCACGAAATGCATGCTCCAGATGCCGACCCCCATCGCGACGGAGCCGCCGGTGAGCCAGGCGAGACGCTCGGAGCCGCGCGCAGCCGTGATGCGGGCCGCCAGCTCCAGCGCGGTGTACGAGGCGACACAGGCGATGAGAAAGGAGAGGATGACCAGCCCGGGGCTGTACCACCCATCAAGGGCCATGTCCCTGCCTGGTTGTGGGAGGCGATGAGGAGATAGTAGCGACTTTCGCTTGGCAATGGCACCCGGGTGGGCGGTGGTCAGCTCGACCGGCTGCCCCGGGCCTCCGGGCCGAGCAGGCGCCCGAGCAGCTTCCGGAGCCGGCGCGCCTCGCCGGCCGTCAGCCGCCGTCCCACCAGGGCCTCGATCTGTGGTCCGTACACCTTCCAGCACCGGCGCAACGCCTGCAGCCCGTCGGGGGTGAGGACGGCGTAGGCGCCCCGCGCATCGTCCTCGCAGGGCTCCCGGGTCAGGAGTCCGGCTGCCTCCAGGCGGTCCACCAGTCTCGACAGGCCGCTCCGGCTGAGCAGCGCCGCTCGGGCCATCTCGGCCAGCCGGAGGCGCCGCTCCGGAGCTTCGTAGAGGCAGAGCAGGGCGTCGTACCACCGGAGCGGGATGACGCCGGCGTGGCGCAGGGCCCCGTCGATCCGCTCGGTGAGGTCCGCGTGGGCGGTGAGCAGGGCCCGCCACGCCGCCACGTGCTCGGGGGCGGGTCGGTCGGCCATGGAGGGGAGGATAGCGCCATGTACTTGCGTATGCAACCACATCCGCCATCATAATTGCACGCGCAACTATCTGCGCGGCCCCGCGTCAGGGGAGGTTGACGCAGCCGGATTCCGAACCTGAACCAAGGAGGGAATTCATCACCACGGACAACGCCGTGATGGTCTTCATCGACCATCAGGCCGCCATCATGGCCGGTATCGGCGACATCGACCCGGTGCGCTTCCGCAATAACGTGCTCGCCCTGGCGAAGATCGCGAAGCTGCACGGGATCCCCACGGTCCTGAGCGACAACATGCCGGAAGGCTTCGCCGGCCCGCTCCTTCCGGAGCTGGTCGCGCTGGTGCCCGACGCACCCATCATTCACCGCGACGGTCCCATCAACGCCTGGGATGACCCTGCCTTCGTCGCGGCGATCGAGGCCACCGGCCGGCGCAAGCTGGTGATCGCCGGCTGCACCACCGACATCTGCCTGATGTTCCCGGCCTTGTCCGCCCTGGCTGCGGGCTATGACGTCTATGGGGTGATCGATGCCTCGGGAACCTGGAGTGAGCTCGATCAGCGGATCGCGGTGCAGCGGTTGGTCCATGCCGGCGTGGTGGTGATGAACACGGCCAACGTCCTGACCGAGCTGCAGTACAATCACCGGAAGGCAACCGACGGGGGCAGTGGCGTCCTGTTCGCTGATCTGGTGCCGCAGCTCGCGTACACGGACGCACTGCTGCGCGGGCGCGCGGTGCCGGCGTAGGCCGGGCTCACGCCGCGCGCTGCAGCCATGCCGTTCCCAGGAGGCGGCCGAACAGCATGAGCAGGAGGGCCACGACGGCGAACGCCGCGTAACTCCGGAGCGCTCGGCGGCGGTACTCCAGCCCGAGCGGCGTGAGCCGCTCGGGTGGCCAGGCGAATTCGAAGGCGCTCACCCCCGGCCGGCGGTGGCGGACCATCTGGACGTAGCAGTACACGCCGTACGCCCAGAGGACGATCGCCACCGCTGTGCCGAGGGAAAAAGCCGCGAGCTCAGTCTCCGTTGCCGCCACCGTCTGCACCACCCCCATCCCCGCCACCGTCTCCAGCGCCACTATCGGCCGCGTCGCCAGGACCGTCGACTCCGGCACTAGGCGTCGAGTCAGTGACCAGCACGCCGGGACCACCACCATCGTATTCCTGGCGGTTCCCGAGATTGGGCGAGTGACCGGCATGGGCCATTGCAAAGCCGAACGCCGCCACTACGACGACGAGCCCGCCCAGCACGACGGCTTCCAGCGTCATCGCGATCCCCCCCACCTGGAATCAGGGAATGGACCGGCTTTCCTCGCGGAGCACGGCCAGGCTCTTGCTGCCCAGGGTGATCAGCGCCTCGAAGCGTCCTTTCACCCCGACCTTCGACCCGGTGCGCGGCGGGCCGGCCTGTTCGCTCACCACGGTGAGCGTGCCGGTGTCGTCTCTCACCTGATAGGCGCCCAGACCGAGCCCGCCGGCGGACTCCTTCACTTCGCCTTCGACCCGCACCGTCTTGCCGTCGTATCTGGCGGGGTTGTCGAGCAGTTCGCCGATCGGAGTGATGCCGGCGCACCCGGCGAGCAGAAGGACGGCGCCGGCCAGGAAGGTGAATCCAGCCGGCCGGCGGGCGGGGGCGCGAAGGGTGGGACGGATCATGACGAGCTCCGGTACGGGAAGGCGGGGACCTGCAGGCTGAGGCGAATCTATCTCGCAGGGAGAACGGTGACCAGCGCGACCGGTGATGGCGCACCTCTTGCTGCTGCGTCGGTTCCCCTCATCCCATGTCGGCTAACATGTGCAAGGACACTGCAAGGCGCCCAGCTCGGGCGCGGGGTGCCCTGGCGGTGTGCGGCGCCGTGCTGCTGGCCGCCTGCGCCTCCAAATACGCCCAGGTCCCGCCACGGGTCGACCTTCGACCCCATGGACGAGTGGGGCTGATCGTCTTCGCGAGCGCGGAGGAGCACCAGGCGATGGGCACCCTGGCTACCCAGCGTTTCGCCGAAGCGCTTCTGGCGAGTCAGCCCGGAATCGAGCTCCTCGAGCTGACCGAGTCGGATTCGCTGATTCGGGCTCACCCTCGAGGCACGGACCCCGTGGTGCTGGCTCAGGCGCTGGGCCAGTCGAGGGACATTCCGGTGGTGTTCGTCGGCGAGCTGGTGGTTTCCGGGATCAAGCCACGGGCCCGGCTCGAGGTGACCGACGTCAGCCTTCGGGCATCGGTCTCCGCCAAGCTGGCCGTCCGTCTGCTCTCGACCAGGGCCGGCGGTACGCTCTGGCGCTCGAGCTCGACGGCTACCGGGAACGTCGGCCGGGTGAACCTCGCCGGTGGACTGCCATCGGTGGCGATTCGTGATACCGAGGAGGCCTACGGTGAGCTGGTAGGCTCTCTGGTCGAGGAGGTCACGGCTGACCTGCGCCCCACCTGGCAAAGACAATAGCCCGCATGGCAGCCGCCGTTGAAATGTGCAGGACCAGCTTGACAAGGAACCGCGCCGTGAAGCGTCGGTGACGCAACCGTCATCGTTCGCCGGGGACGCCACACGATCCAGCCCAGCGCGGAAAGGACCAGGAGCGCGCCGACCCAGCCGGGCAGCGCGAGAGCGTGCCAGAGTCGGATGAGCAGCAGATAACGCGGAAGCCTGGCGCCCGAGACGAGTACGGCGTAGAGCAGCGGCCTGGGCCGGACCCTGAGCAGCGCCAGTCGGATCGTGGTGTAGGGGATCGGAAGCAGCGCTACGAGGACCACCGCCACATAGAATCCGCGCCCGGCCGAGGGCAGGGCTTGAACCTCGGCCCCGGCCCTCCATCGGCGGCCCACAGCGCCGAGCACAGCGACATCGACCACGGCGGCAACGCCGGCACAGACGCTGCCGAAGCCGGCGAACACAGACGCCTGGGTGAAGCTGTGCCCTGCGGCGAACCAGAGCAGGACGTGATCGAAGGGCAGGGGAAACGCGGTATTGCTGAGCACCGCGAGCGGGACGAACCAGAGCAGCTCGACCAGCACTCAGCCGGGCGCCGGAGTCCGGCGCTCGAGTCGCAGGTACAGCGGCCGCGCCGGCTTCAGGGTCAAGACCGAGCGGATTCGGGGCGGCGAGCCCGCCGGCGGCAGCATTCGCCAGCGCTGCGCGATGGTGGCGATCACCAGGGTGCCGACCATTCGCGCCATCTGGCCGCCGACGCAGGAGCGGGGACCGGCGCCGAAGGGAAAGGCGGCGTATCGCGGGCGACCGCGGCGGCCCTCTTCGGTCCACCGATCAGGTTCGAACCGGTCGGGATCGGGCCACCAGCGCGGATCGCGTTGGGTCACGAACGGGCTCAAGAACACGGCGGCGCCGGCCGGAATGACCCGGCCACCGATTCGATAGTCTTCGATGGGCCGCCGCCCGATGCGTCCCACGGGCGGATAGAGGCGAAGTGCTTCTTCCAGGACTAGTCCGGTGTAGGCCAGCCGCGGCCAGTCCTCCGGTATCGGGTCGCGCTCACCCAGCACATCACCCAGCTCACGCTTCAGGCGGCGGTCCACGTCCGGGTGGGTCGCCAGGAGATACCAGCTCCAGGTCAGCGCGGCCGCCGTGGTATCGTGTCCCGCGAGGAAGAGGGTCATCGTTTCGTCGCGGGCCAGGCGGGAGGGCATCGCCACGCCATCGCCGTCCGGCCGAAGGAGCAGAGACAGGAGATCGCGGCCGCCCGACGGGGTGGCCTCTGCCAGACGTCGGTCGATCGCGGCCGTGATCCGGTCGGCCGCCTCCCCGGCGCGGCGCATGAAGGGAAGACCCAAGCGCTCCAAACGCTCGGCCCCCGGCGCCGCCGCCAGCGGCAGCCAGCGCGACAGCACCTGGAGATCGCCCGCCAGTGACGAGACCTCCCCTTCCAGGTCGGTCCCCAGCAGTGCCTGGACGACGATCGCCCTGGCCAACTGGTCCATGGCGGCACTCAGGTCGAGCGCATCGCTCTCCACCCAGCGTTCTGCCGCCCGAGCCGCGAGCCGTGGAACCGCTTCGGCATACGTTGCGAGCTGGTGACGACAGAACGCCGGCTGGAGCCGGCGCCGCTGACAGCGATGGAGCTCGCCTTCGCTGGTGAGGAGGCCGTCGCCCAGCAGCCGTCGCGCGCGCTGCATGAGCCGTCCCTTCCGAAAAGCCTCCGCGTCGTCCACCAGGACCTGCTGGACATGGTCCGGATGGGAGAGCAGGAAGGCCGGCTCTCTGCCCAGCCGGAAGGCGGCGACGTCTCCCCCCGCTCGCGCGAGCCGGAGCAGGAATCCATTGGTGTCCCGGTAGAACCAGGGCGCGTGGCCGACGAGCGGCAGCCCTCTCGAGATCATATGACCGGCGTCCGCCGCCGCCGCGCGGTCCAGAGCAGGGCAGTGCGGTGCCGCTCGAACAGCGGCGCCCGGGGCCAGGGAATTCTCCGTCCGAACGATCGAACCGGATGGGAGAGCAGTTGACTGACCGGCGTCTCGTGCACGAACAGGCCGCCGGGCACGAGCACCCGGGCGATCTCCGCCAGTGCCGATCCTTGCCGCGCGATGTGGTAACAGGTGCCGAAGTCGATCACCAGATCGAACGCGGCATCGCGGAAGGGCAGGCACCTCACGTCGCCGGGCACCAGCTGGGCGGCGATGCCGGCGTGTGTCAGCCGGGACCTTGCCTGGTCTAGAAACCCGGCCTCGAGATCCAGCCCGACCAGCCGCGTGGGCCGAAGCAGCGCACCGAGAATCGGCAGGGCCACGCCCCGGCCGCAGCCCACCTCGAGCACCCGGCCCTGGCGAGGAAGGCCCAGGGCCCGGATCATGAGAGGGACTTCGAGCAAGGCCTGCCGGGAGTTCCGTCCCTCCTCGTTGGGGAACGGCCGATACTCCACCGCTGATGTCATGACGCCCTCCGGCTGGGGTCGCGAGAGCCGAGTTCCGCGCTCACGGTACCGGTGGCCTGTGACCTGAGTGTGACCCGAGCCGACTGTGAGGACCGCTCGCGTCGTTGCCGAGCGGCGCCAGGAGCCGTAGCTTCCGGATGACCGCTACCTGGGCACCGGTCCCCCATGAGTTCCTGCCTCCGGACCTCGCTCCTTCCTCTCCTCCTGCTGACTACCGGCACGACCAGCCGCTGTGAGCTCTCCACCGCCAGCGGCACGGGCGAGCTCCGGATCGTCGGAACCGTGCACTTCCTCGAGGTCGAGCACGGCTGCTGGCAGCTCGAGGCGACCAATGGCCGCCGCTACGAGCTGCAACCGGCGCAGGCGCCGGCGTCATTGCTGCAGGATGGCGTCACGGTGAGTCTGGTGGGTCAGCTGGCCGAAGGGTCATCCACCGGCTGCCAGGTCGGGATGCCGATCGATGTGCGGCGCATCGTGTCGATCGAGCCCGGCGGGTAGCTCCTACTTCACGCTCGCCAGGTTGTACAGGGCCCGCCACGCCCGGAACACTTCCCCGTAGTCGTCGTGCAGGTACTCGATGGTGCGCCCGCCGGTCCGCATCGAGCCGGGGACCAGCTCCGCCATGTCGGCCATCTGGCTGAGGGCGAACTCCACCTGGAGCCGGACCGGCCGCTCCAGCACCAGCGGCCGGTGCGGCCGGCGAAGCGCCGCGGTGGCGCCCGCTCGAATGCGCCGGCACGACTCGGCCGGCGAGATGCTGCGGGCCGCGAAGCGGCCGACCGCGTGCTTCACGATCACCGCCTCCACCTCGTCGCCCAGCAGCGATCGAGCTTCCTCCGCCAGGGTCTGGTCGCCGCTCACCAGCGCCACGGGGACGCCGCGGCTGCCCGCGAACGCGGCGTTGATGGCGAGCTCGCCGGCCGGCCGGCCATTGAGCAGGACCTGGTGCACGAGGCTGGTGTACGTGTGGTCGATGATCGCGTGCCTGGCGCCGGCCATGGCGTGATACCCGATGAACAGCGCGGCATCGAAGCCCAGCTCCACGCCCTCGACCATGGACCGAAGCTTGGGGCCGCCGCTCAGCAGCTCGGCGGACGGGTGCAGCTCCTCGGCGAGGAGGTTTCGCATCAGCCAGTGGCTGTCGTTGACCAGGACGTAGGTCGCCCCGGCCTCGAGGGCGCCTTCCACCGCGGCGTTGGCCTCGCTGGTCATCAGCCTGCGCATCCTGTTATACTCTCCCGCATGCCGGGGATCGCTCGGGTCGGTCTGGTCCTCGTGGACCACGCCGGCCACCCCTTCCATGTCGACGGAGATGTAGACCCGCATTGCCGCTCCCGAGATGATGGACGCCCGGCGCACTGCGGAACTCAGAGGACGGAACGATGCGCGGATGGACCCGTGGAATCGCCCTGGCGGCGGCCCTGGCGGCCTGTGGCCCGCGGGGTGATTCCCAGACCAGCAGCCTGCTGGAGCAGGGCCGGCAGTATACCGCCTGGCTCTACGACAACCAGTATCAGAAGCTGTGGGACCGATTCTCACCCGACATGCGGCAGACGTTCGGCAGTGTCGCCGATCTCGCCAGCTTCGCCGGCCAGGCGGTCACCCGCCTGGGCCAGGAACGGGGCCAGGTGGACGAGCGGGTGGAGGCCGGGAATCCGCTTCGGATCTACAGCCGCACCGCCAGCTTCGACCGCTCGACCCACAAGATGCTGCTCGAGTGGACCATGGCGGAAGACGGGGCGGTGACGGGGCTGGTGCTGCGGCCGGCGCTGGACGGAGAAAACCCCTAGTACACTCTGCCGCCCAGCGGCACCTCCCGTTCCACCGCCAGCAGGACCACGTCTCCCGATTCATTGGGGAGCCCCAGCACCAACACCTCGGACAGGAAGCCCGCGATGTTGCGGCCCCCCAGATTCACAGCGGCGATCACCAGCCGCCCCACCAGTTCCTCGGCCCGATACAGCGACCGGAGCTGCGCGCTCGAGGTCTTTTCCCCCAGCGGCCCGAAGTCGACCCACAGTTTGTAGGAGGGCTTGCGGGCCCGCTCGTTGGCTTCCGCTCGAAGGATCCGCCCGACCCGCAGATCCAGGATCTCGAACGCCTCGACCGGATTCACGGGATCACCGCCTCGGCTTCGATCTCGATCAGCATGTCGGGGGAGATGAGCTTCCGGACCTCTACCATGCTGGTAGCCGGCCGGATGGTCCCAAACACCTCGCCATGCG
This sequence comes from Gemmatimonadales bacterium, assembly GCA_036556625.1. Lineage (GTDB taxonomy): Bacteria > Gemmatimonadota > Gemmatimonadetes > Gemmatimonadales > GWC2-71-9 > CAVVWJ01. Next base: position 50,624 of record DATBJC010000083.1, read on the forward strand.
CCCGGGCGAACTCTTCCCAGCGCGAGATGTCGGTCACGAACATCCGAGTGCGCACCACGTCCGCCATCGAGGCACCGGCCCGCTGGAGCGCCACACCGATATTGCGCAGCGTCTGCGCCGCCTGCGCGTAGGCGTCACCGGCGCCGACGACCTTGCCGTCGGGGTCGGTCGCCGTGGTTCCTGAGACGTACACCACGTTGCCGACCCGTACGGCACGCGAGTAGCCCACGATCGGCTCCCAGGGCGCGCCGCTGGAGATGAGCTGTCGTTCCATGCTGACACTCGGATGCTGGCTGCGGTGGAGCGGGAAGATAGCGGGGAGAGACTCAGGAAGCCTGTCGACGGGCCTCGCGCCGAAGCGGAGAAGGAGCCGGGGGACAAATCGCCGCGACCGCGCGGAGCAGGTCGTCGCCGGTGAACGGCTTGGGCATCGGCGGAATCCCGGCGCGGGCCACCAGGTGGTCCACACCTTCGCCGGTAAGATCGCCGCTGGAGACGATGATTCGGCCGGCGAGCTCAGGGGCCAGGAGCCAGATCTGCTCGCAGAGTGCCACCCCGCTGAGGCCATCGAGATGCAGATCGCAGATCACCGCATCGAAGTGCTCGACCCCGACCAGCTCCAACGCCTCACCCGGGGTGGCCGCGGCCCGGGCCCGGTAACCGGCGCGCTCGAGCAGCCGGCTCACCATCTTCCGGATGGTGGGCTCGTCGTCGATCACCAGAATGACGGGCCGGTAGTCGCCGGATCCGATCACGACTCGAGCTCCTTGTGGACCCGGCGCGCGATCTCCTCCCGCACTTCTGCCACGTCGTAGAATCCGGAGCCGAGGCGCTTGATCACCTGCTGGAGGCGCTCCGGCGTAATGCCATCCCGGTCGGGGGCCTCTTCGGCGGACGAGGCCTCGGTCCGCGGAGTCTCCGGACCATCGTTTCCACCCGGCTGATCGGAGTCGTGAGAAAAGGCCATGGTCACCGTGATCGGCATGTGAGAGGTATCGGCCGCGAGCATTTCCGACTTGAGCCGACCAGGAGGTGGCAAGCCCAATCCCATCCGCGATTGAAAGGTAGGTTCCCGGCCGCGCACCGGAAAGATTTGCCGGGTAGCGAAGTGTGGTCGTCGCTCGGTATGGCGGCAGACACCTGAAACGCTATTATTGGCAGCCGCATCCTCCGGTCGCGATTCCTGGTACCCAGGATTGGTTGGGCAGCACGTGACAGCTTCCATACTTTGCATAGACGACGAGCCCGCCGTCGGCGTCATCCTGGAGCATACGCTGGCCCGCGCCGGGCACCGCCCGATCCTGACCTCGAGCGTCGAAGACGCCATGCGAGTCGTCAGCCGGACGCCGGTGGACCTCATCATCGCGGACTACCGGATGCCCGGCCTCACCGGGCTGGACCTCCTGGCACAACTGGAGAAGGAAGGATACCGGATTCCCGTGATCATCATGACCGGGTATTCCAGCGTCGAGCACGCGGTCATGTCCATCAAGTCCGGGGCGATCGACTATCTGACCAAGCCGATCCAGGCGGAGTCGCTGGAGATCGCGGTCCGGCAGGCGCTGGAGGTGGTGCGCCTGAGGAGGGAGAACGAGACCTTTCGCCGCGAGATCGTGAAGATCCGCGGCCAGCGCGCCATCATCGGCGACAGCGAGGCCTTCCGCCGCGTGATGGAAGTGGTGGGAACCGTGGCCGCCTCGCGGGCCACCGTCCTCCTCCAGGGCGAGTCCGGCACCGGCAAGGAGCTGTTCGCCCGGGCCATCCATGACCAGAGTCCCCGGGCCGACGCGCCGTTCATCACGGTCAACTGCGCCGCGCTGCCCGAAGGACTGGTGGAAAGCGCCCTCTTCGGCCACGAGAAGGGCGCGTTCACCGGCGCCACGGTACGCTCGGCCGGAGCCTTCGAGCGGGCGCACGGCGGCACTCTGCTGCTCGACGAGATCTCGGAGATGCGTCTCGACCTGCAGTCGAAGCTGCTCCGGGTGATTCAGGAGCAGGAGTTCGAGCGGGTGGGCGGGCACCAGCCGATCCAGGTGGACGTGCGGCTGATCGCCACCACCAATCGCGACCTCAAGGCCGAGGTGGATGCCGGCCGATTCCGGGACGATCTCTACTACCGCCTCAACGTGGTGCCGATCCGGACGCCGAGCCTGCGGGAACGCATCGAGGACATTCCCCGGCTGGTTCATCACTTCGTGACCCGCTCGGCCGAGCTGCACGGCGGGACCCCGCCCACGATCGGGCCGGAGACGCTGGGGGTCCTCCAGCGGTATTCCTGGCCCGGCAACGTCCGCGAGCTGGCCAATGCGGTCGAGCGCGCGGTCATCCTCTGTCGCGGCAATGTGCTCCAGCCGACCGACTTCGATCAGCAGATCCAGGACGCCGCGGCTCACCCGCCGCGTCCGGCCATCGTGCCCGACCTGCTCACCGCCGGCACCGGGGGTCCGGTGGATTACAATCTCGACGCCATCGAGCGCCTGGCGATCGAGCGAGCGCTGGCGGCTACCGGCGGAAATCGGACCCGCGCCGCAAGGCTGCTCGGCATCAGCGAGCGAACCCTCCGAAACAAGCTCAATACCCCCCGCGCCGCCTCCGGCAGCTGACCCGGATGCGCCGGCCGGCCCGGAAAGAATAGGCCGGTCGGCGGAAAGTTCTTCCGGCAACACCGCCCGGATCTTTCTTCCGCCGCTGTCCCAGCCGTCGGCTACGCGGCTCCGCTCTCTTCGACCAACTCCCTCGCACTGGTTCACTTAGGACATAGGCCTCCGGCGTTGTCGAGACCGGCTCGCGTCGAGGTATGCCGATTGCCTTCGGGGATGGCGAGCAGGCATCCCCCGGAGCGGCAATGCAGCGGAGCGAGATCGCCGGCGACCGGTGCCGGATCGTCGTCGGAAGCGGCAAAGGCGGAGTCGGAAAGTCACTGGTCAGCGTGATGCTGGCCGCGGCTGCCGCCGGGCGTGGCCGCGAGGTGCTGCTGCTGGATGGCGAGCAGAACCTGGCCAACCTGCATGTCCTCCTGGGTATCGGCGCGCGGGGAAGCATCGAGTCGGTGCTCGGCGGGCGGTTGCGGGTGGACGAGCTGGTACAGCGGGTGGCGGAGCATCTGTGGCTCCTGCCCTCCGAGTCGGGCGCCGAAGGGCTCTACGCGCTGGATGCACTGGCACGGGCCCGACTGCACTCCAGGCTGGTCGAGCTGGCCAACGGATACGAGGTGGTGGTGGTGGACGCCGGGGCCGGAATCGAGGGAGTGGTGCGCGCGGCGACGCTGGGCGCCGACCGGGTGGTCCTGGTGACCGCGCCGGAGCCGACCGCGCTGATGGATGGGCACGCGCTGGTCAAGATCCTCTCCCTCCAGGCCCCTCACCTGCCGATCGACGTCGTGGTCAATCGGTGTGCCGGGGAGGAGGAAGGACAGAACGCCTACGCTCGGCTGGCCACCGCCTCGGAACAGTTTCTCAATCGGCAGCTGCACCTCGCCGCCGTCTTGCTGGAGGAACCGACGATCACCGCCGCCGTGCGGGAGCCCCGCCGCTGTCTCGCGCGGCTGCTGGAGACCCGCGCAGCCCAGACCATCCGCGACGCGAGGCTGGACTGCCTCGATCTCGCGGCATCAACCCGGAGCCGGGCGTGAACGCCACCGCGACGACCAGGAAGCGCACCATGCCGGGAGATCTCTGGCAGCGCTACCGGAGCACCGCCGATCCGGCGGCCCGCCGGGAGCTGTTGGAGCTCTACATCGGCCTGGTCCATCACGTGGCGCGGGAGATGAGCCGCCGGACCAGGGCGATCGAGCTGGATGACCTGGTCAGCGCCGGGACCTTCGGGCTGATCCGCGCGCTCGACAGCTTCGATCTCTCCCGCGGTCTCGCGTTCAGCACCTATGCCGTGCGCCGCATCCGCGGGGCGATCCTGGATGATCTGAGGAGCCAGGACTGGGCTCCGCGCGCCATACGGGTGAAGGCGCGCCGCCTCCAGGTGGCCAGCGCGGCCCTGCAACTCCGGCTGGGCCGGGCCCCGAGTCATGACGAAATCGCGGCTCAGCTCGAGGTCGACATCTCCACCTACTGGCGATGGCGCGACGACACCGCATCACGCACCGCCGTCTCCTATGAAGGAGAGCCCGGCGATCGCGTCAACGGCACCTCGCCGCTGCAGGAAGTGCTGCCCGATGCCGATGCCGTCTCACCGGTGGAAGAGCTCGGCCGGCAGGAGGAGATCAGGATCCTGCGCCACGCCATCGCCCGTCTGCCCGAGAAGGAGCGCACCGTGATGTCCCTGTACTACTACGAGGAGCTGAACCAGCGGCAGATCGCCGAGGTGATGCACCTGACCGAGTCCCGGGTGTCGCAGATCCGGACCCAGGCCCTCAACCGGCTGCGCTCCCGCCTGACCGGAGGTATCCAGTGAGCGCCGGCTGGCCGGGCCGGGCGGAAGAGCCCAGAGAAGAGCCGTCGCTCCGGTCGCGCGAGGCGGAGCACGGCATCCCGCTGGGTCCGCTGGATCCTGACATCATCCACCGCGCCCGGACCATCAACGCGGACGCATTGAGAATCATCGACGATCTGCTGGATCAGATCGCGGACTCGGGACGACGCTGATCATGGATCTCGACGGGGCCGCCCTCCGCGGGTTCGCCGACCTCACGCTGGCGCTGGAACGCGAGTGCCGGCTGATCGAGGAACTGCACCACGCCGTTGCCAGGCAGCGCGAGGCGGTGCCCCAGGGCGACCTGCAAGGCATGGAGACCAGCCTTCGTCTGGCCAGCCGGACGCTGCTCACGCTGCAGGAGAACCGCCGCTACCGGGCCACGCTGCTCCACCGGCTGGTGGGCGATCCGGCCCACCCGCTGGCGGATCTGGACCGGCGCTTCGAGGCGGCCCTTCCGGAGACCTTCGTCGCCGCCCGCCTTCGCATGCAAAGCTCGGCCGCCGGCGTGGCGGAGGAAGTGTGGCGCAATCAGGAGGTCTTGCTGGCCGCGCTGCGGGAGCGGGAGGCGCTGCTTCAGGAGCTGTTGAGCGGAGGCCGGCCTATGGTGCAGAACGAGGCAGCGCCTCCCGCCGCCAGATCGGAAGGGTGATCACGAAGCGCGCGCCGGGACCGGTGTCCGGCGCGTGATCAAGGCTGCCGCCCGAGAGACGCATGACCTCGCGCGCCACCAGCAACCCGATGCCGGAGAGCGGGTCGGTCTCGCGAGGCCGGAGGCGCTGGAACAGTCGCTCGGCCGCCGCGGGTGGCAGGCCGGGGCCGTCGTCGGCGACGGTGATCGCGAGATGGCCGCGCTCCTGCGCCGCAGCCATTCGAATGATTCCATCGTCCCTGGACCGAAGCGCGGCCATCGCGTTGAGCAGCAGATTGAGCAGCGCGTGCTCCAGGTGGCGCCCGATACCCGCCGCGGCCGGGAGCGACGGCTGGATCGAGAGCTCGAGCGCCGCCCGGAAGCGCGCCGCGCGATGGAGGTCGGCAATGAAGCCGATGGCCTCCTGCACCGCGATGGGGCCGATGTCGGCCGGGGCGGCGGGCTGCATCACCCGGGCCAGCAGCTCGATCGCGTGGGCCAGGCGGCGGCACGAGTCCCGGAGGATCTCCTCCACCTCGGTGGCGGGATCCGTCATGAGATCGGCGATCAGGGTGAGCGACTGCGCCGGGCTCCGGAGATCGTGCAGCACCCATCGCGCCGCCACTGCGAAAGAGGCGGCACGATTGGCGGCGACCAGCAAGGCGAGGTCGGAAGTGGAAGGCGGGGTGTTTGCGATGCACCAACCTATAACGCCCCGGCGAATGCGCCAGCGGCATAGCACGACAAGGGAGTGCTCATGATCGCCAGACCCGAGCCCAAGGCCAGATTGCTGCTCCTGCTGCCGGAAGGCGCGGCGCCCTCCACGCTCCCCGATCATCTGCGGGCCGATGGGCACGAGGTGAGCGTCGCCCGCTCGCGGGAGGAAGCGCTCGAGCTGGTCACCCGGATGAAGTTCGCCTGTCTGGTGGCGGATGCCGCGTTCGGCGAGGACCGTCTGCCGGAGTTCGTGACCGAATGCCTCCAACGCGAGTCCGCGCTGGCGATCGTCATCTCCGGACCGGGGCACGATGCGCGGTCGGCCGTGGGCTGTCTCCGGGCCGGCGCCGTGGACTACGTCTCCGACGTGCTGGATTCCTACGCGGTGGAGCGCGCCGTGGTGGAAGCCATCGCCCGCCGGCGGGAAGCGCTCCTGGAGATGGCCACCAGGCGGATCCTGTGTGAGGAGGTCGCGAGCCTCACCGGCGACCTGCGGCAGGAGCGGGCTCGGGTGGAGAGCCTGGCACTCGCGACGCTGGAATCGTTGGTTCGCGTAGTGGAGACCAAGGACCCCTGGCTCGCGGGGCACTCGGTCCGGGTGGCGCAGGTGGCGGCTTCACTCGCGGCCGAGCTGGGCCGCAGCGATCCCGAGGTCGAGGCCGTCCGCCTGGCCGGCCGGTTGCACGACATCGGCATGATCTGCCTGGGCGACGGCATCCTCTCCAAGGAGGGACCGCTCACCTCGACCGAGTTCGATCAGGTGAAGCGGCACGTCCTGATCGGTCACCAGATCCTGGAGCCGTTGCCCCATCTCGGCCTGGTGAGCGTGTTCGTGCGAAGCCACCACGAGCGGTGGGACGGCTCCGGATATCCCGATGGCATGGCGGCGGAGGAGATTCCCTGGGGCGCGCGGCTGATCGGTACTGCGGAGATCTACGATGCGCTCACCACCACCCGGCCGTACCGCCAGAGCGTATCGCCCGAGGAAGCGGTGGAGAGTATGCGGACTCTGACCGGGAAGATGATCTGTCCGGTGGTGTTCTCCGCGCTGGCCAATGTAGTGTCTCGCCGGGAGGCGCTCGTGTTCGTGGACCACCACCACGAGCACGAGCGGCGCGCCACCGGTCAGGAAATCGTCGTCGACTTCGGGCGTTCGGCGAAGTCGGCCTGAGCCTCAGGCTTCATCCACGCCCGGCTTGGGGTCTGCCTTCTGCTTCGCCTTGCCGATCTTCTGTTTGGCTTTGCCTACCAGCTCCCGAGCCTTCCCCTTCAGCTGCTCCCCCGAATCGCCGGTGACGCCGCCCACCACGTTTCGAACCCGGCCCTCGACGACGTCGGCGGTACCCTCCAGCTCGTCCGCCGTACCCTCTGTAGCTAAGTCTTTGCGGTCGCTCATGTTGGCCTCATAGTAAGATGGCAGGACCAACATGGCGGAACCGAGCCCCGAAGACCGTGACTGCGCTCACGGCTGCAGTGTGGGCGTGCTCTCGGCATAGTGGCAGGCGGCCAGACTGGCACCTACCGGGCGAAGCGGCGGCGGCTCGGTTCGGCAGCGCTCGTCGCGGCGGGGATGGAAGCAGCGCGGATGGAAGGGACAGCCGGGCGGCGGATGGCTCGGGCTCGGCAGGTCGCCCTTGAGCACGATGCGCGAGCGCTGGCGCTCCGGGTCGGGCACCGGCACTGCGGACAGCAGCGCCACCGTGTAGGGGTGGCGGGGTGTCTGGAGCAGAGCCTCTGTGGGCCCCAGCTCCACGATCTTGCCCAGATACATCACCGCGACCCGTTGGGCGATCTGGCGCACGACTGCGAGGTCATGGGCGATGAACAGGTAGCTGAGCCCCCGCTCCCGCTGAAGGTCGGCGAGCAGGTTGAGCACCTGGGCCTGCACCGACACGTCGAGCGCCGACACCGGCTCGTCGCAGACGATGAACGACGGCTCCACCGCGAGCGCGCGGGCGATGCCGATCCGCTGGCGTTGCCCGCCGGAAAACTCATGGGGATAGCGCCGCGCATAGGCCGGGTCGAGTCCCACTTCCTCCAGCAGCGCCCCGACCCTCCGGCCGATCTCATTGCGTGGCGCGAGCCGGTGGATCTCGATCCCTTCGGCGATCGCCGACCCGATGGTCAGACGGGGGTTCAACGAGCTGTAGGGGTCCTGGAAGATGATCTGCATCCGCCGCCGCATCTTCCGGAGCGCGGCGCGGTCGAGCGCGAAGAGGTCGGTCCCTTCGAATGTGGCGCTCCCCGCAGTGGGCTCCTGGAGCCGAAGGATGGTCCGGCCCACCGACGACTTTCCACAGCCGGACTCTCCCACCAGCGCCAGAGCCTCTCCCCGCTCCACCTCGAACGACACGCCTTCCACCGCCCGCACCGGCGGTCCACCGGAGCGGAAGAGACCCCCGGACCGGTAGTGCTTCACCAGCTCACGGACCTGAAGCAGGCTCACCGGCCGTCCTCCGCCAGCCAGCACCGCATCCGATGCCCAGGGCCGACCGGGAGCAGCGGCGGCATGGTTTCGCTCTTGTCGAAAGCCTTGGGGCAGCGCGGCCGGAACCGGCACCCGCTGGGCCACGCGCTCGGCGCCGGCACGGTGCCGCCGATCGGTGAGAGTCGCAGGACCGGACCGGTGATGCGGGGAACCGAGGCGAAAAGTCCCTGGGTGTACGGGTGGGATGGCCGCGCGAAGAGTTGCTCCGTGGGTGCCTCTTCGACGATCTGGCCGGCGTACATCACGGCGACCCGGTCGGCCCGCCCAGCCACGATGCCGAGGTCGTGGGTGATCAGCAGCACGGCCATCCCGTGGCTCTCGCGCAGCCGGTCGAGCACTTCGAGGATCTGAGCCTGGACCGTCACGTCGAGCGCCGTGGTGGGCTCGTCGGCCACCAGGATCTCGGGCTCGGCCGACAAGGCGATCGCGATCATCACCCGCTGCCGCATGCCCCCGCTCAGCTCATGAGGGTAGGCCTTCAGCCTCGTGGCCGGATCGGGGATTCCCACTTCATTGAGCAGAGTGAGGGCACGCCGGCGGGCCTCGGATCGGGAGACGTCGAAGTGTGCGCGCACTCCCTCGGCGATCTGATCGCCCACGGTGAACACCGGATTCAGGCTGGTCATCGGATCCTGAAAGATCATTCCGATCCGCCGCCCCCGAATCTTGCGGAGGGCGTCGCCCTTCAGCGCCAGCACGTCGGTGTCACTCAACCGGATGGTGCTGCCGTCCTCGATCCTCCCCGGTGACGGGACCAGGCGGAGCAGCGCCAGACTGGTGAGGCTCTTGCCGCAGCCCGACTCTCCGACCAGCGCCAGCATCTCGCCCCGGTCGAGCGACAGGCTGACCCCGTCCACCGGCCGCACCCGGGCGCCGCTCCCGCCGGGAAACGAGATGCTCAGGTTCTGGACGTCGAGGACTCGGCTCATGCGCCTCGAGGATCGACGGCGTCGCGCAGCGCGTCGCCGAAGAGATTGGCCGACAGGACCGTGATGATGATGGCGAGACCCGGAAAGATCCCGGCCCACGGCGCGGCTGCCAGGACCGACTTCGCGTCGAGGATCATGCCGCCCCACGAGGGCGTGGGAGGCTGCACCCCGAGACCAAGAAAGGAGAGACCTGCCTCCAGCAGAATCACGTCCCCGACTCCGAGCGTCGCCGCGACCAGGAGCGGACCGGCGGTGTTGGGCAGCAGGTGGCGGAAGATAACCCGTCTCCGACTGGCGCCGAGCGCTTCGGCGGCCCGCACATAGCTCTCCTCGCGCAATCGCAGCACCTCACCTCGCACCAGGCGCCCGGTGCCGAACCAGCCGGTGGCGCCGATCAGGAGGACCAGCACCGCGACCGGCACCTGTTCCCAGACCGCGAGCACCAGGAGCAGCAGGAAGAGTCGAGGGACCGCGAGCGCGGCGTCCACCACCCGCATGAGCAAGGAGTCCACCGCGCCGCCCCAATAGCCGGCCACCAGCCCCACCAAGGCGCCCAGCGTCACCGAAAGGCCCACCGCGAGTACCGCCACCGCCAGCGAGATCCGGCCGCCGCTGGCGACCCGGGAGAGGATGTCCCGACTCAGGTCGTCGGTGCCGAACGGGTGGGCCAGGGTGGGGGCGAGGTTTCGACAGGTGAGCACACAAGGTTGAGCCAGGGGATCGGGGAGCAACAGCGGTCCGACCCCCGCCGCGGCGGCGATGAGCGCCAGGGTCATCGCGCCGGCTCGCCCCCGCGGGTCACGCCACGCCCTGCGGAGGGCGTCGAGCAGCGGCCTCACGAGTGGCGGACCCGGGGATCCAGCAGCGCGTAGGCCAGGTCGGTGAGCAGGCTCGCCACCACCACCAGACCGGCCGCCAGCAGCGCGGCGCCCATCACCAGCGGATAGTCGCGGCTGGCCGCGGCATCCGCCGCCAGCGAGCCGAGACCGGGCCAGGCGAACACCATTTCCACGAAGACCGAGCCGGTTACCAGCAACGGGAGCCAGAGCCCGAACAGGGTGATTACCGGGAACAGGGCATTGCGCCACCCGTGCCGCCAGACCACCGCCCGCTCCGGGATGCCCTTGGCCCTCGCGGTTCCTATATAAGGAAGGCGAAGTACCTCGAGCAGGGCGGTGCGCTGATAGCGCATGGTTCCCGCAATGGTCACGATGGACAGCGTCAGGGCGGGGAGCACCAGGTGGGCGGCGACGTCGAGGGCGCGGACCATCAATGGTGCATCGGGCGGCAGCAGCGGATCCTTCATCCCGGCGACGGGCAGCCATCCCAGCTTGACTCCTACCAGCCACGCGAGCACCAGGCCCAGCCAGAACGAAGGCGTGGCATATCCCGCGAGGGAGAGAACGGTGAGCGCGCGGTCCTCCCGACTCCCCCGTCGGATCGCCTGCCGCACGCCGAGCCAGAGTCCTACCGTGAAGTTGAGCAGGATCGCCGCGCCGCCGAGGAGCATGGTGGGAACCATGCGCCCGGCCAGCAGCGTGGTCACCGGCAGCCCGTGCTCGATGGAGTTGCCCAGGTCCGCCCGGGCCACGCCCTTCAGGAACTCGGCGAACTGCCGGTGTATCGGCTGGTCCAGGTGGTAGATCGCCCGCAGGCGGGCCAGCTCCTGGGAGCTCATCATGCGGTCGTCCTGCGCGCGCTGGATCGGGTCGCCCGGCGCCAGCCGCATGAGCACGAACATGAGCACCACCGCGGTCGCAAAGGTGAGGACCGCCTGGAGCACCCGCCTGACGAGCCAGGCCCTCAACTCAGGACCCGGCCGCTTCCCAGCGCCAGAGCGCTCTCCACGAGGACTCCGGCCTGATGGTGACGTCGCGGAACCGGCGGTTCACCCCGAACACGAAGGTCTGGGTATAGAGGAAGGCGGCCGGCGCGGTCGCCTCCACCTGACGGAGGTAGGCATGCCACAGCCCGCTGTCGGCCCTGGGACTCGCGATGGCCGCCTGCAGCAGGGAATCGGCGGCGGGATCGCAGTACCCCGCGACGTTGGTCGGCCCCCCGCAGGTCCAGCTCTGCACCAGTCCGCTGGGCGAGGGGTCCTGAGTCGCGGCCGAAAAGTCGATGTCGAAATCGCCGGCGGCGCGACGCTGCAGCCAAACGGGGGCTTCCACCCGCACCAGCTCGATGTCCACGCCCACCTGGCGCAGCTGTTCCTTGATCATCACCGCCATCTGGCTTCGAATGAAGCTGGAGGTACTCACCGTGAGCCGCAGGGACAGCGGAGCGCCGTTCCGGTCCTCCCGGATGCCGTCCTGATTCCGGTCCACCCAGCCGCGTCCGGCCAGGAGCCGCCGGGCGGTGGACTGGTCCTGCCCGGTGGGCTCGGGGGCACGATGCCGGATCCAGAGCTGAGCCGAGACCGGGCCGAACGGCACGTACCCGTACTGTCCCAGGACCGCGCGCACCAGCAGGTCGCGGTCGAGCGCGAGGACCAGCGCGCGCCGCACGTCGGCCTCGGCGAGGATGGGGTGCGGGCGATCGCGCGCGGCGGGATCCCGCTGGTTGAACAACAGGTAGCCGACGTTGTTGGAAGGCACCTGCACCACGCGGACGTGCCGCGCCGCTTCGACCCGGGCGTAGTTGGTGAGCGGCGGCGGAATGTTGTCGATCGCGTCCGCGTCGCCGGCCAGGAGCAGGTTCAACCTGGCATCCGCGCTCGCCGCCACCTGTACGATCACCCGCTCGATCTTCGGCCGGCCCAGAAAGAACTCGCGATTGGCCGCCAGCTCGATGAACTGGCCTTCCACCCGTCGCACCCAGCGATAAGGGCCGCTGCCGAGCGGCCGCTGCACGAAGCCTGACCAGGCCTCCTTGGTGGGTGGGAGATCGGCCAGCAGGTGAGCCGGCAGGATCGCCACATGAAAGCTGGCGTCATAGAGTTGCTCCGAGTACACCTCGGAGAATCGGAACACGACGTGACGATCGTCCTCGGCCGCCACGCTCGCGATCTGCCGGGTCACCTGGGCGAGCCGCGGCGCGATCTCGGGGTCACGCGCGCGCCGGTAGGTGAAGACCACGTCGCGGGACGTCACCGGCGCGCCGTCGTGCCAGCGGGCGCGGGGGTCGAGCTCGAAGATCAGGGTGAGCGAATCACGGCGGGTCCACCGCCGGGCCAAACGGGGCAGGAATCCGCGGTCGCCCGCGGTGATCAGGCCGGGCCCCACTTCGGCGAGCCGGAGGAAGAGATGATCGGCGATCTCGAAGTTGGCGAGGTTGTTCTGGGGACCCTCCATCAGCGTCGGTACCGGCGTGGTGGCCTGCTGGCCGGTGACGATCACGACGCTGGTGGACTCGTGCTGGGCCCCGGCCCACGGCGGTTGGCTGGCGGACGCACCAACGAGAACCGCAGCGAGGACGAAGCGCGCCGTCCAAGGGTGCACGGAGACTCCGGGTCGGGCGATGGAAGAAGGGGCCAACGCAATGTAAACGGAGGGCGTCGGGAAGGAACGGCTGGGCTCAGCCCCTCCAGGTCCAGTCGGGTGAGCGGAACCGCGTCTGGTACCGCCCGGCCTCGCGCACCAGACACTGGGGCATCCCGGCCCGGCCCCACTCGCCGCCCCAGCGCTCGGAGGCGGCTGTGGCGATGGCATCGGCCACTCGCGCCGGGTCCGGCGAGCCGCTGTCGAGCTGCAGGATCGGGCCCGCGAGGTCGGGCGCTGCGCTGCCGATCGTAAGCGCGTGCACCAGCGCCTGCCTTCCGGCCAGGAGGATGGATCCGTGCTGCAGCAGGGCGCCGCCTTCCCGCAGCTGGGCACTGCCTACCGCCTTGCGACCGCCCACCATGATTTCCCCCCCGGCCGGCGAGGAGAAGCAGGCGCCCGCGTCGACCCCGGATGCTCGCCGCGCGGCCGCCAGCTGTGCCTCCACGCCCAGCATGTGAAGGGCCGAGATCAGCATCCGATGGATCTCCTCGTACGCCTCCCGTAGACCGCCCAGCGCGGTGCCCGGCAGCGCCAGTGCGTAGGTCAGCTCCTCCGCGTGCCAGACGGCACGTCCGCCGGTGGGACGCCGGACGACATCGAGGCCGAGGTCTTGGATCCTGCTGCGGTCGTAGCGCCGAAGCGCCGGTTCGTGCCGGCCGAAGGAGAGGCAGTGGGGCGACCAGCGGTAAAGCCGGAGCCAGCGCTCTCCGCCTCGCGCCCGGTCCAGCAATGCCTGGTCGATCGCCATGTTCTGCCACCCGGGGCGACCGGTGAGGTCCAGCCAGAGCTGCCAGCGCGTTACTGTCCTACTACCCATACGCTTCCACCGGCGGGCACACACAGACCAGGTTCCGGTCGCCGAACGCGCTGTCGATCCGGCCCACGGTGGGCCACACCTTATGCTCCCGGACCGCCTGGCTGGGGTACGCGGCGCGCTCGCGGGGATAGGGGCGGTCCCAGCCGTCGGCGATCACCTGCTCCAGCGTGTGGGGCGCGCTGGTCAGGAGGTTGACCTCGCGTCCGGCGCGGCCCTCTTCGATCTCACGGATCTCCTGCCGGATCGCGATCATCGCGTCGCAGAAGCGGTCCAGCTCTTCCTTGGACTCGCTCTCGGTCGGCTCGATCATCAAGGTGCCGGCCACCGGGAACGAGACCGTGGGGGGATGAAACCCGTAGTCGATGATCCGCTTGGCGATGTCCTCCACATCCACTCCGGCCGAGGCCTTGAAGGGGCGGGTGTCGATGATGCACTCATGCGCCACCAGGCCGCTCGGGGCGGCGTACAGCACCTCGTAGTGACCCTTGAGCCGGCGGGCGATGTAATTGGCGTTGAGGATCGCGATCTTGGTGGCTTCGGTAAGCCCGTCGTATCCCATGAGCGCGATGTACGCCCACGAGATCGGCAGGATCGCCGCGCTCCCCCACGGCGCCGCGGACACCGTGCCGCAGGCCTGCTGATGGTCCAGGTCCACGATCGGATGGCCGGGCAGAAACGGAGCGAGGTGTTTCATCACCCCGATGGGCCCCATACCGGGTCCGCCGCCGCCATGCGGAATGCAGAAGGTCTTGTGAAGGTTGAGATGGCAGACGTCGGCGCCGATGTCGCCGGGACGGCAGAGCCCCACCTGGGCGTTCATGTTGGCCCCGTCCATGTAAACCTGGCCCCCGTGCTCGTGGACGCTCCGGCAGATCTCCCGAATGGAGCCCTCGAACACGCCGTGGGTGCTGGGATAGGTCACCATCAGCGCGGCCAGGGTGTCCTTGTGCGCCGCGGCCTTGGCCCGGAGGTCGGCGAGATCGATGTTGCCCTGAGGGTCGCTCTTCACCGGCACCACCTGCATCCCAGCCATCACCGCGCTCGCCGGATTGGTGCCGTGCGCCGACTGGGGGATCAGGCAGGTGGTCCGGTGCGCTTCGCCGCGCGACCGGTGGTACGCCCGGATCACCAGCAGCCCGGCGAACTCACCCTGCGAGCCCGCGTTGGGCTGGAGAGACACCGCGGCAAAGCCGGTGATCTCGGCCAGCTGGTACTCGAGCTGGCTGAACAGCAGCTGGTATCCCGCCGCCTGGTCGCGCGGGGCGAAGGGGTGCAATCGGTTGAACTCCCGCCAGCTGACCGGCATCATCTCGGTGGTGGCGTTGAGCTTCATGGTGCAGGAGCCGAGCGGGATCATGGCGGCGGTGAGTGAGAGGTCCCGCGCTTCCAGGCGTTTGATGTAGCGCAGCATCTCGGTCTCCGAGTGGTGCCGGTGGAAGACCGGATGGTCCATGAACGAGGTGGTTCGACCCAGCGCCGCCGGAATGGCGCGCTCGGCCTTGACCCCGATGTCGTCCAACATGAAGGGCAGCGCTTCGTTGAGCGAGAACACGGCGATCAGATCGGCCAGATCGCCCAGGGTGACGGTCTCGTCCAGCGCGATGCAGAGCCGGGTCGGCGGCAGCGGACGGAGATTGATCTGTCGCACCCGGGCCGCGTCCAGCAGGCGGGGCAGGGCCCACTCGGGCACTTCGACACAGAGGGTATCGAAGTAGGCGTCGTGCACGATCCGATAGCGGAGCCGGCGGAGCGCGTTCGCCAGCAGCACCGACCGTGTGTGTACCCGCTCGGCGATGCGGCGGAGCCCGCCGGGGCCGTGATACACCGCGTACATGCTGGCCATCACCGCGAGCAGCACTTGCGCGGTGCAGACGTTGCTGGTCGCCTTGTCGCGCCGGATGTGCTGCTCCCGGGTCTGCAGCGCCATCCGGAGCGCTGGTCGGCCGTCCCGGTCCCGCGAGACGCCGATGATGCGGCCCGGCATGAAGCGCTTGTACGCCTCCCGGGTGGCGAAGAACGCCGCGTGAGGGCCGCCGTAGCCCATCGGCACCCCGAAGCGCTGGCTGTTGCCCACCGCGATATCGGCGCCCCACTCGCCCGGGGGCGCCAGCAGCGTGAGGGCGAGAAGATCGGTCGCGGCGGTGACCAGTCCGCCCGCCGCGTGCGCCCGCTCCGCCAGCGAGCGGAAGTCGCGCACCGCGCCGTCGGTGGCGGGATACTGCACCAGCGCGCCGATGACGCCGGGCTCGAAGCTGAACGTCTCCGGCTCGGCCACGACCACCCGGATGCCCCGTGCCTCGGCACGGGTCTGCACCACGGCGATGGTCTGGGGATGACAGTACTCATCCACCAGGTAGATCGGATCGCGGGTCGCCTTGCTCACGGCGAGGGTGAGTGCCATGGCTTCCGCGGCGGCGGTGGCCTCGTCCAGCAGGGACGCGTTGGCGATTTCCAGCGCGGTGAGGTCGGACACCACGGTCTGGAAGTTGAGCAGCGCTTCCAGCCGACCCTGGGAGATTTCCGCCTGATAGGGCGTATAGGCGGTGTACCAACCGGGATTCTCCAGCACGTTGCGCTGCACCACCTGGGGCGTGAAGCAGCCGGCGTAGCCCATTCCGATGTAGGAGCGGAACACCCGGTTCATCCCGGCCAGGCCGCGCAGCGCCTGGAGCACCTCGCGCTCGCTCCGCCCCGGCGGCAGGGCCAGCGGACGGCGGAGCCGGATCTCCTCCGGCACCACGGCGTCGATGAAGGCCTCGATCGAGTCGGAGCCCAGCGCCGCCAGCATGTCTTCCACGTCCGATCGCCGCGGGCCGATGTGCCGGTAGGCGAAGTGACTGGGGTGCAGGACGTGGAGCTCCGGTGTGGTGGAGCTGCTTGAGTTGCGAACGGTGGTCATCTGGATCGAACCTCTGGAGTTGACTGGAGCCCGGTACAGATACAACAACGCCCCGAGGACACGACCCCGGGGCGTCGCCGATTCGAGTTGTCACTGTCACACCGATTGAGCTTCACGCCGACGGTCCCCACGACGCAGGTCACTCCCCGATGTGTCCCCTGTATGCGCCGGCGGACAGCAGTCCGCCGAGCTCGGTCGGGTTCTTGACCCGGAGCGCGATCATCCAGCCGTCGCCGTAGGGGTCGCGGTTCACCACCGCGGGATCGGTCTCCAGCGCGCCGTTGACCTCGACCACCTCGCCGGCCACCGGTGCGTACAGCTCGGAGACCGCTTTGACCGCCTCGATGGTGCCGAACGACTGGTGTCCGTCCACCACATCGCCCGGCTTGGGCAGGTTCACGAAGACCACATCGCCCAGCTCGCCCTGTGCGTAGTCGGTGATCCCGATCCGGACGACGTTAGGATCGCTGGTCCGCGCCACATATTCGTGCTCTTTGGTGTAGACCAGATCGTCCGGAACGTTGGACACGGCGGGCTCCGTCCTGTGGTGGCGGGTGGGAGGATAGGCGGAGTCGCGGTCGAGGTCAAGCGCGTTCGACGAGCGCTTGCCACACCTCAGCGGTGCGTTGCGCCAGCTCGCCGAGGTCACCGTCGTTGTCGATGACGAAATCGCTCCGCGGACGCTTGTGGCGAGAGGGCAGCTGTGTCTGCATCATCCGCCGGGCCTCGTCCCGGCTGAGCCCGCGATTGGCCACCAGTCGCTGAAGACGGAGCTCCTCCGGCGCATCCACCAGCACGATCGCGTCGAACCGATCCGGGTCCGCGGTCTCGAAGAGCAGGGGAATATCGCTCACGACGATCCGGTCGCCGCGAGCCTCGGCGTCGCGCAGCAGCTCCACCCTTCGCGCGTGCACCGCCGGGTGCACGATCCGGTTGAGGGCCGCCAGCGCCTCGGGATCGTCCAGGACCAGCCGGCGGAGCGCGGGCCGGTCGAGCGCGCCGTCCGGACCCACCACGGCCTGACCGAAGCGCTCCCCAATTCGGCGCACCACCGGACTCCCCGGCGCCTGCACCTCGCGCACGATCGCGTCTGCGTCGATGATGGTGGCTCCCCACTGCCGGAGCAGCTCGGCCACCGCCGATTTTCCCGCCGCGATGTTCCCGGTGAGGGCGACGTTCAGCATGGTGAGCTCACGGGCGTCCGCCTGTCCGCCTACAACAACCGGGTCTGGTCCTCGTCTTTCCGCGGCACCTTGTGGCAATGCCGGCAGCGCGCTTCGTAGCTCTCCCGGCCACCGATCATGATCGTGGGGGAGTCGTACCGAGCGGGCTTGCCGTCCAGCAGCCGTTGGTTGCGACAGGCCGGGTCGCCGCACACCACGCAGATGGCCTGGAGCTTGTCCACCATCTCCGCCACCGCCATCAGCTCGCCCATGGCACCGAAAGGCTCGCCCCGGAAATCGGTGTCGGTGCCGGCCAGGACCACGCGCACACCTCGGGACGCCAGCACGGTCGCGACGCTTACGATCTCCGGATCGAGGAACTGCGCTTCGTCGATCGCGACCATCTGGGTGCCCGGCCGGACCAGCCGGAAGATCTCGGCGGCCGAATCCACCGGGGTCGCGTCCAGCTCGGTGCCGTCGTGGCTGGACACGCTGTAGAGCCCGGCATAGCGCGCGTCCAGATGCGACTTGAACACCTGCACCCGCCGCCGTGCGATGATCGCCCGCCGTACCCGGCGGATCAGCTCTTCGCTCTTGCCGCTGAACATCACGCCGCAGATCACTTCGATCCAGCCGGGGTGTTGACCGTAGTTCATTCACTGCTCCGAGACGCGAAGGGGGCATGGGGCGGACGGACCGGCGCAGCGGTCGCTCACCTGGTGCGCTCGCGCCGGGCGGCAGCCCGTGGCGCCTTGACCGGACCGCGGTCCACCCGGGCGGTGATCCGCTTCCGGCGGATGGTGGTCCCGGTGAGCGCGGCGGCGATCCGCTCCGCTTCCACCGCGGGCAGCTCCACCAGGGAATACGTCTCTCGCAACTCCACCCGGCCGATCTTGGCCCGATCCACCCGCACCTCCTTGGTCAGGACCGCGACCAGGTCATTGACCGTGGCGGCGTCCTTCTTACCCACGCTCACGTAGATCTTGGCGGTGGCCGGGACCTCCGGCACGGGCGACGGCGCGGCGGCCGTTGAGGTCCACAGCTGGTACGCGGCGGCTGCCACGATCGCCGGATCGTAGCGCTCGAACAGCGGAGCGAGGGTGAGCAGCGCGGCGTGGGCCGGCTGCGTTTCGATCGCTTGAACGATGGCCCCGCGTCGCAAGGCGGCCTCACTGGTGATCGCGTCCACCATGCCCGGCAGCTGGACCGGTCGTCGCGGTGCCGCGATCCGCTCCACATACGACTCGGTGCCCGGTGGTACCAGGAGCACGACGTCGCCGGCGGCGAGCAGCTGTCGCAGGCGGTCCGCGGTCGGAAGATCGAAGGCGATCACCAGCGCGGCCTGCGGCGCTTCGCCGGTGACGACCCGCAGGTTCGGATCGCCCAGCGAGAGCGCGCGGGCGATGTCGTCGTGGCGGGAGCGGTCCACCGTCCAGACCGTGACCGAGGCGGGATCCATGATCTCCACCAGATCCGCCAGCGCTTGAGTGCGCCGCTCCCAGGAGACGCCCGCGGTCCGTACCGGTCCGGCCGGCAAAGGTGCCGGCGTTTGCGCCGGCGGCGCCCCCACAGTGAGCGCGCGACGGGCATAGCGCTCGATCAGGTCGGCGGCCTGATCGGCGGACGCGGTGCACACGATCCGCTGGGCCTCCTTGCCGAAGTCCTGCATCAGAGGCGCCAGACTCTCGCGGCTCTCCCAGCTCTCCGGCCAGGCGAGAAACACCACACCGATCCCGTCCGGCGCCAGGGCCGAGCGTCGGTGCAGCGCCAGCGCCGTGTCGGGCGACGCGACGATCAGATCCAGCTCGGCGGCCTTGAGCCGCCGCAGCGCCCGAGCGGTGCCGCGGGCGACCTGGATGCGGAGGTCTGCGCCTGCCATTGCGTGCACCAGAACCCGCCACTCGGCGAGCTGCGCCTCCGGGCAGAGCAGTAATCCCCGAGCCCCGGCTCCCAGGCGGCTCAGCATTCCGGCGAGCGCGGGCACCGCGTAGGCCGGGGACGGAGGCGCGACCACCACCAGGTTGTGTCCTCGTGCCGCCGTCGGGGTCGACTCGCGAAGCGCGGGGTCGCTGGGCGACCAGCCGAGGCGTTCCACCGCGGCGGCGAGGGCTGGCGACAGATGCAATTGATCGTAGGACGTCACGCGCACCTCGGGAGTCAGTGTCATCCTGACCCCGAGCGCAGCGAGGGGGAAGGAGGCATGACCGGACCCATGCCCCCCTTCGCTCCGCTCAGGGTGACACGTTGCCCGCGCCCAACCTAAGATCCCCACTCCCGTCGGCCAAGCCCGCCGGTTGACTTCCCCGTGTTGGCGGAGAATTTTTTCCTCACGGCCGACCCTCACCTACCTCCGGAATTCGCATGCCCGATTCCCTTTCACCCAACGTTCAGTACCTGAAGGCCTCGGAAACGGTGGCCATCAGCAACGAGACCAAGCGCCGGCGAGCGGCCGGCGAGGACGTCTACGACCTCAGCGTGGGTGAGCCCGACTTCGATACCCCTCAGCCCGCCGCCCAGGCCGGCATCCAGGCGATTCAGAAGGGGATGACGCGCTATCCACCGAACGTGGGAATCGCGGAGCTTCGGCGCGGGATCGCGGCACAGCTGAGCCGCATGTCGGGCGGCCGGCCGGTGGATCCGGATCAGCTGGTGGTCAGCTCCGGCAGCAAGCAGTCGATCTTCAATGCCTGCTTCACGCTGTTCGGCCCCAAGGACCGGGTGCTGATCCCGGCGCCCGCCTGGGTCTCCTATCCCCAGATCGTGCACCTCTGCCGGGCTGAGCCGGTCCTGGTGCCGGGCGATGTCGAGTGGGGGCTCAAGGTGAGTGCCAAGGATCTCGACCGACACCACACCACCAGCACCCGCGGTCTCATGCTCTGCTCGCCCTGCAATCCGACCGGTTCGGTCTACACCCTGGCGGAGCTGCGCTCCATCGCCGAGTGGGCCAGGGCCAACCGGGTCTGGATCATCTCCGACGAGATCTACCGGCGGATCCATTACGGCTCGGGCCCGGCCCCGTCGCTGATGGATCTCCCCGAGGAGCTGCTGGAGCGGGCCGTCATCATCTATGGCGCGAGCAAGGCGTATGCAATGACCGGCTGGCGCATCGGCGCCGCGTTGGCTCCGCCGCACCTCACCAAGGCCATGGCCGCGCTCCAGTCGCACACCACGACCGGCGCGAATCATCCGGCCCAGTGGGCCGCGGCCGCCGCCTTCACCGATGAGCGAGTGGACGCCGAGGTGAACCGGATGGTGGCCGCGTTTCGCCGCCGGCGGGACTATCTCGTGGGCCGATTCCGCGCCGACGCACCCGGTGTGGAGTTCGTGGAGCCCCACGGGGCCTTCTACTTCTTCTTCCGGGTGGACGGCATTCGGGAGAAGGACCCGGTCACCGGTACCAGCTTCTGCGAGCAGCTGATGAAGCAGGAGGGCGTGGCGCTGGTTCCCGGGGCGGCTTTTGGTGACGACCGCTGGGTCCGCCTGAGCTACGCGGTGTCGGACGCGGAGCTGGAAGCGGCGCTCGACCGCGTCCTGCGGCTCATCCAGAGCCTGGAGCCAGCCGGTGCCGCCTAAAGCGACCCGTTCCCGAATGGAGGCCCGGATCGAACCGCTGGGCGGCAGCCTGCCTGCCATCGCGTGGCGCTGGGATCCGGAAACCGACATTCTCTCCGGCTCGTTCAAGGGAAGCCGCAAGGCCGGCGGCCTCACCGGGACAGTGGAGCTCACCGACGCCGAAGGATCGGTGGCGGTGCTCGACGTGAACAATGGGGTGATCTGCGGGATCGACATGGTGGTATGGCCCGAGGTTTCCACCCGGAGCGACATTCAAGTGCCCGCGCAGCTCACCGATGGACGGGTCGTGCTCCCCTCCAGCGGATCCCGGGCACCGGTGGCGTCGGTCGAGGTGGACACCAGCCTCTCGGTGGAGACCAACGCATCTGAGAGCACTTTCCACCTGCTGATCGGACCGCGGCGGCAGGTCGAGGTCGTGCGGGCGGCCGACAGCTTCTACATCGAGGTGGACCGGCAGGGTGGTCTCGCCGGCTTCTGGATGACCAACGTCCCGCCCTTCACGGCCTTCGAGGAGGAATGATCGCCCAGGATTCCTGGCCCTGACCCTCTGGTAGTGTCCCACCCCAGCAGCAGCCCTCGGCGCGGCGCGTTCCCGAAGCAGCGTGACTAGTTTACTGCGCATGCTCTGTCCGAATCCGACGGTGCTCCGCCGGCGTCTGGCCGGGAAAGGTCTCACGCCCGCCTCCGCCGTCCCGGAGTCCAGTGGAGGCAGGACCGAAGAAGCCTGTATCCGTCCGGCCCGCCTGCTGGAAGACCCTCAACTGCAGTGCCGAGCGGTCGGCGCCCCTGAGCCGTGGTCCGGTCCGGTCGCCTTCCTGGACGGGGTGCAGCGGATGCAGCTGCTGGCCTACGCGGGCGCGGCTCCGGTGTACCTGGCGGAGATCGCGGGCGCGGTGCGCGAGCGTCGCGACCGACAGCTGCGCACCGTCGCGGAGGATCGCCGGCAGATCGTGATCGGCCGCCCCAGCGCGCTGGCCGTGGCGGGTGATGCGCTGGAGGACCTGGCCACTCTGGCGCTGCCCGAGGACGAACCGCCTCACCCCGTGCGAGATCTCACTTGGGCTTCTCGGGCACTCGATCGCGCCCGCGGCCGGCTCGAGCTGGACCTGGCCCGGGCCTTTCGACTCCGCTCCGATGACTGGCTGGTGGTGGACGGCTCGCTGTCCGAGAGCCCCGAGTGGGCGGCCGACTCCCGCACGATCGGCGTCTCCAAGAGCCACGCGACCTTGCCGTTCGAAGGGCCCGATCTCGATCGCTATCTGCGGCTGCCCCCCGGTCATCGCAGCTCCATCTTCGCCCCGCAGACCCGAAGCGTGGCGCCGGTTCATGCCTGGGCCCTCCGCCTCTGGGACTGGGACGGCAAGGATCTGTTTCACGGCCTGGTGCGGGTCGAGGTCGCGCCGGCCAACGGCGTGCCTCTCACCGCCGATCTCCTGTCCCGGCGGCTGCTCGCCGAGCGGGCTCCAATCAGCACGCCCGACCCGCGCTGGGATCGGCTGCTGTACGGCATCCACTCCGTGGAGCAGTACCTTCGCGCCCGCGCGGGAGCGCTCGCCTGATGGCCCGGGCATTGGCGGCACTGGCCGGTCGGGAGTTCGACCTCCTGGTGGTGGGCGCCGGAATCACCGGGGCTGCCACCGCCTGGGACGCGGCCCAGCGGGGGCTATCCGTCGCCCTGCTGGAGCGGGGCGACTTCGGCGGCGGGACCTCGGCCGAGTCCCTCAAGGTGGTGCACGGCGGCGTCCGCTACCTCCAGCATCTGGACCTGGTGCGGGTGCGCGAATCCAGCCGTGAGCGGCGCGCGCTGCTCCGGATGGCGCCCCACCTGGTGCACCCGATGCCCTTCGTAGTCCCGACGTACGGACACGGCATGCGCGGTCCCGAGATTCTGGGAGCGGCCTTCACCCTCCTCAACGCCCTCACCGTCGACCGGAACCGGGGCCTGACCGATCCCACCAGGCGGGTGCCTGCTGCCCGCATCGTGTCGCGCGGCCGGCTGCTGCAGTGGTTCCCGGAGGTAAATAAGGAAGGGCTCAGCGGGGCCGGCGTCTTTTATGACGGGCAGCTGTTCAACCCCCCGCGGCTGGTCTGGGCCATGGTGCGCACCGCCGCGCGAGCCGGTGCCGCCGTGGCCAACTACTGCGATGTCACCACGCTGCTGTTGAAGGGTGGACGGGTCGCTGGCGTCAAGGTGAGAGACCGCCTGGGCGGCGACGAATTCGAGGTGCGCGCCCGCACGGTGGTGAACGCCGCCGGCCCCTACGCGGAAGCGCTGCTGATGCGTTCCGGCGTGCGGGCGGCGCGGAGCGTGCCCTTCTCTCGGGACATGGCCCTGGTGCTCAAGCGACCGTTCGTGAACGGTCGCGCGCTCGCCCTCCAGACCCGGTATCGCGATCCTTCCGCCGTGCTGACCCGGGGGCCTCGCCACCTGTTCCTGGTGCCATGGCGCGGCCGAACCCTCGTGGGTGTCAACAGCCTGATCTGGCGGGACGAGCCCGACAGCCTGCGCGTGACCGAGGCCGAGGTGGCCGACTTCGTCTCCGAGATCGCCGAGGCCGATCCCAATCTCGGTCTGACGATGGACGATGTGGCGCTGGTGATGGCGGGGCTGCTGCCGGTGGAGAAAGGTGATGAGACCAGCGGCAACGTGAGCTTCGGCAAGCGGCCGCTGGTGGTGGACAACGCCCGCCAAGATGGAGTGCAGGGCCTCATCTCGGCCATCTCGAACCGCTATACCGTCGCGCGGGGTGTGGCGGAGCGGGCCGTGGATCTGGTCTTCCGCAAGCTGGGTCGCTCCGTGCGGCCGAGCCGTACCGCGGTCACCCGGATCCACGGCGGCGACTTCTTCCGCTTCGACGACCTGGTCCGCGAGGTCGCCGCGGCGCTTCCCGCCGGCCTCGATTCTTCCATCGCCGATCGGGTGGCCCGTGATCACGGATCCGCCTACGGCGAAGTGCTCCGTCTGGTGGGC
>DATBJC010000084.1:0-5106 GCA_036556625.1 Gemmatimonadales bacterium
CTAGGAACGGGGAGTCTGGATCGCTCCCGGCACCCACCGGATCTCCTTCACCCGCCCCTGTCGCCCTTCGTTGAGGCGGGTCAGGATCCGCGGAGTCATGAGACTGAGCTCGTTGGCCCAGGCCGCGGTGGCGACTCGAACTCGCAACACGCCGTCCGGAGTCACCGATTCGGGCACCGTCACGGCGGCGATCTGGGGGCCGACCAGCTCCGGCCACGCCTCGATCACCCCCGCCTGCTGGATCCGCTTGGCGAAGCCGGACCGGCGCAGATAGCTCGCCAGCGCATCGGCGAGCGTGGACGGCCGGCGCTCGTCAGTCATGAGTCATGGGAGTGACCGGGCTCCCCTCACCTGGCCATCCGTCACCGACCAGACCTCCAACCCGAGCGCCCGCGGGAGCTCCTCGGAACGAGGCGCCGTGAGGAAGACCTGACGGTCTTGGGGACCGATCAGCCGCCCCGCCAGTCGCTTCCGCCGTTCGTCGTCCAGCTCGGCGAACACGTCGTCCAGCAGCAGGGCGGGCTCCGACTCGCGCGACTCGCGCAGCGTGGCCAGCTCGAGCAGCTTGAGCGCGACCGCCGCGCTCCGCTGCTGGCCGGTGGAGCCGTACTCCCGGATGGTGCGTCCTCCGATCTCCAGCCGGAGATCGTCGCGATGCGGCCCCACGGTGGACGCGCGGCGCGCCCGATCCACGCCGCGCGCTTCGCCCAGCGCCTGGGCCCACGCGCCGGGGTCGGCCAGCTCCGGCGCACCCTGGTAGCTCACCAAGGCGCGACCTCGCTCGCCGATACAGTCGAACTCGGCGGCGAAGCGATCGCCGGCATTGCGGGCCCAGCGCTCCCGCGCGGCCACGATTTCCGCGCCCGCCGCGGCCAGTGGGTCGTCGAATGCCCAGGCGAGATCGGGGCGATCCTGCCGGAGCGCGCTGTTCCGCTGGGCCAGCGCCGCTCGGTAGCGGGTGAGTGCGCGGAGGTACCCGCGATCGGCCAGCGAGAGCAGCCGGTCCAGATAGACCCGGCGCAGCGCGGCGGGTCCGGCCGCCAGCTCCACGTCGCCCGGTAGGAACACCACGGCGAGCCAGCGCCCCACCGCCTCGGTCAGCCGCTCCGGCTCGCTGCCGTCCACCAGGATCCGCTTCCGGCGCGCGCCGGCCAGGTACCCCGCGGCCAACGTCGCGATCGAGCGATCTTCGACCGCGGCCTCGACATGGAAGCCAGGAGTGCCGAACCCGGCGATGTCCTGATCGGGCGCTCCCCGGAACGACCGAAACAGCACCGGGTAGTACACCGCCTCCAGGAAGTTCGTCTTGCCCTGCGCGTTGGTGCCGAGCAGGGCCACGCCCGGCGCGGGAATGGCGCAGTCGAGATCGGCGAGGTTCCTGAACCCGCGGGTGACCAGACGACGCAGGCGCACTACTCGATCGTGAGCTCGCGCACGACGATCAGACCGACGTTGCCGAGCAGGTCCACCCCGTGGACGCCGACTGTGATCGTCTGCCCGACCAGGTTGCCGAGCGGCAGGGTGAACCCGAATGTCACCGTGTCGGCACCGCCGGCGTCGATCGGCGGGTACGCCAGATTGGCCCCGACCACCTCGATGAAGACGGTGTCCACACCGCTGGAATCCACCGTGCGGGCCTCGACCGTGAAGGTCGAGAGCGCGTCATCCGCGGTCAGCGTAGTATCGGTGGACGGGTTGCGGATCTGGCTGGTCGGCCCGTTGGTGTCATCGGGATCAGTGTCGAAGATCAGCCGGTC
Source organism: Gemmatimonadales bacterium (assembly GCA_036556625.1). GTDB lineage: Bacteria > Gemmatimonadota > Gemmatimonadetes > Gemmatimonadales > GWC2-71-9 > CAVVWJ01. The sequence continues at coordinate 1,758 of DATBJC010000084.1, forward strand.
CCGCTCCTCACACCCCAGCAATAGCGCCAGCAGCATCCCCCAGACGGCCTTTCCGGGCATCACAGAAAGATAGTCAGGTGAAGGGGCGAAATGCAGTCCAGTGTTTGGACTTAGGACGGCATCCTACTCTCCGCGAAACACCGGCTTCCGCTTCTCTCCGAACGCTGCCGTCCCCTCCCGCATGTCGGCGGTGCCGGAAAGGAGCCCGAAGAGGTTGGCTTCCAGCAGCAGGGCCTCGTCCAGCCCCACATCGAGGCCGGCATCCACCGCCTCGAGACAGGCGCGAATTGCCAGGGGGCCATTCTCCAGGATGGTCCGCAAGAGCTGCTCGCTCTCCGCCATCAGGCGGTCGGCGGGCACCACCCGATTGACCAGGCCGATCCGATAGGCTTCCTGGGCGTCGATCATCTGGCCGGTGAGCAGCAGCTCCAGCGCCCGACCCCGCCCGACCAGACGCGGCAGGCGGACAGTGCCGCCATAGCCCGGCCCGATACCCAGCTTCACTTCGGGCTGGCCGAAGCGCGCCTGCTCGCTCGCCACCCGGAGGTGACAGGCCATGGCCAGCTCGCAGCCTCCGCCCAGCGCGAAACCGTTCACCGCCGCGATCACCGGCTTCCCGCACCGCTCGAAGCTCCGGAAAACCCGCTGTCCCGCGAGTGCCCGCGCTTTGCCGTCCACCGGGCCCTGGGACCCGAGCTCACCGATGTCGGCGCCGGCCACGAACGCCTTGGGACCGGAGCCGGTGAGGATCATGCCATGGATCGCGGCATCGCTCTGGACCCGGTCCATCAGCGCTCCCAGCTCCGCGATCACCTCGGCGTTCAGGGCGTTGAGCTTGTCGGGGCGGTTGATGGTGGCGATGGCGATGCGGTCGCGCAGCTCGAGCAGCAGAGTGGAGTAGGACATGCATAAGAGTATCTTCCTCCCATGCAACTCCCCAACCCCATCGGATGGACCCCCGCCGGCCACCTCCGTCTGCTGGACCAGACGCTGCTTCCGGCGGAAGAGCGGTACCTGGTACTCGACTCGGTGGAATCCGTGGCCGAGGCGATCAGGACGCTGCGGGTGAGAGGCGCGCCGCTGATCGGCATCGCGGCTGCGATGGGGGTCACGCTGGCCGCCTCCGGGGGGCTCGAACGGGTTCGCTCCGCGGTGGCGGTGCTGGGAAACACCCGGCCGACAGCGGTGAACCTGCATTGGGCACTGCGGCGGATGGAGCGGCGCGCCGAGCGCGCCGTGGTGGATGGCGGGCCGCTGCGTGAGGTGCTCCGCGCCGAGGCCCAGGCGATCTGGGACGAGGACCGCGCGATGTGCGATCGCATCGGCGCGCTGGGAGCGCCGCTCATCCCCGCCGGAGCGACGGTGGCGACGATCTGCAATGCGGGGGTCCTGGCCACCGGCGGCATCGGCACGGCGCTGGCGCCGATCTATCATCTCCACCGGATGGGCAACGCTCCTCGCGTGGTGGTGCCGGAGACCCGGCCGCTGCTCCAGGGCAGCCGCCTCACCGCCTGGGAGCTGAGCCGAGCGGGCGTGAACTGTACCCTCATTGCGGACGGGATGATCGCGAGCCGGCTCCGCCGGGGCGATGTCGCCTGCGCGCTGGTGGGCGCCGACCGCATCGCGGCCAACGGTGACGTCGCCAACAAGATCGGCACCTACGGGCTCGCGCTCGCGGCCAAGGCGCACCAGGTGCCGCTCTACGTGCTGGCGCCGTCCTCCACCATCGATCCGGCCGTCGCGGACGGCGGCTCGATTCCGATCGAGCTCCGCCCGTCGGAGGAAGTGACCGGCTGGCGTGGCGTACCAGCGGCGGCCGATGGCGTGCCGGCGTGGAATCCCGCCTTTGACGTCACGCCGGCGGAGCTGGTGACCGCTATTGTCACCGACCGGGGCGTCGTGCCCCCGGGTCAGATTTCCCGCCTCATGGACTGATGCCGTCCATCCTGGCTCTCGATCAGGGCACCACCGGGACTACCGCGCTGGTGATCCACCAGGACGGCACGGTGCTGGGCCGGGGCTACCGAGAGTTCACCCAGTATTTCCCCGAGCCCGGGTGGGTGGAGCACGATCCCGAGGAGATCTTCCGGGTCTCGCTGGATGCGGTGGCCGACGCGCTCGCGACTTCCCGCGAGCGCCCGGTGGGACTGGGCATCACCAACCAGCGGGAGACCGTGGTGCTGTGGGACCGCCGCACGCTGGCCCCGGTGGGCCGGGCGATCGTGTGGCAGGATCGGCGCACCAGCTCCCGATGCCGGGAGCTGCGGGAGTCGGGCGCGGAACGGATGCTCCGGGCGCGCACCGGTCTGGTGGCCGATCCCTACTTCTCCGCCACCAAGCTCGAGTGGCTGCTGGGCGACCCGGCGCTTCGCCGCCGGGCGGGGAAGGGCGAGCTCGCGGCGGGGACGGTGGAGAGCTGGCTGGTCGCCAGGCTCACGGGAGGGCGGGTCCACGTCAGCGACCACACCAATGCCAGCCGCACGCTGCTCTACGACCTTGACGCTCGGGACTGGCAGCCCGAGCTGCTGGCGACCTTCGGCGTCCCGCGCGAGCTGCTCCCCGACATCGCGCCGTCCTCGGGCGTCGTCGGGGAAAGCGATCCGACGCATCTCGGCTTCTCGCTTCCCATCGCAGGCCTCGCGGGCGACCAGCAGGCGGCGCTCTTCGGTCAGGGCTGCTGCACCGAGGGCCTGGCCAAGAACACGTATGGCACCGGTGCGTTCCTCCTGGTGCACCGCGGCGACCGGCGACCGACTCCACCGGACGGCGTGCTCGCGACCGCTGCCTGCGGGCCGCGGGGGGACCCGGCGTACGCGCTGGAAGGCAGCGTGTTCATCGCGGGTGCGGCGGTTCAGTGGCTGCGCGACGGGCTCGGTATCATCGCCACGGCGGCCGAGACCGAGGCGCTCGCCCGCAGCGTGCCCGACACCGGCGGCGTGCATTTCGTCCCGGCCTTCGTAGGGCTGGGCACGCCGCATTGGGAGCCGCAGGCGCGAGGGACGATCACCGGCCTGACCCGGGGAACCTCCCGGGCTCACTTGGTCCGGGCGGCGCTCGAGGCGATCGCCTTCAGCAGTGCCGACCTGCTCGGTGCCATGGCCGGACACGGTGGCGTGGAGGTGCCGGCGCTGCGGGTGGACGGTGGCGCCGCGTCGAACGACTGGCTGATGCAGTGTCAGGCCGACCTGCTGGGGATCCCGGTCGAGCGGCCCGACATGGTCGAGACCACGGCACTGGGTGCGGCGGGACTCGCCGGTCTGGCGCTGGGCGTGTGGCGAGGGGCCGAGGACTTTCTGGCGGGCCGCAGGTTCACCCGGTTCGAGCCGGCCATCGATGCCGGCGCGCGCGG
>DATBJC010000085.1:0-7396 GCA_036556625.1 Gemmatimonadales bacterium
CTGACGCTGGGGGTCATCTCGTTGCTCGCGGTCATTCTGGGGACCGTGGGGCAGTACGGGGTGCTGTCGTACCTCGTGACCGAGCGGACGCGGGAGATCGGCGTGCGGATGGCGCTCGGCGCGCAGGCGGGGCGGGTGCAGGGGATGGTAGTAGGGCAGGGGGCGCGAGTGCTGGCGGTGGGTGTGGTGCTGGGGCTCGCGGCGGCCGCGGCGTCAACCCGGGCGCTCCGGAGTCTGTTGTTCGGGGTGGGGGCGCTCGATGGTGCGACGTTTGGCGGGGTCGCGGGCGCGATGGTGCTCGTGGGGCTGCTCGCGGCGTACTTGCCGGCACGGCGCGCCTCGCGGGTGGATCCGATCGAGGCAATCAGGGCGGAGTAGCGCAGCGAAGTCAATCCACATCCGCCAGCGGTGACTCCGCCGGTCCCGAGATCACCTTGCCATCCGGCATGAACCGCGATCCATGGCAAGGACAGTCCCACGTCTTCTCCGCCGGGTTCCAGGCGACGACGCATCCCATATGAGTGCAGGTGGCCGAGCGCAGCGTGACCGCGCCGTCTCGATCCCGATAGGCCGCCACCTTCGATCCGTCGCGTTCCAGCACCTTCCCCTCACCGCGCTTCACCGATCGCAGTGAGCGACCCTCCGCTCCCGCGAACCGGTCGCGGATCAGGTAGTAGGGATAGTCCTTGTTCTCCTTGAGGTAATCCCAGAGACCGTGCCGGATCGCCTTGCGCCCCGGATCGAGGAGCTCGGTCCATGGGTTGGCGCGTCCCAGGATGCGGTCCGCCATCATAATCCCGGCGAGCGTGCCGAAGGTCAATCCGTTCCCCGAGTATCCGGTAGCGGCATACTGATGCTCGGCGGTGGAGCCGATGTAGGGCAGCCCGTCGGGCGTCTCGATCACCTGTCCCGACCAGCGATGGGTGAGCTCGATGCCGGGCACCAGCGCAGCGAGGGCCTGCTCCAGCCGCCGATACCGCGAGTTGCTGTCGGTCTCCTGGCCCGTCTTGTGGTCCTCGCCGCCGAGGATGACGACGTCATGGCCGCGGTGAGGGTCGAGGCGGAGATAGCGATAGGGATCCGCCGTGTCCCACCACAGAGCATCCGGCACGGTGCCGCTCGGCACTCGGCCCGCCACGACGTAGGTGGAGTAGAGCGAGAGCTTGGTCTGGAACAGCGTGGCCGAGGTGATGCCGGCGACGCCGACCAGCGGGTTGTGGGTGGCGAGCACGATGTCGCCGCAGGTCACCCGGTGTCGGTTGGCCGTCACAGACAGCGGGCTGGAGGAGAAATCGCCGGCGTCGGTATGCTCGTGGATCCTGCCGCCCGCGGCGACCAGGGCGTTGGCGAGCCCGGCCAGGTACCGCCGCGGATGGATCCGTGCCTGCCCGTCGAACCGGACCCCCGGCGTGCCGAGAACGGGCACCTCGCTCACGAACGTGACGTCGAAGCCGAGCTCGGCGGCAAGATCTGCATCCTGCTTCAGCCGGTCCACTTCCTTGCCGTCAGTCTCATCGCGCGGAACGTGGAGATAGCCCTCGACCCAATCGAATCCGCAGTCGATCTCGTGCTCCCGGACGATCTCGTCGATGCCGGCGATCGCCGCCAGTCCCGCGTCCCAGACCGCCTGCGCGTGCGGCCGGCCGAGCTGCTTCACCAGCTCGTGGAAACGGGTATCGGTCACCATTGTCAAGTGCGCGCTGGTGTGGCCGGTGTCGATCGAGGCGCAGCGGGCTCGTTCCATCACGAGCACCGAGCGTCCGGCTCGGGCCAGGCAGTAGGCGGCGGTCAACCCGGTGATGCCGCCGCCGACCACGACCACGTCGGCTTCGGTGTCGGAGTCGAGCCGGCTGAAGCGCGGGAAGGTTGCGGAGCTGGACCAGTAGGGAGTGGTGTCGGAGGGGTTTGTCATGCAACGAGGGTATGCGGTGCCGATCGCCCGGGCAGCGATCAGGATCACAGGCCCGAGTGAACTACTCGGTGATCTCGCGGATCACTCGACAGGGATTGCCGGCGGCAAAAACCCTCTCCGGAACGTCCCGCGTCACCACGCTCCCGGCGCCGATCACCGCGCGGGACCCGATGCGCACTCCGGGCAGAATGATCGCCGCGCCGCCCACCCACACGTCCGAGCCGATCTCCAGCTGTTGCCCATCACGCGGGACGCGATGTTCGGCCCCCAGATTCAGCAGCGGCTGGTGCGGATCTACCTCATCGTGGGTGAGCGGGAGAAGGCGCTGGACAAGCTGGAGCCGCTGCTCACCGTACCGTACTGGCTCTCGGCGGAGTGGCTCAGGCTCGAGCCCACCTAGACGCTGCTGCGGGGGCATCCTCAGTTCGAGCGGCTGGCGGCGGAACAGTAAAGACACCAGTCACTCTCGAAAGACACCAGTCACTCTCGCCGCTGCCAGCCTCGGTTCTACGAGGCCGGCTTCTGCGGCGGCGCGGGTGGATTGTCCGAGTTCCAGATGTCCCGGACGATCCGCCACTCGCCGTTCTTCCTGGCCGCGACCGTAACGTACTTCCCGACGTCCACCGTGGCCCCCGACTTGTCCGTAACCTTGAACGTGTTCCAAGTGTAGGCCAGGTCGCCGGAGACACCGATCTCGGGGGTCGGGCCCTGGGTCAGGGTGAACCCGCCTTCGCTGGCTCCCGCGATGTCCTTGGCGAGAGCCTCGCGGATCGAGCCCGGCCCACGCGCGGGCGGCATCCCGGGGATGTTGAGCACCGCGTCGTCCGCGTAGAGCGCGGCGACGCTGTCGACGTGCCCCGCGTTGTAGTGAGTAAACCAGGCGGCATCGGCGGCGCGGATCGCGGCTTCGTCCGCCGCGGTGTCCTCGGTGGCCGCTCCGGCCGGCGCCTCGCGGGTGTTCCCGCAGGCGATGAGCAGGGTGAGACAGCAGATGCTGATGAGTCGGATCATCCAGCCTCCCGGGTGGAAATGAGCCTGCCGTCATATGCGGAGATAAGGGCCAACCTACGGGCGCATACGGCGACGCGCAAAGGCTCCGTGGCTCCGGTCATCGTCAGAAACACTGCCCCTTGAACGACCCTGCCGTGTTGGGCCCTCCGGTGAATGGCGTCGTTCTTCCGGCACGCAGCTCGACGCTCACGATGTTGCCCTCCACGCTCTTGAATCCCGCCCCGCTGTTCCGAAGGAGCTGGCTCGGGAAGCCTTCGCGAGGGCGGGGGCACCGGGTGGACTCCTTCGAGCTGCTGACGATCGAGCATCTGATCGGATGAGCCGCAGCTCCCCCCCAGCAGGGGTTGGGACTACACCGAAACGCGGACGCCGACCTCGTCCAGATGGCGCAGCAGGTCCGCCGGGTCCTGGTATACCCGATAGGCGCCGGCCCGGGTGAGCTCGTCCTCGCCGTAGCCGCCCGAGAGCAGCCCCACACCCAGTGCGCGGGCGCGCCGCGCCGCCAGCAGGTCCCAGACGCTGTCGCCCACGACGACCGAGCCCTCGATCGACACGCCGAGCCCGCGCGCGGCGGCCAGAAACAGGTCGGGATCGGGCTTGGCGCGGCGCACCTGGTCGCGGGTGACGGTGGGAACGCCGGAGCCGACGCCCAGCATGTCGAACGAGGGCTGCGCGCTCTTCAGGTACCCGCTGGTCGCGATGGTCCACGGCACCCTGGCTTGCGAGAGGCGCTGGAGCAGCTCGCGCGCGCCGGGCAACGGGCGCACCTGGCCGACGAGCTTCGCATACGCGTCCGCATGGTACTCTCGCAGCCGCTCGCTCTCCGCCGGGTTGACGGGATGGCCCACCTCGCGGAGCAGGGCGTTGATCAGCAGCCCGCCGCTCATCCCGATCCGCCGGTGGATCCGCCACACCGAGAGCGAGATCCCGGCGCGCTCCAGGGCCTCGCGCCAGGCGAGGACGTGCTGGTAGACGCTGTCCACCAGCGTCCCGTCGAGGTCGAAGAGGAACGCGGGGACAGGGTCACTGGTGGGTTCGGGAGTGGGCATGGCGGGGTTCGCGAATGGGTCATGCGCATGTCACCCTTCGCTTCGCTCAGGGCGACGATGATGGCGGTGATGCTGTCGGTTCGTTGATGGCGGCAGGCGCAGCGAGGACGACAGTGTCCGCAGGAGCCGCCGCCCGGGACGCCGCGAGGATCTCCCACACGGCCACGAACAGCGCCGCGATCACCGGGCCGATCACGAAGCCGTTGGCCCCGAACACCGCGAGGCCGCCCAGCGTTGAGATGAGCACCATGTAATCCGGCAGCTTGGTATCCTTGCCCACAAGGATCGGCCGCAGGACGTTGTCCACCGAGCCGATCACCAGGGCACAGAAGAGCACCAGCACGACGGACCGCCAGACTTCGCCGATGGCGAAGAGGTAGATCGCGGCCGGCACCCACACGATGGCCGCGCCGATCGCCGGGAGCAGCGACAGGAGCGCAGATACCACGCCGAGCAGGACCGGTGCGCCCAGGCCGAGAATCCAGAAGATGAGCCCGGTGAGCGCGCCCTGCATCAGCGCCACGACCAGGTTGCCCTTGATCGTCGCGCGGATCACCGTGGTGAAGCGACCCGCGAGATTGCGCTGGCGATCGGGATGGAGAGGAATGGCGTCCCGGATCCGGCGGGAGAGCACATCTCCATCCCGCAGGAGAAAGAAGAGCAGATACAGCATCAGGAACAGAGCCACCACGAACTCGAAGGTGTTCTGCCCGATGGTGAGCGCCTTGCCGGCGATGAGCTGCGCGCCCCGGGCGAGGAAGCCGGCGAGCCGGGACTGAAGGGTCTCCAGGTTGGTGAGCCCGAACCGATTCAGCAGATCTACCGCCCAGCCGGGCAGCAAGTCGTAGACCTGCCGGAACCAGGCACCCACGTCGAACTGGCCCATCTGGATGCGGCGATAAACGGCGGTACCCTCGCTGATCAGCGACTCGACGATCAGCGCCACCGGAAAGAGCACCAGCACAACGACGAGGAGGAGCGTCGTAGCAGCGGCAATCGAGCGCCGCTGGCGCATGCGCTCGCGCAGGTGGCGGTTGAGCGGACCGAACACGATGGCGAGCACGGTGCCCCAGAGGATTGCCCCGGCGTAGGGGCGGAGGATCCAGATGAAGGCGAGGGAGACGCCGATGACGAGGTAGAGAAACACCCGGTCCTCGAACGCCTCGGCTCGCTCGGGCGCGATGGTCATAGGCTCCCATGATGGCGGAACCAGCCAGCGGGCGCCAGAGCGCCTGGTCAGCAACCTGGCATGACCCTCTTCGCTGCGCTCAGGGTGACAAGCTAGAATGGAGCCAGGGGGCGACCGGGAGCTCGATGCAGATCGGGGTTGATCTGGGTGGCACCAAGATCGAAGCGCTCGCGCTGGGCGCGGACACCGCGGTCGCCCGGCGCCGCGTCGCTACGCCCCGCGATTACACGGGTACGCTCGACACCATCATCCGCCTCGTCGCCGAGCTGGAATCCGAGGCCGGTAAGCAGGGCACCGTCGGCATCGGCATCCCCGGGGTCGTCACCCGCGCGAACGGTCTGGTCAAGAACGCCAATTCCACCTGGCTCATCGGGCGGCCGCTCCAGGCCGACCTCGAGGCTCGGCTCGCCCGCCCGATCCGCGTCGCCAACGACGCCAACTGCTTCACTCTCTCCGAGGCGATCGACGGCGCCGGCCACGGCTTCGATACGGTCTTCGGCGTCATCCTGGGCACCGGGGTCGGCGGCGGGATCGCGATCCGGCAGCGGATCCACGACGGCCCCAACCAGATCGCCGGCGAGTGGGGCCATAATCCGCTCCCCTGGATGACCGACGAGGAACGCTCGGCCGCACCGGAGTGCTATTGCGGCAAGCGCGGCTGCATCGAGACGTTCTTGTCGGGCCCCGGCTTCGAGCGCGACTACGGGCGGCTCGCCGGGACTCGACAATCGAGCCAGGAGATCGTCCGCGCCGCATCCGCCGGCGACGCTCACGCGGTCCAGGCGCTGCGGCGCTACGAGGACCGGCTGGCCCGCGGCCTTGCCGCCGTCATCAACCTGCTCGATCCCGACGCGGCGGTCCTCGGCGGCGGGATGTCCAACCTGCCCAACCTGGCGCCGGCTATATCCGCCTTGTTGCCGCGATACGTGTTCTCCGATACCGTCTTGACGAAGGTCCTTCCCAATGTTCATGGCGACTCCAGCGGCGTCCGCGGCGCGGCCTGGCTCTGGCATCGCTCAATTTCGGAAAGGTCGTGATCCGCATGCCCAGCCGCCGAGTGTTTCTTCAGCGTTCCGGGCTGGCCGCGGGCGCCCTGGCGATGCCCCAACTCCTCCGCGCGGGGGACCCCGGGTTGTGGCGCGGGCCCGACCTGCCGCTCGTCGAGCATGTCGAGCTCCAACCTCTCCTGGCTCACGTTCACCGGCTCCTGGCCGCCACCGACTATCTCAACACGCCGCTGACTCCCGCCGACAGGCAGACCTTGGAAGCGGCGGGCACGCTCCGCGTCGAGGGTGAAGCCGTAAGGGCGATCCAGCGAGTGCTGGATCGATACTGCCTCCTCGGTATGATGATTCCCCCGGGGGCACCACCGGTCGTCGCCCGTGGCCCGGCAGCGCCGGAGCTGGTGCAGCACGGCTGGCGGCAGTTTCTGGTGAAGGTGCACAACGCGGCCGGCGTGGAGGCCGGACTGCGCGGGGTGAGCGACGCCGCACTGCCGCTCGCCGGGTCCGCTGGTGAGGAGCTCCCCTCGCGGTGGCTCGATCTGATGATGTTCGACCAGCAGCCGCTCACGGAGACGTTGAGCGGTCTCGCGCTCGAGTACCGCATCCTCCAGCTCTATAGCCGAGACGCCGGAGCGCGCGACGCGAAGCTGACGTTCGAGCTGATGTGGCCCGAGGGCGCACTGGTACCGCCCATCGATTGGCACGGCAACGCGGTGCCGATCCGGTTCGACTGCCGGGCCGCTCGGCCGGTGCGGTGGCGGGTGCGGGACGAGACCGGCAAGCCGGCGGTGGCGTGCTTTGTCATCCGAGACGCACAGGGCCGGGTCTATCCCTCGCAGGCCAAGCGGCTGGCGCCTGATTTCGCCTTTCATCCGCAGGTCTACCGCGGCGACGGCGAGCTGCTCTCACTGCCCGCCGGGGCCTACACCGTAGAGTTCCGCCGCGGCCCGGAGTCGCGGGTGCGGACCCGCGCGCTCACGGTTGCCGAAGCTCGCCCCGGCGCCCCCGCGCTCGAGGCCGCCTTCCAGATCGAGCGCTGGATCGACCCGGCCCGGCTCGGGTGGTGGTCGGGTGACCACCACATCCACGCCGCCGGCTGCGCCCACTACATCAAGCCGACCGAGGGCGTCCGCCCGGAAGACATGATCCGCCACACGCTGGGCGAAGACCTGAAGGTCGGCGCGAACCTGACCTGGGGACCGGGCTTCGACTATCAGAAACAATTCTTCAC
>DATBJC010000086.1:0-9240 GCA_036556625.1 Gemmatimonadales bacterium
CTGCCAGTCCTGCGGCACCTGTGACGGCTTTGCGTGCGCGGTCGGTGCCAAGAACGATCTCGCGACGGTGGTCATCGGGCCGCTCGTGAAGCAGGGGTTGCGACTGGAGATCGACTCGGTGGTCACCCGCCTGATCACCGACGGCCAACGGGTGACCGGCGTCGAAGTGGCGGCGCGGGAGTCAGGGTACCGCAGGATCTACCGTGCGCCCCAGATCATCCTCGCGGCCGGCGCATTGGCCACGCCGCATCTGTTGCTCACCTCGAAGCTGGCCCCGCTGAATCCCGGAGGCCGCGTCATCGGCCGCTATCTCCAGCGCCACTACAACGAGATTCTGTTCGGGATCTTTCCGACCCCGCCCAATCCCGGCGGCGGATTCCACAAGCAGATCGGAATTCACGATCTCTACTTCGGCCACCCCTCGGTGAATGCGCCATCGGGAAAGCTGGGGGGAATGCAGCAGCTGCCCACCCCGCCGGTCGGACTGGTGCGCGCGGAGTTGCCTCGGCTGCTGGGCGCCTTGTGCGCGCCATGGATCAAGCACCTCACCGGGCTGCTGGTGATGGCGGAAGACCAGCCGGTCTACGAGAACCAGGTGCTGCTGGACGAGCGGGCCGCCGACCGCTACGGCATTCCTCGGCTGCTCATCAGCCATCGCCACACGTCGCGTGATCGGGCGGCGGGTGCCGCGCTGGCGCATGTGGCCCGGCGGATTCTGCGCCGGGCCGGCGCCCTCGCCTGTTACCGGCACCGGGTGGCCACCTTCAGCCATGCCGTCGGCACGGTCCGCATGGGCAAGGACCCCTATACCAGCGCCCTCGACGCCGACTGTCGATACCGCGGGCTGGACAATCTCACGGTGGTGGACGCGAGCGTGCTGCCCACCGCCGCCGCCGTGAACCCGAGCCTCACCATCTCCGCCATCGCGCTCCGGGCCGCGGAGCGGCTGGTGGGGCGCGTCCGGCTCACCAGCGCCTCAGCCATGCATGTCGCCGCCCACCGTTAGCCTGGCGTATCTTGGCTGCGGCGCGGCAACCCGCACCCATTCCGGCGTTCTCTCCCGCTTCGGCAGCGAAGTCCGTGGCTATTACGCCAGCCGCAATTTCCGGTCGGCCGAGGAATACAATCGCAAGTATCGCGGCGCCGGTGCTTTCGGATCGTACGAGGAGGCGATCGCGGATCCGGGGATCGGGGCAGTCGTGGTCGCGACGCCGCCGGACTCCCACCTGGAGCTCACGCTGGTGGCGCTGGAGGCGGGAAAGCACGTGGTGGTGGAGAAGCCCGCCTTTCTCCGCTCCGGTGACTTCACCGCGGTCCGCGCCGCGGAAGCCCGGAGCGGGCGACGGCTGATGGTGGCGGAGAACTACTGTTACAAGCCCGTCGCCCGAGTCCTGCGCGAGGTGATCGCCTCCGGCACCCTGGGCGAAGTGCGCTATTTCAACCTGCTGGCGGTGAAGAGCCAACACAGAGCGGGCTGGCGCGACGACCCTGCGATCGCCGGCGGGGGGGCGCTGTTCGAGGGCGGGGTCCACTGGATCGACCTGCTGGCCAATGCCGGTCTCGAAGTGGAGTCGGCCCGCGGGTTCCGGCCGGGTCCCGCAACCGGTCTGGAGCGCAGTATGCTGGTGGTGGTCCAGTACCGCGAAGGCGGAGTCGGTATCCTCGCTCACTCCTGGGAGGTGTCTGCTCCGCTTCGAGGGCTCCGCATCTCCCGCATCTACGGCACCCGGGGCTCGGTCGCGTTCGAGTCGAACGGGATCTTCGTGGCGGTGAGCGGGCCCCGGCGCCGGCTGGTGTTTCCCGGGCTGCGCGATATCAACGGCAACCGAGCGATGTGGACCGACTTTCTGGACGTGATCCGCACCGGCCGGGAGCCGGTCATGACCGCCGCACGGGCCCAACGGGGGCTCGAGCTGATCGAGACCGCCTACCGCACGGCGGCCGAGTCTCGCGAGGGTATCCGATGACGCCGCTGCTCGCCGCGGGGGTCGGCTTCCTGGCGGGAGTCCACACCGCCACGTGGGGGATGTACAAGGACGCACCCCACGAGGGATTCTCCCGCTGGAAATACGGCCGCAGCATCGTGCTCGGCACGGTGATCGGAGTCATCGTGTCACTGCTCTGGCGGCTCGATCCCCGTCGGGCCGCCGATCTGGTGGTGCTGTTCGGCGCTACCTACGCGGTGGAGCGGGCCCTGGCCGAGATCTACAAGACCTTCCTGCGGGAAGAGGACCAGTCGAAGTATTTCATTCCGATGCAGTTTGCCGTGTTCGGCAAGGTGGTGCGGAGCCGCGGCGCCCGGTTACTCGCGGGCGCCGGCTATGTGGTCGTCCTGTTGGCGATGGTCCTCGTGGTCTCGGCGATCGAACGCGGCGTCGCCGACCCGATGCCGGTGTGGCTGGTGGTGGCCATCGGCGGACTGGGCGGGTGGATCAGTGCCTTCGGCGGGGCGTGGAAGGATGCTCCCTCCGAGGGATTCCAGATCTTCAAGTTCTTCCGCAGCCCGATCATCGCCTCGCTGTTCGCGCTGGGCCTCTCCTACCTGAGCGACGACCTGGTGCTGGTGACCCTGGCTGCGACCGGCTTCTGCGTGGCCACCACCGAGACTTACAAGACCTTCTTCTTTCCCAGCGTGCCGCGCGGCAAGTTCGCGGGCATGCCGGTGCACTTCCCGGACATGCTGCGGCGGCGACAGCCGTTCATCCTGCTGTACGCGGCGATTTGGGTGCTGGTGCTGGTGGCGCTGGTGGTGGCGCTGAAGGGTGTGCCTTCGCCGGCGTCGTAGCGCGAGGTTCGGTTTCTTCGAGTGTACGCATGATCGCGAGAGCCAGGGATCTGCTGAACCGGCTGACCCAGCTCCGCCACGCCATGCTCGTCGAGGCGAACGGGCTGAGTGCGGAGGAGCTGCTGCACCGGCCGGGAGCAGGTGCCTGGTCGATCCTGGACGTCATCGAGCACCTGGTTCGGGTGGAGGAAGCCATCCTGTCGCGGGTCCGGAAGCGCGATCCGCGCACCTGGGGGGAGGCGGCCCGAGCGCGGGTCCGCCTCGCACTGGTCTCGATCTTGTTCGTATGCAGGGGAAGATTGAGAGTGCCGACCCAGGCCGTCGTGCCACTGGGCGGCGTGACCCTGACGGATCTGGCCGCCAGGTGGGAGACTTCGCAGGACGCGATGCGGCGCACTCTGGATGGTTTCGGCCCCGCAGACTACTCCCGGCCGCTCATGCGGCATCCAATTCTGGGTCTGCTCACTCCGGTCGAGACCTTGACCTTTCTGGTGCGGCACATCGCTCACCATCGCCGCCAGGTCGCCCGGATCCGATCGTCGCGGTATTCGGCAGGCGGGCGGTGACCCTGAGTGTCCTGAGAGCCTATCGCTGAGCTGCGCCTACTGCTGCCCGACCACGTCGAGCAGGAACGCGTACTTGAAGGCCACTTCCCGCAAGTAATCGTACCGCCCCGAGGCGCCACCGTGCCCTGCACCCATGTTGGTCCTGAGCAGCAGCCGGTTGCGGTCGGTCTTTCGCGCCCGGAGCCGCGCCGTCCACTTGGCGGGCTCCCAGTACGCCACCCGCGGATCGTTGAGCCCGGCAGTCACCAGGATATGGGGGTAGTCCCGAGACGCCACGTTGTCATACGGCGAATATGTCCGGATGTACTCGTAGGAAGCCCGATCGTTGGGATTTCCCCACTCGTCGTATTCGATCACCGTCAACGGCAGCGTCGCATCGAGCATGGTGTTGACGACATCCACGAACGGCACTTCGGCGATCACCGCCTGAAACAGGTCCGGGCGCTGATTGGTCACCGCGCCCATCAGCAACCCTCCGGCACTGCCTCCGTTGATCGCCAGCCGGTCGGGTGAGGTGTACCCCTCGGCAATCAGATGCTCCGCGGCGACGATGAAATCGCTGAAGGTGTTCTGCTTGCTGAGCAGCTTTCCGCTCTCGTACCACGCCCGGCCCATCTCCTCGCCACCCCGCACATGGGCGATGGCGACCAGGTAGCCTCGCTCCAGCAGACTCAGCAGGTTGGAGGAGAACGCCGGCTCGAAGCTGTAGCCATAGGAGCCATACCCCTGCAGCAGCAGCGGACGCCGGCCGTCGCGCTCCAGCGGCAGCCGATACACCAGGGACACCGGCACTCTGGTTCCGTCGGGCGCCGCTGCGAACCGACGCTCACTCCGGTACAGCGAGGGATCGTAGCCGCCCAGCACCTCGGTCTGCTTCCGCACGGTCCAGGTGCGCCCCGCCATGTCGTAATCCACTACCGAGGCCGGCGTGACCAGCGAGGTATAGCTGAACCGGAAGACCGAGGTGGTGAACTCCAGGTTTTCCTCCGGCCGCACGGTGTACACCGGCTCGGGAAAGGGAATGAGATGCTCCTCGCCCGTCGCCAGCGTCACCACCCGAATCCGGCGCAGCCCGTCCATCCGCTCCCAGATCACCAGATGGTCCGCGAACGCCTCCGCCGAGTCCAGCTTGACTTCCGGCCGGTACTCCAGCACCGGAGCCCAGTTGGTCCGGCCCGGCCTCTCGACCGGCGTCGAGACCAGACGGAAGTTGGGCGCATCGTCGTTGGTGACGATGTAGAAGTGGTCGCCGTGATGGGTGATGGCATACTCGACACCGTGCCGGCGCGGCTCCACTACCCTGAAGCTGTCCTCAGGATGATCCGCACTCGCGTAACGCACCTCGCTGGTCGCGTGACTCGCCAGGTCGAGCACCAGGAATCGCCCGCTCCGCAAGCGGTTGATGTCCAGGAAGAAGGCCTCGTCGGGCTCGAAGTGAACCAGAACATCCTCGACCGGATTCGCCCCGACCCGATGGCGGAACAGGCGGCTGGGTCGGTGCGTATCGTCCAGCACGACGTAGAACAGGGTTCGTGAGTCGTTGGCCCAGGCGGCAGTCGGCGAGGTCCGCTCGATGGTTTCGGCCAGCAATTGCCCCGTGGTCAGGTCCTTGAGAAAGACTGTGAATGCCTCCGCCCCTGTTGTGTCCACCGAATAGGCCAGGAGCCGGTGGTCGGGGCTGACCTCGAAAGCACCCATCCGGAAGTACGCGTGGCCGGCGGCGAGCCGGTTGAGATCGAGCAGGATCTCTTCGTCCGCGCCGACCGCGTCTCGCCGCCGACAATGGATGGGATACTGCTGCCCGGTTTCGGTCCTGGAGTAGTAGAGCCAGCCGTCTTGAGGGCAGGGGACGGAAAGATCGGCCTCCTTGATGCGGCCGCGTAACTCCTGGTAGAGCAATTCCTGAAGCGGCTCGGTGTGCCCCATGACCGAGCGGGTATAGCGATTCTCGGCTTCCAGGTAGGCGAGGACTTCGGGGTCGTCGCGGTTCCTGAGCCAGTGGTACTCGTCGATCCGGCTTTCGCCATGAATCGTATGGACCCTCGGCACCATCCTGGCGACCGGCGGCTCCATCTCGCCTGCCGCCGGCACCCGCCCATCAGCCTCGGCGAACTCGGCCTGACCACCGGCCGGAATGGACAGGGAGGGAAGGGTGCGCTTCGGGTTGGGCGACATCGAGCTCTTTCCACGAAACGGGAATCAACAGCCGGCGAGGGGTCCGGTGCGGAATTACCATAGGCTATCTCAGCAAGTCAAGTGGATCATAAATCCTTTCGCAGTAGCAGTTTACCGGCATTACCCCGCCCCTGCGCCCACCCGATTTCCTGCCCTGTAATCCTGCCAGGTTGGCATGACTGCAGGCCATCTGAGCCAGCGAGAGCCAGATAGCTCAGCAGGGCCTGGTGGCCTCCCGGTCCACGAAGCTCCAGCCGGTTACCCCTGCCGTCGAGACCATGACCACATCCACCGGCTGGGTCAGGGCGGCCGTGATCGCGCACTCCGGGCTCGCCGATGTCTCCAGCACCTCGATCCGAAGCTCGCCGCCTTCGCGAGTCACTCGCTGGATCCTGATGTCGTGCCCACCGGACGACTGCTCGCCCGAAGCCACGGCAATCACCAGGTCGCGGCTGAAATCCACCTGAGGCTGGACCCCGGCGCCCAATTCCGACCAGAATTGCGCCCAGGTGGTCGAGTCTCGGATGACCAGGCGGCGTGAGCCTTTGATACCCGAGCTGATCCAGCTGCCGATCCGGCGAATCTCGACGTCGCCGCCGGGTCCGACCGAATCGGCGGGGTTGGTGGGAGACAGCGGCACTTCGGGTGCGGGCGCCGGTGACGGGGCCGGATCCGGGTCCACCACAGGTGTCGAGGGAGCCGGAGACGGAGCAGGAGCTACGGCACCAGTGTCATCCGTGGGCCGGACGGTGGCGCCTCCACATGCGGCGAGCAGGCCCAGAGTGGCGAGGAAGCAGGCTCGTGTCGGCACGTGACCCTCCCGGTTGTGGGGTGGGGATAAGGTACGGAAATCGGGGGAACTGGGTCGTGCGGCACGGGAGGAAAAGGGAGTGATGCCGGTCACCTCAATTGATCCGAGCCATCGTCGGGTTCAACCTTCATGCACTTCCGGGTGACCTGCTGGCGTCTCGAACCGAAAACCCGACTTGTCAAACACTCCGGCTCAAAACACGGGGCCCACTGCGGGGCTCCGCTGTGCCCTGACTGATCTCGCCCCCGTCGTATCACTGGCGGCGTTGGCATTCGTGGCGCTGTTGATGACGGGCCAGGGGCGGCCACTTCTGGATCTCGACCTGCGGGGATGGTGGCTGACGGCCTTCCTGGCGGTGGACGCCATCGGCATCGCGGCGCTCTGGCTCCGCATCCGTACCCGCCTCCCCTGGAGGGAGCTGCCCATGCCATGGGACCGGCTCGCCTCCTTTGCCATCACCCTGTTCGCCATCCGGGTGACGCTGCTCGCGCTGCTGGGATGGAAGCTTGCCATACCACACTGGCGCGGCTTTACCTGGGATCCGAGCCTGGCGCGACTGGATGCGGCCCTTCACGGAGGCATGACTCCGGATCGGTGGCTACTGCCATGGGTCGAGCCCTGGCTTCCCGCGATCGATTGGATCTATTCCTCCACCTGGTACGCCCTCCTGGCCGCTGTCACCCTCTGGGCCGGGTGGAGTCGCTCGTCACGCTATCTCCTGGCCTCGACTCTGGCCTGGATCATTCTTGGCATCGTGGTGGCCACGGCGTTCGCTAGTGCGGGACCGTGCTATTTCACATCGTTGGGATACGGCGACACCTACGAGCCCCTGATGCAGACCCTCCGCCGGCAGGACCTGTCCGCGCTGGCGATTCAGGCCGAGCTTTGGCGTACGTACCAGGGTGCGCCCACCAGTGTCGTGGCGGGGATCTCCGCGTTCCCGTCCCTGCATCTCGCGCTTCCCACGCTCTACGCCCTGGCCTTTCGGCGGCTCCGCTGGGCATTCGTCGGCTACCTCCTGGTCACCCTCCTGGGCTCCATCGTTCTGGGCTGGCATTACGCCGTGGATGGCTACGCCGGAATACTGGGGGGCTGGGGTTGCTGGTGGCTCGCGGGCAAGATCCGGCCGAGCGGCGCCCGGTAACCACCGCCACCTATTGTTTGCACACCCCCTCTGGATCCGGCTTCGGCTTATCCACCACCACCCGGTGATCCAGGTTCGCCACCGCCAGAGCGACATCACCGATCAGCCGGATCACCCGCGTCATCTTGTCGTAGTCGATGTACTGGGCTTCGTCGGTGAGCTGATGGTAGTCCGGATGGCTTCCGGTGGTGAAGAAGGCGATGGGGATGCCGAATCGAGCATACATGTAGTGATCGCTGCGGCAGTAATAGTTGCTCGGATGGCCGTCGGCGTCGAACGTGTAGTCGAACCTGAACCCGTGCTTTCCATCGGTATTCACCCGATCGATCAGATCGCCGAGCTCGGTGGACAGCCGCCGCGACCCGATGATCTGGAGGTAGGCCGGCCCGCCGCCCGGGATGTCGGCCGCTCCGCCGCGGCCGATCATGTCCAGGTTGAGCTGCGCCACGATCGAATCGCGCGGCACGGTCGGATGGCGGGTGAACCAGTCGGAGCCGAGCAGCCCCATCTCCTCTGCGGTGTGCCACACGAAGAGCACCGACCGCTTGAGCCTGGTCGGCCCCTTGGCGAGCTGCTGGGCGATCTCCAGCACGCCCACCGTCCCGCTGCCGTCGTCGTCCGCGCCGTTCAGCACCGAGTCGAGCCGCGGCTTGCGCTCCTGGCGCAGGCTGTCGAGGATCGCGCGGATCTGGGTGACCTGTTCGGCGCTCGGCTCGCCCGGCGAGCTGTTGGCCCCTTCCGGCCGCATGACACGGTTGAAGGCGCGGAGCGAGTCGTGCTCCAGCCTCTCGGCCGCGATCCCGTCGTGATCATTGTGCGCTCCGACCGCCACCACCTGGCCGCGGAGCTTGGGATCGCTGCCACGGAGGATGGCCACCACGTTGCGGGCCGGGTCGGCAGCCGGCTCGTCTCTGAATCGCAGCTCCCCCGTCACCGTCCTTCCTTCAGTGCCGGGACGCAGCGTGGAGAGCG
The DNA here is from genome assembly GCA_036556625.1 of Gemmatimonadales bacterium. Classification (GTDB taxonomy): domain Bacteria; phylum Gemmatimonadota; class Gemmatimonadetes; order Gemmatimonadales; family GWC2-71-9; genus CAVVWJ01. The sequence goes on from DATBJC010000086.1 coordinate 8,454, forward strand.
GCGCACCCAGCAGCGCCTCGGCCACCCGAGCCGTGCCGTACATGAAGGCAGGCAGCTCGGGGCCGCCGGCGGTCGCGAGCTTCGCGCCGGCGTCCTGCAGATCGAGCCGCTCCGAGGTGCCGATGTTGTCGAGGGTCGCCACCAGGATGCCGGCGGCGGTATTGAGACGCTCGGTGGTCTGAGCCCGATTGGCGCTGGCCCCGGGCACGCCGTTCACCGGGGGCAACGTGATGACCACCAGCTTTCCTTTTGCCTGTTCCAGGGAGATCAGGTCCCGGTCCCAGGTACCGCCGTAGATGGCGCGGGCACCCGACACCGATCGGGCGCCTTTACCCTGGTCTCGAGGGATCAGATCGTCCCACGCCCTGAAAGTGGTCCCATTCACCGTGAGCGCCGAGCTGGGGTCGAGCACCCGCTGAACGATGGGCACGATCTGGAACCAGCCCCCGCCCTCGCCGGCCGGCTCGAGCCCGATCCGCTTGGCCTCCGCTGCGATGAACTCGGTCGCCTTCACGTTGCCCGGTGTGCCGGAGCGGCGTCCCTGCATCGAGTCGTCGGCGTAGGCGTAGAGCCGGGTCCGAAGCTCGCTCTCGGTGATCGTCGCAGAGGAAGAGCCGGAGGGGGAGGGCGATGAGGAGCCGACCCCCGAGGAGCCGCAGCCGAGCAGGGACAGCAGAAGGGCCCCGCCGACGGGACCGACCCAGATTGTGACACGAGACACGCGTGACTCCGGACAGGGTTCGAGGAAGCGGAAAGATCGCGGGTACCTACGCCGTGCACCAACTCG
>DATBJC010000087.1:0-57547 GCA_036556625.1 Gemmatimonadales bacterium
TCCGCCTCGCCGATCTGGCGGGCTCGGGCCAGCAGACGATCGCTGGCCCCTCGCACGTTGGGCGTGAGGGTGGTGCTCATGGGCAGCCGTCCTGATATGTCGCGGAGTGAAGGATGCTATCGCCTCGGAGGGGTCGCACGATCCCGGATCGGCTCTAGCTTGCGCCGCCGCCAGCCGGTTGTCAACTCCACCGCGGTGTGGCAGATTGGGTTTGCTTACCTCATTCCATCTCGAAGTACCCGGGCATGACGACGAGCACACTCGCAGGGAATGGCGTCCCACGCGACGCCGTGATTCAACTCGACCGGGTCGTGAAGCGCTTCGGCCGGTACGTGGCGGTCCACGATGCGCATTTCACCATCGGGCGGGGCGAGTTCTTCTCGCTGCTCGGCCCGTCCGGCTGCGGCAAGACCACGACGCTGCGGATGATCGCGGGCTTCGAGCAGCCCACCGACGGCCGCATCCTGTTGGAGGGCCAGGACGTCTCCCGGGTCCCGCCTTACCGTCGCAACGTCAACACCGTCTTCCAGCACTACGCGCTCTTTCCCCACATGACGGTGTACGACAACGTCGCCTTCGGCCCTCGATGCCGGAAGCTGGAGCCTCCCGAGACCGAGCGCCGGGTCCGGGCGCTGCTCGCGGTGGTGCGGCTGACCGATTTCGCGGAGCGCCGGCCGGCACAGCTCTCGGGGGGGCAGCAGCAGCGAGTGGCACTGGCCCGCGCACTGGTCAACTATCCGAGCGCCCTCCTCCTGGACGAGCCCCTCGGCGCGCTCGATCTCAAGCTGCGGCAGGTGATGCAGATCGAGCTCAAGCGCATCCAGCGCGAGGTGGGGATCACCTTCATCTACGTGACCCACGACCAGGAAGAAGCACTCACCATGTCCGACCGGATCGCGGTGATGAACGAGGGCCGGGTGGAGCAGATCGGGTCACCGCAGGACATTTACCATTCACCCGCCTCGGTGTTCGTGGCCAATTTCATCGGCATCGCCAATTTGCTTCCCGGCATGGTGACTCGGGTCGGTGGCGATCGGGTCAGCGTGAAAGTGGCCGGAGACGGCGAGGTGAGCATTCCGGCGGGAGCCGATCCCGTGGCGGCGGGCGCTGGCGTCACGGTGATGGTTCGGCCCGAGCGGCTTCGACTCACCGGAAAGGACGCCGGCACCAGCGGAGTGCCGGTGACCGTCCGGCACGTCGTCTTCCAGGGGCCGGTGGTTCGTTGCATCCTGGTGGCTCCGGACGGCACCGAGATCGTGGCCCACGTCGGGCCGGAGCAGGCGATCCCCGACCTCGAGCCCGGACTGCACCTGCGGGTGAGCTGGGACGCCGACGCCGCGCGACTGCTCCCGCCGGCCCACCAGCCACCACCGATCGAGGCCGATCTCCGCGCCACCGTCGAGCGCGCGATACCCTGACCCTTCCCATCCGAATCTCGGAGGGTGTCCATGAGCGACAAGCATAGCGATGACCGCGACCACGAGGTCCACCGGCTGCTTCGCCAGGCGCTGAACCGGCGCCGGTTTCTCACCCGCTCCGCGCTCGCCGCCGGCGGGCTGGCGCTGGGCGGGAACCTTCTTGCGGCATGTGGAGGCAAGGAAGCGGGCGGAGGAGAGGCTGCCGGCGGGTCTGGGGGCGCCGGCGGCGCCGGTGGAGCGGTGCGGATTTCCAACTGGCCGCTCTACATCGATCCCAAGACCGTGCCCGACTTCGAGAAGGCCACCGGGATCAAGGTGGAGTACAACGAGGACGTCAACGACAACGGCGAGTACTTCGCCAAGATCGATGAGCCGCTCAAGCGGAACCAGAGCATCGACCGGGACATCGTGGTGCTGACCGACTGGATGATCGCCCGGCTCATCAACCTGGGGTATGCGGCGCCGCTGGACGACAGCAAGTTCCCCAACAAGGCCAACCTGGTGGACAGCCTGCGGGATGTGAGCTTCGATCCGGGCCGCAAATACAGCGTGCCCTGGGTATCCGGCATGGCCGGCCTGGGCTACAACCCCAAGAAGACCGGCCGCGAGCTCACCAGCATCAACGACATCTTCGACCCCAAGTTTAAGGGTCAGGTCACCATGCTGACCGAGATGCGGGACACTCTCGGCCTGGTCATGCTGGCGCTGGGCAAGGATCCCTCCAAGGCGACCCAGGCCGACGCGCAGGCGGCCTGCGCCAGAATCAAGAAGGCCCGCGAAAGCGGACAGATCCGCAAGTTCACCGGCAACGACTACGCCGAAGATCTCGCGGCGGGCAACATCGCCATCGCGTTCGCGTGGTCGGGGGACATCCAGGGCCTCAGCGCCGACAATCCGGACCTGCGGTGGACGGCGCCCAAGGAAGGCGCCATGCTCTACTCCGACAACATGCTGATCCCCAAGACCTCCGATCGGCAGGCCCAGGCGCTGGCGTTCATGAACTATGTGTACGAGCCGGCCCATTCCGCCCAGATCATCGCGGAGACGGCGTACATCTCGGCGGTCAAGGGCACCGGCGAGGTGCTGGCCAAGATCTCGCCCGACCTGGCCAAGAGCCCGCTGGTGAATCCACCCGACGATCTCCGGGCCCGTCTGCGCGTCTTCAAGTCGCTGAGCGACGCGGAAGACACCGAGTTCAACCGGCTGTTTCAGGACGCCATCGGCGCCTAGGTGAGCGATGGCTGGCACCGCCGCCGCCAGTGAACGGCACAGCAGGCTCGCGCCCTATCTCCTCATTGCGCCGGGGATCCTCTGGCTGATCGTGTTCTTCGTCGTCCCGCTCATCGCCCTGGCACAGAATTCGGTGGCGGCGAGCGGGGCGCCGTGGTGGGACGGCTACGTCCGGGCGATGAGTACCTACGGCACTCATTTCCTGCGGTCGTTCCGCTACGCGCTCATCGCGACCCTCCTGGCCGTCGCGTTGGGATATCCGCTGGCGTATGTGATCGCGTTCCGGGCCGGACGCCTCAAGAACCTGCTGCTGGGCCTGGTGATTCTTCCCTTCTTTACCACGTTCCTGGTCCGCACCTTTGCCTGGAAGACCATCCTCAGCGACGGCGGCCCGGCCGTCTGGCTGTTGCAGCAGATGAACCTGCTCTCGGAGGGAGGGCGGCTGCTCGATACCACGCTGGCAGTCATCGGAGGGCTGACTTACAACTTCCTGCCGTTCATGATCCTGCCGATCTACGTGAGCCTGGAGAAGATCGACCGCCGGCTGGTGGAGGCGGCGCAGGATCTCTACTCCACGCCGCTGGGAGCCTTTCGCCGGGTGGTACTCCCGCTTTCCCTGCCCGGCGTCTTCGCCGGGAGCCTGCTGACCTTCATTCCCGCCTCCGGCGACTTCATCAATGCCGAGCTGCTGGGGAGCCCTAACCAGCAGATGATCGGCACCGTGATCCAGAACCAGTTCCTCGAAGTACGCGACTACCCGCTCGCGGCCGCGCTCTCCTTCGTGCTGATGGCGATCATCACCGTGGGGGTAATGGCCTACACCAGAGTGCTCGGCACCGAGGACTTGAGCTGATGCGCGCGGGCCGGCTGGGCACCCGGATTCTGGACGGTTACGCCCTCCTGGTTCTGGGGTATCTCTTCCTGCCGATCCTGGTGATCGTGCTGTACAGCTTCAACAAGCCGGCGGGCAAGTTCAACTTCGTCTGGAAGTCGTTCTCCCTGGATGCCTGGGCCGATCCGCTGCGCTACCCCGCACTGGTGGACTCGATGATGCTGAGCCTCCGGGTGGCGGCGGTGTCCACTTTGGTGGCGATCATCTTCGGCGCGCTGATCGCGCTGGCGCTCTCCCGCTACCGCTTCCGGGGAAGCGGGCCGGTGAGCCTGCTCCTGGTCCTGCCGCTGACCACACCCGAAGTCGTGCTGGGCTCGTCGCTGCTCTCACTCTTCTTGGATTTCGACGCCCGGAGCGGATTCGGGACCATCGTCATCGCCCACATCATGTTCTCGGTGAGCTACGTGGCCCTCACCGTGCGCGCGCGCCTGCGGGGGTTCGATTGGACGCTGGAGGAGGCCGCCATGGACCTGGGTGCGGCCCCGTTCCGGGTGTTCCGAAAGGTTACGCTGCCGTTGATCGCGCCCGGCATCGCGGCCGCCGCGATGCTCGCCTTTGCCCTGTCGCTGGACGACTTCGTCATCACGCTGTTTACCGCCGGCAGCAGGCTCACCTACCCGCTCTACGTCTACGGCGCCCGCCGCGCCGCCTTCCCACCACAAATCAACGTGCTGGCCACTGCCATCCTGGTAACCAGCCTCCTGTTGCTCGGCGCCACCGTGATCTGGCAGCAGCGGGTGCTCCGCCAGCGCACCTCTGGCGGCTTGATATAGCCGCCATCATAGAAGGCCGGCGGTTGCGAAACTGAGATAGCGATCGCCGCCGATAACCACATGGTCGTACAGGGGGAGATCGAGGAGGCGGCCGGCCTCGGCCAGCTGTCGGGTGACCGTCCGATCTTCGGCCGAAGGCGTGGGATCGCCGCTGGGATGGTTGTGGACCACGATGATCCCCGCCGCCGCTTCCGCGATCGCCGCCCGGAACACTTCCCGGGGATGGACCAGGGAGCTGTTGAGCAGGCCTCGGGTGATGAGCACCTCGCGCAGTACCTGGCTCTGGCTGTCCAGGGCGAGCAGGTGGAACTCCTCCACCTGGAGGTCTCGCAGACGACCGCCGAACAGGCGTACCACGTCTTCCGGCTCTCGAATGCGCTGGACCGGCGGCCGCTCCTCCCGGGCGAGCCGGGCGCCGAGCTCGAAGCCGGCGAGCAGGCGGGCGACTTTGGTGGGGCCGATACCCTCCAGATGGAGCAGCTCGGCTGGGGGCCGTTGCGCCAGGCGCCGCAGGGAACCGTCGCTGATCTCGAGCAGCCGCCCGGCGACATCGAGCGCGCTCCGCCCCCCTCGCCCGGTGCCCAGGATGACGGCCACCAGCTCCGCGCTGGTCAGCGCACCCGGACCCAGGGCCCACAGACGCTCGCGTGGCCGATCGGCGTCGGGAAGTGCGCTGATGAGGCCTGGCACCCGGAGAAGGTACCAGTCGGCGCCGGCGAGTCGGTGCCCCAATCCCGCGCTCGGCGTACTAGTCCCGCCGGGGAGATCAGACTGCCCTCTGAGCGAAGCAGACGGTCAACCGTTAGGCGACTGCGTGAAGCTCATTTAGTCGCACGAGCCAACGCTGCCGAAAACCCACTCGCGTCGTGCCGCCGTTCCGGCTGCTTCGCCAGCGCCTCCGTTATCACCTGCTCCAGGGCCGGGGGCACATCCGGCCGCACCGTTCGCAGGGGCGGCGGCGGTTCCGATAACTGGCGGGCCAGCACCGCCGTCTGAGTGGCGCCGGTGAACGGCGGGGTCCCTGCCAGCATTTCGTAGAGCACGCAGCCGAGGCTATACAGGTCGCTGCGACCGTCCACCTGTCGGTCGCCTCTCGCCTGCTCAGGGCTGGCGTAAGCCGGCACCCCCAAGACCACACCCGAAGAGGAGAGCCGCTCGCCCCCGGCGATCTCGAGTGCCCGGGCGACTCCGAAGTCCGCCACCAGCGCGTGACCCCCCTCCAGCAGGATGTTTTCCGGCCGGATGTCCCGATGGACCACACCCTCCGCGTGGGCGTAGCTCAGAGCATCCGCGATCTCGACCGCGATGTGCACCGACTCCGCGATGGGCAGTTGCGTCTCGCGCTCCAGTCTCTGACGCAGGGACTCCCCGCGAACGTACGGCATCACGTAGAAAAGCCCGGTGCGACCATTGGGGAGCGTCAGGGTTCCGGAATCGTAGAGCGGCAGAATGTGCGGGTGGTGGAGGCGTGCCAGAATCGCGATCTCCCGGCCGAACCGCCGGGCATCCGAGGCAGAGGCGATCTCCGGCCTCAGGATCTTGAGCGCGAGGTCGCGATCGTGTTTCCGGTCGCGAGCCAGGTACACGGTGGCGACGGCGCCGCGCCCGACCTCGCGGACGATCGCGTAGCGCTGATCGGCGGCGGCCTCCTCGCCGGACTGCCTGGGCTGGGGCGACGCACGCTCGCCGCCCATCCGCTCGACCATGGCGACCAGGCCGGCCGCCGGCGCGCCGGGCACCTCCGCGCGAAGCCGCGCCTCGTACTCCCGGGCCTGCCGCATCGCGCCGGCCCAGTCTCCCGCCTCCACCAGGGCCCGCACCAGCCCTGCCGCCGCCCGCTCACCCAGCGGATCGGTGCTGGATATCTGTTTCCAGAAGTCGATCTCCGCGGTGTGGCGGCCGAGGGCACGGGCTTCGGTGGCCAGCTGGCGGAGCGCCTGGGCGTGCTCGTCGGCGAGTCGGGCGCGCTCCTGCTCGACCCAGGACTCGAATTCCGATTCGCCGGCCAGGTAGAAGCCGTCCAGAAAGGGGCCCTGGTACAGCGCGGCCGCGCGGGACGGATCGCCCGCGGCGATCGCCCGCCGGAACTCCACGACATCCGCGCTCACCACCTGGGGGTTGAGCCGCAGCGGGTCGGTGCCGAGGAGCAGCGCTTCGGGCGCCTGCCTTCGGATCGAGTAGAGCAACTGCTCGAGGGCGTGACGGGCGTTGTCGGCCGTGCTCTCGGACCAGAGACAGCCGAGGATCTTGTCACGGGTAAGGCCGCGCTCGCCGGTCACCGCAAGCAAGGCGAGGAGCGCGAGCCGGCGGCGCTGGGGAATGACCGCGTTGCCGGCGGGGTCGGTGAGGATCAGACCGCCGAACGTCGCGAGCCGGAACATGAGCGCCCGCTGAGGAGTGAATGAGGAGGGCGTGAGCCCCCCGATGTATTGTGGCCTCGCGATTCGGGGCGGGCAAGCCGCGCCGACGCGAACCCCACATCGGAGGCCGCCATGCGCGCCGTACAGTGCCTGAAGCTCGTCCCGCTCGCCCTGCTGATGCTTGGGTGCTCCGATCCTACCGCGCCTGACGGCAACCCCGGCGGTTCCTCGGGCCTGGATGAGGTAGACTTCCTCAAGCTCAACCTGGCCCCGGCCGCCGCCAAGATGCGCGCCGGCGAGACCATCAGGTTCACCGCCACCGTCTCAGGCCGGGCGGCGCTCCTGACGACCGGGCCGACCATCGGCTGGTTCAGCTCGAACAGCGAAGTGGCCGAGGTCACCGGCCCCGGGCTGGTGATGGGATTGAAGGCCGGGACGACTGTGATCTGGGCCGAGTATCGCGGCGTCCGGGGCTCAGCCCATGTGACGGTGCTCGGGCCGGGGAGCAAGCCGGTCGGGCCGCCCCATCACGCGTGCGAGGCCGGCCTGCCCGATCAGGGAGGTCAGGAGCACCTCATCCTGTGCTGAGGGCAGTCAGCCAAGTCCGAAGCATGACACGACCCTCCGATGGGGGACCGGAGGGTCGTGCTTACTTCTTGACCACGAAGACCTTGGTATCCACTGAATCTTCGCCTAGAAAGACGATGACCTTGTAGGTACCCGGTTTCAGCCCCTTGGGCTGGGCCAGCTGGAAGTCCACATTCTCCCCTGGCGTGACGGGCTCGGAGGACTTCAGCAGGATCTCGCCCGTCTGCGACCGCCATGCGGCCGTCAGCGGGCCGCCCTCGCCGGTACCGGTCGTGCCCACCGACACGTGGACCGTGTCCCTGGGCTTGAACTCGAAGGTCGGCTCGGTGATCCGGTTCCCGGCCCCGACCTGTCGGCCGATCATCACGCTGGAGACCCGAAGCTCGGTCGGCGCTGCGGTCGCCGCCAGGGCTGCCGAATCGGTCGCCCCGCCCTCTGCCGAGCGGGATTGGTCCGACCCGGAGCAGGCAACGGCGACCACGGTCGTCGCGACCAGCTGCCCGCCGATCCGCCAATTGTGAGCCATAGACACCTCCGCGTCGTGCTGGAGCTCTTTCCCTTCTCTCCATCTGGTCTGGCTGCTGCGCAATCCGTCCGACTCGCGGCAGTCGTCCCACAATGGTACGGCGTCCCCGGCCGGACGCCAATAGGGCGAACCGCGGCGGTCAGCAGCTCGCGCGCGCAGCTTGGCAACCGTCATGCCCGCTTCGCCTCACCGGGTATGGACGATGTCGTGCAGAAGCCGGCCGAACGCCTGCGAGATGACCGCCCGCGACTGGGAAGTCGTACGTCGGCCCCAGCCCAAAGGAGCTGGGAACGCAGTTCCGATCATGTCATGCGGTGGGTGGTTACGTCGAGACTACCGGGAAGCTACCGCGCCGCCCCGTGGCACTTCTTGTACTTCTTGCCCGACCCGCAGGGACAGGGGTCGTTGCGGCCCACTTCGGGAACGGTGGCCGCCGCCGGCCGGCCGACCCGCCCCAGCGAGCTGCTCAGCGCGGCCGTGGCTCCGCGTGCGGCCGGCGCCACCGGCGGCGGTGGCGGCACCCGCTGGGCGGCTCCCATGAACAGGTCGTCAGCGCCGGAGGGCGCGGGGATCGGCTCCGCCACCGCGCCATCGCTCGGAGTGGGAGCCGGCGGCGGCCGGCGGACCGCCCGGCCGGAGGTCCCCGGCTGCTGCGGCTCCGCGCTCACCTGGATCTTGAGGAACCGGTCGGTGAAGGTGGACTGGATGTCGTGCATGAGGTCGGTGAACATCTCGAAGGCCTCGCGCTTGTACTCCACCAGCGGGTCCTTCTGACCCCAGGCCCGGTACTGGATCGCGTTGCGCAGCTGGTCCAGATCGTACAGGTGGTCCTTCCAGCGCTCGTCCAGCACCGCGAGCATCACCTGGGAGAGGACCTGCCCGTCCACGTCGGGAATGCCGATGGTCTTCCCGAAGTCACCCAGATACGAAACCTTTCGCCGGAACGCCTCCTCACCCTCCGCCTTCACCACCTCGATGATCTTGTCCAGCGACGGCGTGGCCGCCGGGTCGGTGATCGCCTCGGGACCGACCAGGTACTGCAGCATGAGCGATTCGCGCAGCCCGCCCCGATCGTAGTCCTCCGGCCGCTCCGCCTCCGCCAGGAACTGGGTGGTGGCCCGCTCCAGCGCCGCCTCGATCATCCGGCGCGCCTCGGCCTTGAGCTCCTCGCCCCGCTCCAGCGCGAACAACCGCAGCGAGTAGATCACCTCCCGCTGCTGGTTCATCACGTCGTCGTACTCCAGCAGCCGCTTCCGCTGCTGGAAGTTCTGCAGCTCGACCCGCTTCTGCGCCTGCTCGATGGCCCGGGTCACCAGCCCCCCGGTGATGACCTCGCCCTCCTCCGCCCCGCTCTTGTCCATCCAGCGGGCGATGCGGTCGGAGCCGAACAGCCGCATCAGGTCGTCTTCCAGCGAGAGGAAGAAGATCGACTGCCCCGGATCGCCCTGACGCCCCGAGCGGCCCCGGAGCTGGCGGTCGATCCGCCGCGACTCGTGCCGCTCGGTCCCGACGATCTGGAGTCCCGCCTCCTCCAGCGTGAGATCGAGGTCCTTGCCCAGTTTGATGTCGGTGCCCCGGCCCGCCATGTTGGTCGCGATGGTGATGGACCCGCGCTGGCCCGCCTGCGCCACGATCTCCGCCTCGCGCTGGTGGTACTTCGCGTTCAGCACCTCGTGCTTGAGCCCGCGGCGCTTGAGCTGCCGTGACAGCGTCTCCGAGACCTCCACCGTCACCGTGCCGATCAAGATCGGCCAGCCGAGGGTGTGCAGCCGCTCGACTTCGTCCAGCACCGCGTTGTACTTCTCCCGCCGGGTCTTGTAGATGCGGTCCACCTGGTCGGTCCGACGCACCGGCTTGTTGGTAGGGATGACGTTCACCTCGAGCCCGTAGATCTGGTAGAACTCGTTCTCCTCGGTCTCGGCGGTACCGGTCATGCCGGCCAGCTTGTCGTACATCCGGAAGTAGTTCTGGATGGTGATGGTGGCGAAGGTCTGGGTCTCGCCCTTCACCTGCACCTGCTCCTTCGCCTCCACCGCCTGGTGGAGCCCGTCCGACCACCGCCGGCCCGTCATCACCCGCCCGGTGAACTCGTCCACGATCATCACCTGGCCGTCCTGCACCAGGTAGTCCACTTCCTTCTCGTAGAGGACGTGGGCCTGGAGCAGCTTGTGGATGATGTGGAGCTTCTCGCTCTTGAGGGCGTACTCCCCTTCCACCTCGCGCCGCCGCTCGATCCGGTCGTGCGGCGTGAGATCCGGGTCCTTGTCGATCCGGTGGATCTCTTCCGAGATGTCCGGGACCAGGAACAGCCCCGGATCGTTGGGCGACATCGCCTCCGCGCCCCGGTCGGTCAGGTGAACCGAGTGACCCTTCTCGTCCAGCACGAAGTACAGGATGTCCTCGATATCCCGCATCCGCTGCTGCCGCATCGGCAGCTTCCGGTCGGCGATCGCGTCCAGCTCCATCCGCTGCATCATCTGCTTGATGCCGGTCTCGTTGAGCACTTTGAGCAGCCGCTTGTTCTTCGGCATGCCGAGATGGGCCTGGTAGAGCTTGAGGCCGGCGTCCTGCCGGGTCTTCTCGTCCTCCAGCAGCTTCTCCGCCTCGGCCAGCAGCGTATTGACCACGCCGGTCTGCTTGCGCACCAGCTCGGCCACCTGGCGGTTGAACTGGGCGTACTTCTCGTCCGACTCGTTGCCCACCGGTCCCGAGATGATGAGTGGGGTCCGGGCCTCGTCGATCAGGATCGAGTCCACCTCGTCGATGATCGCGTAGGCGTGCTCCCGCTGCACCCGCTGATCCAGCGAGAACACCATGTTGTCACGCAGGTAGTCGAAGCCGAACTCGTTGTTGGTGCCGTAGGTGATGTCGGCCTGGTAGGCGGCGCGACGATCGGGCGAGGAGGGCTCCGTGTCGTCGAGGCAGGCGACCGTGAGCCCGAGATACTTGAAGACGTGGCCCATCCATTGGGAGTCGCGGCGGGCCAGGTAGTTGTTCACCGTCACGAGGTGGGCCCCGCGGCCGGTGAGCGCGTTGAGATAGAGCGGGAGCGTCGCCACCAGCGTCTTGCCTTCGCCGGTGGCCATCTCCGCAATCCGGCCGTGGTGCAGCACGATACCGCCGATCAGCTGGACGTCGTACGGCACCATGTCCCAGGTCAGCTCGTGACCGGTGACCGACACGGTGGTACCGAGCAGGCGCCGGCAGGCCTCACGCACCGTGGCGTACGCCTCGGGCAGGAGCTCGTCCAGCCCAGTTTTCAGCTCTCGCTTGTACTGGAGATCCAGCTCGTGGAAACGGCGCTCCAGGCGGTCGCGCTCGACCGGGTCGGCACAGCCGTGTTTCGCCGCCCGGACCTCCTCCAGCTCCTGCTTTACCGCCCCGGCCCGCTGGTGCAGCCGCTCCCGGAACTTTCCGGTCTGGGCCTTGAGCTCCGTCTCGCTGAGCGTCTTGAGTCGCTCTTCCTCCGCGTGGATCTGATCCACGATCGGCTGGAGGCGTTTGCGGTCGCGCTCGAAGCGGGTGCCGAAGACCGCTGTCATCAAGGATTTAATCATGCTGGGTCCAAATATAACCGGTGCCGGGTCACGTACTCCGCGACGGAATCCGGCACCCAGTACCGGAGTGACCGGCCCTCCCGGGCTCGGCGGCGGAGCTCGGTGGCGGAGATCTCGATGGCGGGAACCTGGACCGTGCCGCCGATGAGTGGAGAGGCCGGCACCGCGACTCCCGCCCTCGCGAAGACGACGACCCTCGCCAGCCGAGGGATCTCCGCCGCGTCGCGCCAGGCACCCAGCTCGGCGGCGGCGTCGGCCCCCAGGAGGACGGTCAGCTCCACCCCGGGCTCGCGGGCCCGGATGGCCCGCAGCGTGTCCACCGTGTAAGAGGGTCCCGGCCGGTCCAGCTCCGCTCGCTCCACGGCGAGCCCGCTGGCGCCGGCGATGGCCAGCTCGAGCATGGCCACCCGCTGCTCCGGCGAGGCGCCGTGCCGACCCCGCTTGAACGGCTGCTCCCGCGCCGGGACGAACCGGAGCGAGTCGAGCCCCAGCGACTCGGCCGCGACCTGACCCACGATGAGATGTCCGTGATGTACCGGATCGAACGATCCGCCGAAGAGGCCGATCATTCCCTACCGCGTCCCTACCGTGTCCGCCGGGCAGGGTGACTTACCGGCCAGAGCCTTGGGATGAAAGCGCCGGAGGTAGTCGCAGGTCTCCCGCACGTCCTCCTGGTACCCCAGCCGCCGGTAAGCCTCCACCAGCTTGAGCGCGGCATCGGGCGCGGCCGAGGTCCGGGGATAGGTAGCGACCACGCTCCTCATGTAGAGAATGGCGGAGTCGTACGCCTTGAGCTTGAAGTAGTACAGCCCGGCCCGATACTCCTTGTAGGCGAAGCGTTCCTGCAGCTCGGTAATACGGACCTGTGCCCGGTTGGCCGAAGAGCTGTTGGGATATCGGTTGACCAGCTCCTGGTAGGTTGCCAGTGCGGTCTGGCCATACGAGGGATCCAGCTCGGGGCGGCGCCAGAGCTCGGCGTAGACGTCTCCCGTCCTGAGAAGCGCTTCCGAAGCCAGCGGATCGTTCGGCGTCTCGTCGGACACCCGGCGGAACTCGCGCGCGGCCTCCAGATGGGCCCCGATGCCGAGCTTCGCCTCGCCGAGGAAGTAGCGGGCTCGCGAAATCCGGGGGTCACCGGGCGCGAATTCCAACAGTACGCGCTCCAGGTGTTTGATCGCGTCCCCCCACTTACCGTGACGGATCTCGAATTCAGACAGCCGGAAGACCGAGTCCACCTCCCGCGGGCTCGAACCCTCGGGCTGCACCGGTATCGCGGGGGAAGCGCCACCGGCCTCCGGTGCCCGACCGCCGCCGCAGCCAGCGATCAGCAGGATCCCTGCCGAGATGAGCAGCACTCGAATCCGGCTCATGGCGTGTCGGGGCCGCGGTCGGAATTCGCGGGAGTGAGGCCCAGCTCGGCCAGCCTGGCCCGGGCTTTCCCCCCGAATGAATCACCGGCGACGGCAGCGGACGCGATCGCCTGGTAGGCGAGGGCTGCCGCGAGGGTATCTCCCTGGATCAATCGAGTCTCCCCGTAAGCGAAGAGCGCGCCGCGCCCGGTGGCGGAGCTGGAGTCCATCCTCGCGGCCTCGGCGAACCAGAGCGCCGCATCCTCTTCCTTGCCGCTGGTTCGCGAACGCTGACCTAGAGAGAAGGCACAGTCCGCGGCGCCCCGTCGGGCCTGAGCCCTGAGCGAGCTGTCCTGAGACCGGCGAAGCACAGCGCGGTACTGAAACATGGCCTGGCCACAGCCCGAGGTCTGCTGGAGCAGCCGGGCGTGCAGTGCCAGCAGTGAATCCAGCTTGGCCTGGTCGGGCGCGGCGGCGATGGCGCGAGGCAACAGGGTGACCAGCTCGGCGGGCTCGGCACCTTCCTTCTGGGCCAGGATCAGTGCATAGGCGCCGGGCACTCGATCGGGGGACACGTTCTGGAGGCCGACCACCGCTTCCTGGAGGGCGTCCTGCAGGTCGGCCCGCTCCGCGGCACGCGCCACCTCTTCGAGACCTTCGGCGGCCTCGTCCGCGCGGCCGGGATCCTCCCCAGCGAGATGGAGATAGGCCTCCGCGGCTTGGCGCAGCTCGCCGGCGCGCAGCGCCGCCGCGCCGGTCTTGGCCCACAGCCGAGGGTGCATCTTCCCACCCGCCAGCGAGCGATACTCCTTGAGCGCCTGCGCGTACTGACCCCGGCCGTAAGCGTCGTCGCCCCGGCGCTCCCCGTCGGCCGCGCCGCCGCAGGCCCAACAGGCCGCGGCCGCGACGAAGGCCCAGCGGGTCACGCGCCGGTACGACCCAGCATCGCCAGGTAGGCTTCCACCCGGGCATTCTCGGGACGTTTCGCGAGGCATCCTTTCCAGATGTCCCGCGCGCCCAGCGCGTCGCCCGACAGGTAGTGCGCCAGCCCCAGCGCCGCCGCGGCATCCACGAAGTTGGGTCTGACCCGCAGCACCTCTTCCAGCGCCTCCCGGGCCTCCAGCGATCGACCCGACTCGAGCAGCAGTCGGGCCATCCGATAGCGCAGGTCCACGAAGCCGGGCCCGAGCTCCAGGGCGCGCTGGTACTGGTCCACCGCCTGGTCGAGCGAGCCGGCCTCGGCATAGGCCTCGGCCAGCTCGGCGTGCTGGTTCGCCAGGCTGGCCGCGATGGGCGCGGGCAGCCCGTTGGACGGCGGCGTCACGCTGGCTGAGGCGCGGCGGAAGGAGTCCTCCGCCTCCGCATCCCGTCCCATCTCGTAGAGCACCAGGCCCTGATGGATCAATGCCTCCAGGTAGCGCGGATTGAGCTCCAGGGCGCGGCGGAACTCCGCCAGGGCCCGGTCGCGCTGACCTAACAGCGACAGGGACACTCCGAGCAGATGGTGCACGTCGGCGAAGGCACGTCCGGCGGCGACGACCTCCTCCAGCAGATGAATCGTCCCGTAATAGTCCTGCACCGCGAACCGATCGCGGGCCCGGGCCAGGACGTGCTCAGTCTGAGTGGGCATAGGCTTTCCGGAACCAGGCGACGAAGCGCCGGATGCCTTCAGGAAAGGGTGTCCGGGGGGCGTATCCGAGCACCGATCCGGACTTGGTGAGGTCGGCGGCGGTGCGCTGCACGTCGCCGGGCTGCATCGGTGCCCATTCGATCTTCGGCGTGATCCCGAGCGCCGAGGCGATCTCGTCGACCATGGCTCCGGTGGGCACCGAGCGGTTTCCGCCGAGATTGAAGTCCTCCACCCCCATCGGCGCCCGCTCGGTCCACCGGAGCGCGGCCAGCACGCCAGCCACGATGTCGTCGCAATAGGTGTAGTCCCGCGCCTGGGTCCCGTCGCCGAACAGCGTAAGCGGTCGGCCTTCGGTGAGCTTCCGCGTGAAGGCGTGGATCGCGAGGTCGGGCCGCTGGCGCGGACCGTACACCGTGAAGAATCGGAGGGACGCGACCCGGAACCCGTAGATCGGCGCCACCGAGCGGAGGAACAGCTCGCCCGCGCGCTTGGTAGCGGCATAGGGCGACACCGGTTCGATCGCCACGGCGTCCTCGCGAAAGGGGACCGGGGTGCTGTCTCCGTAGACCGAAGACGACGACCCGAAAAGGATGCGCGACACGCCCGCGGACCGCGCGGCCTCCGCCACCGCCGCGGTGCCGGTGACGTTCGCGCGGGCGTAGCCGACCGGGTCGGCCAGCGACGGCCGGACGCCCGCCTTGGCGGCGAGATGCACCAGCACCGTGTCGGGGGTGAGCAGAGCGCGGAGAGCCGCGCTGTCGAGGAGATCCAGCTCGTGGAACGTGAAGCCCGGCAACCGCCCCATCTCGGCGAGGTTTCGCTCCTTCATCGCCCGGGGATAGAACGGATCGAAGTTGTCGATCCCGATGACCTCGTCACCCTGGCGGGCGAGCGCCTCCACCAGGTGCGAGCCGATGAACCCGGCCGCACCGGTGACGAGGACACGGGTCACCGTCCGCCCCGACCGATCCCGTGATACTCGAAGCCCAGGGCCTTCATCCGTTCCGGCTGATAGAGGTTGCGGCCATCCACCAGAAGCGGCCGGCGGACCAGCTTGCGCACCCGCTCGAAATCGGGGTTGCGGTAGAGGAGCCACTCGGTCATGACGCAGAGGGCGTCGGCACCGTGGGCGGCGCTGTAGGGGTCGGCGGCGAACATCACCCGGTCCTGGAAAATCTCCCGGGCGGAGTCGGTGGCCTTGGGGTCATGGGCCTGCACCCGCGCGCCGGCGCGGAGCAAGCCCTCGATGAGCGGGATGGTGGGACTCTCTCGCATGTCGTCGGTCTCGGCCTTGAAGGCGAGCCCCCAGAGGCCTACCGTCTTGCCGCTCAGATCGGCGCCCAGGTAGCGCTGGACCTTGTGCAAGACCACCAGCTTCTGGCACTCGTTGACCGCTTCCACCGCCTTGAGCACGTCGAGCGACAGCCCGAGGGCATCGGAGGTCCGGATGATCGCCTTGACGTCCTTGGGAAAGCACGATCCGCCGTAGCCGGGGCCGGGGTACAGAAATGCCCGCCCGATGCGCTGGTCCGACCCGATGCCCAGCCGCACGTTGTTCACGTCGGCCCCGACCAGCTCACAGAAGAGCGCCATCTGGTTCATGAACGAGATCCGGGTGGCCAGCATCGCGTTGGCGGCGTACTTGGTGACCTCGGCCGACGCGATGTCCATGAAGAGGATCCGGTTGCCACCCTGCCGGGTGAACGGCGCGTAGAGCTCGCCCATGATGGCCCGCGCTTCGTCGTCATCCACCCCGATGACCACGCGGTCGGGCTTCATGAAGTCCTCGATCGCGGCACCTTCCTTGAGGAACTCGGGGTTGGAGCAGACCGCGAACGAAATCTGAGTCTGCGACTTGACCGCGGCCCGGACTTTCTCCGCCGTGCCGACCGGGACGGTGGACTTGGTGACGACGATCTTCGGCTCGTTCATGTGCCGGCCGATCTCACGGGCCACGGCCAGCACGTACTGGAGATCGGCCGATCCGTCCTCACCCGGCGGGGTGCCGACCGCGATGAAGATGACTTTGGCGCTGCGGACCGCGTCCCCGATGTCGGTGGTGAACGTGAGGCGACCCTCGGCCTGATTGCGCTGCACCATGGGCTCGAGGCCGGGTTCGTAGATGGGGATTTCGTTGCGCCGGAGCCGGGCGATCTTGTCCCCGTCCTTGTCCACGCAGACCACGTCGTTGCCCGTCTCCGCCAGGCAGGCGCCGGCCACCAGTCCCACGTACCCGCTTCCGATCACCGCGACATGCATCTCACGCCTCTTTCCGCATCGCGTTTCGGGTATCGACCACCAGCTTGGCGTTGCGCTCGATCATCCGGTAGTCCACATCGCTGTGGTCCGTCACGATCATGACACAGTCGGCCGCGGCGACCGACGCGGCATCGAGCGCCACGGAGCGATACTCGTGTCCGTCCTCCGAGAAGCACGGCACGTGCGGATCGGAGTAGGTGACTCGGGCGCCCTGGCCTTCCAGCAGGCGGATGATATCCAGGGCGGGACTCTCACGGATGTCGTCGATGTCCCGCTTGTAGGCTACCCCGAGCACCAGCACCGAGGCCCCTCGCACCGCCTTGGCCTGGTGATTCAGGGCCTCCACGACCTTGCGAACCCAGAACAGCGGCATCTCGGTGTTCAGCTCGCCGGCGAGGTCGATGAACCGGGTCTTGTAGTTGAGCCCCCGCATCTTCCAGGCGAGGTAGTGCGGGTCGATCGGGATGCAGTGTCCGCCGAGTCCGGGGCCGGGCAGGAATTTCATGAATCCGAACGGCTTGGTGGAGGCGGCCTCGATCACCTCCCAGACGTCCACTCCCAGCTTGTCGCACACGATGGCCATCTCGTTGACCAGTCCGATGTTCACGCTGCGGAAGGTGTTCTCCAGCAGCTTCACCAGCTCGGCCGCCTCGGTGGTCGAGACCGGAACCAGCCGCTCGATCGCGGGCTGATACAGGGCGCAAGCCACCCGGGTGCAGCGTTCCGTGATCCCCCCCACGACCTTCGGCGTGTTATGGGTCTGCCAGGTGGGATTGCCGGGATCCACCCGCTCGGGGCTGAACGCGAGGAAGAAATCGGTCCCGACCTTGAGGCCGGTGCTCTCCAGCGCAGGCTGGAGAATCTCCCGGGTGGTGCCGGGATAGGTGGTGGACTCGAGGATGATGGCCTGGCCCCGCCGCAGCGTCTGCTTCACCGACTCGGTCGCGGCCACGATGAAGCTGACGTCGGGATCCTTGAACTTGGAGAGCGGCGTGGGCACGCAGATGGAGACCGCGTCGGGCTCGCCCATCCGGGTCATGTCGGTGGTGGCCTCGAATCGGTCCGCCTCGAGCGCCTCGCGGAGCTGGCCGTCCGAGATGTCCTTGACGTGCGAGTGGCCGGCATTGAGTCCATTCACCACCCGCTCGCTGATGTCGAAGCCGAGCACCCGGTAGCCGGCCTTGGCCAGCTCCACAGCCAGGGGAAGGCCGACGTATCCAAGCCCCACGATGCCGAACAGCGCCTCGCGGCGCTGTGCCTTTCCGACCAGCTCCTGCGCGATGTCCATCCAGGGTCCTCCTACCGATCAGGCATAGAATCCGAGTACCGCGTCGATCACTGCGTCCTGCTGCTCCGGGACGAGCTCGGGATAGATCGGCAGCGAGATCACCGAGTCCATCGCGGCTTCGGTCACCGGCAATCGCCCCCGCTTGTAGCCGAGGTGGGCGAAGCACGGCTGCAAGTGCAGGGCCAGGGGGTAGTAGATGGCATGGCCTATGCCCTTGGCCTTGAGATGGGCCTGCAGCTCGTTCCGGCGCGGCACCCTGATGGTGTACTGGTGAAAGATGTGCTGGTTGGCCGGATCCACCGACGGAGCACAGACTTCCGCGTGTCGCGTGAACGCCTCGGTGTAGCGGCGCGCCCGCTCGGCCCGGGCCCGGCTCCAGGCCTCCAGATGGGGCAGCTTGGCCAGCAGCACGGCAGCCTGGAGGGTGTCCAGCCGGCTGTTGAACCCGACCTCGTCATGGTGGTACTGCCGGGCGCCCCCGTGCAGGCGCAGGCGCCGAAGCCGCTCGGCCAGGCCGTCGTTCTGGGTCACCATCATCCCGCCGTCACCGTACCCGCCGAGGTTCTTGCTGGGGAAGAAGGAGAAGGTGCCCACCGTGCCCAGCTCGCCGGCACGGCGCCACTGGCCATGCACGTTCCGGCGGGCGCCGATCGCCTGCGCGGCGTCTTCGATGAGGGCGAGTCCGTGCCGCGCCGCGAGGGGCACCAGGTCTTCCATGGCGGCCATCTGTCCGAACAGGTGCACCGCGATGATGCCCCGGGTGCGGGGCGTAATGGCGTCCTCGATGGCCCGAGGAGAGATGTTGAACGTGCCGGGATCGATGTCCGCGAAGACCGGCGTGCCGCCGGCGTTGTGAATCGCACCGGCCGTGGCGAAGAACGTGAACGCGGTGGTGATGACTTCGTCGCCCGGTGCCAGATCCAAAGCACGAAGCGGTAGCAGGAGGGCATCGGTGCCGCTGGCGCACCCGACGGCGTGGCGCGCCTGCGAGAGCTTGGCGACCTCCGCCTCCAGCCGGGCCACCTCGGGCCCCATGATGAAGCCCTGGCGCTCGACCACCGTCAGCATCGCCCGGAGCACCTCGTCCTTGATGTCGTGGTACTGGGCCACCAGGTCGAGCAGCGGTACGTTCACCAATCCTGTCCTTGGCCTCGGGATGAAGCCTCACGTGGAAGGCGCGCCCGGGCGCCGGCTCGAGCCGGGCAGGCCACGGGCGCGCAAAGAAGTGGAACCATCAGCGGCCGTGTAACTTAGCCACCGTCACCAGAGCGGTCAATCTGCTCCAGCAGACCGTCCCGCTCCCCATACGAGGTGCCGCAGGCGACACAGGTGGCGCGGCCATCCTGGACCCGTAAGCGCACGCCGCACTGGCACATCCATCCCACCCGCCGGGCGGGCACTCCCACCATCAGGGCATAGGCCGGCACGTCGCTTCGAACTACCGCCCCCGCCCCGATGAAGCTGTACTCACCCAAGGTCACTCCGCAGACGATGGTGGCATTGGCCCCGATCGAGCTGCCCCGGCGGACCAGCGTGCGGCGGTACTCCGTCTTTCGGGAGACGTGGCTGCGCGGGTTGGTCACATTGGTGAACACGCAGCTGGGCCCGCAGAAGACGTCGTCCTCCAATTCGACGCCCTGATAGACGGAGACGTTGTTCTGGATCTTGACGTTGTTTCCGATGCGGGTCCCGCCCATCACCACCACGTTCTGCCCCAGGTTGCACCCCTTGCCGATCTCGGCGCCGGGCATGACGTGGCAGAAGTGCCAGATCTTGGTCCCGTCGCCGATCACGGCGCCGTCGTCGATGTAGCTGGATTGGTGGGCGAAGTAGCCGGGCATGTCTCCGAACCGGATGAGGGGACAACAACTGAACAGTGAAGCGTAAGGGTGAAGTGGGCGCAGCGCAGCGGCGATCGGAGTTCCTCCGCTTGACTCTTCACGTTTCACGCTTCTCCGGGTTCAAGTACTCGCCGTTCGTGCCAATCAACTTTACCTCCGGCTCCAGCAACGCCCCGAACTCGCCCTGCACCCGCTGCTGGACCTGTTCGATCAGGGCCCGCACGTCCGCGGCGGTGGCGCCGCCGGTGTTGACGAAGTAGTTGGCGTGCATGGGTGAGACCTCCGCCGCGCCAACCCGGTATCCCTTGAGACCGGCCGCCTCGATGAGCTGGCCGGCGGTGCGCGGCCCGCCCTCGCGCTTCCAACTCGGGCCCGCCGGATTCTTGAAGACACTGCCGCAGCAGGGCTGATTGAACGGCGTGCCGTTCTGCCGCCACTCGAACATCTCGGTGATCTGCTCGTCCAGCCGATGTTGCTCCTCGGGGCGCAACCGGACCGCGGTCTCGACCACCACTCGCCCATCGAGTCCGCTTCGGCGGTAGGTGAAGGGGACACTGGCGCGGGTAAGCACCGCGTCGCATCCCTCTTGATCCACCACGGTGACCGACTCCACCACCTCGGACCAGTCTCCTCCGTGGCACCCGGCATTCATGTACACGCCCCCGCCGACGCTCCCGGGGACTCCGACGAAGATGTGGAGCCCAGCATAGCCTGCGCCCGCGGTCCGGCGGGCGGCGAGCGGCGCCGGGAGGCCCGCGCCGACTATCCATCGGTCCCCGTCCTGGTCCAATCGGTCCAACCCTTTACCCACCCGGATGACCAGGGCATCGAGTCCCTCGTCCGGAAGCAGGATGTTGGATCCGAGGCCCAGCGCAAACCATGGCAGCCCGCCCTGGTGCGCCATCCGCAACGCGATCGCCACATCTTCAGCGACCGAGGGAAAGACCACCGTCGCCGGCCCGCCGATGCGATAGGTCGAATAGCGCGCCAGCGGCTCCGCCTCGCGCACCTGCCCCCGGATCGCACCGCGCACAGCGGCCGCGAAACCGGGATCCCGCGCGCTCAACCGGTCCACTCGGCGGACATCTCCCTGGCGAGCACGTGCCACTCCTGGAGTGCCCGCACCTCGCCGGCCCGGCTTCGGAGCGCGATGATGGCATCGCAGGCCGCGGAAGCGGCGGAGAGCGTCGTGGTGTAGGGAACCCGGTGCTGCAGCGCCGCGCGGCGGATGGCGTAGTCGTCCTGCTGGGTCAGCTTGCCCAGCGGCGTGTTGATCAGGAGCTGGACCCGCTCCGACACCAGCAGGTCGATCGCATTCGGCCGCCCCTCGTGAACCTTGAGCACCCGCTCCGCCGGGATCCCCCGGGCGCGGAGATACCGGGCCGTCCCCTCGGTGGCGAACAGCCGGAAGCCCAGCCCGTGGAACCGGCGCGCGATGGGCACCACGTTGGCCTTGTCGTGGTCGTTCACCGTCACGAAGACGGCGCCTTCCAGCGGCAGCGCGCCGTCGGCCGAGATCTGCGCCTTGGCGAACGCCATCCCGAACGAGTCCGCGATGCCCATGACCTCACCGGTCGAACGCATCTCCGGCCCCAGCACCAGGTCCACCCCGGCCAGCTTGCCGAAGGGAAACACCGCCTCTTTCACCGCGACGTACGGCTGGATCACGTCCTCCTGGAGGCCCAGTTCTTCCAGGGTCCTGCCGACCATGACCGCCGCGGCGAGGTTGGCCAGGGGCACTCCCGTCGTCTTCGACACGAACGGCACGGTGCGGGAGCCGCGCGGATTCACTTCCAGCACGTACACCACGCCACCCTTGATGGCGTACTGCACGTTGAGCAGGCCCACCACCCCCAGGCGCTCGGCGAAGGCGCGGGTGTATCCCCGCATCTCCTCCACCTGGGCCTCGGTGATGAGATACGGCGGCAGTACGCAGGCGGAATCCCCCGAGTGGATGCCGGCGTCCTCGATGTGCTGCATCACCCCGCCGATGACGCAGCGGGTGCCATCGGCGATGGCGTCCACGTCGGCCTCGAAGGCGTCCTCCAGGAAGCTGTCGATCAGCACCGGGTGCTCGGGTGCCACCCGGGCCGCGCGGGCGAAGTAGCTGCGGAGCGAGGCGTCGTCGTACACGATCTCCATCGCCCGGCCGCCCAGGACATAGGATGGCCGCACCAGGACCGGATAGCTCACCCGGCCGGCCACGGCCAGCGCTTCCTCCACCGAGTGCGCCACCCCGCTGGGCGGCTGGGCCACGCCCAGCTTCCGGGTCAGCGCCTCGAAGCGTCCCCGGTCCTCCGCCAGATCGATCGCTTCGGACGAGGTGCCGAGGAGCCGGACTCCCTCCTTCTCCAGCGCGCGCGCCAGCCGCAGCGGCGTCTGCCCGCCCAGCTGGACCACCACGCCCAGGGGTTGCTCGATGTGGACGATCTCGAGCACATCCTCCAGCGTGAGCGGCTCGAAGTAGAGCGCGTCGGAGATGTCGAAGTCGGTGGACACCGTCTCCGGATTGGAGTTCACCATCACGGTCCGGTAGCCCATCTCGCGGAAGGCCATCGCCGCGCGCACGCAGAGGTAGTCGAACTCGACCCCCTGACCGATCCGATTGGGTCCGCTCCCCAGGATCATCACCGTGCGATCGCCCGAGGCCTGTGCCTCGTTCTCCTCGTCGTAGGAGGAGTAGAGGTACGGCGTGGCCGACGGAAACTCGCCCGCGCAGGTATCCACCACCTTGTACGCCGGCCGCACCCCGAGACGCTGTCGGAGCGCGCGAATCTCGCCCTCCTGAACGCCGCGGAGGTCGGCGAGCTGCCGGTCGGAGAACCCGAGCCGTTTCATCCTGCGGAGGAGCCCCACATCCGCCGCCCCATTCCCCTCCGCCGGACCGCCGGACCGCCGGACCGCCGGACCGCCGGTCCACTCCCGCTCCCCTTCGACCAGCTCGGCGAGCTGATCCAGAAACCAGGGGTCGATCCCACTCCGCTCCGCGATCTCGTCCACCGAGGCACCCAGCTGAAGCGCGCGCTTGATCTGGAAGACTCGCTCGGGCGTCGGCGTGCGGATGGCGGCGAGGACCGACGGTAGCGAGTCGTCCTGGAGCCGGTCGTCAACCGGCGTGGCACCCAGCACCCATCCGCTTCGGTCGGCCTCGAGCCCCCGGAGCCCCTTCTGAAACGCTTCCTTGAAGGTCCGCCCGATGGCCATCACCTCGCCGACCGACTTCATCTGGGTGGTGAGCGTGGGATCCGCCGTGGGAAATTTCTCGAAGGCGAAGCGGGGGATCTTCACGACCACGTAGTCGAGCACCGGCTCGAAGGAGGCCGGCGTGGTCCGGGTGATGTCGTTGGGCAGCTCGTCCAGCCGATAGCCCACCGCCACCTTGGCGCCGATCCGCGCGATGGGGAAGCCGGTCGCCTTCGAGGCGAGCGCGGACGAGCGGGACACCCGGGGGTTCATCTCGATGACCAGCTGCTCGCCGGTCGCCGGGTTCACCGCGAACTGGATGTTGCAGCCGCCGGCCGCGACTCCGATCTCCCGGATGATGCGAATCGCCGAGTCGCGCATCACCTGGTACTCCCGGTCGGTGAGCGTCATGGCCGGCGCCACCGTGATGGAGTCGCCGGTGTGGACGCCCATGGGATCGAAGTTCTCGATCGAGCAGACGATCACGACGTTGTCGGCGCCGTCGCGCATCACCTCGAGCTCGTACTCCTTCCACCCGATGACGCTGCGCTCCACCAGCACGGAGTGCACCGGGGAGAGCTCCAGGCCTCGGAGCAGCATTTCCTCGAAGTCCTCGACGTTGTAGGCGATGCCGCCGCCGGTGCCTCCCAGGGTGAAGGAGGGGCGCAGGATGGCCGGATACCCGATCTCCTCCACTACCGCCAGGCCGTCGTCCACGCCGCGAACGGTCCGCCCCTGGGGCGTGGCGAGGCCGATGCGGCGCATCGCCGCGGCGAACTCCTCGCGATCCTCGGCGGTGCGGATGGCCCGCTCGTTGGCGCCGATCAGCTCCACGCCGAAGCGGGCCAGCGTGCCGTCGCGCTCCAGCGCCATGGCGACGTTGAGCGCGGTCTGGCCTCCCATCGTCGGCAGCAGCGCATCGGGGCGCTCCCGCTCGATGACCTTGGCCACCCACTCCGGCGTGACCGGCTCGATGTAGGTCCGATCCGCCAGCTCGGGGTCGGTCATGATCGTGGCCGGGTTGGAGTTGACCAGGACCACCCGGTAGCCCTCCTCCTTCAGCGCGCGGACCGCCTGGGTGCCGGAGTAGTCGAACTCGGCGCCCTGCCCGATCACGATGGGCCCCGAGCCGATCAGCAGGATGGTCTCCAGGTCAGTCCGCTTCGGCATCAACCAGTCCCCGTAGAGTCTGCTCCAGTGAGCGAGCGGGCGTCCATCCAGTGGTGCGCCGCAGCTTGGTGGAATCCCCCACAAGGTGAGGGATATCGCTCGGGCGGGCCAGCGAGGGCTCGACTTCCGGCTCCACTCCGGCTCCGATCAGCCTGGCGAGCCGCTCGAAGAGCTCGCCCACCGAGCACCCTTCCCCCCGCGACACATTGTAGATCTCCCCCACCTCACCCGATCCGAGCAGCAGGAGATACGCCGCGACCACGTCGCGAACGTCGAGCAGGTCGCGGATCGGCGCCAGGTTGCCGCTCCGGACCCTCCTGATACCCGTCGCCTTGGCCTCCCGCATCCGCTCGACGAAGGCGGGAAGGACGAATCGGGTCTCTTGCCCCGGACCGGTGTGGGTAAACGGCCTGGCGATCACCACGGGCAGGCCGGTGCGGCGCCAGACTTCCATCACCGCCAGCTCAGCACCCGCCTTGCTGGCCGCGTAGGGAGAGGCCGGCGCGATCGGATCCGACTCCCGACGTGGCGCCGCGCTGCCCGGCCCATAGACTTCCCCACTGGAGACCAGCAGCAGACGTGCCCCCGTCCTCCCCTCGCTCCGACGCCGACCCAGTTCCTCGGCCAGCCGCGCGGTGCCTGCCGCGTTCACGGTCCAGGCCCAGACCGGGTCCGCCAGGGCCTCACGGTTCGAGGCCACCGCGGCGAGGTGCACCACGGCATCGGGCTCCGTCTCGAGCGCGGCGCGCACCGAGCTCTGGTCGGTGAGCTCCAGCGGCACGACGGTCACAGCTCCGTTCTTCCAATCCGCCGCTGGCCCGTGAGGCCGGCACGCGGCGACGACTCGATGCCCTTCCCGTCCCAGCTGCCGCACCAGGTGCCGACCCACGAAGCCGTCGGCGCCGGTCACGAGCACCTTCACCGACGGGGCGCCTCCGAGAGCCTGGCGAGGTCGGCGTCCACCATCATCGCGATCAGCTCCGCAAAGCTCACCTTGGGCTTCCAGCCGAGCTGCCGGCGAGCCTTCGCCGGGTCGGCGAGGAGAAGGTCCACTTCCGCCGGCCGGTGAAAGCGCGGATCGCTCACCACGTGCTGGCGATAGTCCAGCCCGACATGACCGAACGCCAGCTCAGCCAGCTCGCGCACGCTATGGGTCTCGCCGGTGCCCACCACGTAGTCATGTGGCTCGGGCTGTTGGAGCATCAGCCACATGGCCTCCACGTAATCGCCGGCGAAGCCCCAGTCCCGCCTGGAGTCCAGGTTGCCGAGATGGAGCTCCCGGGCCAGGCCGAGCTTGATGCGGGCTACGCCGTCGGTGACCTTGCGGGTGACGAACTCGATGCCCCGGCGGGGAGACTCGTGATTGAAGAGAATCCCGCTCACGGCGAAGAGATCGTAGGACTCGCGGTAGTTGACCGTGATCCAGTGGCCGTACACCTTCGCCACGCCATAGGGCGACCGAGGATAGAACGAGGTAGTCTCTGACTGGGGGCTCTGGGTGACCTTGCCGAACATCTCCGACGAGCTGGCCTGGTAGAACCGGGCCCGGGGGTGCACCAGCCGGATCGCCTCGAGAATCCGGGTTACACCCAGCGCGGTGAACTCACCGGTGAGCACCGGCTGGTTCCAGGAGGTGGGAACGAAGGACTGGGCCGCGAGGTTGTAGACCTCGTCCGGCCGAGTGTCCTGGAGCACCACGGTCAATGAATGCTGGTCCAGCAGGTCGGCCGCCACCACTTCGATCCGGTCCAGCAGATGCTCGATCCGCTCGTAGCTGTGATGGCTGGTCCGCCGGACCATACCGACCACCTCGTAGCCTTTGTCGAGGAGGAACTCAGCCAGGTAGGAGCCGTCCTGGCCGGTGACACCGGTGATGAGCGCCTTAGGCATGCGGTGATACCCTGCCGGGTTGTCTCATGCTGCTCCCAGAGTTACGTTTAGGGGTTCCGGCGCAACCCAACGACAACGTGAAGGATGGAGCTTATGGCGCGGGTGTGCACCGTCTGTGGCAAGGGACCGGTCACCGGCAACAATGTCAGCCATGCGAACAACCGGACCAAGCGCCGCTGGTACCCGAACCTCCAGACCGTGCGGATCCTGGTGGAGGGAGCGCCCCGGCGGGTGCGGGTGTGCACGCAGTGCCTGAAGAGTAACCGGGTGGTGAAGGCCCCACGGACGCCACAGCCTGTCGGCTAAACCTGAGGCGAGGCAGTTCAAAAAAAGGGGACCCGAGTGGGTCCCCTTCGTCGTTCCGGCCGGCATGGCGGCGGTCACTCGGAGAGCAACTCGATCCGCGCGATGTCCGCGCCGTCGCCGGGCCGGTGGCCCATTTTGAGGATGCGGGTGTAGCCCCCGGGCCGCGCGGCGAACCGCGGGCCGATCTCGCTGAAGAGCTTGCCCAGCGTCTCGCGGTCCTTGATCCGGCGCTCCACCAGGCGTCGCGCGTGGAGATCGCCCCGGCGCGCCAGGGTGATCAGCTTCTCCGCGAACGGCCGCAGCTCCTTGGCCTTGGCCTCGGTGGTGACCACCCGGCCGTGCTCGAACAAGCTGGCCGCCATGTTGTTGAGCAGCGCCCGCTTGTGGCTCGAAGTGCGGGAGAGCTGGCGGCCCTTGGCACGATGACGCATCAGAGCTCTCCGGTACCCGCCGAGGGCTGAGCCGCCGGAGCGACGCCGGGCCGCACGACGCGCAGCTCGCCGTCGGTCTCCTCGAATCCCATCCCGAAGTTGAGCCCTTCGCGCTGCAGCAGCTCGGCGATCTCACTCAGCGCCTTCTCGCCGACGTTCTTCACCTTGAGCAGGTCGTCCTCGGAGAACTCCACCAGGTCCTTCAGGGTCCGGATGTTGGAGTTCTTCAGCGAATTGAGTGACCGGACCGAGAGACCGAAGTCGTCGATCGGCCGGGCAAGGCGCTGCCGCAGGTTGCTGCCCCCGGGCGTGCCGGGAGGCCCGCCCTGATCCCGCATCGTGGGGACCTTGCCGAAGTCCACGAAGTACTGGAAGTGGACCTGAGAGAGCGCGGCCGCGTAGGCGATGGCGTCTTCCGGCGTGATGGTGCCGTTGGTCTCGACCTGGACGGTGAGCCGGTCGTAGTCGGTGCGCTGGCCCACGCGAGTCTCGGCCACCGCGAAATTGGCGCGGCGCACCGGATTGTAGATGGCGTCAATCCGGACCAAGTCCACCGGGAGCGAGCGGTCGGCCGGGTGCATCTCGGCCTCCACGTATCCGCGGCCCTTGTTCACGTACAGCTCCATGCTGACCTCGCGGTCGTCCTGGAGCGTGAACAGCAGGTGGTCGGGATTCTTGATGGAGACCGAGCCGTGCTCCTGGATGTCGCGGGCGTAGACCGCCCCCGCGCCCTCGCGGCGGATGTGGAGAACGGCGTCGTCCACGTCGTCGGCGAGGACCAGGGTCAGCGACTTGAGCCGCTGCACGATCTGGTGGACGTCCTCCAGCACCCCCTGAACGGTCTGGTGCTCGTGCACCACGCCATCCAGGCGGAAGCCCCAGACCGCGCTGCCCCGCAGCGAGGAGAGGAGCAGCCGGCGGAGTGAGTTACCCAGGGTGTAGCCGAAGCCGCGCTCCAGCGGTTGCAGGCGGAACTCGGCGGCATTGGGGTTGTCATCACGCTTGGTCATCTCGACGAGATGAGGGCGGACCAACCCGGTCAGATCAATGGTCATGGTCACGTCAGTCAGAGCGTTAGACCCGGCGCTTCTTCGGCGGGCGACAGCCGTTGTGCGGGATCGGGGTCACGTCGCGGATCGACACCACCCGGAGCCCGACCGAGGCGAGCGCCTGAATGGCCGATTCGCGGCCGCTGCCCGGGCCCTGCACCCGAACGTGCACCCGGCGCAGGCCGAGGTTCATCGCCTCCCGGCCGCAGTTTTCGGCGGCGACGGTGGCGGCGAACGGCGTGGACTTCTTGGAGCCTTTGAATCCGGCCTTGCCGGCCGACCCCCAGGCGAGCGCGTTGCCCCGCATGTCGGTGATGGTGATCAGCAGGTTGTTGAACGTCGCCGAGATGTGGGCGATGCCCTCGGAGTCGACGACCTTCTTCGAGCGCTTGACGCCGGGCGCCTTGACCGGCGCGGGCGTAGAGGGCGGCGTAGGAGCAGTCATCTTACTTCTTGGTCACTTTCTTCTTGCCGGCGATGGCCCGACGCGGCCCCTTCTTGGTGCGCGCGTTGGTGTGAGTGCGCTGACCCCGAACCGGCAGACCCCGGCGGTGACGCATGCCGCGGTAGCTGCCGATATCCATCAGCCGCTTGATGTTCATGGCGACTTCGGTGCGGAGCGCCCCTTCCACCTTGACCGAGCGCTCGATCATCTGGCGCAGCCGAGCCACCTCGGCATCCGAGAGATCGCGAACCCGGGTGTCGGGGTTGACGCCGGTCTCACCGAGAATGCGGCTGCTGGTGGGACGGCCGATGCCGAAGATGTAGGTGAGCGCGATCTCGACCCGCTTTTCGCGCGGGAGATCCACGCCTGCGATGCGTGCCATTGATCAGCCTTGCCGCTGCTTGTGCTTGGGATTGCGCTTGCAGATGATGCGAGTGACGCCGTTTCGCTTGACGACTTTACAGTGCTCGCAGATCGGCTTGACGCTGGAACGAACCTTCACGCGCTGCTCCGGGCCGGTTAAGGGCTAGCTTGCAAATATACCGGAGAGCCGGAGGGCATGCAAGTGCGGGGGCCAAGAGGGCTTAGGAGGACTGCGGCCGGTCGAGGCTAGCCTACCACCCGCAGCTCGACCAGGCGCCAGCCGGTCCGCAGCAGGCGATACCCCAGCAGCAGGCTCTGGCTGCGAACATCCTGGGTGCCCGCGATCCGGTAGCGGCGGCGGAGCTCCACATAGCCCCGCCCAGGCTCCACTTCTTTCGCCGCCCGCACCTCGGTCTCCACCTCCTGGCCCTGCACCATGAAATCCGCCAGCAGCGCGGCGGCCTGGGCCGGCCCCAGCGCGATCGAAGGGTCGGCACCGGGCAGCTGCACCAGTAGCTGGGGAGCATCGGCCACCAGCCCCCTGGCGTCATGGGCGAACCACGCCTGCCGTGCCTGCTCGGCGGCATCAGCCAGCGCGTTCCGCTGGACCGCGGCAGCGGGAGGCACCCACAGCAACGAGAGGAGGATCAGGAGGAGAGGCAACCTGCCTCCTGGTAGAAGCCTCGCAGCGCGAGAGCGGGATCGGCTGCCTGAAGCACCGGACGGCCCACCACCAGATGGGTGGCTCCGGCCCGCACCGCTTCCGTGGCGGTGGCGGTTCGCACCTGGTCGCCCGCGACCTCGCCCTGGCGCCGGATGCCGGGCACCACGATCAGCGCGTCGTCGGGCAGGACCTGCCGAACCCAGGTGACCTCGATCGGGGAACACACCACACCGGAGAGACCGGCCCCGGCCGCCTCCTTCGCGTGGCGCACTGTCTCGTCGGCCAGGTTCGCTTCTCGGCGGCCCACGGAGCGTCCGTAGGACGCGGCATCGTGCGAGGTCAGGATGGTGACCCCGACGAGCGCCAGGTCACCGCCCGCGGCCACCGCGGCAGCTTCCATCATGCTCCGTCCTCCAATCGCGTGCACGGTGGCCATCGAGACCCCCAGCTCCCGAGCGGCCATGACCGCACCGGCCACGGTGTTGGGAATGTCGTGCCACTTCAGATCGAGAAACACCTGATAGCCGCGTCCGATCAGCTCGCGCACGAAGGGGGCGCCTTCCCGGGTCATCAGAATGGATCCCACCTTCACCCACCGCGCATCCGGCACCCGGTCGAGCAGGCGCCAGGCCTCAGTGCCGTTGGGCAGGTCCAGCGCGAGGATGACCTCAGCCACCGGAGCGCTCCAGGTCATGCACGATCCGTTCCGGCAGACGGGGGTCGGCGAGCGCTCCGGTGCCGATCGCCACCAGCGATGCGCCGACCGTGAGATACTGCCGCACGTCCTCCGCTGAGCGCACCCCGCCGACGCCGATGACCGGCATTTCATTGGTCCGCTCGACCACCCGGGCTACCGCCAGTACTCCGATGGGGAGCAAGGCCGGTCCGCTCACGCCGCCGTTGCCGTTGCCGAGCCGGGGGAGACCGTCCTCCGAATAGATCACACCGGGAAACGTATTGACCACCGTGATGCCATCCGCCCCGGCATCCCGGGCCACCAGGGCCATGCCGGCGATGTCGGGAAGCACCGGTGACAGCTTGGCGACCAGCGGGAATCGGGTGCGACTCCGACAGAGCGACACGATTCGCGCGACGCAATCGGCACTGGCCCCGAACTCGATCCCGCCGGCCGAGGTGTTGGGACACGAGAGATTGAGCTCGAACCCCGCGACCCCCGGCAGGCCGTCCAGGCCGGAGACCACGTTGGCGTACTCCTCGACGGTGAACCCCACCACGTTGACCAGGACGTGAGCTCGGCGCAGGTGAGCCGCCAGCCAGGGGAGATGGCTGGCGCGCACCGCCTGAAGGCCGGGATTGGCCAGCCCCACGGAGTTGAGCATCCCGCCGCGGAACTCGGCTACCCGGGGCGGCCGATTGCCGGCCCGAGGCTCGAGGGAAACCGCCTTCGTGACCAGCCCGCCGAGCCGATCGAGATCCACGATGCCATCCAGCTCCCGGCCGAAGCCGGCGGTGCCGGCCGCGAGGAGGATCGGGTTCTGAAAGGAACGGCCGAAGACGGTACGGGAGAGACCGGTGTCCGCGGCCCTCACGGCTCGAGGGTGCGCCGGGGCCGCGATATGGAGTCGCGCCGTTCGCGTCGGGTCTCCCGGACCCCGGACGGCCGAGGCACGGCGGGTTGCAGAGTGGCGGCGGCGGCGACCGCGAAGCGCTGGAGCGAGTCCTCCAGCTCGCGATAGCCGTACGGCTCCACTCCCTGGAGGAAGGCGACATAGGGGCTGGTGGCGTAGCGCTGCTCCAGCATCGGCAGGGCCGACGCTCCCCACACCGGATCCAGGGCCTGACCGGCGAGGATCGCCTTGGGTGCATAGGGCGAATCCGGCATGGTCTCGACGATCATCCGGAAGAGTGAGGCGGCCAGCGCCGGAGCGGCCAGAGAGTCGCGCGCGGTCTCGGCCGCGAGGAACAGGCGGAGATCGGCCTGAGCGGCTCCAGCGGCTGCGGAGTCGCTCGCGGCGAGAATACGCTTGACCGATTCACGGAGCTGCATGGCCTCGCCCTTCAGGCCGCTCTCTCCCTGGATCCGCTGGTCGAGCTCCCCGGCGACGGGGGGGAGGTCGGCGACCGACGTGCCCCGGGTGAGCCGCAAGCGCGTGAGCCGCAGGCGCGCCCGTTCCCCAGCGTCTCCCACGCTGTCGGCCTGGGCGGCCTGACGCCATCGAGCCTCCGCACCAGCTGAGTCCACCGCCGCGAGACGGACTCCATCTTCGAGGTAGAGGCGGGCTCGAGCAGCCGGCTGGAGGCCCGGGCGGCGCACCACCCGGTCCACCAGCGCCGAGGCGGTCATCGGATCCTCCCGGCCGACCGTGACGACCAACGTATCCCAGCGGATCGTGCTGTCATGGTTGGCGAGCATCGAGTCGGCGAGGGCGAGCGCGGCCTTGCGCTGACGCCCACCCGCCAGCGCCAGCAGTCGCTCGTTGGAGGCGCGGGGGTCGCGCAGCCCTGCGATGGCCGCCACGGCCTCCTGTTGCCGGCCGGTGGTCCTGAGGGCCTGTGCCAGCAGCAGCCGGGCCTCCCGTCGACGCACGGCATCCTTGCTCTCGATCACCCGGGCGAAGAGAGGCTCGGCCAGGCGGGGATCGCCCAGCTGCAGTTGGCAGCGGCCCAGCGCCAGCGAGGCCTCTTCGGCCACGTCGTCGTCCGGCGGAAGCAGCGACAGCCGCCCCAGCGGAGCCACCGCCTCCTCGCACTGGTTGAGGCGGGAGAGCGCGACGCCCTTCAGCACCAGTGCCTCATCCACATACTTGCTGTCGGGATGGCGGGCGACCAGGGTATCGGCACGGGTGATGACCTGGCCCCAGAGGTTCTTGGCCTCGAACGTCCGACCGTCGCGCTCGGCCTTTCGGGCCGAGCCGGCGAGCCGCTTGGTGTTGTACATGCCGTTGTAGTAGACACAGCCGGCCAGCAGAGCGACAACCAGCGGTAGGACCCAGGCCCGCGACGCTCTCACCGCCCGCCTCCGGCCTCGGCCCCGCCGGTCTTGCGTTCGTAGTCCTTGAGATAGGCCACGATGGCATCCGCGATCGCCGCGGCCATGGTGCGCTGGCTGCGCCGCGAGGTGAGATAGCGCCCGTCCTCCGGGTTGGTGCTGTACCCGAGCTCGATCAGGATGGCCGGCCGACGCGCCGTGGTGAGCACCATGAAGCCCGCCTGCTTCACGCCGCGGTCCATGCCGGTGTGCACCGTACGGAGCTTCTTCTGCACCAGCTCCGCCGCGCGGGCCGATTCGCGCAGGTGTTCGTTCAGCTGGAGATCCTTCAGGATGAAATCGAGCCCGCCGGTCATGCCGGCTTCGGACTCACCGGTCTCGAAGCGCACCGCTTCGTTTTCCATCTTGGCCACCCTGGCTGCGTCCTCGGTCCGCGCCTCGGCGAGGAAGTAGGTCTCGAAGCCGCGAACCTCGGTATAGCCGCGCCGCCGAACGAGCGAGTTGACGTGCAGACTCACGAAGAGATCGCAGGCGGCGGTACAGAACCCGCCGCGGTCACTCAGGTCGATGAGCGTATCGGTCGTTCGGGTCATCCGGATGCCGACCCCGCGCTCCCGCAGCTCCTCCCGCAACAGCAGCCCGACTTGGAGAGTCACGTCCTTCTCGCGGACGCCGCGGGGAAAGTAGGTGCCCGGATTGCCCGGGTCTACACCCCCGTGGCCGGGGTCGATCGTCACCACGTGGCCGGTGCGGAGACCGTTAGGGAGCCGCTCGACCGGCTTGGATGCCTTGGCCACCCCGCCCTTGCGGTAGACGTCCTCCAGCCGTGCCGCGCGCGCGTCGTAGCGATAGCGCTCGCCCAGGAAATAGGGCAGGATCTCCGAAATGAATTGAAACGGAAGGTAGAGGGTGTCGCGAGAGAGCCAGACCGGGCTGGCCAGCGGCTGAAGCTGGCTGCTGAACACATACAGCGGCGCGCCCACGAGAAACCGGAACGGCTGGCGGGCCACCGTCACGTCGGCCCACCCGTCGGACATGCGAAGGCTGCCGTCGATCGCGGCGAGCAGTTGTCCCGCGGGGATGACCGGTGCGCCCAGGGGATCCACCCGAACCGGAACCCTGATGTCTCCGGCGGCACCGGTGACGGTGATCTGGTCCGGCGCCCCCAGGCTGAGAGTGGTGATCAGGGCCAGGGTGCCGATCACCGGGGTTCCCTCGCGGCGCGCGAGAGTCCCCGGGCCACGTCCCGGGCCGCCTCGCGCTCGGACACCCGGCGCTTGAGCGTCTCGCGCTTGTCGTGAAGCTTCTTACCGCGACCGAGTGCCAGAACCACTTTCGCACGGCCGTTCCGGAAGTAGAGCTCCAGAGGGATCAGGGTGAGTCCCTTCTGCTCCACCGAGCCGATCAGCTTCTCGATCTCGCGGCGGTGCAGCAGGAGCTTTCGGGATCGCACCGGGTCGTGGTTGTAGCGGTTGCCCTGCTCGTACTGGGTGATGTTCATGCCCTCGAGAAACACCTCGCCCTTGTGCACCCGGGCATAGGCCTCCTTGATGGACGCCTTGCCGTTGCGCAACGACTTGACCTCGGTGCCGGTGAGCACGATACCCGACTCCCAGGTCTCCAGGATGTGGTAGTCGTGGGTCGCCTTGGGGTTCCTGGCGACCGACTTTCGGCGCTCGGCCGGGGGGGATGAATCGGGGCTCACGTAGGGATCCTAAGCAAAGGATAGGCCACCACTTCGAGAGGGTCAACGAGGGCGGTCAGGCGGTCAGGCAGTCGGGCGGTCCCGTTGAATCACCCCAAGGGCCTCACGCCCGGATGCCTGAACCAGTTGAAGGTGTAATAGTCAGGGCCCGTCGCCGCGGCGCAAACCGTTGACCCGCACTGATAATCGGACTAGCTTGCGCCCTTCGCCGAAGTGGTGGAACTGGTAGACGCGCTGCGTTCAGGGCGCAGTGGGCGCAAGCCCGTGCGGGTTCGAGTCCCGCCTTCGGCACTGCACCCGACCCACCCCGCCGGCGGTCAGGCGGTCAGGTGCCGCGAAGAAGACAACCCTCCGGTGTCCGTGGACACTGGAGGGTCGTTCATTTCTCGGAGCAACTGACCGCTCTCGGAGCAACTGACCGCCTAACCGCCGGGCGGAGATGGAAACGCGGGGGACCGCCGGGTCGGGTACGGTGTGGCGGGCGACCGCCCGTCAATACCTAGCCATCCCCGGCTCCACCCTGCTCGCCCACGCGTCCACACCGCCGGCGAGGCTCCGCACCTTGCCGAAGCCGGCGCCGCGCAGAATCTCCAGCGCCTTCATCGAGCGCGAGCCCTTGTGGCAGTAGGTCACCATCTCGGCGTGGCCGTCGAGCTCGCCCAATCGGTCGGGGAGCTGTCCCAGGGGGATCAGCCGCGCGCCTTCGATGTGGGCGATCTCCCATTCATGCGGCTCGCGCACGTCGATCAGCAGGAGCTGGTCGCCCTTCTCGTCGCGCTCCTGCTTGAGCTGTTCCGCCACGACCTCCGGCCCCTGGTAGGCCGGGGCCGCGCCGATTCCGCAGAAGGCCTCGTAGTCCATCAGCTCCTTGATGGTCGGGTTGTCGCCGCAGATCGGGCAATCCGGGTCCTTCCGGAGCTTGAGCTCCCGGAAGCGCAGCTTGAGCGCGTCGAAGAGCACCAGCCGGCCGATGAGGGAATCTCCGGCGCCGATGATGAGCTTGATCGTCTCCAGGGCCTGGATGCTCCCGATGATCCCGGGAAGCACGCCGAGGACTCCGCCTTCCGCGCAGCTGGGCACCAATCCCGGAGGCGGCGGCTCGGAATAGAGGCAGCGGTAGCAGGGACCTTGCTTGGCGTAGAAAACCGAAGCCTGTCCCTCGAACCGGAAGATGCTGCCGTAGACGTTGGGCTTGTCGAGCAGGACACAGGCGTCGTTCACCAGGTACCGGGTCGGGAAATTATCGGTCCCATCCACCACGATGTCGTACTCCCGGACGATCTCCAGCGCGTTCTCGCTGGTGAGTCGGGCCTCGTGGCTCTCGACGTTGAGATTGGGATTCAGGTCGGTGAGCCGCGCCTTGGCCGACTCCAGCTTGGGGCGGCCCAGGGTGGCCGTGCCGTGGACGATCTGCCGCTGGAGATTGGTGAGGTCCACCACGTCGAAGTCCACGATGCCGATGGTGCCGACCCCGGCCGCCGCGAGGTAGAGCGACAGGGGCGAGCCCAGTCCGCCGGCCCCGATGGTGAGCACCCGGGCTGCCTTGAGCTTGCGCTGCCCCTCGACCCCGACCTCCGGCAGCAGCAGGTGACGCGAGTACCGCAGCACTTCAGCGTGGGAAAGCTTGGGAAGCTCGGTCTCCACCGCCGGCCGGCCGCCCGCGATGCTGGGCACGATGGTGAGCACGTCGCCCTCGCGCACCGGCGTATCGGTGGAATCGAGCTGCCGGATGTCGGTGTCGTTGAGGTAGAGGTTCACGAAATTCCGCAGCCGCCCGTCATCCTGCACCAGATGCCGCTTGAGGCCGGTATGGGTGGCCAGAAGCCCGTCGATCACCTCCCCCACGGTCTCGCCGCTGAGGACCACGGCGTCGCGGCCTCCGGTGAAGCTGCGGAGGGGCGTGGGGATGCTCACGGTCACCGACATGGTCACACCTCGCTGAGCACTTCGAGTGATTCGGGGCGCAGGCGCGGCTGCTCGTCGTCCAAGGTCCAGCTCGCCGCTTCTCGCCCCCGACCGCGCTCCACCCGCACGATCAGATAGCTGTACCAGGGCCAGGCGTGCTCGGTGTCGTAGCCCGATGGCACCGCGGGATGGTCCGGATGCGAATGATAATAGCCCACGATCTCGAGCCCTTCGAGTCGGAGCTCCGCCTCGAGACGTCGCAGATCGTCCGGCGCGATCAGATAGCGGTGCGGGTCGTCGGTCCGCCGGTTCACTGCCGGCGCGAGGCGTACGACTTCCTTGGTTCCGCTCTCGGACACGCGCCCCACCAGCGCCCCGCAACACTCCGCCGGATAAGCGCCCTCTCCATGGCGCCGGACCTCGCCCAGCAGTCCTTCCGATACCCGCAGCGTCATCGATCCGCCCAGCGGTGCGGCTCGCTGATGTAGCGGGTGCCGGTGTCGCAGCCGATCACCACCACCTGGGCATCCGGTTCCCTCCCCAGCACATCCAGTCCGGCGGCCACCGCTGCCCCGGCGGACCATCCGACCAGGAGCCCGGACTCCCGGGCGAGCCACCTGGCCGTCTTGTCTGCCGTCTCGGTCGGGATCTCCGCCACCTTGTCGGGCACCGACGGATCGTACAGCGCCGGTGGTTGTGCCGTGGTCGGGAAGTGCTTCAAGCCCTCCAACCCATGGAACGGGGAATCCGGCTGCACGCCTACCAGGGTGATCGCCGGATTCTTCTCCTTCAGAAAGCTTCCGGTGCCCATCATGGTTCCCGTAGTGCCCATCGCGGCCACGAAATGGGTTAGTCGGCCGCCGGTCTGGGCCCAGAGCTCCGGGCCGGTGGTCTCCCGATGGGCCTGAGGGTTGGCCCGATTGCTGTACTGATCGGCGTAGAAGTACTTGTCGGGCCCCGCTTCCGCCAATTCCCGCGCCCGCCGTGCCGCGCCTTCGGTGCCCTCCATCCGATCGGTGACTACCACCTCGGCGCCGTACACCTTCAGGAGTGCCCAGCGCTCCGGGCTGGCGTTGCCGGGCAGGCAGATGGTCACTCGCACCCCGGCGGCGGCGCCCAGCATGGCGTAGGCGATGCCGGTGTTCCCGCTCGAGGCGTCCAGCAGCCGCTTGCCCGGTAGCTCACCCCGAGCGAGACCATCGCGCAGAATGGCGCGCGCGGCGCGGTCCTTCACGCTCCCACCGGGATTGAGCCACTCGGCCTTGAGCCAGAGGCGGCCGCGCCCGCTTCCGCCGAGCTGGACCGGCACCAGAGGTGTGTTCCCCACCAGCCCCCACAGGGCGGGCTCCTTGGTGAGGGAGAGCTCCCGTACAGCGGTCATGGACTCCTCCAAAACGAAAAACCCGACCGGCCGGTCGGGCTCACGCGCATGCTCGTTCGAGCCTGGCTAACTCGCCGACGAGATCCCGACCAACTGGTGCACCTGCGTCTCCTCCTTCATCAGATCGGCCAGGGAGATGCCCGCCAGCAGATTGTCCACCCGCTGCTGCAGGGCATGCCAGACCGGCCTGATGCTGCACGTGGAGTCGGGGCTACATCGC
The DNA here is from genome assembly GCA_036556625.1 of Gemmatimonadales bacterium. Classification (GTDB taxonomy): domain Bacteria; phylum Gemmatimonadota; class Gemmatimonadetes; order Gemmatimonadales; family GWC2-71-9; genus CAVVWJ01. The sequence continues at coordinate 37,374 of DATBJC010000087.1, forward strand.
TCCGCATCCACCGGATGGGTCTCACAGTTGATCTCGAAGGTCTGATGCTCGGACGCCGTCATGACGTCCCGCACCGAAATCGCCGATGGCTGCCGGGCGAGGAAGTACCCGCCCTTGGCGCCCCGAACGCTCTCCACCAGCCCGGCCCGGCGCAGGCGCAACAGGATCTGCTCGACGTAGTCGGCCGGGAGGCGCTCCGCATCGGCCAGCTCACGCGCCGCGATGGGTCCGCTCCCCGTCCGTCCCCGCTTGGCCAGGTGCAGTGAGATGATGAGGCTGTATTCAGTCCAGGTGGTGACCCGCATTCTGGCTGGAATATCTACTTCTTTTCAGCCGCCGTCCAGCGGGCCACCTCATCGGGTGTGAGGTTACCGTGGGGCCGGATCCGCGCGTCGCGGAAGGAGCCGCCGAACACGTCGCCCAGGTACTGGGACCAGGAGAGCAGGGTGCCGTAGCACACCGGATCATCCGCGTCGGGTGCCCCGGTCTCGGCGCTCAGTCGCTCCACCAGCTGTTGCATCACGGCGGGCGGCACCTTGGACCGGACGCTGGGATAGATGAATCCGAAGAGGACCAGGTGCGCCAGCAGCACGCGCCAGTGGTCGCCGAACCGGCTGATCAACCGCTGCCAGTCGAGCTGGTCCCCCAGGGCAAGGATGATGTGGGCGACATCCGCACCGTCGAAGCGGTCTCGCTCCATCACAAATGACTTTGACCAGATGGTCTCCTCGGGCGGGGCCACCATCACCCGGACACCCAGCACTTCGCGCTCGCTGGCGTACTCGAACCACTGGTCGTCCACCACCGCGACGCCGTTGCCGGAGCTGAAGATCACGTCCACGAATCCGGACGGCGAGCGGATCTTGGCCAGCCAGTGGGAGAAGACCAGGTCGGCCTCGTATCCGGCATCGGTGGAGGCCCGGAGCAACCGCTGGACGTCGGAGGGCCGGACGAAGATGTCGAGGTCCTTGGTGGAGCGATCGATCCCGGCTTGATGCACGAAGGCGAAGGCGCCACCCACCAGGAACGGGATGTTCGCCCGCGCGAGAAACTCCATCGCCTCGCGGTAGTATTCGCGCGACGGGGTTTCGACCAGCGAATGAGTGGGCGACAGCCCCATCCGGCGCTCCCAAGAGGGGATCGCTATCATAGGCACTGCCCGGCAGCCGGGTTGTGGCCCGGATCACCGCTGGCCCGGCCGGGGTCGTGATTGATTGCAGACACATGCCCAAGACCCCTGGAGTGGTCCGGATCGCGGCGGTCGGCGACATCCATCTCGGCCGGGCAGCCTACGGCCCGCCGATTCAGACCCTCCTCGCTCAGGTGCCGGAGCTGGCGGATGTGCTGGCGCTCTGCGGAGACCTCACCGACCGGGGGGACCCCGAGGAGGGGCGGCAGCTCGGCCGCGCCCTCGCCACGATCGGGGTGCCCGTCGTGGCCGTGCTCGGCAACCACGACCACGAGTCGGGGAAGGTGCCGGAGCTGGAACACATCCTCGGCGAGGCCGGGGTGCAGGTGCTCGACCGGGGCGATGCCTTCGAGATTCAGGGCGTGGGGTTCGCGGGCGTGAAAGGCTTCGCCGGCGGCTTCGGCCGACGCGCGCTGGGGCCCTGGGGCGAGGAAACCATCAAGCTGTTCGTGCGGGAGGCGGTCGACGAGGCGCTGAAGCTGGAGACATCCCTCAGCAAGCTACGCACCGAGCGAAAGGTGGCGTTACTCCACTACTCACCCATCGCCGGCACCGTCGAGGGCGAGCCGCGAGAGATCTACCCCTATCTCGGCTCCAGCCGGCTGGAAGAGCCGCTGATCCGCTACCCGGTAGACGCGGTGTTCCATGGCCACGCCCATCACGGCACGCTGGAGGGGAAAACGGTGGGCGGCGTGACGGTCTACAACGTCTCGCTCGCGCTGCTCCAGCGGACCTATCCGGACGCACCACCGTTCCGGGTGATCGAGCTGCGGACGACGCCGGAGAAGCGAGAGGATGGACAGGTGGAACGACGGATGGATCGGCAGACCGATCGGCGCGCGGAGCCCCCGCCGGGCCGGCGGAATGTGGATGCACCGATTCCCTCGTCCTGAGGGAGCGCAGCGACCGAAGACCTTGTCCGGGGGTACCGCGCAGCACAGCAGCTCCCTCGCTGCGCTCGGGATGAGGTAGGAGCTCCTACCCTCCCGCCGGGATCCCCTTCCCCCCCGGCACGCCGATCTCGGTCATCGCCCGCAGGTCGAGCACTTCCTCCAGCTCTTCCTTGGGAAGGAGCTTCTTTTTTTCCAGCAGCTGCTTGACGGTGAGCCCCGTGGCCACGGCCTCCTTGGCCAGCTTGGCCGCCTCGGCATAACCGATCTTGGGCGCGAGTGCGGTGACCAGCGCGGGGCTCCGCTCCAACCAGTAGGCGCACTGCGCGGCGTCCGCTTCGATGCCATCCACGCAGCGCTCGGCCAGCACCCGGCTGGCGTTGCCCAGGATGATGAGCGCGAACACGATATTGTGGGTGATCACCGGCATCATGACATTCAGCTCGAGCTGCCCCGCTTCCGCCGCTGTCGCCACGGTCAGATCCAGGCCCAGCGCCTGGTAACAGACCTGGTTCACCATCTCGGCGATCGACGGGTTCACCTTTCCCGGCATGATGCTGGAGCCCGGCTGCACGGCCGGGAGCACGATCTCCGCCAGGCCGGTGCGGGGGCCGGACGCCAGCAGCCTGATGTCGTTGGCGATCTTGTTCAGGTCCAGCACGTAGGCGCGCAGCGCGCCGCTGAATGAGGCGATGTCGCCCATGGACTGCATCAGCTGGATCCGGTCCTGCCCCTCGCGCAGCTCGAGTCCGCTCACTTGTTGAAGATGTGCCACCATGAGACGGGGGTACTCCGGCTCCGCATTGATGCCGGTCCCCACGGCGGTTCCGCCGATGTTCAGCTCCCGCAGCCAGTCGGCGGCCTGGAGCAGTTTCTGCCGGTGCCGCTCAACCGTGGCGCTGTAGGCGGTGAACTCCTGGCCCAGCCGGATCGGTGTGGCATCCTGGAGATGGGTGCGGCCCGACTTGACGATGTCGTCGAAGGCGACGCCCTTGGCGTGCAACGAGCGGGCCAGCTGCTCCAGGGCCAGCAGCACGGGCGGCAACGAGGCCAGCGTGGCGAGGCGCATGGCGGTGGGAATCACGTCGTTGGTACTCTGCGCCATGTTGACGTGATCGTTGGGATGGACCGGGGTGTAGGCGCCCCGCTTGCCCCCCAGGAACTCGTTGGCGCGGTTGGCGAGCACCTCGTTCACGTTCATGTTGTGGCTGGTGCCCGCGCCGGCCTGGTACACGTCCACGATGAACTGGTCGCGGTGCTGGCCGGTCAGGACCTCGTCCGCCGCGCGGACGATCGCGTCGGCCAGCCGGGCCTCGAGGCGGCCGGTCTCCTTGTGGGTGAGCGCCGCCGAGCGCTTGATCCAGACGACGGCATCTACGAAGGCGGGGAGCGGACGGAGCCCGGAGATCGGAAAGTTCTCGGCCGCCCGCAGCGTCTGAATGCCGTAGAGCGCGGAGGCCGGGACCGCCTTTTCTCCCAAGGGATCGCGTTCGACGCGGGTGTCGGTCATGGGCTTATTCTAGTCCCGGCACCGCTGATAGCCAAACTTCCCTCAGAGTGTTCCCTGGTCTCCAACCGACATGGCCATGACTCAGTTCTTCCAGAGCGTACCGCAGAGCGCCGCTTTCAGCGCTGACAAGGCCACCAAGGCCGATCTTTGTGCGGGCACCCGCCTGTTCGTGGGCCTCAACTGCTTCGAGCCGGGGCAGTCCCAACGGGTCCACACTCATGCAAGCGCGGACAAGTTCTACTATGTCTGCTCCGGGCGGGCGAGGCTCACCGTGGGCGAGGAGACGCGGGAGGTCGCCGAAGGCGGAATGGTCTGGGCACCCGCCGGCGTGCCGCATGGTGTGGCGGAGGCGCTGGAGCGCACGGTTCTGCTAGTCGGGATCGCTCCACCGCCGGGCTAGCCGGCGGAGCGCCGGCCAGCCGTAGGTGTGGGCCGCCAGCGCGATCCCCAGCACGACCCCGACCCCATTGGTGTAGAAGCGCCAGGCCAGGAGCAGCCAGCCGGTCCGCGAGCCGAGGTCCCCTGCGGCACCGCCCAGAAATCCCAGCTCGACGGCCCCGACGCCCGACGGCGTCGGCAGAAGGAGCTGGCTGTAGAGCAGCGCGAACGAGCCGAGCACCACGGGCCCGAGGGCCGGCGGGTCGGCCAGGGTCGAGGCGAGCACCGGAAGGATCGCCACTCGGGTCGCGAGATTGAGGAAGCTGAGCGGCAGGCTGGCGATCAGCGGCCACCGGGGCATCCGGCGCCAATAGACCATGGCCCGCCGGATCGGGCGCCGGAAGTGTCGGACCCCGGGCGACGCGATCCGCCTCGCATACCACCACAGCACCAGGCTGACGACGGCCACCAAGACCACCCAGGGCCAGGCATCCGCCGCGGCCTGGGTCAGACGCGGCTCCGCCATCGACCACCACGACGGCGCGTATTCCCAGGCGAGCCAGCCGGCGACCACCAGGATGACCGGCCACGCCGCCAGCACCTCGAGGCTGATCGCGACGAAGGCCGCGGTGGCGGGTACTCCGCTCTGCAGCATGCCGGCCAGGCGGGCCGGCTCTCCACCGACCCGAAGCGGCGTGAGGGCGCAGGCGGCGTCGCCGTAGGCGTTGAGGACGAAGGAGTCCCAGAACCCGATGCGGTGGCCGAGCCCCTGCACGATCCACTGGATCCGCCAGGCGCGAGCGACCAGGTCCAGGGCGACCAGGGCGACGCACACCAGAGTCGCCTCGAGCAGCGACATGGGGCGTCAGCTGTCACCCCGAACGAAGTGAGGGGGACCATTCCGGCCCATGGTCCCATCGCTGCGCTCAGGGTGACGGTTGGTCGGGTACATCTGCGTAGGCTTGGCCGAGCGATGCGTAACTGATGGGCAAGTGCCGGCCGAGCCAGCGGTCCAGGGTCGCCGGAAGGTCGTGGGCGGTGCGTGAGTGAGTGCAGTCCTGCGGGTGGAAGGCGATACGCGGAAAGCGGGAGCGGCGCTGGAGCATCCAGCGCCCTCGGGCCACGGCGACGGACCCCCAGGCTCGCACCGCGGTTCGTGCGCTCCATCGAACGGCGGGCGAGGCGACTCGACGACCGCTGGGAAAGAGGCGGATCGAGCGCGCGTCCTCGCTGAAGCCGAGCCCGGCGTCACGCGCGGCGGCGTGGGTAGCGCTGCGAGCGAGCCAGCCGGGCGCCACGAACCCCATGGGGGCGATGCCGAGCGAGCGGAGCGATCGCAGCCCGCGATCGATCCGCTCGCGGGCCGCGGCGAGGTCCAACGTCCGGAACTCCCCGGTGAGATGCCGCTCGCCATGGAGGACGATCTCCGCCCCGGCGGCGGCCCGATCCAGCAGCCACTGCACGAAGCGAGGGTGCCGCCGAAGCGGCCACTCACCCTGCCAATCGGGAACCACCAGCAGCGCGGGGGAGAGCCCCCGCGCCGCGCACAGCTCCCACAGGCGCAGCACGTTGGCCTCGAGCGCCGGGGTGACGTCGTGAATGGAGACCAGCAGGCTCACCCGGCGAGAACGCGACGATAGGTCTGGAACAGGCGGTCGAACACGGCATCCCACCCGTGGTGCTCTTCGGCGTAGCGGCGGCCGATCCGGCCGAGCGCGGGGAGATCGTCTTGCAGCAACGCGACCGCCGTGTCGGTCAGGTGGCCCCGATCGCCGGAACTGTAGAGGCGCCCCGCTCCCGAACGGCTCACCGTCTCCGCCACGCCGCCCCGATTCGCGGAGAGAACCGGGAGTCCACTGGACAGCGCTTCGAGCGCGGCGAGGCCGAACGTCTCCGCCGACCCCGGCGCCACGAAGAGATCGGCCGCCGCATAGAGATCGGCGAGGAGGTCCCGATCACGCACGTAGGGCAGCCACAGCGCCCGCGCTCCCGCCCTGCTCCGCCGCAGCGAGCGCGCGGCGGGCCCGGCACCGACGAGAACCAGCCGCGCGCCGCTGCGCCGCTCGACCTCCAGCCACGACGACAGGACCACGTCGATGTCCTTCTCCGCCGCGAGTCGCCCCACGTAGATAGCAAGCGGTCCGTCGGGCAGGCCGAACCGGCGGCGGGTCGCAGTCGCGCGAACTCGGCGCCCGGGATTGAACCGGTCGAGATCCACGCCCAGCGGAACGTGCACCACGTTCTCGACGCCCGCGCTCTCCAGCTCTCGCGCGACGGCCGCGCAGGGGGCGATGGTCGCTTGCACCATGCGCCCCAGCCGGCGCACATACCGCCACGCCAGCGCGCTTGCCGTCAGCCGGGCCCAGCCGGCCGCGTGAGGACGAGGTGCGATGATGCGGGGAAAGTTGCTGTGATAGAACCAGACCGCGGGCACGCTCAGGCCGCGGGTCGCGAGGTGCACCAGCCAGGGTGCACACCACGCGCTGCCGACCTCGATCAGATCGGGACGCTCGTGCGCGACGATCCGCGTGGTCGAGCGGGTCGCGAGCATGAACCGGTATGGCTTCTGGGTCGGGATGTGTGGGCCGTGAAGCCGGTAGCAGCGCACGCCGCCGGCCTCGAGGATCTCGTCGCGGCCGCCGGGAACCACCAGGACCTGCCTCAGCCCGGAGTTCCGCTGAACGTACTTGGCCTTCTCCAGAAGATAGGTGCGGACGCCGCCCGTGGTGTCGCCGAAGAACTCCGTGATATCGAGCACGCCGACCGATGCGGCCGGTCTGAGTCGAGGTGGCAGCTCGATCGCCGCGATGTCGAGGGTCGTCGGGGCGGCGCCCGCGACCGGTTCGAGATCGAGGATCCCGGTAGCCGCATGATCAGTCAGAGCAGTCTCCCAGGGGGTAGAGGGTGCCGCAGTTGGGGCAGGGGTGCTTGCAGCCCGTGGTGATGGGAGGGACCGGGAAGTTGCAGCGCTGGCAGGCGGGACGATTTGCCTCATCCCGAGCGAAGGCGAGGGATCTTGCCAGCCGCTCCGGAAACCCGCGAGCAAGATCCCTCGCCTTCGCTCGGGATGGGGTCATTGCCAGCGTACGTCGCTGTCTCATGCTCGGACACTGCCAGTGATGAACGGATTGGTCAACCGCTCGACGCCGATCGTCGTGTCCGGGCCGTGGCCACTGTGCACCATGGTGGAGTCGGGAAGCGACAGGAACTGGGACTGGATCGTGGACATCAGGGTGGCGTAATCCCCGCCGGGCAGGTCGGTGCGGCCCACCGAGCCGCTGAACAGCACGTCACCGCCGAACACCATGCCGTTGCCCACGAAGCTGACGCTGCCGGGCGAGTGCCCGGGAGTGAAGCGCACCTCGAACTCGAACCCTCCTACCGCGACCCGGACGCCGCCCGCCAGGTCCACGTCCGGCGGAGGCGGCACCTCGAGCTCCTTGCCCAGCCAGGCGCCGAATTGCGGCAGGGCGTCGTAGATCCGACGGTCCAGCGGGTGCAGGTGAATCGGCACCCCGGTGGCGTGCTTCACGGCGCCGACACCGATGATGTGATCCACGTGGGCATGGGTCAGCCAGATCGCCCGCAGGGTCCAGGCCCGCGTGTCGAGCTCGGCGAGGAACATATCGGGCTCCTCGCCGGGATCGATGATGACCGCTTCCCGTCGCCGCCGGTCGGCCACCAGGTAGCAGTTCTGCGACAGCTGCCCGTTGGGCAGCGCCACCACCTCGAGCTCAGACACCGACTTTGGCCTTCGCAGGTCGGTGGGTCCGCCGCTCCGCCAGGTATTTCTCGACCGCGATCGCGGCAGTGGTGGCATCGCCCACGGCCGTCGTGATCTGGCGGGTGAGCTGGGCCCGGACGTCCCCCGCGGCGAAGAGGCCCGGGATCGAGGTCATCATCCGATCGTCGGTGATCATGTAGCCGGCGGGGTCATGCGCGAAATGCTCCTTGACCAGACCGGTGTTGGGACGGAACCCGATGAAGATGAATGTGCCGGTCACCTCCAGGGCCGATGGCTCGCCGGTCTGGGTGTCCTCCAACTGCACCGAATTGAGACCTGCCGGCCCGCCGTTGAACTCGGTGACTTTCTTGTTCCACATGACTTCGATCTTCGGGTTCGCCCGCAGTCGCTCCTGGAGCATCTTGGAGGCGCGGAACTCGTCCCGCCGGTGCACCACGGTGACCTTGCTGGCATAGCGGGTGAGATAGTCCGCCTCCTCCACCGCGGCATCGCCGCCGCCGATCACCGCGAGCGGCTCGCCCTTGAAAAACGCGCCGTCGCACACCGCGCAATACGACACGCCGCGGCCGGCGTACTCCGCCTCACCGGGTACCTCCAGTTTGGTCGGCGTGCCGCCCGCGGTCAGGATCACCGCCGGTGCTTCCAAGATCGTCCCGCTCGACGTCGCCACCTCGAAGGTCCCGTCCTCCCGGCGGGAGATCGAGTCCACATGCTCCTGCCGGATGTCGGCCCCGAACTTCATCGCGTGGTCGGCCATCTTGGCCGCCAGCTCCCGTCCCAGAATGTGCTCGAAGCCGATGTAGTCATCGATCCATTCGGTGTTCAGCAGCTCGCCCCCCGGCACGCCGCGCTCGAGGAGGACGGCATCGAGCATGCCCCGTCCGGCGTACAGCGCGGCGCAGAGTCCGGCGGGACCCGCGCCTACGATGATGAGATCGTGCTCCTCGCGACGACCCATACAGCTCTCCCGAGTGGATCAGTGCCGATCCGGCCTCCCGCCTCCCTCGACCCAGAGACCCGACCGCTTGGTTGCCCAAATGTTGCCCAAATATAGAACACGCCCGGGTTCCCGGGCGTTCGGTCGGCAACCGGTACCTGATCCCGAGCGGCGTCGAGGGACCTACTCCGCCGTTATCGACCCTGGGTGAGCAAGTCCCTCGCTGCGCTCGGGTTGAGATACGCTAATAGTTGGACTACCACTGAGATGCAACAGGCTGACCGCCCCGTGGCAGCCCGACACGGTGCCCACCACCACGTCCACCTCCCCCGGCCGCGAGCCCGCCTCGGCCACCAACCGGTCTCCCTCCAGGACGGCCGCCACATCGAACATGCCGACACCGAACACTCGATGGCGGCAGACGAACAGCGCCGGACCCTCGGTCCGGGTGGAGCGATTCAGCCGGGCGGTGAGCTCCTCCATGGCGTCGCTCATCTCCCAGGTTCTCGGCGCCCGGGTCATGGGACAGATCGCAGGCTCGACGCAGTGCGTGGGGCAGATCCAGTCGGCGAAGGAGACGTAGCGCGTGCCGTCGGGCGCGGCGGAGTCGTAGGGCGTCCCGATCGGAGTCGTGAGCGGCCGCTGCTCGACGGTTCGGCCCGGCCAGCGGCCTCGGGCCCGGCGCAGCAGCCACTGGTACATCAGGTGAGGCATCAACGGGGAGGGAACGATCGCATCGCCGGGTGCTCCGGTTGCCGGGGGACGCACCTGGTCGAGCCAGCGATCGAAGAACTCGCCCCATTCGGTCACTACCAGCTCGCGATCGTCCGCGGCGCCGATCTCCCGCGCGAATCGGCACTGGGCGTCCCGGTCCACCACGAGCAGTCGCCGGTAGCGGACCTTCTCCCGCTCCTGCGCGCGGATCAGCTGCCCGGCGTAGAAGGTGCCGTAGCAGCCGCCGCCCACGATCGCGACGTCGCCCAGCTCGACCCGCTCAGAGAAGTCGTCCGCCATCCACCGCCAGCACCTCGCCGGTGACGAAGTCGCCGCCTTCCAGGAGATAGAGCAGCGCGCTGACCACGTCGCCCGGACTCCCCAGCCGCCGGAGCGGCGTCGCCCGCGCCAGGCGCTCCCGCTCATCCGCATCGTACGACTCGGGTACCAGCACCGCTCCCGGCGCGATGGCGTTGACCGTGACTTCCGGCGCCAGCGCCCGGGCCAGCACCTTGGTCAGCATGACCACACCCGCCTTGCTCACCGAGTGGGCCACGAAGCCGGGCCAGGGCTGCAAGCCGGCAAGGTCGGCCAGGTTGACCACGCGGCCGCGGGCGCCGCGAAGCGCGGGTGCGGCGCCCTGGGTGCAAAAGAAGACCGAGCGAAGGTTCAGGTCGAGAATGGCGTCGTACTGCTCGGGGGTGGTCTCCTCGAACCCCAGGCGGTGCATCACCGCGGCCGAGTTCACCAGGACATCGAGTCGGCCGAACGCGTCCACCACCTTCGGTGCCAGCGCCCGGGCCGCAGGGGCATCGGTGAGGTCCGCCGCGAAGCATTCGGCGCGGCCTCCGGCGGCGGTGATCTCCTCGCGGAGCGCTCGGGCACCGTCGGCCGAGGCGTGATGATGGATGGCCAGCGTCATGCCCCGCCCGGCGAGGGCGCGGGCCATTTCCCGACCCAGGCGACGGCCCGCCCCGGTGACGAGCGCGACCCGCCCGCGCAGCTCCATCAGAGCCTGCCGGACGCGGCCGGAGCGATGGGAAGAATGTGCCCGGTGATCGTGGCCGACTCCGAGCTGGCCAGCGACAGGACGCCGTCGGTGATGTCGCTCAGCTCCACATAGGCGGCCTGCTCGCCCACCGCGGCCACGTTGTCGCTGGTGCGCACCATACCCGGCGCCACCGCGTTCACCCGCACCTTCCGATCGCGCAGCTCGATCGCGAGGCTCTGGGTAAAGCCGGCGACCGCTGCCTTGGCCGCGCTGTACACCGCCAAGGGTGCCTGCGGCTCGAAATAGGCGATGGAGGCGAAATTGACGATGCAGCCCTGGGTCCGGCTCAGCGCCTCGATGGCCGCCTGCGAGACCAGGACGGTGGTCTTGAGATTGATGGCGATCTCACGATCGAAATCGGACGAAGAGAGCTGCTCGATCGGACCGTAGGTGGTGAGCCCGCCGGCCACGTTGACCACCACATCGAGCCGGCCGAAGTGCCGCTGAGCGATCTCCACGGCGAGGGCGGCGATGTCCCGCTGGGTCAGGTCCCCGGCACAGGGCCGCGCGTCAACGCCGAGCGCCGCGAACTCGCGCACCCGCTCGGCCACGCCGACCGCGTTGAGATCGCAGGCGACGATCTTGGCGCCGGCCTGTCCAAACGCGAGCGCGACGGCGTTGCCGATCTGCCCCGCGCGTCCCACGCCGGTCACCAGCGCCACCTTGCCGCCGAAATCGAAATGACTGGGATTCATGATGCCTCGCAGTGGCAGTCAGGGCGCCGCGGCGGCAGGGTAGTCGGCCCGCAGCCGCTCCAGACGTTCGAGCCATTCCATGGGGACCTCCTGACCACCCAGGGCGCCGTGACTCTCGCCCGGCTCCGGGTCACCGTGCCAGTCGCTGCCGCCGGTGCGGAGAAGTCCCAGCCTCAGGGCGATATCGGTGAGACGGGATCGCACGTCGGCATCGTGGCTGGGATGGCGGGTCTCGATGGCATCCAGGCCCTCGGTCTTCAACCGCTCGATGAACGAGCGCGTTCCCCGATCCTTGAGGTGGGCCACCGAGACGACGCCGCGGACCGAATGGACCAGATCGGCCACCTCGCGGAACGAAGGAAGCACCTTCTCGACGAAGGCCGGACGGCCCCGGCCGATGTACCGGTCGAACGCCTCCGACATCCCCAGCGCGCCCCCACCTCTGACGATCGCGCGGGCCACGTGGGGCCGTCCCACAGCGCCGCCTCTCGCCTGCCGCAGCACGTCTTCGAAATCGAGCGACAGGCCCATGTCCTGGAGCCGGTCGACCATCGCCCGCGCGCGGCGCACCCGGTCGGCCCGGCAGCGTTCCAGAAAGGCTTCGAGAGGCGCGGAGTCGGTCGGAAGGAAATACCCCAGGACGTGCATCTCGCCCCACGGCGCCGAGGTGGAGAACTCGCAGCCGGAGACCACGCGCACGCCGAGCCGCTCGCCGGCGGCGATCGCCGCGGGAACCCCCGCGACGGTGTCGTGGTCGGTGAGCGAGATCGCGCCGAGCCCCGCGGTCGAGGCCCGCTCCACCACCGCCTCCGGTGTCAGGCCCCCGTCCGACGCGGTGGAGTGGACGTGGAGATCGATGACGGCGCCGGCAGGCGGTGCCTGACCGGGCCGGGTCAGCGCTGGTAGCCCAGTTCGGGTGCGGTCCAGGCCGGCTGTGAGACCGCCAGCAGGTCCGCCAGCTCCTTGTCGCTCAGCTGGCCGAGCGACAGCTCCCGGCTCTTGGCGCCGAGCGGGGAGTAGCGCACCACCCGTCGCTCCCGCTCCGGGCCGGTACCGCGGGTGAACACCAGGCCGAACTCGTCCTTGGTGTACTGCGTGGAGCGGCCGCTCACGGCGACTTCCCAGCGCTCGCCGCCCACGTCGATGATACGTCGGGGCATTATCCGACCTCCTCCCAAAGCTCCCACGCGTCGGGTTGGTACTCCGCCACGGCGCGAATCCTCCGCTCCAGCACTTGCTCGTCAGCCGGCCGCTCCGCGAGAGCGCGGTGGGTCTCCCGACTCCGGCTCTCGCTGAACTCGAGAAAAGCGCCCGCCCGCTCCGTGTGGCGGAACACCCAGAGATGCCAGCCGCGTGACTCGGCGAGCCGGGCGAGCTCCCGGACCGCCGCGAGGTACTCCAGCTCGGACCCGGGCCGTACGCTCACCGGCGACACCGTGAGAGTGCGGGTCATCTCAGACCGCGGCCTCGGGGAATTCCTGCAGCGTCTTCTTCACGTCCGCCAGGAAGCGATCGGCATCGGCCCCGTCCACGATCCGATGATCGAACGCGAGCGAGAGCATGCCCTTGGTGCGCACCCCGATGGTATCGGTGCCGTCCACGGTGATGACGGCGGGCTGCTTCTCGATCGAGCCCACGCAGAGGATCGCCGCCTGCGGCTGATTGATGATCGGCGTGCCGATCACCGAGCCGAACACGCCGGGATTGGTGATCGTGAAGGTTCCTTTCTGGACCTCGTCGGGGCTCAGCTTCTTGGTCCGGGCGCGCTCACCGAGATCGTTGATGGCTCGCGCCAGCCCGAGCAGGGCCAGCTCGTCGGCGTGGCGGATGACCGGGACGATGAGCCCCCACTCCAGCGCGACCGCGATGCCGAGATTGATATCCCGCCGCAGGATGGTGCCCTCACCGGAGACTGCCGCGTTGAGGCCGGGATGCCTCCGGAGAGCGTCCGCGGTGGCCTTGGCGATGAAGGCGAGGAAGGTGAGGTTCACCCCCCGCTCGGCGTAGGCCTTCTTGTGCTGCGCCCGAAGCTGCGCCACCCGAGTGTAGTCGATCTCGAAGACGGTGTTGACGTGGGGCGAGACCCGCCGGGACATCACCATGTGCTCGGCGGTGAGCTTGCGGATCCGGCTCCACGGCTCGACCCGGTCGCCTTCCCAGGGCTCTACACCGGCGGGGGCGGCGGGCGCGCGAGGTGCGACACCGGGAGGCACGGCTTCCGTCGGGGGAGCGCCGGCCGGTGCGGGCGGACGCTGGGTGGCTCCTCGATCGATGTAGCCCAGCACGTCGCTCTTGGTGACCCGGCCTGCCGGCCCGGTGCCGGGAATCTCGCTCAGATCGAGGTTGTGCTCGGCCACCATCTTGCGGACCAGCGGCGTGGACCGCCGGCGGAGTCGCTCCTCCGCGGTTTCCACTTCGCCGTTGCCTTCGGCGACCTGGCCGGGGCGTGCTCGTTCGGCGGCGGCGGGCCGCGATGCGGGCATGGTCGCCGGCGCCGGCTGCGGTGCGGGCTTGGGCGCCGGGGGAGGCGGTGCCGGAGCCGACGCGGCCGGCTTCGGAGCGGGTGTTGCTGGTGGAGGTGAAGATGCCTCGGGTGCCGATGGCGACGGCGCAGGAGCCGGGGTGGGGGCCGCAGCGGCCGGGGCCGGTTTGGCCGCGCCGGCGGATGCCTCGGTATCGATCCGGGCGACCACGCTCTGCACCGCCACAGTCTGGCCCTCCTGCACCAGAATCTCGCTCAGCACCCCGGCCGCGGGTGCCGGGATCTCGGCATCCACCTTGTCGGTCGAGATCTCGAAGATGGGCTCGTCGCGCTTCACCGGGTCGCCCACCTTCTTGATCCACCGGGAGAGCGTCCCCTCGGCGATGGATTCGCCCATCTGGGGCATGATGACGTCGATGGTTGCCATGGTTGGGCTCCTGTAGGAGCGATCGGCTGTCAGCTATCGGCTGTCAGACACGCACACCGTGGTCTGGATGGTGTGCTCACCTGACAGCCGATAGCTGGCAACTGATCGCTCCATGTCAATACTCCGCGATCCACCGCGCGGCCCTCACGATATCCGTGGTCTGGGGCAGCACGAAATCTTCCAGCTGGGGCGCGTAGGGCAGCGGCACGTCGTGCGCCGCCACTCGCTTCACCGGCGCATCCAGCCATTCGAAGGCCAGATCCTGAATCCGCGCGGTGATCTCCCCGGCAATGCCGCCGGTCACCGTATCCTCGTGCACGATGAGCACCCGGTTGGTCTTCTTCACCGTGGCGGCGATCGCCTCCTCGTCCATCGGCAGCAATGACCGCAGATCGAGCACCTCGACCGAGAGCCCGTCCTCCCGCTCGAGCTGCTCCGCGGCCTCGAGCGCCTTCCATACGGTCGCCGCGTAGGTGATGATCGACAGGTTCCGGCCCTCACGGGCGAGCCTCGCCTTGCCGATGGGGACCACGTGATCCCCGGACGGGAGCTCCTGCTTGATCCGCCGGTAGAGATACTTGTGCTCGAAGAAGAGCACGCAATCCTCATCGCGGATGGCGGCCTTGAGCAGTCCTTTCGCGTCGGCTGCGGTCGCGGGATAGACCATTTTGAGTCCCGGCGTATGGAGGAATGCGGCCTCCGGGTTCTGCGAGTGGAAAGGACCGCCGCGCACGTATCCGCCGCTGGGGCCCCGCACCACCATGGGACAAGGAAGGAAGGCCCGGTAACGCGCCGTAGCGACGTAATTGGTGAGGATGCTGTAGGCGCAGGAGAGAAAGTCGATGAACTGCATCTCGCACACCGGGCGCATGCCCATGTGCGCCGCCCCCGCCGCCGCGCCGACGAAGCCGGTCTCGCTGATCGGGGTATCGATCACCCGAGCCGGCCCGAATCGGTCCAGCAGCCCCTCGGTGACCTTGAACGCGCCGCTGTACGTGCCGATGTCCTCACCGATGCAGAAGACCTCGGGGTCCCGGTCCATCTCCTCGAACAGCGCCTGGCGGATCGCCTCGAGATAGGTGACCTCAGCCATCGTGGGTTCCCCAGCTCGCCGGCCGCTCATGGCGGTCCACGGCGCTCTGCACGCCCTCGCGATACCAGAGCACCGGCATTCGGGGCGGATCGGCATAGACGCCAGTCAGGGCATCGAGCGCTTCCGGCGGCGGCGAGGCTTCGGCTTCGTCGGTGGCCCGGTCGATCTCCGCGCTCACCCGCTCATCCAGCGCTGCGAGGGCATCCGGCTCGACGCCCTCGGCGTCGGTCAGCCGCTTCACGTAGCGGTCGAGGGGATCGTTCTCGCTGGCCCAGCGCTCGATCTCGCCGGGAGGGACATACGACTGGTTGTCGTGTTCCGCATGGCCCTTGCGGCGGTAGGTCATCAGCTCCAGCAGCGTGACCCCCTCTCCCCGCCGGGCCCGCTCCACCGCCTCACGCGCGACGCGATACACCTCCAGCACATCGTTGCCGTCGGCCCGAACGCCGGGGATGCCGTAGCCGGCGGCCTTGTCGGCCAGCCGCTCCGCCGCGCACTGCTGCCCGGTCGGCGTGGAGTAGGCGTACTGGTTGTTCTCCACCACGACGACCAGCGGACAGCGCTGCACCGCCGCGAAGTTGATCCCCTCGTGGAACGCGCCCGTCGAGGTCGCCCCGTCGCCCACATACACCAGGCCGACCCGGGGCTGGTTCCGGAGCTTGAACGAGAGGCTGATACCGGCCATGACCGGCACCATGTCACCCAGATGCGAGATCTGTCCCACGAAGTTGCGTTCCGAGACGTCGCCGAAGTGGATGTTGAGCTCACGCCCGCGGGTGGGAGAATCGCCCCTGGCCATGTACTGCCGCAGCACCTCCACCGGACTGGCGCCCTTCACCAGCATGGATCCGAGATTCCGGATGAGCGGGGAGAGCACGTCTTCGCGCCGGAGCGCGTAAGCCGATCCCACCGCGCACGCCTCCTGACCCAGTGAGCGGAACAGGCCCCCCACCACTTTGGTCTGCCGATACAGGTTGACCAGCCGCTCCTCGAGCGACCGGGTGAGCCTCATCCAATAATAGAGCTCGAGGAGTTGCTCACGGGGGAGACCACCGGCGGCGGCGGGGGATGGAACGGTGGCTGATGTGGCGGCCATGCGGATCCTGGTTGTAAGTCCTTCAATCCGGGCAGGAAAATCCACCGACTGATGGTGGGAGTCAAGCGACGGCTCGACCCGTCATGGTAAGACTTGCACGGGGATTCAGGCGAGAGTCTTCAGGAACTCGGGGGCTTTCCGATGCTTGGTCGACTGCTCATAGGCGTACCCGAGTCGGATCAGTGTCGGTTCGCTCCAGGCTACTCCGAAGAACGAGAGATTGACCGGCAGGCCCCAGGCATAGCCCATCGGCACACTCACATTGGGATAGCCAGCCACAGCCGCCGGAGTCGAGCTGGAGCCGGTGAAGTGATCTCCATTCACCAGGTCGGTCGGCCATGCCGGATTGCCGGTGGGCGCCACCAGCGCATCGAGCCGATATCTGGTCATGACGGCATCGATCCCCTGTGCGCGCGACAGCCTGGCGCAGGTCGCGAGCGACTTGCGATACCCGCGGCTGCCGAGCGGTCCCTTCGCCTCCGCCTCAATGAAGAGATCCTGGCCGAAGTACGGCATCTCGCGATCCCGCTCCCGTTCGTTGAACGCGATGACATCGGCCAATGACCGTACTTGCACGCTGCGGTCGAGCCCGGCGAGATAGGCGTTGAGGTCGGCCTTGAGCTCGAACAGCAGCACCTCCAGCTCGGCGCGGTCATAGGTGCCGGCGTTCGGAATATTGGCCG
This sequence comes from Gemmatimonadales bacterium, assembly GCA_036556625.1. Lineage (GTDB taxonomy): Bacteria > Gemmatimonadota > Gemmatimonadetes > Gemmatimonadales > GWC2-71-9 > CAVVWJ01. The sequence continues at coordinate 54,264 of DATBJC010000087.1, forward strand.
GATCGACCAGGACGGCGCCCTCGCGCCGGAGCACGTCGAGGGCATGATCCGCCAGCCGGTCGGTCACCTCGCTGTAGCCGAAGAACTTCTCGCGGGCCACGCCGATGCGCGCGCCCTTGAGGCCGGCCGGATCCAGGAATCTGGTGTAGTCCGCCTTTCCCCGACGGGAAGCGGCGGCGGTCACCGGGTCCCGGGAATCGCGCCCCGCGAGAGCGCTGAGCAGCGCAGCGGCGTCGGCCACGGTACGGCAGAGCGGTCCGGCGGTATCCTGGGTGTGCGAGATAGGAATGATGCCGGCCCGGCTCACCAGTCCGATCGTCGGCTTGATCCCGACTACACCAGTGGCCGACGCGGGGCAGACGATCGAGCCGTCGGTCTCGGTTCCCACCGCCACCGTTCCGAAATTGGCCGACACGGCGGCAGCCGACCCCGAGCTGGAGCCGCAGGGATTGCGATCGAGCACGAATGGATTGCGGCACTGACCACCCCGCGCGCTCCAGCCGCTGGACGAACGACTGGACCGGATGTTGGCCCACTCGCTCATGTTTGCCTTGGCGAGCAGAATTGCTCCGGCCTTGCGGAGTCGCTCGGCGACGTGAGCGTCACGCCGGGCGATGGAGCCCTCCAGCGCGAGCGAGCCCGCGGTGGTGGTCATGCGATCGGCGGTATCGATGTTGTCCTTGAGGAGAACCGGTATGCCGTGCAGGGGACCGCGGGCGCCTTTGGCTTTGCGCTCGCGATCCAGCTCGTCCGCCTGGCCCAGCGCGTCGGGATTGGTTTCGATGATCGCCCGAAGGGCCGCGCCCTCCAGGTTCATCGCTGCGATGCGCTCCAGATACAGCTCGACCACCCGGCGCGCGGTGTAGCGGCCCGAGCCCATACTTGACTGCAGCTCGGCTACGGTGACCTCGTCGAGCTCGAACGGCGCCGCGTTGAGCGGCGCCGTTCGGGTCTCTGACTCACCGGGGTGCCCGACCACGATCTGCTCGGGGCGAGGCAGACCCACACCTGTCGCCGCGGCGGCGCCCAGTACCGCCGCGTGGCCTACAAAGGTCCTGCGGTCGAGCCTGTCACCCGGGTCGACGATCGCGATCTCCCGTAGCGTTACGCCTTCACGGCCACCGGACGCCCGGAGCCCACCGCTGCCTCCTGCGCCTCGATCCGCATCCCGTAGAAGGAACGGTGGACGAAGAACAGCGCCCCCACGAAGAAGGCCACCGCCAGCACCCGCGCCAGCGTCGAGCTGCCCTCCGCCGAGAGATAGACCCCGAGCTCGACGGCGAGCAGGCCGAACAGCGTGGTGAACTTGATCACCGGGTTCATCGCCACCGACGAGGTGTCCTTGAAAGGGTCGCCCACGGTATCGCCCACCACCGAAGCGGCATGCAGGTCGGTGCCTTTCATCTTGAGCTCGGTCTCCACGATCTTCTTGGCGTTGTCCCAGGCGCCGCCGGCGTTGGCCATGAAGATCGCCTGGAACAGCCCGAACATCGCGATCGAGATCAGATAGCCGATAAAGAAGAACGGCTCGATGAACGCAAAGGCGAGAGTCGAGAAGAACACGCCGAGGAAGATGTTGAACATCCCCTTCTGGGCGTACTGGGTGCAGATCTCGACCACCTTGCGGCTGTCCTCCACCGAGGCCTTGGTCACCCCTTCGAGCCGGATATTCGCCTTAATGAACTCCACCGCTCGGTACGCACCGGTGGTGACCGCCTGGGTCGATGCGCCGGTGAACCAGTAGATCACCGCGCCGCCGGTGATGAGGCCCAGCAGGAACGGCGGGTGAAGGATGGAGAGGTTCTCCATCCCACCGGTGAGGCCGTGGGTGAGCGCCATGATGATCGAGAAGATCATCGTGGTGGCGCCCACCACCGCCGTACCGATCAGCACCGGCTTGGCCGTGGCCTTGAAGGTGTTCCCCGCGCCGTCGTTCTCCTCCAGCAGCTCCTTGGCGACCTGGAAGTTCGGGGCGAAGGCGAAGTCCCGCTTGATCTCCTGGTCGACGTCGGGAACCTGCTCGATGAGCGAGAGCTCGTAGATCGACTGCGCGTTGTCGGTGACCGGGCCGTAGCTGTCCACGGCGATGGTCACCGGGCCCATGCCCAGGAAGCCGAAGGCCACCAGGCCGAAGGCGAAGATGGCCGGGGCTTTCATCAGCTCGCCGAGGGTGCCCATCGTGCTCACGCCGTAGGCGATGGCCATCAGCGCCATGATCGCGATGCCGAGCCAGTAGGCCGAGAAGTTGCCGGCGACGAACCCGGACAGGATGTTGAGGGAAGCCCCGCCCTCGCGGGAGGAGGTCACTACCTCGCGCACGTGCCGCGACTCGGTGCTGGTAAAGACCTTCACCATCTCCGGAATGATGGCCCCGGCCAGCGTTCCGCAGGTGATCACCGTGGAGAGCTGCCACCAGAGATCGGGGTTGCCGCCGAGGTCGGGCACGATCACATAGGAAAGGATGTAGGTGAGCACCACCGAGACGATCGAGGTGAGCCAGACCAGCTGGGTCAGCGGCGCTTCGAAGTTGAAGCGGGCGCCGTCGCCGTACTTGGCCCGGGACATCGCGTTGCTGATGAGATAGGAGCCACCCGACGCGAGCACCATCACCACGCGCATGAGGAAGATCCAGACCAGGAGCTGCGCCTGGATCGCGGTGTCGGCCACCGCCAGCACGATGAACGAGATCAGCGCCACGCCGGTGACGCCGTAAGTCTCGAAGCCGTCGGCGGTGGGGCCCACCGAGTCGCCGGCATTATCGCCGGTGCAGTCGGCGATCACGCCCGGGTTCCGCGCGTCGTCCTCCTTGATCTTGAATACCACCTTCATCAGGTCGGACCCGATGTCGGCGATCTTGGTGAAGATGCCGCCGGCGATACGCAGCGCCGCCGCGCCGAGCGACTCGCCAATCGCGAAGCCGAGGAAGCAGACGCCCGCGTACTCACCCGGGATGAAGAGCAGAATCGCGAGCATGAACAGGAGCTCGACCGAGATGAGCATCATGCCGACGCTCATGCCCGCCTGTAACGGGATGTCGCACACCGGGAACGCTTTCCCGCGCAGGCTCGCGAACGCCGTGCGCGAATTGGCCAGCGTGTTGATGCGGATGCCGTACCACGCCACGCCGTAGCTGCCCGCGATGCCGATGAGGCTGAAGAGCAGAATGATGGCGATGCGCGAGATCGTAAACCCAATCATCGTGAAATAGGCAACGATGACCGCCCCGATGAAGACCTCGAGAATCAACAGGAATTTGCCCTGCTGGATGAGATACGCCTTGCACG
>DATBJC010000088.1:0-98624 GCA_036556625.1 Gemmatimonadales bacterium
ACCGCCCGCCGCCGAGTAGTCGATCGCGTCGGAGTCGAACTCCGGAAGGAAGCCGAGCGGGTAGATCTGCGGCCAATTCCGGGGGTCATCCGCGTAGCGGCGGAAACCGTTGCCGGTGCCGTTCCGGAAGCTGTAGCCACCAAAGGCGTAGACCTCGGATGAGGCAGCCTGGTTGATCGGGTGCCGGAAGTTGGCGAAGGTCAGGATGTCGCGCGCCTCGCCGTCACCCCAATGGTGGTTTGGCTGGGGCACTGGGTTGTTCTTGGTGATGACGTTGCCCTCGTCGTCTACCTCATCGGGCACCCCGGTGCCACTGGCATCGAACGGGTCGGCCCAGGCACGGTTGGTCGCGTCACGGTCGCGGTACTCACCAAAGAGGCCCAGCGTGCCCTGGCCCAGCCGGAAGCCGTATCCCCCGTTGAGGTTGAAGGTGGTGCCGTCGTCATCGAAGTCCCTGGTGACGTAGCGGCCCGCCTCGGCATTCAGGTAGGGCCGGAACTCACCGTCCTTGATCACCATGTTGACCACGCCGGCGATGGCGTCGGACCCATACTGCGCCGAGGCGCCGTCGCGCAAAACTTCGACGCGCGCCAAGGCACTGGATGGGAGAGCGTTGAGATCCACGCCGCTGGAGCCGGCGGGCATGCCGTAGTTGAAGGTGTTCACCACGGCGGTCTGGTGGCGGCGCCAGCCGTTCACCAGCACCAGCGTATGATCCGGGCTCAGCCCGCGAAGGGTGAACGGACGCACGATGTCCCCGGCATCGACCACGCTCTGCCGGGGGAAGTTGACCGACGGCGACACCGCCTGGAGAATCACGCTGGTCTCGGTACTGCCCTGCCGCTCCAGCTGCTCCGCGGGGAAGATGTCCACCGGCACCGCCAGCTCTTCCTCCGCGGTGTGACGAGCGCGCGAGCCCACCACGACGTCGATCGGCGCGAGCTGGACGGTGCTGCGCGCCAAGGCGAAGTCTTGTTGCGCCACCGACCCGGCCGGCACCTCGATCTGGGCCACCCCGGCCTGATACCCGATCAGCCGAGCCCGAACGGTGCGAGTGCCGGACGGGACGCCCCGAATCTCATAGATACCGGCCGAGCCCGACGTGGCCCGCAGTCCGGTTCCCTCCACGCTGATGGCGGCATTGGCCAGGGTTCCCCCGGCACTGTCGGAGATGGTGCCTCGAATGGTGCCGGTCTGGGCGCTGAGCGGAGCGGTGGTGACCAAAGCCAGGATCAGCCCCGCGATGGTCCTTACGGTGCGTCGCACCATGGGATGTCCTCATCGGTGACTGGGAATCGCGTGCGATGTAAGAGTTTCGGAAGGGGGTGGCGCCCAGCGGCCCGGCGCCCGATCCCCGTCACTAGATATGACGCCCCGATACGACCGTCAAGTCGGCTACTTTGACAAGCCAAGCGTCACTTTGCACATTGGCGGAGCGTCTCCTCTATGGGCGCTGCGCCCAGAGTGGCCACGCGCTGGTCCGCCCACCGGACCAGAGAAGGTTCCCGCGCGGGCCGAGTCGCCCTCCCGCTGGTCTCACCGCCGGTTGGGGTGCAGCCCTGTAGCCGTCAGGGCACTTGGCGTCGTTCCCATGAACCAATTTGGAAGAGCGTTCCACCATCCGAAACGTCGCCGGCAGTGGCGGCGACCCGGCCCGAAGTGACAGGAGCACCGGGGACGCGGTCTTTCTTCATGGTGAGTACCGCGAAGGGTATAGACATGCGCAACCGTATTTTGCACATTGGCGGAACATCTCTCCAACACCCGGCCCTGCCCCAACCCCTCTTCGACCGCGTCGCATCCGGGATCGGCGGGCGGACCTCGCTCGACAGGAGAAGACCCCATGAAAGCTGAGATACGTCAGTGGATGCTCGGCGCCGGATTGCTGCTGGGAGCCCTATGGGCGGTGCCCGAGGCGGCGGCCCAGCAAGGCACGATCAGCGGGGTGGTCACCGACGAGGCGACCAGTGATCCACTCGAGGCCGCGCGAGTGATCCTGGTCGGTCCCAATCGGATCGAGGGGACCAGCCGTGAGGGGCGCTTCACCTTCCGCAATGTCGCGCCCGGCGCGTATCAGGTGCGGGTGCTGCGCCTCGGCTATCGGCCGGAGAGTGACAGCGCGGCCGTGGCGCCCGGCGAAACCGTCGCCCTGGACTTCACGCTGACTCCCGCGCCGATCCAGCTCGACGAGATCGTCACCACGGCCACGGGGCAGCAGAGCAAGCTGGAGATCGGCAATGCGGTGGCCACCGTGGAGGCCGCCAAGGTGGCTGAGGAGGCGCCGATCACCGAGTTCGGTAACCTGCTGAGCGGCCGGGCCGCGGGCGTGACGGTGCTGAAGGCCAGCGGCGCAACCGGCACCGGCACCAAGATCCGGATCCGAGGGTCGAACAGCGTCTCCCTCTCGAACGAACCGCTCTACTACGTGGACGGGGTCCGGATCGACGCCACCCCCGACGGCTATGCCTACGACATCGGCGGGCAGTCGACCTCCCGCATCAGCGATCTCAATCCCGACGATATCGAGAACATCGAGATCGTGAAGGGCCCTTCGGCCGCAACGCTCTACGGCATCCAGGCGGCCAACGGCGTGGTCCTGATCACCACCAAGAAGGGCGCGGCGGGGAAGGCTCGCTGGAATGTGTACGTCGAGCAGGGTGTGGTGGACGACCACAACACCTACCGCACCAACTTTTTCGGGCGCTCGGACGATCCGGACTGGGACACGTTCTGTACCTTGATCGACGTCGCCCGGGGCGATTGCGTCCAGAGCCGGGTAGACGCGTACAACCCGCTCAACGACCCGGCCGAGCGTCCGCTGGCGCCGGGGCACCGGCATCAGTACGGCGTCAACGTCGCGGGTGGGAGCGAGACGGCAACCTACTACGTCTCGGCCGAGTACGAGGGGGAGGACGGGGTATACAAGCTCAGGGGAACCGATTTCGACTCGGTGAACACCGCCCGGAACGGCGACATCCCCGAGGAACAGCTCCGCCCCAACGAGCTGGACAAGCTGACCCTTCGAGCCAACGGCGGGGCCAAAGTCTCGTCCAACGCCGAGCTCCAGCTGTCGGTCGGCTACGTCACCAGCCAGCTTCATCTACCGGAGAACGACAACACCCTGAACTCGGTGATCGGGAGCGGTGACGGCGCCGGCGTGCCCAAGGATTTCAACCGGGGATGGTTCCTGATTCCGGCCGAGATCTACGCCGAGCGGAACCGGCAAGGGATCGGCCGGTTCACCGGTGGTCTGACCGCGAACTGGCTCCCGTTGCCGTGGCTGACCACCCGGGCCACCTTCGGCTACGACGTGACCAACCGCCAGGATACCCAGTTCTGGCCCACCGGCGAGATCAATGCCTCGGCGTATCCGACGCAGGCCGAGGGCGAGATCAACGTCACCCGGGTGCAGACCTCCCAGCTTTCGGTGGACCTGTTCAGCGCCGCCACCTTCAAGCTGTCGTCCGATTGGAGCGGCCGCACCGCGGTGGGAGGCCAGTTTTTCCGCAATCTCTCGACCAACAGCTTCGCCCAGGGGCGCGGACTGGCCCGCGGATCGGAGTCGATCTTCGGCGCCGCGACCACGGACGCTTCCGACGATTTTGTCGAGAGCCGCTCGGCGGGAGGGTTCATCGATCAGCAGATGAGCTTCCAGAACCGTCTGTTCCTCACCGCCGGTCTGCGGCTGGACGACAACAGCGCGTTCGGCAAGAACTTCAATACCCGACCGCTGCCGAAAGTCAGCGCCTCCTGGCTGGTGCGGGATCAGGCGCCGGGATGGCTCAACACCTTCCGTCTGCGATCCGCTTACGGACAGTCCACCCAGCAACCGGGCAGCGTGGATGCCCTCCGCTTCTACGCCCAGGCCGCCGTTCGGAAGGAGGCGACCTCGTCCAGCGGCGTGAGCCTCGCCAACCTGGGGAACGCCGACCTCAAGCCCGAGCTGTCGCAGGAGATCGAAGGTGGCTTCGATGCCGGGCTGTTCGGTGGCCGGGTGTCGCTGGAGGCGACCTTCTTCTACAAGCAGACCCGCGATGCGCTCATCGAGCGAGAGATCGTGCCCTCGCTGGGCACCACCACCACCCAGTTCTTCAACCTCGGCAAGGTGTCCAATACCGGGATCGAGCTCCGGCTGGATACGCGCATCATCGATAACCCCAAGCTCGCCTGGGATCTCACGCTGACGGGATCGCTGACCCGGAACCGGCTCCGCGAGCTGGGCGAAGGCGTTGAGCCGATCACCCTCGGCTTCATCCAGCGGCACGTCGAGGGGTATCCGCTGGGCGGTATCTGGGACCGGCCGCTGCTCAGCTTCAACGATGCCAACGGCAACAACATCATCGAGCCGGGTGAATACGTGATCGGTCCCGATGTCGCCTTCCGGGGATCGGCCCTTCCCACCCGGGAGTTCGGGCTGAGGACCGATGTGTCGTTGTTCGAGAACCTGTTCAACGTGGGAGCACTGTTCGACTACCGCGGCGGCCACTGGATCGAGAACAGCACCGATTCTTTCCGCTGCGCCGTGCTGATCTACTGCCGTCATCTGGTAGACCCGAACTCACCGCTGGAGGACCAGGCCGCCGGCGCCGCCTACAACTACGGGGACGACATCAGCTTTACCGAGTGGGGGTTCTTCGAGCCGGGGTGGTTCATCAAGCTTCGCGAGCTGTCCCTGACCTTCAACGCCCCGGACCGGATCGCTCGGGCCCTCGGCGCCAGCCGGGCCAGCCTCACGCTGAGCGGCCGGAACTTGCTGACCATCGACGATTACAGCGGCATCGATCCCGAAGTGAACGGGTTCGGCCAGGGACGCGAGGGCGGGAGCAACTTCGCCGCCACCGATTTCTTCTCCCAGCCCCAGGTGCGCTACTGGGTTGCCCGCTTCAACTTCGGCTTCTGAGGAGACCACAGCGATGCGTCGCTCGCACCAGATTCGCACCGCCGCGGCCGTTCTCTCGCTGATGGCGGCCGGAGCGGCAGGATGCAGCATCCTCGACACCGAGCAGCCCAACATCGTCAACGAGGACGAGCTGAACACGGCGGCCGGCGCGGAGACCAAGCGCCTGGGCGCAATCAGTATCTTCACGCTGGCCAAGGACGGTGACTTCAACCCGGTCGCCATCCCGGGCAGCGAGGATACGTTCAACGACAACTCGGACGGACATATCCTGCTCAGCGGGATCCTGGCTGACGAGTTCGTCAACCCCGGCTTCATCCCCAGCCGTACCGAGGTCGATACCCGCAATGCGGTGGATGTCACCGCGGGACTAGGCGCCTTCTTCCAATCGCTGCACCGCGCCAGGGCCGCCGCCGAGGATGCGGCCGCCTCGATTCAGGAGTTCGGAGAGGATCCCGATGCCAACACCGGCATCCCCGAGATGCTGGCCATCGCCGGCTTCACCTACATCTTCATGGCCGAGGACTTCTGCTCCGGCATTCCGGTCAGCCGTGTGGTGAACGATCAGATCGTTTTCGGTGAGCCGCTTACCACCGCTCAAGTGTTCGATACGGCCATCGCCCGCTTCAATGCGGCGCTGGCCCACCCCAGCATCGCCCCGGGTGACCCGATCCATTCGCTGGCCTCGGTCGGCCTCGGCCGGGCGCTGGTGAACAAGGGACTCTTTCCGGAAGCCGCGGCGGCAGTGGCCGCGGTCCCGACCGACTTCGTCTACGCCACCGAGCATGCCACGACCCCGACCGCCCTGCACAACGGCGTGTTCGAGGCGTTGAACAACGGGGAGTTCGGGACGGAGGAGCGGGAGGGAGGCGTCGGGTTGGACTGGATCTCGGCGCAGGACCTTCGGGTCACCGGCGACTCGGGGCTCGCCTCCGACAACAACACCGAGTCCTGGTTTCCCGACAAGTACCCCAGCTTCGAGTCATCCATCCCGACCGCGGACTATCTCGAGGCCCAGCTGATCGTCGCCGAAAGCGAGCTCCAGGCCGGCAGCTTCGCGGCCATGACCCAGCGCCTCAACGACCTTCGCGCGCCGGCCGGCCTCGACCCGCTGGGGACCCCAGGCGATGCGACGGCGGCCACCGACCTCCTGTTCCGGGAGCGAGGGTTCTGGCTGTTCGCCACCGGCCACCGGTTGGGCGACCTGCGCCGCCTGATCCGTCAGTACGGCAGAACCGCCGACGCGGTCTTTCCCACCGGCGTGTACTTCAAAGCCGGGATCATTTACGGAAGCGACGTGAACCTGCCGCTTCCGCGCCGGGAGACGAACAACCCCAATGTGGAGGGCTGTCTGGACAGGAACGCCTAGGTCAGGCGGTCGGCGGTCAGGCGGTGCGAGGCGAACATGTCATCCCGAGCGCAGCGAGGGATCTGCTCCGCTGTCATCCAGAACGGCTGAGAAGACCATCCCTACGTTCCGCCTGACCGCCTCTTCACTGCACCGTCAAGAACGATCTCCGCAGCTCGTTCTCCAGGGTCCACCTGAGCCACTGTCCGGGCTGGATGTGGAGATACTCGCTGGTGACGCTGCGAGCGCCGCCGATGGCATCGGCCCGGAGCCGTGCGTTGCCGGTGCTGCCAATGTGGCGATAGGGAAAGGTGAAGTGCGCGGAACTGACCGCGGCCACCATGCCGAGCCGGTAGGGTTGGTTGCCGCGCATGAGGTAGACGACGATGTCGCCGACATGGTGATTTTCCACCTGGAGCGCGGTCTCCGCGGTTTTCTCTCGACTTTCCTGCGCTCCCTCTGCCGGCGACGACTTCGCCGCGCAGCCGGCCACCAGCAGCAGCAGGCCGGTCAGCATGCCCACATGGCCCGCCGCCTTCCGCAGACGCATCGCCCCGCCTCTCAGTACACCGCCAGAAACGAGCGGGTCAGGTCGCTCTCCAGCGTCCATTTGATCCATTGCCCCGGATGCACCTGGAGGTTCTCGCTGGTGAAGGGGGTCAGGTTGCCGATCGGGTCGGCCCGGAGGCGCACGTCGTTGCCGATACCCAGCTTCTGGTAGGCGAGCACGAACGTCATCGTTCGCAGTGAGCCGACTGTGCCGACCCGGTCGGTGGCCGTACCCCGAACCAGATAGATGACCACGTCGCTCCAGCCATGGTTCTCGACCTCCAGCGCCACTTCGGCGTTGGACCGTGAGGCCCGAATGCCGTGATCCCGCTCGGGGCCTTCCGACTTGGACGCGCAGCCCGCCAACAGCCCGATGAGGCCCCACCTCCGCACCGCGGTCACAACCGATCCCTGCATGACGCCGCCCTCCTAGTGGCCCGCCGCGCTCGCATTGGCGGACGAGCCTCCCAGGTACCGGCCGTACCAGTCAAGATACCGTTCCATCCGATCCAACACGAACGAGGGCCGCCGGATCTCGTGCGATTCGCCGGGGTAGATCACCAGCTCGGTCTCGCGACCCAGGCTCTTCAATGCCTGGAACATCTGCTCCGAGTTGATCACCGGAACGTTCCAGTCTTCCTGGCCGCAGACGAACAGCGTGGGGGTCACGATCCGATCGGCCCGGAGAAAGGGCTGGGAGACCCGCTTCCAGGCGTCGAAGTTGGCCCACGGCTTTCCCAGCTCGAGCTCGTACTCCAGGGCGTACATGTCGGTACCGTAGCCGATCAGGGCGTTCCCCTGCCCTGCCCCGCTGATGGCCGCCTTGAACCGACGATCGCGGACGATCACCTGGTTGGTCAGGATCCCGCCATAGCTCCATCCACCGACTCCGAGCCGCTCGGGGTCGGCGATGCCGCGTGCCACGGCATGGTCCACCGCGGCGAGGACATCGTCGCCGTCCTTCTCGCCCCAGGCGGCGAAGATGGCGCTGGAGAACTTCTCCCCTCGCCCGGAGCTGCCCCGCGGATTGACCCCCAGGACCACGTAGCCGCTGGCGGCGAGGATCTGCCAGTCGAGGTTGGCGAAGTCGTGGAAGTACTGCCAGACCGGTCCACCGTGAATCCGGAGGATGGTGGGATAGCGGGTGCCGGACTGGTAGTCGGGCGGCTTGAGCATGAAGCCGTTGATCGGAGTGCCGTCCCGGCTCTTGAAGGAGATTTCCTCCAGGGGGGCCAGCCGGACCTGAGCCAGCCAGGAATCGTTCTGGCGCGACAACCTCCGCAGCGCGCCGCCCTCCACCGCAAAGACCTCGGCCGGGCGGTCGGAGGTGCTCGTGGTCACCGCGATGCGGCCATCCCGGCCGACCGAGAGATCCTCGATGGCCCGCTTCCCTTCGACCAGCCGTTCCACCGCTCCGCCCTCGACCGGTACGCGGGCGAGGTGATAGACCCGATCGTCCTCCAGAAGGAAGAGCACCGATTTCCCATCGGGTGAGAAGGTGGGAGACAGCGGGTTCCGGTCGAGTGACGCGGTGAGGATCCGGCCGGGACCGCCGGCGGCCGGGACCATCGCCACCTTCTGGCCGCCGTAGTAGAGCAGCTCGGGCTTGCCGCCCTGGATGTAGACGATCGCCTTCCCGTCCGGGCTCCAGCTCGGTGCGCGGCTTCCCCAGGCGGGGTCCATGTCCGCCCCGGCGAAGGTGGTGAGCTGGCGGGGTTGAGCACCGGTCTGGGCCGCGACGACATAGATGTCCCAGTTGTCGGTCCGATCGTACTCGGGGCGCCGCCGGCTCAGGAACGCGAGCGAGCGCCCGTCGGGAGACCACACCGGCGCCTCCTCGTCGTAATCGCCCGGGGTAATGATCTCGGCCTTCCGACCGGCGAGGGTGAAGACGTAGAGATGGTCCCGCTCCTGGCCGATGTAGCCGACCTCGTCGTACTTGAACCGGTAGCGATCGATCACGATGGGGTCGGGCCGCCGCTCCGTGCTGTCCTGCTCCGGCTGGCGCTGCTCAGGATCGGGGTCGGAGGCGATGAGGGCCAATCGCTTCCCGTCGGGCGACCAGGCATAGTCGGACACGCCGCCCGGCATGTCGGTGAGCCGCTCCGCCTCGCCGCCGGCCCGGTTGAGAGCCCAGACCTGGTCCACCTCACGGGGGTCGTCCCGCGAGGAGAGGAAGGCGAGGTAGCGTCCGTCCGGACTCCACCGGGGCGTGTGCTCCTTCTCCGCGGTCCAGGTGATCCGCACCCCGCGCTTGCCGTCCCAGCTCGACATCCAGATGTCGTCATCGCGCTGGTCCGCCACGGTGTCCGCCGTCGAGACGGTGTACGCCACCCAGGCGCCATCCGGTGAGAGCTGGGGATCGCTCACCTCGCGCAGGCGGAGCAGGTCCTTGGCTTCCACCGGGCGTTGCGCCGCCAAGTCTCCCGCACAGACCGACACCATTCCCGCCAACCACAAGCCTTCGTATCTCAAACCAGCCTCCTGCGGCTTGTTCCGCTTGCCCTGTGCCCTCCGTGCCTCTGTTCAGAGCTTTGGTCGGGACCAGCGTTTACGACATCACGGGGCCTGGTACACTGTCCCACCCTTCATGACGAAGGCGACGTGCTCGAAGTTCTTGAGGTCCCCCAGCCCCTCCCCGGGGACGGCGATGATGTCCGCGAACTTACCGGGCGCGAGGGAGCCCACTCGATCCTGCCATCCCATCAGCTCGGCGGCGGAAGAGGTGGCCGATTGGATGGCCTGCATCGGCGTCATGCCATAGCGGACCATGTAGGGCAGTTGCCGGGCGGCGAACTGATGGGGATAGATCCCACTGTCGGTGCCGTAGGCGATCTTCACGCCGGCCGCCACCGCTTTCCGAAATCCGGCCCGTTGTGCGTCCGTGGTCTCGTCGTTCTTGCGCAGAATCTCCGGCGACCAGCCCTTTTCTCTGCCCACGCTCGCGATGTAGTCGCCGTTGTAGATATCCGCCACCAGCCAGGTGCCCTTCTCCTTCATCAGCGCGATCCCCTCGTCGTCGATCAGCGAGCCGTGCTCGATGGAGCGGACCCCGGCCCGCACCGCGCGCTTGATACCTTCCGCCCCATGCGCATGGGCGGCGACGAAGGTGCCGTACTCGGCGGCCTGCTCCACGGCGGCACGCAGCTGCTCTTCGGTGTACTCCGAAGCGCCGGGCATGGTCCCCTGAGTGAGCACGGCCCCGGTCGCGATGATCTTGATGAAGTCGGCCCCGCCGTTCAGGATGGCCCGGACCCGCTCGCGGACCTGGTCGACGGTGTTGGCGACCCCGAAGCGATAGTCGGCCGGGAGAGTCACGTCCTGAGCGGCTCCGATCAGCTCACCTCCGCCGCTGGTGACCGTCACATAGGCGCCCGCCACCGCCATCCGTGGTCCAATCACCGTGCCGTCATTGATGGCGTCGCGGAGCGCGGCGTCCACCAACGCGCGATAGGTCCCCACGTCGCGGACCGTGGTAAAGCCGGCCAGCAGGGTCGCTCGCGCATTGCGAACGCCACTGAACGCCTCCTGCGCACCGGAGCGCTGGAGCGGCAGCAGGACATCGGTATCGGTGAGGTCCCCGATCAGGTGGGCGTGACAATCGATGAGTCCCGGCAGGACGGTATAGCGGGACAGGTCGATCACCCTGGCACCCGTGGGCGGACGGCTTGATCCCGGCTGGATGGCTGCGATCCGTTCGCCCCGCACGATGATCAGCTGGTCGCGCCGCAGCTCGCCGCGCTCCACGTCCACCAGCCGGCCGGCTCGGATGGCGCTGACCGCCGGCGCCTGCTTGGCCTGGCCATCGACCTGGGAGACCAGGCACAGCGTGCTCGCGACCAGCAGGAGTCCGGACCTGCCGAGGCGCATGAGAGCTCCGTGGGATTGAGCGAGGTGAGCTTAAGATAGTGCGGGAAGCGGGAAGCGGGAAAAGTGAAGCGGGAGGCGCTGTGCCATCCCGCTTCACGCTTCACGTCCTGCAGTGCATTGCCGGGCTACGGTCCCGATCCTACTGCCCCTGCTCCCGCTCGCTGGGTGTCTCCACCTCGACCTTGGGGACGGTGACTTCCTTCTTCTCGGTATTCACGTCCACGTCCGGCACATTGATGGTGTCCGTCACGGCACCGGTTTCGACGCTGGGCGTTTCCACCGTGTCGGTCTCGCTGCCGATGATCGGCTTCTGAACCTCGTACTCGCCTTCTCCTGTCTTCTCGCAGGCGCTCAGCGCGAAGGCGGCGATCGCCGCGGCTAAGGTAATGCTGCGCACATGACCTCCCGTGTGAGTGACCGTCGCTGAGGGGCGACCCAAATTCTCCGCTCCCCGAGGGTCCGGACTGTGTCAGCCGTCACCCTAGCGGATCGCTGTCCCATCGCCGGCGGCGGTTTTCCCCACTCTTTTGTAGAGAATGTTGACAACAAAGATGCAAAAATCTTCACTACCAAGCTGTTACTTCACAACGAACTGATCGATTCCTTGCTGGTATCAGGCGGCTGCCCCGGCGACAAGTTGGCATGTCCCCCACAATCACTCGTCAACCCGGAAAAAAACGAAGTGGCCTCCGGCTCTCGCCGGAGGCCACTCTGAGGGCTGAGAACTGATAGCCGAGAGCCGCCCGGCTCAGTCCTGAACCAGGATCAGATACTTGGACGGCGCCCAGAACTCTTCCGGCCGTGCGATTTGGACCGAGCCCCCCGACACCTTCCCGTCCTTGGTCACCATGGAGCCGAGATGCGCCGGGCTCTGGCGGGAGATGATCTTGTACTTCTTGTCGGTTCTGGGAAGCGGGATGGTGGTCTGCTGCGTCTTGTCGATGGCGGTGAACGCGCTCGGATCGAGGTTGCGAGCCGGCTCCAGCCGGGTGCCGCCAAACACCAGGAACTTGGACCCCTCCTTGGTCACGATGCCGCGCTTCATCAACTCGTCCTTGGTCCCCACCGCGTAGTACACCGTGTTCTTGTAGGACGTGAGGTCAGCCACCGTGTCGGTGAGCGCGACGTTGTGCGATTCGAGCCCGGCCTTTTCGGTCGTGAGCGTGTCCACTCGGCCGGCCAGCGTAGCGATCTGGGTGTCCTTCTCCGCCAGCGCCATCTCGTACTCGGTCTTTTGCTGCTCGGCGGTGGTCTTGAGGTCCTCGACCGTCTTCTTGAAGGTCTCGATCTGGGCCAGGAGCCGGGCATTCCGTTGCCGCGACTGCTTGGCACGGGCTTCGGTCTCGGCCAGCTTGGCTTCGCTCTCATTGAGCCGGGCGATGACCTGCTTGATCCGATCGAGCGAGGCCTGGCGCTCCTCGCGATCCTTCTTTGCGCCCGGAACGCCGGGGTCGCCGCCAGCAGGCTTGGCCGCCAAGGTCTTGGTCTTGGCCAACTCGCTGTTGATGTCGCTCACGAACTGTGTGGTTTCCAGAACCTCGGTCAGCAGGCTGTCCTTCTGGGCTTCGGCGGTCTTGGCTTCCGCCAACGCCTTCTTCAACTCGGCTTGGTTGCAACCGGTCGTCGCCACGACGGCGAGCACGATCAGCCAAGCGTACCTCATGCTTACCTCCCCGCTCTGCTTGTGGTTGGGCACACAGGCGTCGGTATCTCGGCGGCAGTGCCGGCCTGGGGGCCGAAGCCCTATGGGTAGTGCGAGATCAACGGCGAGGATCAAGCATAACTAAAGGGGCGGCGTACTCGCCACCCCTTAGAAATTTGACAGCCCCACGACGATTTACCTGTGACGGCGGCCAGGAATACCGACCGGAATTCGGCCGGCGATGCCGATGCCCCGCACCCCTCCCCGCGGGCGACACCGATCGCCGGGATGGCCCATGAAGACGATGCCACGGTTCCGTTCCGGCACCCACTCGGGCGCTTCCGGTGCCGCCGACGGGCCGCTCGATGCCGGGACGATAGTCACCGTCTTGCCGGGCGCCAGCTCCCTTCCGCCGGCGTCAGCCGCGTCTTCCACCGGCGGCGGTGAGGCAGGGACTTCGGCCACCGACATGGCGGCTACCACCGCGGCGACCTCGGCGACCGGCGTTGCCTCAGGTACTGGATCGGGCGTGGCTGCCGGGGCCCGCTTGGGTGAGGCCTTTGGGCGAGTGTCCCGCGGTGCGGGAGGGTTGGGGCGTGACAACTCCACCGCCGATGCCACCTCCACCTCGGGGGTGGCGGCAGCCTGCAGGGTGAGATCGCGCGCGGGAGCCGCCGTCGGGTCGGTCGCGGTTTTTTCATCTGACAACCTGGGAGATTCCGTGGCGCACGCCGCCAACAGAGCGGCGATCAAAGCGAGGGGAACCCTCGATCTCAATGGCATGGGGCCTCCGGACGGCAGTGCGGCGGACCGCGGTACGATGCTATCAAGGTAAGACGCCAGTCCTCATCCGTCACGCACGATTCGATCTGCACCGCGACGATCGGCGTTCCCGGACTTATCGGTCGTCTCAGTCGTCGCCGCCTTCATCACCGTCGTCGTCACCACCCCCGCCGCCACCATCGCCGTTCCCGTTTCCCTTGTCTTTGCCTTTGTCCTTTCCATTGCCATTGCCATTTCCGCCATCATCGTCCCCGTCACCACTTCCACCACCTCCGCCTGCACCTCCTCCGCCGCCTCCACCTCCCCCACCTCCGCCGCCACCACCACCGCTCCCATCGTCACCGTCCCCCTCACCGCCGCCCCCGCCCCCTCCGGTTGGTGGCCGCTGAATCGCCGTGAGCAGAAAGTGAGCCCGGAGATCGCTCGCCGGGTCCTCCAGCCGTGCCTCCACCGGCTGATCACCTGCGACGTTGCCCAGCTTGACAGCCACCGACGCGCGGCCGCTGTCATTGGTCTCGACGTTGGGCGGCGCGATCTCGGCACCGTTCGGGGGATCCACGAACTCGAAGACGACGAGGGCGCCTGGGAACGCCTGGCCGGCGCCATCCAGGACCTCGACAACCAGCGGATGCCTGACCGGATCACCGGCCACTCCGGTCTGACCATCACCGGACACCACTCGGAGCTGCGACGGAATGGGGGCCTCGTCGGGCCTTTCGGGAAGGAGAATGCCGTCGCCGGCACAGGCGGCCAGCCATGTCAGGAGAAGCGTCCCGATCGGTCGGTGGGAGGGGAGTCGGCCGAGGGTAAGTGATGCGCGCATACCCGCATTCCTTCGGAAGGACCCACTCAAGTTGCCGGCCACGGGTCCCTTCCGATAGGACACAGGTCACACGCGATCGTAGCGGCGGCGGGCGTACCAGCCGATCAGGCGGCGGGGGGTGATACGGATCATTCCAGCCAGCATCCGATACCCTACCCCTGGAATACAGACCGTGGGCCCCTGGCGGTCGAGACAGCGGAGGGAATGCTTCACCACCGAACCCGCACTCATCCAGAAGAGCTCGGGACGTCGCTCCACCCGCCCGGCGATGCGGCCATGGAATTCGGTCCTGGTGAAGCCAGGACAGAGCGCCTGGGCCTGGACGCCGGTGCCGCGCAGCTCGAGCGCCAGACCCTCGGTGAAGGTGGTGAGATAGGCCTTGGTCGCGCAGTAGTTCACGCTTCCGGCCGAGAAGACGAACGACGCGATGGAAGAGACGTTGACGATCGCGCCGGTCCGGTGAGCCAACAGCACCGGCAAGGCCGCACGGGTGAGCCGCATGGGAGCGAGAACGTGCAGGCGCACCATGGCGGTCTGCCTGCCGGGATCCGACAGGGCCAGGCTGCCGCGGGTGCCGAAGCCGGCGTTGTTGATCAGAAGAGTCAGCCGGGAAGACCCGGCGATCCACTCCGCCAGCCGGGTGACATCCTCATCTCGCGTCAGGTCGGCCGGGAAGGCCTCAACCTCCACCCGGTGGCTCGCCGTAAGCGCGGACGCCGCCTCGACGAGGCGACTCCGATCGCGCGCAACCAGCAGAAGATCGTAGCCTCGTCCGGCCAGCTGTTCCGCGAATTCCCGACCGATGCCCGCGGTCGCTCCAGTCACCACCGCGAGGCCACGACTCACCGCTGAAGTCCGCTTCGCGCCGCGGCCTCGACCGGCCGAGTGCCGCCGCCGCGACCGATGGACCGAAGCCGGCTGGCCGCCTCGGAAAGCACGTCCTCGGTCTTACAGAAGACGAAGCGGACCTGAGAGCGTCCTCCGCCTCCGTCGCGATAGAAGCTGGACCCCGGGACCGGTGTCACCCCCACCTCGCGCGAGAGCCAGACCGCGAAGGCGGTGTCGTCGAGCAGCGGCTCCCCCGAAGCGATCGACTGAGCGAGCCCGGCGAAGTCGGCCAGGATGTAGTAGGCGCCCTCCGGACTCACCGAGCGGAAGCCCGCGTCCACCAGCGCGCTTTGCAGCAGATCCCGTCGGGCCCGGTAGCTGGTCGCCAGTTGGCGATAGAACGCCGCGTCCAGCTGGTCGAGGGCATCGGCCACGGCCTCCTGGAGCGGCGCCGGCGCGCCCACCGTGAGAAAGTCGTGCACCTTCCGGATCGCATCGGTCAGTCCCGCCGGCGCGAGAATCCAGCCGATCCGCCAGCCGGTCACGCTGAAGGTCTTCGAGGCGCCGCTGATCGTCACCGTGCGCTCCCGCATGCCCGGCAGCGTCGCGATGGGGATGTGCTCGCCGGTGTAGAGGATGTGCTCGTAGATCTCGTCGGTGACGGCGAGCGTGCCGTGCCGCACGCAGAGCTCACCGATCGCCTCCAGCTCGAGCCGGCTCAGCACCCGGCCCGACGGGTTGCTCGGCGTGTTCACCACGATGGCGCGGGTTCGCGGGGTGAACGCGGCGGCCAGACGCTCCAGGTCCACCGGGCATCCTGGCTCCAGCGGCACGTACACCGGCGTGGCGTCGGCGAGAATCGTGTCGGGCCCGTAGTTTTCGTAGAACGGCTCGAACACGATCACCTCGTCGCCCGGATTCACCAGCGCGAGCAGCGTCGCGATCATGGCCTCCGTCGCTCCGCAGGTGACGGTGATCTCCCGCTCCGGATCCACATCCAGCCGGTACCAGTCGGCGTAGATCCTGGCCAGCACGGTGCGCAGCCGATGCGCCCCCCAGGTGATGGCGTACTGGTTGATGTCGGCGCGGATGGCGCGGATCGCCGCCTCCTTCAAGGCCTCGGGTGCTGGAAAATTGGGGAAGCCCTGAGCGAGATTCAGGGAGTTGTGCTCCCGTGCGAGCCGCGTCATGCCCCGGATGACCGACTCGCGAAAGCCATGGGTACGTCGGGCTGTGGTCACTGGGGCTCCGGGAAAGGATGGCTGAACACTAGCGTGGCCCGAACGTTGCCGCATAGCGGCGACATGCCTCCTTCGCTCTTTACCGACCTGCACAGCCACCTGGTGCCCGGGGTGGACGACGGCTCCGCTTCGGTGGAGGAATCGCTCGAATCCCTGGCCGTTCTCCGGGCCGAAGGCGTCGGCGCCCTGGTCACCACCCCCCATCTGCTGCTTCCCCGGCTGAACGACCGGGATGTGGACCGTGAGCTCGCCCTGCACCGGGAGGCCTTCGACCGGCTGGCCGACGCGGCCGCCGGGCGCACCGATCTGCCCAATCTCGGTCTGGGCCAGGAGATCTGGGCCCCGGACAGTCATCAGATCCAGCGGGTGGTCGGTCGCACCGACGTGGGACTGGGAGGGGGCCGCTTCCTGCTGGTGGAGTTCGGCTTCGAGCTTCAGGGCACCCACGAGGACGTGGTCCGCGCCACCCTCGATTCCGGACGCGGCATCGTGATCGCCCACCCGGAACGCTATCAGTACCTGCCGGACATCGAGCCGCTGGACCAGATGCGGCGCTGGAGAGCACTCGGCGCGCTGCTCCAGGTGAACGCGGGAAGCTTCAACGGCCACTATCGCCACTCCAATCCTGGTGCCGAAGGCCTGGCGTGGGAGATGGTCGAACACCGGCTGGTGGATCTGGTGGCGACCGACCACCATGGCATCCGTCGGGTAGGCGTGTCACTGCGGGAAGCGTACGAGGCCCTGGCCGACCGCGGCGAGCGCGAGCTCGCTGAACAGGTCCTGGCCAGGGCCCCGGATCAGGTCGCTCGGGCTGACCTGGTCACTCGTGAGGGGTAGGCGTTCAGCTCTCCACCGGCAAGCGGGTGGTGCCGATCGCCTTGAGCAGGTGCCCCATCGGGCCCTCGGACTCTTCACCTCCGGCGATGCGGGCCGAGTCCACCGCCTCGTTGACCTTGCGCCGCAGCTCGCCGTACTCCTTCGAGGCAGCACCGTCCTCGAAGTGGATCTTGCCGTCCACCAGCTTGTAGGCGCCCGCTTCGGCGCTCAGCACGGCCAGCACGCTGTCGATGCCGGCCAGCAGCCGCTCGGTCAGCGTGACCAGGGCCGCGGACTCCTTCCCACCCTCGCGGGAGTACCACCGCTTCGCCACCTTCGGCGACCACCCGAGATCCCTCGAGAGCGTGGTGAAGGAATCCTGGAAGTCGCGCTCGATGGACCGCTCCTGCTCCCGATACACCCGGATGAAGTTGGCGATGCCGGCGAGACCCAGCCTGGTATCGGTGACGCCGCCGTCAGGCGTCAGCCTGGACACGGCGAAGAGCTGATTCAGCCGCGCCACCCGCATGCCGCTGCCGAGGCGATTCTGCGCGCTCTGGTAGGCCTTGCCGTAGCGGCCGAGCAGGCCCTCGATGGTCCGGCCATCCACTTCGCTGGTGTCTTCCTCAGTGACCGGCAGGGACGCGTCGAGCGACTTGACCGCGAGCTGCGGCGCCTCGGGCAACGCCGCCGGCTTCTTCACCGGGGGCGGTGCCTCCTCGGCGGGCTCCTCCCGGTACTCCTGGGTGTCGTCCCAGGCAGTCGAGGTACTACTGGCCAGCGACACGACCTGTGACGAATCCTTCTGCTCGGCCGCCGCTGGGGATGCCGGGATGGCGCGCGGCTTGGTGCCCACACGAGTGGACCAGACCGGTCGCGGGCCCGAGAATGCCAGCTGAACTGCGAAGGCGAGGAAAAGGCCGCTGATGCCTAACGCGAGCGGCCGCCGCCACGGCCCGTCATTGCTGTCGCCCTCGTTGCTTTCGGGCTCGGAGGGCGACGCCGGACCGAGCACGTCCTCGGGCTCCGGGACGGCGCTTTCCAGCGTCTCGGATTGGGCGGTGAGATAGGTCCAATCGCTCCGGTCCGCCGGCTGGGCCGGCTTCTCGGCGATGATCGCCTTGTATTGGGGATGCAGGGTGATGGAGATCCACTTGGAGGTGGACCGGTGATAAATCCTCGAGTGACCGTCCACCTCTCCGCTTCGGATCGCGGCGGCGAGGTCGTCGCCGGTCCGATAGAGCTCTTCCTTGCCCGGTCTCAACTCGACGAGATACATGACGCACGCTCGATTGGTTCGCGGATCCGGCTCCAGCTGGCTGCGGATCCAGGGGTGGAACGCATGGCCTGATGGAAAACCCACGGAAGGCTCCGTCCTCTCTCGTGCCAGTTCCGTGCTCCGCCTGCTGCCGGGCTGTGAGCCCGGCCGGGGCGCTGCCGGGGCCGGATTGGTAAGTTGAAGTCCGGGCAATCCTTTACCGGATGACCCCAGGCCCCGGCGGCCGCGCTCTCCACCCCGGCTCCCGCCCCAGGGGGACTGGGCCGGCGGGATGGCCGGGGTGCGTTTTTCGGGAGGGCGCGGTGGAATGCAAGATATTTCCTTCGCCTCCAAGATTCATTAGTGTCTTGGGGATTCCCGCTCCGGACCCCCCCCCGGAGCCCATCGCGGACATATCGCGCCGGCCGGCTGCGGCGATCAGGAGGCTCCATGACGAGGAGACAGCGCAGATTCGACGACGCCGACTTCGATTTTGGCGACCGCCGGCGACGTTCCGGCGGTGTAGGGACTATCCTCCTGGCCACGGCGCTGGGAGTGGGAATCGGTCTCTTGGCGGCACCGGACACCGGGATCAAGACTCGCCGGCGGCTGCGCAAGCGCCTCGAGACGCTGGGCACTGATCTCGGCGAAGGTTTGGAGGGAATGCAGGGACTGAGCGGGCGGGCCAGGGAGCGAGTGCGTGAGCGGCTCGCCACGATGAAGAAGCGGGGCGAGAGCGCCTTGGAGGACCTGGAAGAGCGCTGGCGGGCCGATGAGGAGGACGAAGAGGAGGAGGACTCCGGAGCGCTCGGAGCCGTGCTGGCCGTCGCCGCGGGGATCGCGGCCACCTACTTCCTCACCAGCGATCGGGCCGGGCCCGCCCGCTCCCGGGTGCGGGAGACCGCCGAGACGGTCCGCCGGGAGGCCACCAACCGCTGGGAGCAGTTCCAGCAGCAGCGTCACGAGAGGGCCAACGGCCAGCCCGGAGCCGGCGAAACCAGGTCGGGCACGGTTCCGTCGGATGAGTCCCCTCAGGCCAGCTGAGGGCTCACCCCGAGGATCGTCGGCACAAACGGCCCCTGAGGGGGCCGTTTTTCATGGAGGGTGACAGGCATGAATCGCCGCCAGCGAGTGTTCGCCGCTGTGGTGATCGTACTGCTGCTCCTATCGGGTGGGACCACGCTGTGGATGGCGAGCTGCGGGCTCACCGGCTGTCCGTCGGCCGAGCAGCTTCGCGGCTTCCGCCCCAGCGAAGGCAGCCGGGTGCTCGACCGCCATGGCGCGCCGCTGGGCCGCCTGGCCTATGTCCGCCGCGTCAACGTGTCGCTCCAGCGAGTGCCGCGCCACGTGCGCGCGGCGTTCATCGCGGCGGAGGACCGTCGTTTTTACTATCACGAAGGCATCGACTGGCGCAGCGTCGGCCGCGCGCTGGTGCACAACGTCCGCTCGCTCGCCGTGCGCGAGGGCTTCAGCACCATCACGATGCAGGTGGTGCGGAGCGCGTTCTTGCCGCACCTGTCCCAGGAGCGCTCCCTCAGGCGCAAGCTGATCGAGATCGAGCTGGCCCGGCGGCTGGAGCGGGCGCTCTCGAAGCAGCAGATCCTCGAGCTGTATCTCAACGTCATCTACCTCGGCAACAGCACCTACGGTGTCGAAGCCGCCAGTCGCGACCTCTTCGGGAAGAGCGTCGGCAAGCTCACGGTGGCCGAAGCGGCCCTCCTTGCCGGCCTGGCGCGGGGTCCCTCGATCTACTCACCGCGGCGGCATCCCGATCGCGCGCGCGGGCGACGCGGTGTGGTGCTGGCTCAGATGGCAGGCGAGGGCTACCTGAGCACTGCAAAGGCGGCGCGCGCCGGCCGGGAACCGATCCGTCTGGCCGCCGCGGGGTGGAGGCCGCGCCGTCGTCTGTCCCAGGTGCTCGACCCGGTGCGCGCCGTAGTGGACTCGATCCTCGGCGGCGACTCCGAGATCGTGGGCGATGTAGTGGTGCACACCACCCTGGACGCCCGGGCGCAGCGCGCGGCCGAGCGGGCCGTGAGCGATCGGGCCGCCGCGATCGAGCGGGTCGCTCCCTCGTGGCGCCGACCTGGCCAGGAGCTCCAGGGCGCGCTGGTCGCTCTGGATCCGCGCGACGGGCAGATCAGGGCGCTGGTGGGCGGCCGGCACATCGTCCAGCGCGGATTCAACCGTGCGCTTGGCGCCCGGCGGCAGCCGGGCTCAGCCTTCAAGCCATTCGTCTACGCCGCTGCACTGGCCGAGGGCTACACTCCGGCCACCCTGGTGGACGACTCACCGGTTGTCGTGACCGATGGCTCGCAGGTGTGGCGGCCGGTGAACTTCGGCGGCGAGTACGCCGGTGCGGTCACCCTGCGCCGCGCGCTGATGGCATCGGCCAACGCCGCCACCGTGCGGCTGAGCCGCGCGGTGGGCGAACGTCGAGTGGCCGCGCTGGCGCGCAAGGCGGGCCTGCGCGGGGAGCTCGACCCGGTGCCGTCGCTGGCATTGGGTGCGATCGAGGTCACTCCACTCGAGCTGGTCACGGCCTACGCGCCGTTCGCCAACGGCGGCGTCCGGGTGCAGCCCTCGCTGGTCCGCCGGATCGAGCTGGCTGACGGGACCGAGCTCTGGCGGGCTCCTGAGCCCAGGACGGAACGGGTGCTGGGTGAAGCGGAGGCGTTCCAGGTCACCTCGATGCTTCGCTCGGTAGTGGACGGAGGCACCGGGCATCTGGTACGGGAGCTGGGGGTCAAGGGTCCGGTCGCCGGAAAGACCGGTACCACCAACCGCGGCGCGGACATCTGGTTCCTGGGGTACACGCCGACGATCGCGGCCGTGGTCTGGTTCGGGTACGATGCGCCCCGCGAGATCGCGCCCAACGCCTCGGGCGGCCGGCTGGCCGCGCCGGCCTGGGTCGCCTTCTACCGGAACGGATGGAAGGAAAAGGCGCCGGCCTCCGCGTGGGAGCCGCCGGTGGGGCTGGTGAGCCGAACCATCGACGCCGAAACCGGCGAGATCGCCAACCAGTGGTGCCCCACCACGCAGCGCGAGTGGTTCAAGCCGGGCACCGAGCCGGTGCGGATCTGCGTCAGGCACGATGCACCGCTCATCCGGCGGCTGGAGCGGTTCGGAGAAGAAGTGGGAGACGTGATCAGGGATTTGCTGGGATTGTGAGACGGCGCCTCTAAAACGTCGTCGTGTCCACCGCCAGGCTGTAGGGTGGATACTGCAACAGCTCCCGGCGGACCTGACGAGCGTTGCGGAGCACCTTAGAGGGATACCGTCTGCAGTTGGGCGTGTTGCTCCCGGTCACGCAGCCATTGTAACGGAGCAGCGCGCGGCGCACGTTCCCGGTGCGCTTGAGGTAGTAGCCGAACACCCGGGCGCCGTGGCAGATGTTGGACTCCACCTGGAGCAGGTCGTTGGAGTCGCAGTCGTATTCGCCGGCATGAAAGTCCATCACCTGCATCAGCCCCATCGCGCCCTGGCTGCTGCGCGCCCGCACATCCAACGGCGCATTCTCCGTCAGCAGCACACCCGCCAGCAGGCTGGGCTCCACCTGGAGATAGTTCGCCTCCTTCACGATCGCGCGCGCGATCCGCTCGGAGATCTCCCGCTCCTTGGTCCGACTGAAGAAGATGCGCGCCAGCGGCCAGTGCTCGAAGCGGGCGACGACATGGCGCTCCATCGCCGCGCTGTCCACCCGAACGGGAGGCCGAAGCGCCATGACCAAGGGCTGGGCCATGGAAAGGCTGGCGACCGATCGATTGTCCGGCTGGGGAAACCGCGGCGTCCATTGCACCGAGGCGACGAGGAGCGTCATGGACAGGGCGACGAGGAAGGGCCGGCGTGGCGCCTCTATACGGCGCACTGCGGCGCGTTCTGGCGAATTCACGGGACGGCGCCCTCCCCGAAGGAGCGTAAGCGACGATGATCCGGGATTGGGGGAGAGCTTCAGCAAAAAGCGGGCAGCAGGGCGGTGCCAAGAAATCGAACTGGCGAGAGTTTTGACGGTGAGGGGTCATCCTGAACGCAGCCGAAGGGCTCAGGATGACAAATCCGGCTCCAGCGTGCGCAACAGCTCCATCATTCTCACATCGAACGGGTCGGGCGAGTCGTCGTCCTGGGCAATGTCGTAGTTCTCCTGCGGCGTTTCCAGGATCAGCGGAATGCCGGTGCTGCGGCGGTCGTGGATCAGCCAGCGGAACGGCTCCACTCCGATCTTGCCTTCACCGATCAGCACATGGCGATCCCGGTTGGAGCCGAGCGCGCCCTCGCTGTCGTTGAGATGAAAGAACGCAGGCGGCGAGCCGGCGGCCGACTCGTACGCGTCGAGAACGCGCTTCAGTGCGGCGGGGGACGCGGTGATGTCGTGCCCGGCGGAGAAGAGGTGGCAGGTGTCGAGCCCATAGCCGGTGCGCCGGCGCAGCGGCGCGGGGATCTCCCGGAGCACCGCGCCGATTTCCTCCGGTGTCTTGCCCATCGTCATGCCGGCACCGGCCGTGTTCTCGATCAGAATCCTGGTCTCTCCGGGCACGGCCTCCAGGGCGGTAGCGATGGCGAGCGCGATCCGGCTGATCGCCCCGTCGCGATCCCCATCGGTGGCAGCGCCGGGGTGGAAGCACAAGGCGCCGGCGCCGACGGCGGTGGAGCGCATCAGCTCCTGTCGGAGTCCGGCCGCTGCCCGCATCCACTTCTCGTCGTCGGAGGTGGCCGTGTTGAGCACGTAGGCGCCGTGCACCAGCACGTGGGCCGGCTCGATCTGCACTTGGCGCAGGGCCTCGCGGAAGCGCTGGACCCGCTCCGGACGGATGGAGGTCTTGTCGCCGTAATACTTGGGGATGGCGGTGAAGATCTGGAGCGTCTTCATGCCCGCGCGGCCGGCGCGCAGCGCGGCCATGTGGATCCCGCCGTTATCCACTGTGTGAGCGCCGAAGAGGCGAGTCACCAGGGCGCGCCTCCCCGGTGACGCCGCCCACAGACGAGTCCCACGCGCGGACTAGTGTTTCGAGCTCGTAGCCGCGCGCGGGCGGTCCTCCCGGCGCCCGTTATTCGCCCGGCGGTCAGGGCTGCGGCGGCAGTAGAACAGTCGCGCAGGCATGATGTTCCGCGGCTCGAAATCCTGATGGACGTGGGGGAAGACCTGCCGCAGATACGGCAGCACCGCGCGGGTGAACTGATAGACCAGAAAGGACCCATCGTGGTGGAGGACATCGTGGGTGGTCTGGAGGATTCGCTCGCGGAGCGCCGGTGCCATGGTCGAGTAGGGAATGCCGGAGATGACGTAGTCCGCCCGGCCCAGTCCCCGCTCTCGCAGATTGGCCTGGGCGTCCTCCGCCGAGCCTTCCACGACGTGGAGCCGGTCGTCCCGCAGGGTCCGCGTGAGATAGTGGGCGAAGTCACGGTTGGTATCGATGGCCACGAGCGTCCCGTCGGGACGGAGCCGCCGCAGGATCTCACCCGTGAAGGTGCCCACCCCGGGGCCATACTCCACCATGGTTCGCGCCCGCCCCCAGTCCACCTGATCCAGTAGCCGATTGACCAGGAAGCGGGAGCTCGGGATCAGCGAGCCAAGCATGCGCGGGTGCTTGATGAAATTTCGGCCGAAGAGGACGAGTGACGTCACGGCCGCACCATGGCGCTCGCCGGGGTCAGCGCCGCCATCGAGAGTCCTGCGGAATCGCACGTCATGTCGAGTCTCCTCGCTCGGTACCTGGGGATGTCAGGTTTTCGTCAAGCCTGAAGATTCAAGGCTTTGGACGACGGGACAAGGGGCGGGCCGGTGAGCGACCTCTGGGTCGGAACCTCGGGCTACGTCTATCCGCACTGGCGCCGGGGCGTGTTCTATCCGGAAGGCCTCCGGCAGCGCGACGAGCTCGCCTGGTATGCCGGCAAGTTCCGCACAGTCGAGCTCAACAATCCGTTCTACCGGCTGCCCGAGGTGACCAGCTTCGATCGCTGGCGCGAGGCGGTGCCCGAAGGGTTCGTGTTCGCCGTGAAGGCGAGCCGCTATATCACTCACATCAAGCGGCTGCGCGACGTCGAAGAGCCGATCGCCCTGTTCCTGGAACGCGCCGGGAAGCTGGGCCCCGCACTGGGACCGATCCTCTTCCAGCTGCCACCCACCTTTCCGGCTGACGTGGGCCAGCTGCGCGAGTTTCTCCAGCAGCTGCCGGGCGGCTACCGCTGGGTGATCGAGTTCCGTCACACCAGCTGGCACGACCCCGAAGTCTATCAGGCGCTCGGCCACCGGGGCGTGGCGCTCTGCATTCCGGTGGGCGGACGAGTCCGACCCGACCTGGTGACCACGGCACCCTTCGCCTACATCCGGATGCACGCGGGCGCCGGTGGCGGCGGCAGGTTTACCGCCGAGCAGCTCGAATGGTGGGCCGGCCGGGTGGGGGCGCTTCGGCGCGGCGGCAAGGACTGCTACGTGTACTTCAACAACGACAGCGGCGGCCACGCCCCCCGGGACGCCGTGCGGCTGCTCGATCTCGTGCCGCCGCGCCGACAGCGGCAAACGTAAAGCGCCCACCGCGGGTCCTGCCCGCGGTGGGCGCCGATGCCGCACGACGGTGTTACTTGTTTCCCACCGCCGCCGCCTGTGCTTGATAGAGTTCCAGGCGCCGTTTGGCGATGGCCTGCTGCTTGTCGGCCACTTGCTTTTCCCGCTCCGCCTGGTCCCGCTGCGCCTCGAGCACCTTCCGCTCCAGCTCCCGGATGACGTTCTCGTTCCGCATCGCCGCTGCCGGATCGGTGGCCGCCGCGCGATCCTGCCCGGCCCGCCGATTGGTCAGCTGAAGCTCGAGCTCCAGGGCCTTCTGGGTGGCTTCAGCCGCGTTCTCTCGCGCCTTCGCGGCATCCTTTTCGGCCTGGTGCAACGACACCCGCTTCTCCAGGAATTGCTTGTGCCGCTCGGCATCCTTCTTCTCGGCCTCGAACGTGGCGGCCTCGCCTTCCTGCTTGCTCTTCTCGGCCAGCTTCCGCTGCGCGTCGAGGGTGGAGACTTCCTGCTTCTTGACATCCACCATCGCCTTGACCTGGCTCTCGAGGGCCTGGAGCTGGCGATAGTCGGCCTGGGCTTCCCGCTCCTCGAGCTTGGCCTGCTCGATGGCCCGCTGGATCCGGTCCGGAGGACGAGGAGACAGGATCTGCACGAACCCCAGATTGCTCAGTGCGGCGGCCCGGCTGGCTGCGGCGGTCGGCGCCGCGGCGGGGGCCGATGCGTCTGCGGCGGGAGACGCCGCGGGTGCCGGCGCCGGGGCAGGCGTGGCTTCAACCGGGGGCGGCGCGGCGGGCGCATACCCCTGGGGGGCCGAATCCTGGGTAACCTGAGCCGGGGCCGTCGATGTGTCCTGCGCCGCCGCGACCGCGAGCGGCCCCGACAGCAGCGCGCAGGCAACCATGGAGGTGGCTAGACGGGCATTCACGGCAGATCTCCTTCCCTTAGGAACCAGCGGCTCAGGGGGCCGCTGAAAATGAGTCGCGAACATAGCTTGAAAATACCTCCTGCGTAACACCCTGCGACCTACCCCAGCCATTGGGTCAGCTCGCCGGCCGGCCGCCGGCGCCGGGGCGATTCGGTGTCGGCGGGATACCCCACCGAGACCAGGCCCACGATGCGGTACCCGTCGGGAAGTCCGACCAGCTGGACCAGGGCCCGATCACGCATGACACCGCCGGTCTTGAGATAGGTGCCCAGTCCCAAGGATTGCGCCGCGGTCATCAGATTCGCGGTGGCCATCATCACCGCGGCATAGTCCTCCTCCCGGGTGACCTCGTCCTGGTGGACCCGGGACATGACCACGATGACCGCCGGGGCCTCCAGCGTCTCCCGCCGGACCTTGTCCATGCCGGCCCGGGCTTCAGCCGACGCCGGGTCCTCGTATCGCTTGAGCCGGTGCTGGGCCCGGATCTCCGCCAGGGTCGCCTTGGCCTGTCCGGTCAGCACGGCGAAGCGCCAAGGCTCGGTGAGCTTGTGGTTAGGGGCCCGGACGGCGCAGTCGAGCAGTTGCTCGATCACGGGTCGCGGCACGGGATCGGAACGGTAGCGGCGGACCGAGGTCCGTCGCTGAATGGCTTCGATGGCGTCCATGACGTGAAATCTACCGCACTCTTCTGAGCAACACCGAGAGCGCGACCATGTCGTAGGCAGCGTGGGCGACGATCGGAACCAGCAGGTTGTCGGCGATGACGAAGAGAAGACCGAGGTAGCCGCCGATCAGAGCCGCGAGCAGGGCGTAGGATCTCGTCAACCAATGCCCCATGCCGAACAGCAGCGCCGCGGTGGCTATCGCGGCCCAGGTCGGCAGGTACCGATCGAGACCGGCCTGGATGAGTCCCCGGAACAGCGCCTCCTCTCCGACTCCGGCCAGCAGCGACAGAACGACGACCCCGGCCGGCGTGGTCCCCGCCAGACGGGGGCCGACCTGCTCCTCGACCAGTTCCACCAGCCGGCGTATCGGGGCCCATCGCGTCCGAAGACACCAGAGGAGCAGGAGAGCCATCGGGCCGGTCGCGGCCAGCCCGTAGCTCACACTCGAGAGGTCGAGCCGAAACCGCGCGAAGGGAGAGACGCCGCTGGCCCACCCGATCGCGTATGCCGCGATCAGGAGGGCCAGTTCCGTGATGATGCCGGCGATCAGCAGGCGGGCCGAA
Organism: Gemmatimonadales bacterium; assembly: GCA_036556625.1. GTDB lineage: Bacteria > Gemmatimonadota > Gemmatimonadetes > Gemmatimonadales > GWC2-71-9 > CAVVWJ01. The sequence goes on from DATBJC010000088.1 coordinate 26,711, forward strand.
GGCCCGGTGGTAGCGCGCTCCGGTGCTACTTGGCGCGCTCCAGGTAGACGCCTTCGCGAGGATTCACCCGGACCCGCTCGCCCTCCCCGATGAACTCGGGGACCTGAATGGTCACTCCGTTGCTGAGCTTGGCGGGCTTGGTGCTGGCGGTCTTGGTGGCGGTCTTCATGATGGGAGCCGTCTCCACCACCTCCAGCTCCGCGACAGCCGGGAGCTGGATGGCGATCGGCCGGCCGCCGAGCCATTCCGCCTGGAAGGTGAGACCGGGCTCCAGCCATTGGCCCTGGTCGCCGACCGTCTCCTGGTCGAGGGTATACTGGTCGTAGGTGCCAGCGTCCATCACGTGCACGCCGTTGCCGTCCCGGTAGAGCACCTGGAGCTCTTTGGTGTCGAGCCGGGCGTCCTCCACGAATTCGGTGGCGCTGAGCCGTGTATCGAAGGTATTGCCTGAATTCAGGTTGCGGAGACGAACCTGAACGAAGGCCCGCAGGTTTCCCGGGGTCCGATGCTGGAAATCCATCACCCGGCACGGCTGCCCCTCCACCATGATCACGTGACCGCGCCGGATATCGCTTGCCTTCATTGCTTCACTGGCTCCTCATGGTCGACCGTGCGCCACCGCGGGCAGGGGCGCTCGCGGACGGTGGAAGATACACCGCGCGGCGGGTTCCTCCAGACGGACGCCGACGGGCGGGTGATAACAGTCACCGCCTGCGCACCCGGTGAGATCTACGTTCGCACGTGACCACTGTGAGAGGCGGCCTCGAGGCTCGGCTGGCCGGCTGGCGAAGGAACGTGGGCGGCGCGATCGAGCTCGATCTCGCCCCGCCGGCTGCGATCGAGCGCTCTACCTGGGGCACCAGCGTTGCGGTATTGAGCTGGAACGTCTGGATCGGCCGGGGAAGACTGCTCGAGCTGGTGGGTCGGTTCACTGCCGGCGAGCTCGGTGTGCCCGGTGAGCTGCCGCTGGTGCTGCTGATCCAGGAAGCGTTCCGCCGGGACCGGTCGATTCCCGAGCGCTCCAACGGATTCGCCGCGAGAGACCTGGGCTCGCCCGGCAGGCCCCGAGAGGACATCGTCGAGGTCAGCCGCCGTCTGGGATGGAACCTGCGCTACGTGCCCTCGATGCGGAACGGCGGCGAGCGCAGCGACCGCGGGAACGCGATTCTCACCCCGCTGCCTCTGGGGCCGGCGATCGCGACCGAGCTGCCGTTCGCGCTTCAGCGCCGGGTGGCCGTCGGCGCCAGGCTGACGCTCGCGGGGCACCCGATCTGCCTGGTGAGCGCCCACCTCGATCCGAGGGGTCCGATCGGCTACAAGTGGCTCGGGGCCGCTGCCCGTACCAGACAAGCGGCCCATCTACTCGCTGAGCTGGGAGATCCCACGGTGCTGCTGGGTGCCGATCTCAACCTGGGACGGGGTCGCGCCGAAGGAGCCTGGCGGCTCCTGATGGAGCAGGGCTTCCAGTTCGGCGTGCCCCCGATCCCACCCACCTGGCGGCACACCTACCACCGACTGCCGCGCCTCGTGATCGACTACCTGTTGGTCCGGGACCGGGTCGGCGCTATTCGATCCTTCAGCGTTCACCGCATCGACGAGGACCCTCGGGACCGCGGGCCTGCGGTGTTCGGCTCGGACCATCACCCGCTGCTCGCCCGGATCGACTTCACGACATGAGTGAGCTGATGGAGGTCGGCCTTCCCTGGTGGGGCTGGACGCTTCTCGTGCTCGGCCTGCTCTCGCTGGGCGGTGTGATCGGCGCGCTCTTCCTTCCGGATTGGCCGGTGCCGGACTACACCCTTGGCTTCGAGGCTGAGGCAGGGTCGCAGAGCTTCGTGGATTCGGCCGTCGGCTTTCTCAACGTCCCGCTGCTCCGCGGGGGCACCGCCCGGATTCTCCAGAACGGCGACGAATTCTACCCCGCGATGCTGGAGGCGATCCGGGGCGCCCGAGACACGGTGAACTTCGAGGTCTACATCTTCGATTCGGACGAGACCGGGCGGCAATTTCTCGAGGCCTTCGCCGAGCGGGCGCGGGCGGGCGTGGAGGTTCGGGTGCTGCTCGACTGGTTCGGATGTATCAGGCTCAAGCGGGCCGATCGCCGCAGGCTGGTGGATGCGGGCGTCAAGCTCGAATTCTTCCGTCCGCTCGCGCTCAGGAACCTGGTGCGAATGTACCGGCGTACGCATCGGCGGGCCATCGTGATCGACGGCACAGTCGGGTTCACCGGCGGGGCCGCGGTGTCCGACAAGTGGCGGGGTGACACCCGGACCCCCAAGGAATGGCGCGACAGCATGACCCGCGTCACCGGGGCGCTGGTGACGGGGGTGCAGTCGGCCTTCGCGGCCAACTGGGTCTACTGCCGCGGTGAGATCATCGCCGGCCCCAGGTTCTTTCCGGCGGGCGAGGACGACGGACCGGCCTGCGGGCTCTCGGTGGTCAGCTCACCGTCCGATGCCCAGCAGCCGATCAGGCTGCTCTTCTGGCTGAGCTTCATCAATGCCCGGCGTCGGCTGTGGATCGCGAGCTCCTATTTCATCCCCGACCGTCAATTGCGGGAAGCGGTGCAGACGCGAGCCCGCGCCGGGGTGGACGTCCGGATCCTGGTGCCGGGCAACCATACCGATGCGATTCCGGTGCAGTACGCCGGACGGGGGTACTACGAAGAGCTGCTCGGGGCCGGCGTCCGAGTCTTCGAGTACCAGCCGTCCATGATGCACGCGAAGACCGTGCTGGTGGACGATGCCTGGGTCCTGGTGGGATCGGCCAACATGGACGAGCGCAGCATGGAGCTGAACGAGGAAAATCTGTTGGGCGTGGCGCAAGCCGACTATGCCCGGGCGGTCGCCGAAGGATTCGAGCGGGATCTGGCTCGCTCGAAGGAGATCCAACTCGAATCCTGGCGTCGCCGGCCCGCCTACCAGCGTGCGCTGGAGAAGGCGGCGCTGATTCTCATCGAGCAGTACTGAGCCCTCACCCGCCGGCGATCGCGGCCACGACCGTGATCTCGTCCCCTTCTCGCACCGGCGTCGAGAACCCGTTCCGGAACCTGATGTCTTCGTCGTTCAGATAGAACGTGACGAAGGGATAGGGGCCGCCGGCGGTGTCGCGCAGCCGCGGCGCGAGCCGGGGGAACCGGTCGGCGACCTGCGCAACCACATCCCCGAGGGTGGCGCCGCTGGCCTGAATGGTGGATTGTCCGTCCGCCAGCTTGGCGAGCACGGTGGGCAGGCTAAAGGTCACGGCCATGGAGCGCCTCCAGTTCTTTGATTCTCGGTGCGATGACAGGGGCCTCCGGCAGCACACCCTGGAGCGCCTCTACCGTCTTGAGCCCGTTGCCGGTGATACACAGCACGACTTCGTCCTCGGGGCCGAGCCGGCCCTGCCGGGCGAGCGCGAGAGTACCGGCCACCGTGGCGCCCCCGGCCGTCTCGGTGAAGATGCCGGTCGTCTCGGCCAGCAGACGGATCCCGGCCACGAGGTCCCCGTCGGAAACCGCGGCGACCCAGCCGCCGGTGCCCCGAATCGCTTTGGCAGCAAAGCTGCCATCCGCCGGGTTCCCGATGGCAATCGAGCGCGCAATGGTATGGGGGACGACCGGCTCGATCTGCTCGCCGCCCGACTCCACCAGCCGCACGATCGGCGAGCAGCCTTGCGCCTGCGCCCCGTAGAGCCGCGGCGCTGGTCCGGTGACCAGACCGGCCTTCGCGAACTCGGCGAACCCCTTCCCCAGCTTGGTGACCAGCGACCCACCCGCCATCGGCGCCACCACGGCGCTCGGGATCCGCCAGCCCAGCTGCTCGCAGATTTCGAAAGCCACGGTCTTGGAGCCTTCGCCGTAGTAACCGCGGAGATTGATGTTGACCAGCCCCCAGCCGAAGCGGTCGGCCGCCTGGCCGCAGAGGCGGTTCACGTCGTCGTAGGTGCCACGCACCCGCACCAGCTTCGGGTTGTACACCGCCGTTCCCACCACCTTGCCGATCTCGAGATCGTGAGGAATGAAGATCCAGGCGCTGAGCCCCGCCCTTGCCGCCTGGGCGGCAACGGCGTTGGCGAGATTGCCGGTGGAGGCGCAGCCGATGGTGTCGAAACCGAAGGCGCGGGCCGCGTTGATGGCCGACGCGACCACCCGGTCCTTGAAGGAGAGCGAGGGATGGGAGACGCTGTCGTTCTTGATCCAGAGCCGGCCGATGCCAAGCCGGCGGGCCAGCTCCGGAGCCTCGACCAGCGGGGTGAACCCGCTGTCGAGCGAGAGAGTGGGCTCGCCCTCGAAGGGCAGCCACTCGCGATAGCGCCACAGGGACGCAGGCCGGGCCGCGATGGTGGCTGCGTCGGGCAGGACGCGGTCCGGATGGTAGACCGGCTCCAGCGGGCCCAGACACTCCTCGCAGATGGCCGTGGGCGCCGCCGGCTGGCCTGCGCCGCAGACCTGGCAAGCCTGAGGGAGCGGCCGCAGGCTTTCGCTCTGGAGTGACGGCTCGCGTTGGGGAATCAGAACGGTCGTCATCCGCATTTCCTCCGCCTCACCACCCGATCGCCCGGCACCGGCCCAACGAAAAGCGCCCGGTGCCAAAAAGACACGCGGGACGCGAGGCTTTTTAGCAGTTGTTTAACGTGGCTGCAATACGCCGCAAATGACCACGAGCTTCGGTTGTCACTGGTACGTTAGGACATTCTTCCCCGAGGCGCAAGTGGAGGACCTCACCAGTCGCGCTCTCCGCGGGGTCCCCGCGCGGTGCGCCGGCCCTCGTGGCTGGAGAGCTGCTGCCGCTCCACCGCCTCGAGCAGGCGCCGGGCCTCGTCGGCGCTCAGCTCCTCGGCCGATTCTCCCTCGGCCGAGCCATAGCCGCCTCCCGCCATTGCACCGACCGCGGCGTCGGGGTTCCCCTCGTAGCCGGGCACGTTGTTGTCGCCCCGGCCATAGTCACCAGCCCGGCCACGGCCGGAGGACCCCCCGCTGACGCGGTCGTCGCCCAGGCGACGCAGTGCCACTTCGAGGTTCCACCGGGCTGCATCGTCGGCCGGAGTGAGCCGAAGCGCCTCCTCGAACGCCGTCACAGCCTCGCGCAACGGCTCCGCTTCGCCCGGCCGCTCCTCGGCCGCGCGAACCAGCGCGTTCCCGAGGTTGTAGAGACTCTGCTGCCGGAAGGCCGGGGACCGACTGGCCTGGCGGAATGCCGCGACGGCCTCGTCATACCGCTCCAGACGGTACAGCGTGCTGCCGGCATCGAATGCCAGCCGGGCACTGCTGTCCCGCTCCAGGCCGCGGCGAAACTGGGCATAGGCCTCGGGGTATTTGCCCTGGTGGTAGAGGCGCTCACCGCGATAGGTAGGGGAGCAGGAGAGGATGAGGGCCAGAAAGGCAACATACCTCATCCCGAGCGGAGCGAGGGACCTGCTCACCACCGCTCCGACCCGAGCGAAGTAGGTCCCTCGCTTCGCTCGGGATGAAGTAAGTGCCAGCATCTCCGCCCACACGAGCAGCAGCAGCGCCAGCCCGAGCGGCCATTGATACCGATCGGCCCGCTCGCTCGACTTCCGAGCGGCCAACGTGCGCGGCTTCACCTGCCCCAGCGCGGCGATCAGCCTCCGCATCTCTTCCGGCCGATCCCACCGGGCGAAGGCGCCGCCGCTCCGCTCCGCGATGCGACGGAGATCGCCCTCCTCCAGCCGCGACACCACGACCCGCCCGATGTGATCCCGATGGTACCGCTCGGGGGCGTCGGCCGTGTCCGCGGGGATCGGGCCGCCTCGCACGCTGCCTACGCCGACGGCGAAGACCGGGAGCTCCTCTCCGCGGAGCGCCTTCGCGGCCGCGTCGAGATCCCCTTCTCCGCTCTCGCCGTCGCTGAGGAGCAGGATCGCTCGACGGCCGGTCTCGCCCTCGTGCTCGAAGGCACTGACGGCCGTGAGCAGCGCGGCGGAGACATCCGTAGCGGGATCGCCCAGATCATCGGGGCTGGCCGCATCGAGGAACAGCTTGAGCGAGGCACGATCGGACGTGAAGGGAAGCTGGAGGAACGCACTGCCGCCGAAGACGACCAGGCCGGTCCGGTCGCCCGGGTAGAATGACAGCACGTCCCAGGCGAGCTGCTTGGCGGCGGCCAGCCTGGCGGCGGGGCCGGAGAGCACGCTCGTGGAGACATCCGAGACGCCCATCGAGCGCGAGAGGTCCAGCAGGATCAGCACATCGCGGCCGGTGCGCACCATCGCTCCTTCACGCTCGCCCGCCTGGGGCCGAGCCAGGGCGATGATCCCCAAGCCCATCGCAGCCAGTCTCAGCGCCCAGGTCCCGATCGTGCGCCGGTGGGCCGGCAGCGCCGAGCCTTGCTCCAGCACCTCCGGATCACCGAACCGGGCCAGCGCGTTCCGCCGCGCCCGCTCGGCACGGAGCACCAGCGGCCAGGCCAGGGCCACCAGAACCAGCCCGAACAACACCCACGGATAGCCGAAGCTCACGCGGTCCTCACGGCAGAGTCCGGAGCCGGCCGGCGCGGAGCATCAGCGCGGCACCCAACAGGATGAGCCCGGGCGCCAGCGCCCAGGGATAGAGCTCCCGATAGTCCCGGGTCTGGTTGATCCTGACGTCCTGCCGCTCGAGCGGATCGAGCTGCTCCATGACGTGCTCCAGCGCCTCGGGATCGGTGGCCCGGAAGTATTCGCCTCCGCTGCGATCGGCGATCCGCCGCAGCACGCGTTCATCGGAGCTGGTGAGACGATCGGGCGTCCGCCCCTGGCGCCAGATGAAGCCGTCGTCGAATCCGGTGGTGTCCGGCGCGCTCACGCCGATGGTATGGATCCGCACGCCGATGGCTCGCGCCGCCTCCGCCGCGACGAACGGGCCCGGTGACCCGGTGTTGTTGGCGCCATCGGTGATCAGCACGATCGCGCTGGCCCGGCTGGGAAGGTCCTTGAGCTGGCTGAGCGCGAGTGCCAGCGCCGTGCCGATGCCGGTGCCGTCGGGCAGCTGGCCGATCTCGACCCGCTCCAGCATCTCACCGAGCAGCTCCGTGTCCGGCGTGAGCGGCGCCTGGAGGAAGGACCGTCCCGCGAAGATCACCAGGCCGAGCAGGTCACCCTGCCGACGGCGGGCGAAGTCGCCCAGCACCCGGCGCGCCACTTCGAGCCGGTTGCCCGGCTTGAAATCGGTGGCCTTCATACTGCTGGAGATGTCGAGCGCGAGCATGAGATTCCGAGCCTTGCTCCGGACCTCCCGAACGTCGTGGGGCAGCTGTGGCCGGGCGAGCGCCGTCACCAGCAGGGTCAACCCAGCGATCCAGAGGAGGTCGGGCAGGCTCCGCCAACGGGCGCGCCGGCCCGCCCTGTCGGGCGGAAGAAAGCCGATCGCGGGGTACCCGATGCGGGCGTCGGGAGGAAGGCGACGTCGTAGGGCGAGCCTCAGGGCCAAGCCAACAGGCATGGCGAGGCACAGCAGGAGCCAGGGATCAGCGAACCGCATCGAGCTTCTCCCCCGCGGGCGACGCTTGGTGCCAGCGCTCCAGCAGATCGCGGGCCCGGCCACTGTAGCCGGTGGCCTCGCCCGCGACGGGGCGAAGCTTGGCGAACTTCACCAGGTCGGCTTCCCCCAACACGTCCTGCACTCGCCGGCGCAGCCCCGATTCGGCCAAGTGAGGCGGGAGCGACCACAGCAGCTCCGTGGTGGTGCGCTCCCGGGCTGGGAGACCGTCGGTCAGCTCCAGATAGTCCCGCAGCGCGTCGGCCACTTCCTGGTAGTGCCGGGCGACATCGCCCCGCACGGGCCAGCCCTCGGCATCTATGGCGTCGAGTCGGGCCAGTGTTCGGGCGTACGGGTCCGGGGGTGGCGCCGACGGGGATGATGGCGCCGGAACGGCCGCGGCCACCGGCTTCATCGACCGATGCCGAGCCAGAAGCCAGGCGAGCGCCACCGTGAGGAAAGCCCCGATCGAGCCCCAGAGGACCCCAAGGCCGGGTGGGGCTTCGGGCTCCCGGATGTCCCGCAGTGGAGGATTTCCCGCGGGGACCACGGAGGCCACCTCGATCTTCACCGGCTCGTGAGTGAAGACTCCGCGGTGCCCGCTCACGATCTGGACCCAGGGTACGCCGAAGGTCGGCAGCGCGCGCTGTCCCGGCCGATAGAACACGACTACGGCCGTCCCGGTGAACACCCGGTCAGAGCCACGCTGGAGCCGATCGACCGAAAGCACCCGCACGCCGTCGGGCAGCCGATCCACCGGCCGTGGCACGCTGTCGGTGAGGAGGTCGCGCTCGTTGAGGTGGAGCCGGAAGTGGAGCGTGACGGAATCGCCGAGCGCGGGCTTTCCCGGCTCAGCGGTCGCGATGAACGAGCGGCCCTGGGTGGCCTGGGCGTGGGCCAGGTGGAGGCAGGCGGGTGAGAGCGTCAGCGTCGCGTACGTCAGCAGGCGGGTCATCTTGCTCAGGATGACCCTCGATTCCCCGCCCCTCAGCGCCACAGCATGCTCTCCCGTCTCCGGAAGAACGACAGCAGCGGCTCGGCGTAGGACTGGCCGGTCTCGAGCCGCAACAGGTCCGCTCCCACTTCACGCAAGGTCCGCTCGAGCGCGGTGTCGAACTCAGCCGCCCGATGCCGAAAATGCCGGCGGACTGCGGCGTCCCCCGTGTCCACCACACGCCAGCTCCCGCTCTCCGGATCCCACAAGGTGACCAGTCCGACATCCGGCAGCTCCCGCTCTCGTGGATCGATGAGCTGGAGCGCGATGAGATCGTGCCGCCGGGCCAGTCGGGCCAGTGGGCCCTCGTAACCTGCCCCCATGAAGTCGGAGAGGAGAAAGATGACCGCGCGCCGGCGCAGGATCGGCTCGAGATAGCTCAGGGCGCTGCCGAGATCGGTGCCGGTGCCTGCGGGCCGCACGGTGAGCAGGTCGCTGATGACCCGCAACGCCTGTCGCCGACCTTTCCGCGGAGCCACGTAGTGCTCCACCCGATCGGTGGCGAACACCGCCCCGACCCGGTCGTTGTTGCGGGCCGCCGCCAGGGCGAGCACCGCGCACACCTCGACCGTGAGCTGACGCCTGGTGCGGCGCACGCTGCCGAACCCCGACGAGGCGCTCAGATCGGCCACGAAGAGGACCGTCAGCTCCCGCTCTTCGAGATAGCGCTTGACGTAGGCCGAGCCGAGCCGGGCGGTGACGTTCCAGTCGATAGTGCGGATGTCGTCGCCAGGCTGATACTCCCGCACCTCGGCGAATTCGACCCCGCGACCGCGGAAGGCACTGGAGTATTCGCCGGCCATGATGTCGCGCACGAGATGGCGGGTGGTGATCTCCAGCCGCCGGACCTCTCGCGTGACCTCCTCCGGACTCATGGCACCGGCACGGCCTCGAGGATCCGGCGGATCACCGCGTCAGGGCCCATCCCCTCGGCGTCGGCGCGGTAGGTGAGGATCACCCGGTGCCGCAGCACGTCGAGCGCCAGCGCCTTGATGTCATCCGGGGTGACGTAGGAGCGGCCCTGGAGGAAGGCGTGCGCCTTGGCGGCGCGCAGGAGGAAGATGCCAGCCCGGGGGGAGGCACCGAATTCGATCAACGAGGCCAGATCGGGCAGTCCGGCATCGCCGGGACGACGGGTTGCTCCGATGAGGTCGAGCAGGTACTCCTTGATCCGCTCGTCGGCGTAGATGGCGTGCACCAGCCGGCGGGAACGCAGGATGCCGGCGGGATCGAGCACCGGGCGCGCGGCGGGCTCCTCCCCCGTCGTCATCCGGTCCAGGACCTCCCGCTCCTCCCGCCGCTCGGGGTAGCTGACCACCAGCTTGAACATGAAGCGGTCCACCTGGGCTTCGGGCAACGGATAGGTGCCCTCGTGCTCGATGGGATTCTGGGTGGCCAGGACCAGGAACAGCTCCGGCAGGGGGAACGTGCGCCCGCCGATCGTCACCTGCTTCTCCTGCATCGCCTCGAGCAGGGCGCTCTGCACCTTCGCCGGCGCGCGGTTGATCTCGTCCGCCAGCAGGAGATTGGTGAAGATCGGCCCCTGCTGCACGGTGAAGTCGCCGGTGCGCTGGTTGTAGATCATGGTGCCGATCAGGTCGGCGGGGAGCAGATCCGGCGTGAACTGAATCCGGTGGAATCCCGCGGTGATGGTCGAGGCGAGGGTCCGCACTGCCAGCGTCTTGGCCAGGCCTGGCACCCCTTCGAGCAGCACGTGCCCGTCGGCCAGCAGTCCGATCAGCAGCCGGTCGAGCATGGCCCGCTGCCCGACGATGACCCGGCCGAGCTCACTCATCAGCTCTGCGGTGTGCCTGGCCTCGGCCTCGATCTCCCCGGCAGGGAGGAGATCGGAAGTGGTGCGTTCAGGGAGTGAAGTCACCCGGGGAATGTAGTGGGGACAGCGGGACGGCGGGACAGGCTGTCTAGCTGTCCCACTGTCGAGCTGTCGGATCTGCTGGATGAATGCACGGTACATTCCTCACATGGTCCCAATCCCCGGCTCGAGCTCGATGCAGCGGCTGCCGCGATACGTCGAGGTGCCGCCCGGTCCCGAGCTGGCGCCCTGGGTGGCCTGCTACTGGGCTATCCAGGCCGACGACGCTCCCCCGGTGCCAAACCGGGTACTGCCGGATGGCTGCGCTGACTTCATCATCGGTATTGGGAACGATCCGACGCCGATGGTGGTGGGGACGATGCAGAGCGCGGTGGTGATCCCGACTGCGGGACGGGTCGATCTCTTCGGCATCCGGTTTCGCCCTGGCAGTGCGCTTCCACTGGTCGGTACGCCGCTCGGCGAGCTCACCGATCAGCGGGTTCCGCTCGAGGCGCTCTGGGGGCGGGACGCCGAGCAGATCGGGGACCTGGCGGTGGCAGCTTCACCTGCCGAACGCGCAGCCCGGGCCGAGCGGCTGTTGCGCCGGCGGTTGGCGGGCTGGGCCCGGAGTCCCGGGGGCGACGAGGCCTTTGTCGCGCAGGCGGTGAGCTTGCTCCGGCGGGCGCGCGGCGGAGTGGGGATCGGCCAGGTAGCGGCGGCCCTCGGTGTGGGCCAGCGGCGGCTGGAGCGCGCCTTCGCCCGCTCGGTGGGGCTGAGCCCTAAGGCCCTCGGCCGTGTCCTCCGCTTCCGACGGGCGTTGCGGGAGCTCGCGCTGGGGCGGGATGGAGAGGGTCGGCGGAGCTGGGCGGCCCTGGCCTTCGCCACCGGCTATGCCGACCAATCGCACTTCATTCGCGAGTTCAAGAAGCTTGCCGGGCTCACACCCGCGCGATACGTGGCGGAACGAAGCCGTGTCGGATTCGTTCAATACCCGGACGGAAAACCGGGCTAGACTCGATCCCTGTCGTCAAGTGATCGAGACCGAGTCCACGCTAGCCTGAGGACATCATGAGCGCTTCGTCCCCCACCGACCAGACCCTGCAGAGCGCCGAGCACGATCGGCGGATCGACTACATCGAGCTTCCCGCTCAAAGCATTCCGGAGATCAAGGGATTCTACGGCAGTGCTTTCGGGTGGAAATTCACCGACTATGGGCCGGAGTACACCAGCTTCGAGGACGGCAGGCTCACCGGCGGATTTCACCAGGGCGGAACGCCGGGCGGCGGCGTACTCGTGGTGATCTTCGCGGTGGACCTGGCCGAGGTCGAGGCGCGGGTGCGGAAGGCGGGAGGGACCATCGTCAAGCCGACGTTCAGCTTCCCCGGCGGGCGCCGGTTCCACTTCAAGGATCCCAGCGGGAACGAGCTGGCGGTGTGGTCGGATCGGTAGGCCGAGTGTCATGCTGTAGGCTGACTGTCATCCCGAGCGAAGCGAGGGATCCTGCCCGAGCAGTTCCGGAAACGGGCAAGATCCCTCGCGTTCGCTCGGGATGACAATCGTTGACTGCCAGGTGGTTGCGGCTCCTACACCGGCCCGTTGAACGCCGGGTCGGTCGCCCTGGTCCGCAGGTCGGTCTCGCCTCCCCGGAACCACCCCCCACGGAACTCGAAAAAGCGCTCGTCGAGAATGCGGGTCGCCAGCGCGGCGGTTCCGTGCTGCTGCACCTGCCAGAGCAGGAGCTTGGCGCCGATCTCTGCGGCCGGCTCCCACACCCCGGCCTCCAGTTGCGGATACCGGTCGGCATACTCCGGCTTGAGCCTGGCCTCTCGAGCCGAAAACTCCATCAGTCCTCCGAAGAAAGCGGCGAGCCGCTCGGTGCCCGGGGGTGAGGGACGTTGAAGATGCAGTGTCTACCCCCGCGACACCAGGGGTCATGACCCCGGCTCCGGTTCGAGACGGCAAGCTGCAGGAAGTGGGCCTGATTCGCGGCCTTCCGATTGCTCATGGCCCGTTTCAGCCTGGTCCAGTCTAACTTTTGGCCCATGCGCATTGCCGTGGTTTTCGACACCCCCTATGCCGGCTGGCACCATCCAGAGCACCAACGGCAGATGACCAAGGAGGTCGCCGGGTGGCACGACGACGAGCCGGAAATGGAGTACCAGATCGCCGATGCCCTGAGCCAGCGGGGGCACGAGGTCTTCCTCATCGGGGTGAGCGACGACCTGCAGTACCTGGTCCATTCCCTGGAGGAGATGCGTCCCGACCTGGTCTTCAACGCCGCCGAAGCGTTTCATGGCAACCCCTCCCTGGAATACCTCGTGCCCGGTGTGCTCGAAGCGGAAGGCTATCCCTACACCGGCGCCCCGCCCCAGGCCCTGCTGGTCTCCCGCAATAAGGCCATGAGCAAGAAAGTGTTGGCCTACCACGATATACGAGTGCCGGGCTTCGTTACCTGGCGGCCGGGTGAGGTCCGAGACCTACCCTCGGAGCTCCGCTTCCCTCTGATCGTCAAGCCCCTCCAATCCGACGCTTCGGCCGGCATCGCACAGGCGTCGGTGGTACAGGACGAAACATCGCTGCTGGAACGCGTGTCCTTGGTACACGAGCGGTTCCACCAGCCGGCCATCGCCGAGGAGTTCGTGGACGGGCGGGAGCTCTACGTCAGCGTGCTGGGCAACGGGGACGACCTCGACATCCTCCCGATCACCGAGATGGTGTTCGACAAGCGGAAAACCAGGGCCGAGGAGCGGATTGCCACCAAGTCCGCCAAGTGGGACGAGGACTACCGCGCGAGGAAAGGAATCCGTAACGTCTTTGCCCGTCCGATCGCCGCGGTCACGCGGGAGCGGATCGAGTCTATCTGCCGGACGGCATTCCGGGCCCTGTGGCTGCGCGACTACGCCCGGCTCGACGTCCGCCTCGCCGCCGATGGCGAGGTCTGGTTCCTCGAAGCCAACGCCAACCCCTTCATCAGCTACGGACACGACATGGCGAACGCGGCGGAGAAGGCCGGGCTGGAGTATTACGACTTCATCCAGCGGTTGGTGGACGAGGCGATGGCCCGCTATGAGCGCGCGTAGGCGGGTCCGGGAGCGGGCGCCCACACCCGAGCTGCGCTGCGTCTGCGGCCAGCCACTCCAGAAGTACTGGCCCCATTGCCCCAACTGCGCCCGCGAGCTCCAGTGGAAGGATCTGGACAACGTCACCGGCGCGGAGTGCTACAACTGCGGGTGGCTGGTGTCCGACAAGTTCTCCTATTGTCCCTGGTGCGCCGCGGACATCTACGAGGAAGGCTACTCCAGCGAGACTCCGCTGAAGGCGCCCAAGGGCTTCCGAATGGATGCCCGCTGCGACTGGGGATGCGGCGGCGGGGTGCAGTACCCCATGGGCCACTGCCCCTGGTGCGGCCGACCCCAGTCCTGGAACGAGCAGGACCGCTTCGAGGGCGACTGCCCGCACTGCGGGCGGGGAGTGGACGACTGGATGAATGCCTGCCCCTGGTGCGGCAACGATGCCACCGGGCGGGATCTCATCCCCCGCGCGCTCACCCGGGCGCGCCGGCTGCTCCTGGTCAGCCGGATCCGCGACTGGGGTTATCGGGTGCTGCTCCGGCCCGGGATCTCGGGCGTGGACCCGCGGTATCCCAAGATCGTGGAGATCGAGCAGCGCTACGTCGTGGGCAAGCGCCGGCAGGACGAGATCCCCTGGACCATGCTGGTCGGCCTGCTGACCCACGAGCTGGGCCACAGTTTCCTCTACCACCACTGGGACTGGACCCGGACCCGTCGCTTCCGCCGCGCCTTCGGCGAGGTGGACAAGGCCTACCGCGGGATGGACAACACCTGGGTGTATTTCCAGCGGCGCCGGATCGCGATCGCGCCGCGGGACCACGTGAGCGCGTACGCGGCCAAGCACCCCCAGGAGGACTTCGCGGAGGTCTTCCGCTTTTACGTGACCCGGCGCGGACGCCTGCGCGACCTGTTCGCCGAATTCGGACAGAAGCGGAAAGGGGTGATCCTGTACGAGAAGTTCCTGGTGCTGCACGACTTTGTGCGGGCGCTGCGGGGGTGGGGTTAGGGGACCAGCGTTATCCCGCGAATGGATCTGTCATCCCGAGCGAACGCGAGGGATCTTGCCGGGAAATGTCCGGGACCCTCGCAGCAGATCCCTCGCGTTCGCCCGGGATGACACCTACCACCACCCGGACTTCTTCTTCACCTCGCGCGGCTTCTCCTTCAGCACCTCCATCGCCGCGTTCCGCCCGTTCACCGCGATCACGCTCCCCCCGGGATGCGTTCCGGCGCCGCAGAGCAGCACGCCCGGCATCGGCGTCTTGGCCCGGAGCCGGCGCTCCCACATGTACTGGGGCAAAATCTCTCCCTGAAAGATGTGCCCCCCCGTCAGGCCGACCCGCTGCTCGATGTCGGGCGGGCCCAGCACTTCCATCCCGGTGACGGCGGCCGGCATGTTGCTGCAGAAGCGTGCGATGGATTTCACGACCACACCGCCCACTTCCTCCCGCCGGCTGTCCCAGTCACCCTCCTTGAATCGGGTCGGCACGTACTGGGCGAAAACGCTCAGCGTGTGCACGCCGTCGGGCACGACGCTGCGGTCGAACACGGTGTGGAGGTACAGTTCGTTCCAGGTTCGGGGCGGCAGTACGCCCTGGTTCGCCGTTGCGTGGTAGCTCCGCCACTCGTCCTTCGAGAGCGGTGTGTTGATCTGGCCGGTATGGTGCGGCTGCCTCAGGCCCGGGCGCGCTGTGAAGTTCGGGAGCTCGGAGAGTCGCAGGTTCACCTTGACGGTGATCCCCGCGGTCGGTATCGCGCGAACCTGCGCGGCCCACGCGGGATCGGCCGCGCCGCCCAGCAGGCGGAGCGTCGTGGCAGGGTCGGCGTTGGAGACGACGTGCTGCGCCTGGATCCGCTTCCCCGACGCCAGCTCCACCCCTTCCCCCGGCAGGATCCGCTCGACCGGCACGCCCGTCCCGATGGTGACACCCAGCTCCCGGGCGATGTCGCAGAGAATGAACGACACCATCCCCATGCCGCCCTGGACGAACCCCCAGGTGCCCGACTGGCCGAACATGCGACCCGAGGCGTGGTGATACCACACCGAGGCGGTGCCGGGATCGTGCGGGCTCGCGTTGGTGCCGATGACGCCCTGCCCCAGGTACGCCAGCTGCAGCCGCTCGTCCTTCAGGTACTGCTCGACCAGCCGGACCATGGACCACTCGAAGAGCAGCGAGCGGGCCTCGTGATCGCCGCGCAGGCGGCGCTCGATCTCCTCCCGGTCCGGCGCCGGGTCGAGCCAGAGATCTCCCGGGCCATCGGGGCGGAGTGCATCGCGCAGCCGGCGTTTCACCGCCTGCATCGCTCGCCAGCCGGCCAGATCGCCGGGCGCGAAGCGGCCGATCTCCGCCTCGCAGCGGGCGTCGTCATTCCAGAGCTGGATGCCGCTGCCGTCCTCGAACGGCACGAAGAGCCCGCCGACAGCCGGAATCCAGCGGAACCCATGAGCCGGCAGGTCCAGCTCATCGATGACGGTCTGGTGCAGCAAGCCGGCGACGTAGGCGCAGGGAGACATCCGGACGCCGGGCCACGGCTCCTCCATGGTGCACGCCCCGCCCACCCGGTCGCGCGCCTCGAGGACCAGCACCCTGCGACCCGCCCGGGCGAGGTACGCGGCGCACGTGAGCCCATTGTGACCGGCGCCGACCACGATGGCGTCCCACTGGCGAGCCGCCAGCCGGGAGACCGGTGCGGGCAGGCCGAGTCGACCCAGGACGGCGGCTGTCGGACTGGCAGGGGCGTTGGGCATAGGAGGGATGGAATCTGGATTGTGGGTGATGGGGAATGGAAGAGCCTGCCCCGAGCTTGTCGAGGGGGCGGAGCAGAAATCACCGAGACCGGTTCCACCGCTCCGCCGTCCCCCCTATAGTGAACCGATGACCCTCCGACTCTACTACACCGACTCCTATCTCCGCGACTTCGACGCCGCCGTGGTCGAGCGGGCGAACAACGGCAGGCGGATCTACCTGGACCAGACTGCCTTCTATCCCACTTCCGGCGGCCAGCCGTTCGATACCGGGCTCCTCGGCGGCGTCGAAGTGGTGGATGTGGTGGACGAGGGCGAGAGGGTGGCGCACCTGCTCGCGGCCCCCCTCGCCGGCGACGAGCGGGTGGGTGGATCGGTGAGCTGGGAGCGGCGCTTCGATCACATGCAGCAGCACACCGGGCAACACCTGCTCTCGGCCGTGCTGCACGAGCTCGTGGGCCACGCCACGATCAGCGTTCACTTCGGGCGCGAGAGCTCCACGCTCGATCTCGACGCCGCTGCTCTGGAGCACGGGCAGGTGGTCGAAGCGGAGCGGCGCTCCAATCAGCTGGTCGCGGAGAACCGTCCGGTCGAAGTGAGCTTCGAGGACGCCGGGACCGCGAGCGGGCTCCGCAAGGCCTCCGGCCGTGAGGGCACGCTTCGGATCGTCACCATCCATGACCTCGATCGTAGCGCCTGCGGCGGTACCCACGTGCGGGCCACCGGTGAGATCGGACCGGTTCTGATCGTCGGGACCGAGCGGGTGAAGAAGAACATCCGCCTGGAGTTCCTCTGCGGCGCCAGGGCGGTGCGTCGGGCCCGTGCCGACCTCGATCTCCTCAGCGGACTGGCCGGACGGTACTCCGCGGCGCCGGAGGAGCTTCCCGCCGCGGTGGATGCCCAGCGCACCGAGCTCAAGGCGGCGTTGGCGGCGCGACGCGAGCTGGAAGAGCATCTGGCAGCGCTTCGGGCCCGCGACCTCTACGCGGCGTCCAGCGCCGGTACGTCCGGCGTGCGATCCATCATCGTGCGAGAGCCGACCGGGCCGCCCGAGCGGCTGCGGCCGCTGGCTCAGGCGCTGGCCGCGATGCCGCGCGCGCTGTTCGTGGGAGTGACGGCGGATCCGCCGGCACTCGTTGTCGCCGCCTCCGAGGATTCAGGGCTGGATGCCGGGCAACTGCTCAAGTCGGCGCTGCAACAGGTGGGAGGACGAGGTGGAGGGAACCCGCGGCTGGGCCAGGGCACGGCACCCTCGGCGGCCGCGCTCGAAGCGGCGGCAGCCACCATCATGGCCTCGAGCTAGCCCAGCTCGGAGGCGAGCGCCTCCACCGAGGCGGTGCAGAGCGCCGTCCCCGATTGCCCGCGGAGGATCGCCATGGCTTCGTGCCGGGGTAACCCCTGGCGATACGGCCGGTCGGCCGTGAGCGCCTCGTAGACATCCGCTACCGCGAGAGCCCGGCTCATCGGCGACAGCCGGTCCGCCGCCAGCCCCAGATGATACCCCCTGCCATCCAGCCGCTCGTGATGGGCGCTCGCCACTCCCACGATCCCCGCGAACGCCGTCACCCGCTCCAGGATCCGCTGGGTGTACGCCGGATGGACTCGCACTTCCGCCCGCTCCCGCTCGGTCAACCGGCCCGGCTTGTCGAGAATCAGCGTGGAGACGCCCAATTTGCCGATGTCGTGCAGCAACCCCGCGCGGCGAAGATCCCGCAGTTCCGTGTCGCTGAAGTGCAGGCACCGGCCGATGGTGACCGCGAGCTCCGCCACCCGCTCCGAATGGAGGTAGGTATAGGGCGACTTGGCGTCGATGACCCGGGCGAACGCATGCGCGATGTCGTCCAGCCGGTCGTCGTCCGCGAACTGGATCTGATCCTCGGGCTCCAGTGTCGAGAGGTGACGCTCAGGTGAGCGGCCCAGGACCGAAGCCCAGAACTCGTCCTCCCGCGCGATGCTCCGCAGCGCGTCCACCAGCAGGGGATCGAACCAGCGGCCGCGCCGCTCCTGTGCCATGGCCATCGCGGCGTCCACCCCGAAGGTGCTGGCGAATACTTCCACCGACTGGGCCAGTCCGACGATGCGGCCCAGCAAGGGTATACCGGCGCCGGAGAGACCCTCGGGCATCCCGCTGCCGTCCCAGTGCTCGTCCAACGTCCGAATCGCCTCGCGGGTCGCGCCGCTGAAGCCGAGCATCGAGGCGATGTCGGCCCCGCGATCACACCGGGTCTGCACCATCTCCCGGCCGCTGCCCCGCTCCGAGAAGGCGAGTGAGGCCACCCGGAGCACCCGCCCCATCGGGGATCCCTCGGGCACCGCGTGCCGGAGCGCGTAGGCCAGACTGGGCCCCCGGCGGGACCAGTCGGTCAGCTTGTGCTCCCGCTTGAGCTTTCGATCGTCCGCCCCGAACAGTGAGCAGAGTCGTGCGGCGTTGCTGGAGCAGCCGAGATCCTTGAGCAACAGGGCGTAGAAGAGGGATCCCCGGTCCTCCATCGGGATACCCACCCGCTCGGCGATCCGCATCCCGATGAGGCAGGTTCGAACCGCGTGCCCCGGGGGCTGGCCCTCGGTGATGTCCAGCGCGCAGGAGAGGGCGGAGAGGATCTCGGAGGTCCGGAAGGCGGACTCCTGGACCGATGTGGTCGGAGCGAGGCTAGCGGTCATGGTCGGGACTGGTTCCACCCATGTGGTTGTCGATAGCGCCGCTCAGGTCCACTCCCTCGGCCCCGAGCAGCCGGAACACTTCCCACTCCGCCGCGCGCGCGGCCCCGACGCGCCGGCCATTGTACATCAGCGACAGCACCAGGAGGCCGTCCTGCCGCGCCAGATAGCCCGCAAGCGTGGCGACCTGGTCCAGCGTGCCGGTCTTGGCGTGCACCACGCCGCGGACCATCCCGCCCCCCCGGAGACGGCGCAGGGTACCGGTGCCGTTGGCCGGCAGCAGCAAGGGAAAGCGCTGATTGCCAGGGAGCTGGGGATAGCGGGCGAGATAGAGCATCTGGGTGAGCGCGCTCATGCGGTTGAACTCGCTGAGGCCGCTGCCGTCCACCAGCTGCACCCGGGCCGACGGGCCCACGATCTGCCGCACGTGCTGCGTGAGCAGCCCCGGTCCGCTGAGCTGATTGCCCGCGGCCCACTGGAGCATCAGCTCCGCGCCGATGTTCATACTCCGGCGATTCACCTCGATCGCGATGCTGTCCAGCGGGGCCGAGGATACCTGCGCCAGAATCGCGGCCGGCCGCGGAGCCAGCAGCACCGGCCCTCCGAGATCCACCCAGCGGATGCCGGCGCGGGCGAGGGCCGCAGCCCAGGTGACGACCAGGAGTCGCGAGGGATCGTGAGCCACCGCGCTCAGGCCCGCCACCGGACGATCGATGCCGATGGTACCGCGAAGGGTCCAGCCGCCGTCCGGGTCTGACCGAAGCGAGAGCCGCCGCCGTCGTCCATCCACCGTTGTCGCGGCGATCCGCACCATGCTCGCTACCCCGTCGGGATAGGCGCTCACCAGCTGCGGCGGGGACCCGACTTCCCAGCCGGGCCGAAAGGTCAGGGAGACCGTGTTCTCGTGCAGCGCCACCGGTCCGACCGGAGGCGCATAGAGCTGCCCCTCATAGTCGGGTGACCACACCGTGGGGTATCGCGAGGCGGCGGGCCCCGTCTTGCTGGTGACGGCGAGCGGCCCTTCCAGCACCCGCACGCCCCGCTCCCGGAGCTGGCGGGCGAGCTCTCGAAGCGTCGGCCCGGCGCGGCCGGGGCGTTCCAGCGTCGGATCGCCGCCCAGCTGAAGCGCCCAGGTGCCGACCCACTTTCCGCTGACGCTGTCGAGCCGGCCGTCACCGATGACGCGGGTGGTGAACCGGGCACCGCCTCCCATGCGGGTGCGGGAGAAGCCGGTGGTGAACAGTTTGGCGGTCGAGGCCGGAATGAGCTCCAGCTCGGGCCGCACGCTCCAGAGCACCCGGCCGCCCATGGTTCCGATACTGATTCCCCACTGTCCCCCAGGGGTCCGCTCCGAGGCTCGCTGGAACCACGTCTCCAGGTCGGCGAGCTCGCGGGGTGAGAGCTGCTGCGCCGCGACGAAACCAGCCGAGGTGCTGGAAAGGCAGAGCACGACCATCAGCGTCCGGTGCAGACGTCGGCGCATGCTGGGCCCATTGGAGAGCGGGAACCGAAGGAACCGAATTGCACAGCCTGGTAGGCAAGCGGTAGGCCAGCGGTAAAGCTGTTGCCGCGGAAGGAAATAGCAGGATCGGTCCGGCTCCTGATCGGGCTTTCTGCGACTCCGATCTTGCTTGACAGTGCGCCCGCTACCCCGTACGCTGGTCCTGCCGGCTCATCCCTCCGCCGCGCAGATCCTCACATAGGCCCTGAAGGGCCCCATGGTCGAGCCCTTCGACGCCGTCCATCCCGCTCAGGGGGTCCAGCCATGCGCTCAGAACTCCGATGTCGCCCTGCTCGTGCTCGCCTGCTCCCATCGCTTCTCCTCATCACCCTTCTCGTCGCCATCTCGGGTTGTGATCGCCGGGAAGCCGCCACCCTGAACTCCGAATCCGGCGCGGTCCGCTCCGACACCGCGGAGCCGGGCGCCGCTCCGGTCGCGGATTTCAAATCGGTGGCCGCGAAGGTCGTGAACCAGAGCGCGGGCGTGCGCGAGGGCGAGATCGTGCTCGTCAACGGCAGCGACGAGGATCTGCCCCTGCTGGAAGACATCGCCATCGAAGTGATGAAGGTCGGCGGCCATCCGCTGGTGAGCGTGAACACGCGGGAGTACAACCGCCGCAGCTATGACGAAGTTCCTGCCAAGTACGATGCACAGTCCGCCGCGCTGTCGTTGAAGCTGGTCGAGCTGGCGAACGTCAGCATCGCCACCGAGTCCGGTGAAGGCAGGACCATCAAGGGCGTGCCGGCCGAACGGGTGGCTGCTCGCGGCAAGGCTTTCGCTCCGCTCCTGTCACTGGCCGCCAAGCGCAACGTCCGACTCGTCTCGCTCGGCAACGGACTCTATCCCTCCGAGGAGCGGGCCGAGCAGTTCGGTATCTCTCGGGAGGAGCTGGGCCGGCTGATGTATGGAGGGGTGGATGCCGATTACCAGCAGCTTCAGACCACCGGCGAGCAGATGCGAAAGGTGCTCGCAGGCGGGAAGGAGCTGCGGATCACCAACCCATCGGGCACCGATCTCCGAGTCGGGATCGCCGGACGCCAGGTGATAGTCAACGACGGAGTGATCTCACCCGAAGAGCGCAAGCAGGGAGGGCCCGCGCTGTCGGTCTGGCTTCCCGCCGGCGAAGTCTACCTGAGACCCGAGCCCGGCACCGCCAATGGGGTCATCGTAGCGGACCAGCTGTACTATCAGGGCGACCGAATCGAGGGTCTCCGGCTGGAGCTGAAGGGCGGCAAGATGGTCGCGATGACTGCCAAGTCCGGGCTGGACCCGCTCCGGAAGTACTACGAGCTGGCCAGTCCGGGGAAAGACGCCTTCACCGTGGTGGACATCGGCATCAATCCCGGCATCAAGCTGCCGGAGGGTGGCGCGGTGAATGTCTGGAGCCGGGCGGGGGCGGTGACCGTCGTGGTGGGAAGTGACCTCTGGGCCGGGGGATCCAACTCGTCCAACTTCGACATCGCACCGGAGATCAGGAACGCCACTGTCGAGGTGGATGGCACTGCGCTGGTAAAGGACGGGAAGCTGGCCGGAGGGACCGCGGTGGCCGGTCGCTAAACCTGCACTCCCTCCAGCGCTCGCAAGAGCTCTGCGGCACTGGGCCAGCGGTCGTCAGGCCGTCTGGCCAGTGCCCGCAGAATGACCCTGGAGAGCGATTCCGGCACGTCGGCATTCAGGTTCCGGGGATCGGGCGCCGTGTCCTCCAGATGGCGGGCCAGCAAGGCCACCAGGCTGGGCGCCTCGAACACCGGCCTGCCGGTCACGCACTCGAACAGCACCGCGCCGGTGGCATAGAGATCGGCCCGCCCGTCCACCGGCTCGCCGAACAGCTGCTCCGGCGCCATGTACTGAGGCGTGCCCACCACCACGCCCGCCGCGGTGAGTCCCTGCCCCGGGTCCGATCGATGCTCGGCCAGCCGGGCGATACCGAAGTCCATCACCTTGAGAAACCCTGAGCCGTCCACCAGCAGGTTCTGCGGCTTCACGTCGCGGTGGATGACCCCTTCCTCATGCGCCACCTCGAGCGCGCGGCACAGTTGCTTTCCGATGGTCAGTGTGGCGGGCACGTCCAGCCGGCCGGCCTGACGGATCAGCGTCGCAACCGTCGTGCCGCGAACCAGCTCCATGGTGATGTAGTAGGTCCCCTCGACCTCACCGAGATCGTAAGTCCGGACCACGTTGCGATGCGTGATCCGCCGGGCCAACCGCAGCTCCTGCTTGAACCGCTCGAGCAAGGTGGGATCCATGCCGCCGAGCTCGGGGCGGAGCGCCTTGATCGCGACCGCCTCCCCCACCTCGCGATCGAACGCGCGATAGACCACACCCATCCCGCCCGACCCGAGGATCTCCTCGATGTCGTAGCGACCGGCGAAGCGCTCGCCGACCGCCAATGATCCCGACCCATCCTCCCGGCCTCCCAGCGCCACGGTCCGGTCGGCCGATCCTCCGCCGCGCTGCCCGCCGGTCTTCAGATATTCCACCAGCCGATCCTTCTCCCGCAGATCCTCGACCATCTGACTGAACGCGCCTGCGAGCTCGCCGATCTCGTCCCCGCTGCTCACCTCGATCCGGCCGGTGTACTGACCCTCGCTCACCTTCCTCGTCGCCAGCACCAGACGGCGAACCGGCTGGGTAATCCGTCGGGCCATCAGGACCGAGAAGGCCAAGGCCAGCAGCAGGCCTACCACGAATGACCATCCGATCGTGCGACTGAGCTGGCGATACGCGGCAAGCTCCCGGTCGCGGGAGTGAAGTGCGAGGAAGCCGCCCAGCGGCACGCCGTCGGCGCTGCGCAGGAAGGCCGTGGTGGCCAGGTAGGTCTCGTTTCCGGAGCGAAGCGGGAAGCGGCCGAACGCGGTGTCGGTGGCCTTGCCGATGGGAGCGCCTGGAACCTCCCTCGCCAGCTCCTGGCGCGGCAGCGAGGCCACGGCGACCTGAGGGGCTCCGACGGTATCGAGCGAGAAGAACACGATCTCCGAGTCGGTGTTCCGGCGGAGCTGCCCCACGAAGCCGCTGTCCACCTGGAGGGCGGAGACGACCACTCCGAAGGGGCGGGTGCTGCCCGGATCGGCCACGGGAACGCCGACCGCCTGGTAGAGCTGGTCGCCGGCATCTCCCGGCTCGAGCCAGAGGCCCTGAGTGATCTGGCCCTCCAAGGCCCGTCCGATCAAGGCACCCCGCGAGAAATCCTCACCCGAGCTGGCGCGGTTCGCGGTCCAGGCCTGGAGCACGCCGGCGCCGTCGGTGATGAGCACCCAGTCGCCGCCGGTCTGCTCCCGCAGCTCATCGGCCTGGTCGAGCAGGTTGGCACGATCGCCTGCTCGAAGGGACTCCCCGATGCGGGAGACGTAGGCAGGCACCTGTACCAGTGCCTGGGTGAGACGAAGCAGGGTGATGCTCCGGCTCTCCAGCGCCTCGTTGATCGAGGATGCCGACGCGGCGAGCGCGCGGGCCGAGGCGTCGTCCGCCGCGGCATCGGCCCGCCGCTTGGTGACCAGGAGCGCGGAGCCGAGCACCGCCACCACCACCAGCGAGGTGCCGAGGAAGATGCGGGTACCGAGTGGAAGGGTTACCACCAGCGCACCGGCGTGGCGCTCAGTAGCGCCGGCCCTGCTGCGGGTAGGGCTGGCCGTGCTTGTTGAGGTGAGGTTTGAATACATACCCGCGGGCGTCGAGCTCCAGCGCCACGTCCGAAAGCCCTTCCGCCGGCACGGTCAGCTCCTGCGTGACCTCGGGGGCGCGCTCGTGCCAGGCGTGCAGGGTGTACGCTCCGGGCGGCACCGAGCCGAGGGTGAACGATCCGTCGCTGTGCGGCTGGGTGTACCACGGCGTATCCCGCACCAGCACCAGCCCGCTCATCTGGGCGTGCACGTTACAGTACACCCGGACCAGTCCGGGCTTGTCGAAGCGTACCGAGCGCGCCTCACCCCGGCCGTACAGGCCCAGATCGAACGGGTTTTCCTCCGACAACGAGAACACGTTGTGGTTGAAGGGATCGTAGTTGGAGAAGGAAACGGTCGAGCCGACCGGGACCACCAGCACGTGCGGAGAGAACTCCTTGTTCGAGGTGCCGATGTCGGTCTCCGTCGGCGGGCGGGACTGCGCGCGGGGTCCGCTCAGCCAGATGACCGCCTGGCCGACGTCGTCGCCCGGCTGATTTTCCCGGTCCAGCATGGTCACACGGCCGCTCACCTCGGAGGGAGGTGCCCCCGCGGCGAGGGTTACCAGCAACAGTCCCACCCCCGTCAGCAGTCGGCGGGCAGCACAGGCGGGCTGTACTTTACCGGGCATGCCAAAACGTTACCGACCGCTCCGAAGCGCGTCAACGCGCGCCGCGCCGGCGCTCCCGCTGTCCATCGTCCTCCTTCTCATGGCGGGAAGATCGGCACCGCTTGCGGCGCAAGAGCCCGACATCGAGGCGACCGTCCACGGGCTGGTGCTGATGAACGCCTTTCACACCACCGACAACGTCAACAACAGCGACGTGCCCCAGTTCGCCGTGCCGCCGGCGCCGACCACGCCGGAGGCCAGCACCTCGAGCGCCACGGTGCGCCAATCGCGGGTGACGGCGTTCGCGCTGGTGCCGGAGTTCGCCGGCGGCGCTCTGAACGGCGAGCTGGACCTGGATTTCTTCGGCGGACAGCAGCCGTCCACCGGTGGACGCACCTTCCCCCTGCTCAGGGTTCGACGGGCGGTGGCGGAGCTGACCTGGCGCCAGGTGGCCCTGCTGGTAGGTCAGGAGTCGCCGCCGATCGCGGCGGTCAGTCCTTCCTCGCTCGCCAGCATCGGGTTTCCGGATTTCGCCGGAGCCGGGAACCTCTGGCTCTGGATACCGCAGATCCGCCTCAGTGGCGATCTGTCACCTGCCGGCGGGGTCCGGCTCGGCGCCGAAGTGGCCGCCTTGGCACCGACCTCAGGCGAAGCGCAGGGCAGCTTCCTCACTCAGCCCGACATCGCGGAGCGCAGCGGCAGGCCGTTCCTCCAGGGCCGGGTGCGAGGTCGCTGGGGAGAGGGCGACCGGCTGGGTGAGGTGAGCGCCGGCGGTCACTACGGGTGGATCCTCGACCCGTCAGGTAGCCGCATTCCGTCGAAGGCGCTGGCATTCAGCATATGGACTCCGCTGGGCGCGCGGCTGGAGCTTCGGGCGGAGGGATTCGTCGGTCAGGCGCTGGCCGGGCTGGGTGGCGGAGGCATCGGACAGAACATGGTGCGCGACGGTGTGCCGGTGCGTGCCAAGGGCGGCTGGGCCCAGCTCAATCTACGGCCGACAGTGCAGTGGGAGATTGGGGGTGGAGCCGGCATCGACGATCCGGACGACGAGGACCTGGGCGACCCGTCACGGCTCCGGAACCTGGCGATCGAGGGGCACCTGACCTGGAGGCGGCTGCCGGCTGTGGTGGGAATCGAGGTCCGCCACCTCCGCACCCGCTATCAGGCGCCGGTGGACGACCTCTCGGCAACCCAGATCAATCTGGGTATGGGCTTCGAGTTCTGACGGCGTCTTCGTCCGCCAGCTCCTCGTCAGACTCGGGATAGCTCGAGGTGAGCGCCGCCGGCTCCTCCTGGTCAGGCTCCGACTCGGCGACCACGTCTTCCGGCTCGGCCTCGAGCACCGGCGGCGGGGGATCGGAGTACTGGGCCGTCAGCTCTTCGCCCGCCACCCTCGCCTGCACCCGCTGCCAAACCATCTGGGCCGCACTCTGCGGAAGGCTGAACTCGCGGAGGTAGTGGTCGGCTGCTTGTTCCACTGGAAGCACTCCCCGCAACAGGGCGCAGAACCCGATAGCGTTCTCCACGTGGGTCGCGACTACTGCTTCCGCAGCGCGCGCGCCCACCATCCGGGCCAGCTGGAGCGTCTTCTCCTGGTAGCGCCGGCGATACTGCTGCTGCTCGACGAACCGGTCGATGCGGAGCAGCTGCCAGCCGCGGAGGAGCGGCAGCGGCGTGAAGCTGGGAAGCGATTCCAGCTCGAGCGATGTGAGGCAGCGGATCCGCACCGTCTCCTGCATGGCCTCGGGCACCGCCACCACTTCGAAATAGAGATCCAGCACCCGCAGGACCGGCGCGCGGGAGGCGAACTCGCAGACGAATTGGAGGGCCTGGGAGGTGTGCGTGCTGGTGAGCGCCTCCCACGCGTTCGCGTAGGCGATGCGAACGTGGAGGTGCAGCTCATCCGGGATCCTGCGGAGAGACATCTGGCTGGGCGCGCTCATCGTCGGAGCGCGGAGCAATATCCAGTCCGCAGGTGGCTAGGCCGGGGTGGGCAGGAGCACCGCTCCCGGGGTCGGGAGCCGAGCTGCTAAGTCTATGTAGTGTGTGTGATTGCTAGACGAGGTCCAGGCCGGTTCTGGACCGCTTCCACCCGCTCAAAGGGAGGAACGCGGTCCCCTCACGCCGCAAATTGCCCGGAGCAATGGCAGAGGACTCGGATCAGTGCCGGGTGCCCGAGCCCCGAAGGAAGTAGCGGTGGCGTCGCTCCCAGGAGCGTAGCGATTCGTCCGAGAGCGCTTCCAGCTCACGGGCTACCGTGCGTGCGGCCGTGGTGGCGGTCTCCTGATCCTGCCGCTCTGACGGAGTCATCTCCCGGTCACGGATCTCGGTCATCCCCAGCATCACCGTGAGCTGATTGTTCACCCGGTCCTGGAGCATGAGCCGCATTTTCTCGATCAGCGCCCGGCGACGGAACCAGGCGTGACGATGCACCGCCCAGATCAGCAGGCCCTGCAGCCAGATGAGAAAAGCAAACGCCAGCCCCTGTTCGCCCCTGGGAAGGTCGGCGAAGATGAGCCCGATCGCCATGAATACGCCGACGGCGGTCAGGAACAGCTCGAAGTGCTCGGCCAGCACACCCCGAACTCGGTCCCGCACGGAAGAGCGTCGTTTCACAGGTGCACCTCACTCACCCGGCCTGGGTGGAGACCGCAGCCCCGCCAACCGCACTACCCGAATTGTGAGAACAGGGGGTACTCAAGTATCCGTCATTTAGACCGTCTCGTCCAGCCCTTTGTTACTGCAACCTTTTGCAACCAAAAAAACCCCCGACCGGCCGGCGCCGATCGGGGTCTGGTTTGCTGGACGTTGGCGAGGGTTACGCGGCCAGCTCGCGGAGCTTGTCGCCATGCTGCTCGCGCAGCTGCCTGAGCGCGCGGTCACGCAGCTGGCGGATCCGCTCCCGGGTCACGCCCATCATGCGACCGATCTCCTCCAGCGTGCGACTCTTGCCGTCGTCCAGACCGAAGTAGAGCCGCAGCACCTTCGCATCCCGGGGCGGGAGCGCCGCGAGCGCGCTCTCAAGATCGGTGGTCCGGCTGTTGGCCATCGTGGCGGAGTCGGTGCCCTCCTGAGTGAGCGGGACGAACCGCTCCATCCGCCCGCGATCGTCGGCTTCCCGCACCGGGTGATCGAGCCGCAGCGCCTCGATATGCAGGGCGCCGAGCGAGCGCACCGCGTCACGGGTGAGCCCCGTCGCCTCGACCAGCTCCTCGGTCGTCGGCGCCCGTCCCAGACGCTCGGTCAGCAGGACCGTGGCCCGACCCAGTCGGTTCAGGTCCGCCGTCCGGTTGAGCGGCACCCGCACCGGACGCCCGTGTCGGGCGATAGCAGCCTGGATCGCCTGACGGATCCACCAGACGGCGTAGGAGATGAACTTTACGCCTCGATCCGGATCGAACTTCCGCGCCGCGGTCATGAGGCCGAGGTTGCCCTCCCCGATCAGATCCATGAGAGGAACACCACGGTTCTGGAACTTCTTGGCCACCGAGACCACGAAACGCACATTGTGGCGGGCGAGCTTTTCCTGGGCCTCCACGTCACCCTTGAACGCACGCCGGGCGAGCGCCGTCTCCTCCTCGATCTTCAGGAGGGGGATCCGGCTGATCTCCTGGAGATAGAAGTCGAGGCTCTCCCGGCCCTCGTCCACCGCCCGGGGAAGCTGAGTCGCCCGAGGCGAACGCCGCCGCCCGCCCCTTCGCTTGGTCACCGCCACGGCACTGCTCCTGTTCTTTCATTGCCGGCCGTGCCCGCCTGGGTTCGCGGCCAGCAAGTTATTGTCCCTCAAGTTTTTACAATCTTGGTCCGGCCTGCTCCAGACCCGGCTTCACTACGGTCTAGATGTCCGAAAACCCTGCCCCGTTGCACACTTCCACGCTTCCCCAACACCCGCCTCCAACCCGGGGTTCCCGCTATTTCCTCCTCCGTGCCCGGCGGGTCGGCTCGGCCTCGAGGGGGTCCTCCGGCCAATCATGGCGAGGGTATCGCCCCCTGAGATCCTTCCGTACCTGGAAGTACGTCGTTTGCCAGAAACCCGCGAGGTCACGCGTCACCTGAACCGGGCGCCCCGCCGGCGAGAGCAGGTGAAGCGTCAAGAGGACCGCGCCCCCACCCACTCTCGGAGTCTCCCTCAACCCGAACATCTCCTGGAGTCGGACCGCGAGCACCGGAACCTCGGGATCCTGGTAATCCACAGGTATCCGGGAGCCGCTCGGCACGGTCACGTGGGTCGGGGCCAGCCGATCCAGGGCCGCCCGCTGCTCCCAACTCAAGCGGTCCCGGAGCGCCGCCGAGAGGTCCGCCGCAGTCAGATCGTCGAGGCGGCTCCGGCCCGCTACCCACGGCCCCAGCCACTCTTCCAACGACGCGGCCAGGGCCTGGTCCGAAACGTCAGGCCACGCCGGATCGAGGGATCGGATAAAGGTGATGCGTTGACGGATCCGGGTTGCACCGTCGTTCCAGGGAAGGACGTGAAGACCTTCCCTCCGCACACCTTCCATCAGCGCCTGGGCGACCTTTCGGGGGTCCGGTCTGGAAAGCACCGCTTCGCTCAGGACGATCGCTCCCAGGCGCTCACGCCGTCTGGCCAACACCCTCCTGGACTCGGGGTCCCAGGCGATTGCTTCCTCCACCGCTATCTCGCCGGCGAACCACCGCCGGATCTCCTCGATGGTGATCGGGGCGGCCACCAGGATCCGACTTTCCGGCACTCTACCGTCGAGCTCAGGGATCACCAGGTAGCGATCCTGGGACAGGCCCTGCGCATCCAGAAAGGCACCCGATCCGTTTCGGAGCAGGAACCTCCCGGCGGAGCTGTCACGCCGCTGGGCGATACGGTCCGGGTACGCCTGCCCGAGGAGCACGCCGATGCTCACGTCACGCTCGGCCCCCGTTGGATGGCCGGGACCTGCCCGGCGGCACGCCGCCAGATCGGCTCTGGCCCGCCGGAGGGCTTCGCGGTCAACATCCTGGCGGACTACCGTCCCCCGAAGGAGATCGAGACGAGTCCGAATGTCCGCCTCGGGGACACCCTCGCTGCGACGAAGCAGATCCCGCTCCGCCAGCAGCGACGCCAGCTCGCAGGCCGTGACCCGATCCCCCAAGTCGCTGCCTCTCATGACCATGTGGGCGAGTCGAGGGTGCAGGCCGAGCCGGGTCATGGCGAGACCGTGAGGAGTGGCGCGCCCGGAGCTGCCCACGGCGCCGAGCTGAGCGAGCAGAGACCGTGCCTCGAAGAAAGCGGCAGCGGGAGGTGGATCGAGCCAGTCCAGTTCACCCGGATCTCGCACCCCTGCGGCAGCAAGATCGAGCGCCAGCGGAGCCAGGTCCGCTTCCAGAATTTCGGGTGTGGACTTTTCCGGCAGCATCGCCTCCTCGTGTCGGGACCAGAGGCGAATGCATACGCCTGGCGCCAGCCGTCCAGCCCGCCCACGGCGCTGTTCCGCCGAGGCGCGGGATACCCGAACGGTCACCAGCCGTGTCATCCCGGTTCTCGGGGAATAGCGAGGCACTCGGGAGAGCCCGGCGTCCACCACGACCCGGACCCCTTCGATGGTGAGGCTGGTCTCGGCAATCGAGGTAGCCAGTACCACCTTCCGCCTTCCGGGTGGACTCGGAAGGATGGCCCGGTCCTGGTGATCAGCCGGCAGGTTTCCGTGCAGCGGAATCACGGCGGCGCCCACGTCTCCGAGCAGCGACTCCACCCGGCGGATCTCGCCGGCACCGGGGAGGAACACCAGGATGTCACCGCGCTCGTTGTCGAGCGCGGACCGCACCGCCCGGGCTACCGCGGCTTCCAGCCGGGTCTCGGACCGGCGCGGCCGATGGCGGACCTCCACCGGATGCGCGCGGCCTTCACTGGTGACGATCTCCGCGTCGCCCAGGAGCGCCGCCACCGGGCCGCCGTCGAGCGTTGCCGACATCACCAGAATCCGAAGATCCGGTCGCAGCACCGAGCGAGTCTGGAGTGTGAGCGCCAGACCGAGATCGGCGTGGATACTGCGTTCATGAAACTCGTCGAAGATGACGAGGCCGAATGCCTCCAGTGCCGGATCGCGCTGGAGCATCCGGGTCAGCACGCCTTCGGTCACCAGCACCACTCGTGTCCTGGGTCCGACCAGCGAATCGTGCCTCACCCGGTAGCCTACGGTCTGGCCCACCTGCTCGCCCAACGTAACCGCCATGCGTCGGGCCGCCGCGCGGGCCGCGAGCCGTCTCGGCTCCAGCATCACGATGTGCCGCCCCGCCAGCCAGGGCTCCTCCAGCAGCGCCAGCGGAACCCGGGTCGTCTTTCCTGCGCCGGGAGGAGCCTGGAGGATGGCTCCGGAGCGTTGGCGCAGCGCATCCCGCAGCGGCGCGAGGACTTGATCGACCGGCAGCGGCTCGGTGTGACGCATGACCTAGAATAGCGCCTGGAACCTCACGGCACCGGGACTCGTTCTCCTCTCAGCATGGCACGGCGCATGCGAAGGAGCAGAGCGCGATCCGCTCACTGGGGAGCGGCGCGGCAACGGAAGGTGGAAATTGTGGTTACTTGCGACTATAACGGCTGGAACGACGCGCCCGAAGCGGAGCGCGAGTGGTTCGATGAGCATCCCGAGATCTGGAACGGGTCGATCCGCAACACGCCAGTCCGTCCGATCCGAGCGACACCATGGCCCGACAGGAGACGGTTTCGGGGCGGTATAGCGGCCTGAATTACGGGAGAGCGTAGACTACCAGCTCGGCAGGCTCGCTTTCCAATTTCCAGGTCACCGGCGCGTGCATTCCAGCGGCCACCGCCACGTACTGCTTCCCTCTTACGGTGTAGGTCACGACCCCGCCCCCCACCGGCAGTCCGGTGTCACTCTTCCACAGCAACCTGCCCTCCCGATCGTCGAACGCCAACAGGTTCCCGTCGAGGTCGCCGGTGAAGACCAGGCCGCCCTGGGTGGACGTGACGCCCGCCACGAGTGGGGTCGCCGATTCATAGCGCCACAGTATCCGGCCGGTCTCCCCATCCAGCGCGGTGAGCCACCCGCGCCGAATGCTGTCCGGCTCACCGAACGGCTGAAAGCGGCCCGACGAGCCGGTCCACGGCATCCCATCGCGGCCTTTCAGCGAATCCGGATGCATCACCTTGACGGTGGTACACCAGTCGATCGAGCCCACGTACAGCGCGCCGGATGAGCTCGAGTAGCTCGGCCCGTTCCACTCGACGCCGCCGTTCACGCCCGGGCAGAAACGGGTTCCTTGAGGAGTGAGCGGCGCGTCCACGTTGTCCAGGGTCGTGACCGGGACCCGATAGCGGAACCGACCGTCCCGCTCGATGCCGTACACGTGGCCATCCTTGCCGGCCTCGATCACGAGTGGATGACCGGCGCGCGTACGAATGAGGACCGGAGCCGCGGCCGCATCCCAGTCGTGCCAGTCGCGCTCCAGCAGCTGGTAAGAGGCGCGAAGCGCGCCGGTCTCGGCGTCGAGGGCAATTACCGATACGGTGTGGAGATTCCGGCCTGGGCGGAGCGAGGGCATGAAGTCGGGCGCCGCATTGCCGGTGGGCACGTATACCAGGCCGGCAATGGTGTCCAGCGCATAGCTGGTCCAGGTGGCTCCGCCGGCGCGAGGCACTACCTCGGTCTCGGCCGGCCAGGTTGCACCCGCACGTCCGGTCCGGGGCACGATCTCGAAGGTCCAGAGGCGGCCGCCCGTGGCAGCATCGAATGCCATCATGCGGCCGGTCACACCCAGGTTGTCGCCACCGGCGTTGCCGATGAAGATGCGTCCGCGCCAGGCGATCGGCGCGGCCGGGAAGGTCTCCCCCAGCTCGGGGTCCGCGGCGCGCTGGTTCCACAGCTCCCGGCCGGTTTCGGCATCCAGCGCGTAGACTCGGCCGTCGTTGGCGCCGCGGAACAGGCGCCCGTCGAGATACGCGACGCCGCGATTCACCTTGAGGTTGAACGGAGGCCCGGGACGATAATCGTACCGGGCCTTCCATCGCAGCGCGCAGCTGGATGCGTCGATGGCGTAGGTGCGCTCGGCCGACGTGAAGTAGAGCGTTCCGGCTACGACCACGGGACCGCTCTGCATCGGCACTCGCTCGCCGGTCCGGAAACGGCACACCTGACGCAGGCGGCTGACGTTGCGGCGGTCGATCTGCGCCAGCGGTGCCCAGCGTTCGCCGGTGAGTGTCCGATTGTAGGTCAGCCAATCGGTGTCGGCTGTGGCTGTGCTGTGGGAGACCGCGGCAGGCGCGAAGCCGGGACCGCGCTGCACCGAATACTTGCCCCGCTCTCGGGGCACGGTGGGCGGCCTGAGGAACCCGAGATACGAGCAGGCGCTCAACAGCAGCGCAAGGGCGGCAGCGCGCCCGATGGACCGCATGCTCCAGTCTCGCTACGCACGACTCACGGTGCGGTGACCTCGTTCACACGCGGGCTCCGCCGCGCTCTACTGGCCCCGGGAGTGCATGGCCCCATATTCCTTGCACGGCCTCCCCTTCTCCCTGCGCACCATGAACGATCGCACTCAGCATCTGATCGAGGGCCTGAAGGGCCGCTACGCCCTCCAGCGGGAGCTGGGGCGCGGCGGCATGGCGACGGTGTGGCTGGCGCGAGATCTCCGCTACGACCGCCTGGTCGCGCTCAAGGTGTTGCGGCCCGAGCTGGCGGCCTCGTTGGGACCCGATCGTTTTCTGCGGGAGATCATGCTCGCGGCCCGGCTGCAGCATCCGCACGTCGTGTCGGTCTACGACTCGGGCGAGATCGACGGCGCGGCCCGACCGGGGGGACCGATCCTCTGGTTCACCATGCCGTACATCGAGGGCGAGTCGCTGCGCGACCGGCTCCGGCGCGAAGGGCGGCTGCCACTGGAGGACGCGCTCCGCATCGCCCGGGAAGCCGCCCGCGGTCTCCAGTACGCCCACGAGCACGGCGTCATCCATCGCGACATCAAGCCGGAGAACATCCTCCTCACCAGCGACGGCAGTACGCTGGTGGCGGACTTCGGCATCGCCCGGCCGACAGACAGCTCACCGTCCACCACCCTGACCGGTACCGGCGTCGTGATCGGCACGCCGGCGTACATGAGCCCGGAGCAGGCCAGCGGCCTTCCCGACCTGGACGCCCGGGCGGACATCTATGCTCTGGGGTGCGTGCTCTACGAGATGCTGGCCGGCGAGCCGCCATTCACCGGCCCCACCGTCCAGATGATCGTGGCCAAGCACCTGACCCAGCAGCCGGCACTCTCTGGCCGCGCGGCGGCCTCCATCCCGGACCCGATCAAGCCGGTACTGGCGCGGGCGCTGGCCAAGTCACGCGACGACCGACAGACCACCGCGGCCGAATTCGCCGAGGCGCTGGGCGGTGCCGAGAGCCAGCCCCGGCAGTCGTCGAAGCGGCGGTGGCTCCCCGCGGTTGCCGCAGTGGTCGTGGGAGGACTGGCCGCGCTCCTGATACTCCGCGCCGCCGAATCCGGCTCCGGCGAGCGCGGGCCGACACGATCGGCCGGCGGAACGGTGGCGTCGGGATTCGCCCGGAAGCTGGCGCAGCTCAGCTTCGGCGAAGGCCTGGAGGAGTGGCCGGCCTGGTCACCCGATGGGCGGACGCTGGCCTACGTGGCCGAGGTGGATGGGTTCCGCCAGCTGTTTCTGCGTCCAGTGGCGGGCGGCGTCGATCGGCAACTGACCCGGGGGCGGCGGGACCACATACAGCCCGCGTGGTCCCCCGATGGCAGGCACATCACGCTGGTGCGGGGCGCGGGAGCCACCGGCAAGCTGGAGCCGAGCGACATCTACGGCTACTACCTCGAGGCCGGAGAGCTGGTGACGATCGAGCTGGAGTCCGGCAGAGAGACGAAGCTGCTGGAGGACGGCTTCGGACCCTCCTATGCCCCGGACGGTAAGAGCATCGCCTTCGACGCCGCGCTCGCCGGGGGCCAGCGGATCTGGGTCACCGACCTCCGGGGGCGTAATCCTCGGCAGATGACCTCGGATTCGAGCGAGGCCGTGGCCCATACCCAGCCGCGCTGGTCGCCCGACGGCTCGAGGCTGCTCTTCCGCCGCATCGAGAAGACCAAAGCGGACGTGGCCCTGGTGGACGCGAGCACGCGGGCCGTCACGCTGGTGACCGACGACTACGTGCTGGACCTCGATCCGGCCTGGGCGCCTGACGGCCGTGCCATCTACTTCTCCTCCGCCCGCGGGGGAGGGCTCAACATCTGGCGAGTTCCGCTCGAGGCAGGCGGCTCAACCACCGGGCCCGCCGAGCAGCTCACGACCGGTGCCGGAGAGGACGTCCAGCCGACCATCGCACCGGACGGACGCCGACTGGTGTTCGCGGTTCGGGGCATCAACTCGGACCTCTGGCGACTGCCGGTCTCGCCCCAAACCGGCCGGAGCACCGGTTCACCGGAGCCGATGGTGGCAACGACCCGGGTGGAGAGTCGAGGCGCCTGGTCGCCCGACGGCCGCCTGATGGCATTCAACTCGGACCGCAGCGGCGAGATGAACCTCTGGATCCAGGACTCGGCCGGACTCGTCCGGCAGATCACTTCGGGCGCCGGAGGTGACTACCAGCCGACCTGGTTTCCCGATGGCGGCGCGCTCGTCTTCTTCTCCGCCCGCGGCGGCAATACGGATATCTGGCGAGCCGATGTGGGTGACGGCGCCCTGGTCCGGCTCACCGAGGACCGGGCGCTCGATATCAACCCGTTCGTGTCTCCCGATGGCCGGCACATCGCGTTCGTGTCCGACCGAAGCGGGCGGTTCGAGGTCTGGCTGATGAACGCGGACGGCAGCGAGCAGCACCAGCTCGCGTCGGTGGGAGCCTGGGGCCACTTCCTGGCATGGACCGGCGACAGCCGAGCCGTGGTGTTCCGGGGAATGGGCGACGATCGGCAAGGGCAGACTTTCCGGGCGGCGATCGCCAGCGGCGAGCTGACGATGCTGCCCGACGTGCTGAGCGGCGGGCACATGTCGTTCTCCCCCAGCGAGTCGCTGATCATGGACGTGCGGAACCACAAGGTGCTCTGGGCCTATCCGCTCGACGGGAAGAACGCCTACGAGGCGTATCAGTTCGCGGACCCCGACGTACGCATCGACTATCCCCGCTGGTCACCCGACGGGCGCTGGGTGCTCTTCGACAGAGCAGCGCCCAGAGGCGGGGACCTCTGGGCGCTGGAAGGATTCTAAGGGCGGCCTCACCGCTAGGCTGTCGTGCCCAGCTCCTTTTCAAGCGCCTGCGCCTGTCGGAGATGGTTTTCGATGAGCGGGCGCGCCTTCTCGATCAGCGCTTTAAGCTCCGCGTTATCGGCCGACTGATGGGCCTGATCGGCCAGATCGAGCACCGCCTGGTGCGCGGTGACTTCCTGCTGGATGTAGGTCCGATCGAACTCGGCACCCTTGGGGGCGGCCGTGAGAGCCTCGGTCTCCTTCTGCTCCAACGGTGTGACCGGGTCATTGGCGGGTGGCTCGGGCGTCACGCCGAGCTTCTTGGCCAGATCCGCGCCCTGCTTTCTGAGCTGGTGGTGATCCGCCATCATCATCTGCGCGAACTGTTTCACCTTCGGATTGGTCGCCTTCTTGGCCGCGAGCGCGCCGGCCGAGCTGTCGGCCTTGTTGGCATGGTCGAGCAGGGCGACGATGTTGGCATCGGTGAAGTCCGCCGCCGCCCCGGCCGCGGCCGTCGTATCGGCCGTGGTGTCCATCGAGGGCGTTCCGGCCGTGCTCCCGGTCTCATCCTGTCTGGGCCGTTCGCCGCATCCGGCAAGGATTCCCGCCAGCAGGAGACTGGCGGCAACGCTCAATGATATGCTGGTCCTGTACATGGCTCTCTCCTCTGGAGTGGCCCCAGCCACCACCCTAGGGAAAAGCCCGCCGGAGAGTCGTGACAGCTGTCACAGGCTGTCGGATCAGCCCCGATTGCCTCCCGAACGACGCACCCCGCGAAGCCGCTCGTCCACCGTTCGCCGGCGGAGCACGTCCTCCATCGCCACGCCGTGCGACTGAAGGATCTCAAGCGCCTCGTTCCCCTCCAGCGTCTCCCGCTCGAGCAGCGCCTCCGCCAAGGCCTCGAGGGCGGATCGGTGGAGCTGGATCGCTTCGTGGACCCGGCTGTACGACAGCTCCACGATGAGCCGGACGTCGCGGTCCATCGCCGCATGCAGCTCGGCGCTCACGGCTCCACCGGTCTCCCGCTCGTCGAACGCGACCAGCCCGATGTTGGGTCCCATCCCGAGCTTGTAGACCATCTCCCGGGCCACCCTGGTGGTGTGCTGGAGGTCGGCCTTGGCCCCGCTGGTCACCGCCTCCGCGCCGAACACGACCTCTTCCGCCGCACGTCCGCCGAGTCCCTTGCAGATCTGGCCCTCCAGGTAGCGGCGGGTATGGAGCACCAGCTCCCCGGGGGAGAAATGAGCCACACCCATGGCCTGCCCGCGCGGCTGGATGGTGACCTTGTGCAGCCCATCTTCTGCATGGAAGAGCAGTCCCGCGAGCGCGTGCCCCGCCTCGTGCACCGCCACCGCCCGCCATTCGTCGTCGGTGGCCCGGAAGCCGGTCCGCTCCTTCCCCAGCAACAGGCGGTCGCGGGCCTGCTCGACGTGATGCCAGGTCACGGTCGGGGACCGTTCGCGCGCCGCCGCGATGGCCGCCTCGTTGACCAGGTTCGCGAGATCGGCGCCGCTGGTCTGCGGCATGAGCCGGGCAAGCCGGGCGAGATCCACGTCCCCCGCGAGCGGCACCCCGCGCTGGCGGACGTGAAGCCGAAGGATCGCCTCGCGCTCCGAGGAGGTGGGAAGGCCGATGGCCACCGCGCGATCGAACCGGCCGGGCCGGAGCAGCGCCGGATCGAGCTCCTCCTGCCGATTGGTCGCGCCGATCACCAGCACGTGCTCCCGGGGGGAGAACCCGTCCATCTCCACCAGCAGCTGATTGAGAGTGCGGTCGTCCTCGTTATGGCTCTGATTGCGGCCCCGACGGCCGCCGATGGCATCCAGCTCGTCGATGAAGATCACGCCGCCGCGCTTTCGCGCCTGGCGGAAGAGCTTCTTGATCCGCGCGACGCCGAGGCCGATGAGGAAACCCGTCACCTCGCTCCCGCTGATCACGAAGAACGGCACTCCGGCCTCGCCGGCCACCGCTCGCGCCATCAGCGTCTTCCCGGTGCCGGGCGGGCCGAACATCAGCACGCCTTTGGGCGTCCGGGCGCCCACCGACTGAAATGCCTCGGGCGCCCTCAGGAACTCCACCAGCTCCCGCAGTTCGGCCACCGTGCCCTCGTGGCCTCCCACATCGCTGAAGGTGGTCCGGCTCCGCCGCGCGGCGCCGATCCCTCCCATCTCCGAGCCGCCGCCGAGCTGCCGACGCAGCACGAATCCGATCAGGACCAGGGCGAGCGCGACCAGCAGCACCTCACGGAGGAACTCCCCGTTGAGGCCGCTGCGAGGCTGGAGGGTGACCGGCGTGCCGGCTCGCTCCGCCCGCTCCAGCACCGGCGTCACTTCGAAGGTCGGGTAGTCCACCCGGAACGGCGTTCCGGCGGCGGCATCCTCCACCCGGCGGGCCCAGACTCCCCGCAGCTCGCTGCCGGGAATCACGGTGATGGTGCTGACATCGCCCGCGTCGAGGCGGGCCAGGAAGGTGGAGTACGTGACCGTCGGCGGGGTGGCCGGCAGTGCCCGCCACCAGCGGAACGAGAGGGCGATGGCGGCGATCGTGGCCACGACGGCGAGCGGCCAGATCCAGCCGGCCGGGGTGTCGCGCCAGCGGGTTAACCGCCTGCGGGAATCTCCCATCATACGGGTGGCAAGCTAGCGCCCTCCATCCGCTCGCGCACGATCCGGACGATGTCCTCCGGCCCGAAGGGCTTCTGGATGAAGGCGGCAGCGGGATCGAGCAGCCCCCGGCGAACGATCTCGCCGTCGGTATATCCCGACGTGAACACCACCGGAGTGCCGGGCCGCAGCTCCGCGATCCGCTCGGCGAGCTCGCGGCCGCTCATCTTGGGCATGACGACATCCGTGAGTACCAGCGCGATCCGGCTGCTGGTGGAGCCCAGGAGGGCGAGGGCGTCGCGGCCGTTGGCGGCTTCCAGCACACGGTAGCCGCCTTCTTCCAGGGCTCGCTTGACCACCAGCCGGACGGCATCGTCGTCCTCCACCAGCAACACCGACTCACCATGGCCCCGCCGCACGGGAGCGTCCGCCGGAGGCTCGGGCTCGGCCGCGGGCTGCTCGGCCAGGGGAAGATAGACTTTGAAGGTGCTGCCCTGCCCCGGCTCGCTGTAGGCCCAGACGTATCCGTCGGACTGCTTGACGATGCCATAGACGGTGGAAAGGCCCAGCCCGGTGCCGTGCCCCACTCCCTTGGTGGTGAAGAACGGCTCGAAGATGTGGCCCAGCGTGTCACGATCCATCCCGTGCCCGGTGTCGGTCACGGCCAGCACCACATAGGGTCCCGATCGAATGGCTACCTCCGGCCGGCGCCGGAGGTATTCGTCGGTGATCTCGGTGACAAAGGTCTCTACGGTGAGCGTGCCGCCTCGGGGCATCGCATCGCGGGCGTTGAGGACCAGGTTGAGCAGCACCTGCTCCAATCGGCCGGGATCGGCGCGGATCGGTGCCGTTGCCGGGCCCGGTCGCAA
This sequence comes from Gemmatimonadales bacterium, assembly GCA_036556625.1. Classification (GTDB taxonomy): domain Bacteria; phylum Gemmatimonadota; class Gemmatimonadetes; order Gemmatimonadales; family GWC2-71-9; genus CAVVWJ01. Next base: position 65,837 of record DATBJC010000088.1, read on the forward strand.
CAGGACGACGCAGTCGGCCCCCATGGTACGCTGAAGCACACCCTCCCAGCTTCTCACCAGCTCGTTGAGATCGAGCACCACCGGGCGCAGGATCTGGCGGCGGCTGAACGCCAGAAGCTGAGCCGTCACCGCGGAGGTGCGCTCCGCCGCATTCCGGATGTGCTCGAGATCGGCCCGGACCGCATCCGGCACGTCCCGCCGGCGCAGGATGAAATCCGCGGCGCTGAGCACCACGCTCATCTGATTGTTGGTCTCGTGGGCCACCCCGCCCGCCAGCCGACCCACCGACTCCATCCGGTGGGACTGGCGCAGTCGTTCCTCGAAGCTCCGCCGCTCGGTCACATCCATACACACGCCGGTGAGATACGCCGGACGTCCCTGGCCGTCGCGCCCCACCCTGCCGAGGTCGGCGATCCAGCGGACCCGCCCATCGGGCAACACGATCCGGAACTCGTAATCGAGCGGCGTGCCCTCCCGAAGAGCGCGGCCCACCGATTGGGCCACGAACTCGCGATCCTCCGAGTGAACCCGGCTCATGAACTGCTCGTAACTGGTCATCAGATCGTCGGGGCCCAGCCCATACATCTCGCGGAGATTGTCATCCCAGGCGAGTGCGTTGCTCTCCACCGACCAGTACCAGATCCCCATTCGGGCGGAGTCGAGCGCGAGGCGGAGCCGCTCCTCGCTTTGCTGAAGCGCCTGGGTGGCGCGGTCCCGCTCGGACCACACTGCGGACGCGACCACCAACCCGGTCACCGCCACGATCAGCAGGTAGCAGGCGACTCCGAAGAGGGTGAGTCCGGCGGAGCCGCCCAGGAAAGGCCCGCCGCCCTTCGCCGTGTGCCACACCGCCACCGCCGCGATCGTAAGCGTGACCAGTGATGCCCCGCGAGGGCCGAACCGAACGGCGGCCCATACTACGAAGGGAAAGAGCAGGTAGGTGTATTCCACCTGCCGCAGCAGCGGGAGGTCGAGGCTCCGGAGCAACCCCAGGTCTGCCGCTACCGCGGTGCCGATCACCAGGGCGATGACCTCGAGGAGCCGCCGGGCATCCCGGATCCGAGGGCGAGCCGTCCAGCTGAACAGAACCGGCGCCACGACCAGCATGCCCAGCGCATCGCCGGCCCACCAGATGGCCAGGGCGGGTACGGTGCGGCCCACCAGGGCGCCGGACAGCAGGAGCGAGGCGACGCCGATCAGCGCCGCCACCAGCGCCGCGACCGGGGCCGCGACCAGAATCAGGGTGCGAGTCTGGGCCGGATCCTCCAATTGAGGGCGGGATCCCGCCACCCGGCGCAGCAGGTGGGCCGCCACCAGCGCCTCCAACGTATTCCCTACCGCGATCCCGAGCGCCGTGACCAGAGGGATCGGCGTGGCGGCGTTCGCCAGGAAGGCCCCTGCCGCCACGCCGGGCCAGTAGGCGGGCCCCAGTAGAACCAGCGCGGCGAAGGCAATTCCCGCCGGGGGCCATACCAGGGAGACGGTGTGGCCGATGGTGACGTAGCGCAGCCCCAGCCAGGCCGCAGCGCCATAGACCGCGGCCAGGACTGTGACCCGCAGGAGGTACCGCAGAGCGGTACGAACGGCGAAAGGCATCCGCACTAGTGAGGAGGGGACGTCGCAATCTACTTCGGCGCTTCTCTGAGCGCCCTGCGGGCTCAGGCGACGCGGTCGAGCAGCCGCAGCGTGCCGTCGGTGACGGTGCCGAACGTGAGATGGCCGACCAGGCCGCGGGCGTGCGCCTGCCAGGGGAACGCCCCCGGGCCGGGCGTCAGCCCGAGCGCGGGCACCAGCCCTTCGTCGAGGAAGGCCCAGAAGGCGGTGCCGAATGCGGTGCCACCAGTGGTCCCCAGCGCCTGGAATCTGCGGCGGAGAACGGCGTAGATCGCGCCGGCCCCGATGCCGAGCCCCCAGTGGATGGCGGAGCCGTACTGCTCCCGGCTGCGCCGGTCGAGGGCGGTTCCGGCCGACGAAGCCGCGCGCTCCGCGGCCGCTTCGTAAGCGCTGCGCCCGCCGCGCGCGTCGTCTTCCTTCCGGCGGGCGTCACGATCCTCATGCTCGTAGAGGTATCCGGTGACCCTGCCCATGACGAAAGTCGCCACCGCGCCGGCAATGGCGCCCTTCAGGAGATCCCGGCCCACCCCGTTGCGGCTACGGACACGCGCTGGCATGCAGCCTCCTTGGATGTCCCAAGGTCGAGACGACAGGGTGAGGATGCTGTGATCTGGATTGCACTCGTCCTGCCCTGAGCCCTTCGACGCCGCTCAGGGCAGCTGCGCGAAGGGGCGCCATACCGGTGCACGGTCCCCTTCGCGTCGCTCAGGGTGCCGTTCCGGGTCGCTCCACCCGCCGCCCGCTCTCCCGATCGAAGAAGTGGAGCCGTGCCCGGTCGAAGCGGAGCCCCACCACCTGGTCCGGGGCGACCTCCAGATCGGGAGGGGTGATGACGCGGAGCTCGGGGCCGTCCCCCGAGGCGCCGAGACGAAGGTAGAGCAGGAGCTCGCTTCCACGGGGCTCCACCACGTCCACCAGTGCGTCCACCTCACCCGATCCGGGGGAGGTCACCGCGAGATCGTGCGGCCGCACGCCCATGGTCGTCCCTGACGCTTTCGCCGACCCGGGCAACGGTGCCGCGGGCACCAGCTCGGCGGGAAGGAGGTTCATCGCCGGTGAGCCCACGAAGGTCGCCACGAAGATCGTGGCCGGCCGACGGTACACCTCGAGCGGCGGGCCTACCTGCTCCACCCTGCCTTCGCTCATCACGGCGACCCGGCTTCCCAGGGTGAGCGCCTCTTCCTGGTCATGGGTGACATACACCATGGTGGCGGCCAGGCGGCGGTGAAGTCGGGCCAGCTCCGCGCGGGTCTCCAACCGGAGCTTGGCATCGAGGTTGGAAAGCGGCTCGTCGAAGAGAAAGACCATGGGCTCCCGCACGATGGCCCGGCCCAGCGCGACGCGCTGCCGCTGGCCACCGGACAGCTGCCCCGGCTTTCGATCGAGCACCCGCTCGAGCCCCAGCGCCTTGGCCGCGGCGTCCACCCGCTGCGAAATCGTAGCGGGCACCGCCCCGCGCATCCGAAGCCCGAAGGCGAGATTGTCGCGCACCGTCATGTGGGGGTACAGGGCATAGCTCTGAAACACCATCGCGACGTCCCGCTCTTGAGGCGGCACTTCGGTGACGTCGCGCTCGCCGATCATCACCTTGCCCTGGGTCGGTGTCTCGAGGCCCGCCATCATCCTGAGCGCGGTACTCTTGCCGCAGCCCGAGGGGCCGACCAGGACCATGAACTCGCCGTCGGCGATGCTCAGCTCCACCCCGCGGGCGGCCACGTGCCCGTTGGGGTAGGTCTTCCAGACGTTCTCGAGCCGAATCGACGCCATGGCTCAGCCCTTCACCGCGCCGGCAGTCAGTCCCTGCACGATCCGGCGCTGGAACGCCAGCACCAGCAGGGCCACCGGCGCGGTGGCCACGATCGCGGCGGCGAGCACCTGGCCCCAGGGCACCTGGTACTGGCCGCGGAACAGGGCGATAGCCACCGGCACCGTCTGGCGCTCGGGTCCGAGGGTGAACGAGAGCGCGAAGAGAAACTCGTTCCAGCTGTACACGAAGGTGAGGATCGCAGTCGCGGCGAGCCCGGGCAACGCCAGGGGCACAATGACCTCGCGAAAGGCCCGGAGCCGGCTCGCCCCGTCCACCATCGCCGCTTCCTCCAGCTCCGCGGGCAACTGGCGGAAGTAGCCCACCAGCAGCCACACCGCGAGCGGCATCGCGAAGGTGAGATAAGGAAGCACCAGGCCGGGATAAGTATTGATGAGACGCACGCTGCGCAGCAGCAGGAAGAGCGGAGAGACGATCGCGATCTGGGGGAACATGCTGACCGCGAGAATCACTCCCAGCAGCAGTGTCTTCCCCCGGAACCTGAGCCGGGCCAGCGCGTAGGCGCAGAGCGAGCCGATCGTCACGCAGAACAGCGTCGTGCTGCCGGCGACGATGAGCGAGTTCCGGATCGGCAGCCAGAAGGCGCGTTCGGCGAAGAGCGCCCGGTAGTGCTCCAGGACCGCCGGGCTGGGCCACAGCGGCGCGCCCTCGAAGAGCTGCGCCTCCGGCGTGAGGGAGCCGGCAATGGCCCGAAAGAACGGGAAGGCCGCCCCCAGCACCAGGGCCGCCATGACCAGGGTCGCCCAGCGGCCCTGCGATCTCATGGACGGCCCTCGGTGAGCCCCCGCCCAAGCAGCCGGATATATCCCAGGGCCAGCGCGAAGGTGACCAGAAAGACCAGCACCGAAAGGGCCGACCCGTAGCCGAAACGGAGATTGTGCATCAGGGAGTTGAAGGTGTAGAGCGCGATCGGCTCGGTGGCCGTGCCCGGGCCGCCACCCGTGAGCACGTAGATCAGGTCGAACACTCGAAACGCGTTCATGGTGCGGAAGATCAGGGCCACCAGGATGGCCGGTGCCAGCAGCGGCAGGGTCACATAGCGGAACTGACGCCAGGGAGATGCGCCGTCGATGCGGGCCGCCTCGTACAATGCCGGGTCGATGCCCTGTAATCCCGCGAGCAGGAGGAGGGCCACGAACGGCGTCTCCTTCCAGGTGTCGGCCAGGATCACCGGCAACCACGCGCCGAGATCGTCGGTGAGCCAGCCTTCGAGCCCCTCGAACATGAATCGCCACACCAGCGCCGCCACCACCGTCGGAATCGCCCAGGGAATCAGGATGGATGCCCGGACCAGCGCTCGGCCCCGGAAGGTCCGGTTCATCGCCAGCGCCAGCACGCATCCGAGCACGAGCTCGAGACTCACACTCGCGGCGGCAAACCAGGCAGTGTGGGCCATGGCTCCCCAGAACCTCCGCTCGCGGAGCACCTCGACATAGTTCTCCAGCCCCACGAACGGCTGGCCCAGCCAGGGCATCCGGAGATCGTGGAGATGCAGCGATTCCCACACGGTCCAGGTGAGAGGGAACAGCGCGATCAGGAGGATCGTGGCGACCGCCGGCGCGACCATTCCGTAGGCCAGCCGAGCCTCGCGCCGCTCGGCGCCCCGCGGCTCAACGGACGGCAACGCCGCCTCGGCCGAGGCCCACGCGATCGAGCAGGGCCTGCATCTCCGATGCGGCGCGGGACAGCGCCGCCGCAGGCTCCGCCTGGCGGCTCAGGGCACGGTGCAGCTGGATCTGAAGGATCTCCGAGAGCTGGGTGTAGACCGGCGTCACCGGCCGGGGAACGGCGGCCTCGACGATCTGGCGGGCCCGGGCCGGCGGTATCGGCAGTGCTTGGGCCAGCGCCGGATCGTCGAATACCGCGGTGCGGGTGGGGAATTGGCCCACGACCCGGGCCCGCTCGAGCATCTGTTCGGGGGAAGTAAGGTAGTCGATCACCTGCCAGGCAGCCCCCGCCTCGGGAGTGAAGCCGTTGATGGCGAGCTGGGCGCCGCCGAACGCAGCGGTGTGGCGGCCCCCCGCACCAGCAGGCATGGGTGCCACTGCGAAGCGTCCGGCCACCCGGGAACTGGCACTGTCCTGCATCGGCGCGACGGCGTAAGGCCAATTGCGCATCAGCGCGGCTTCACCGTTCTGAAAGGCGAATCTCGGCTCTTCTTCGTGCCAGGTGAGTACCCGGGCCGGGACCACACCGCTCCTGATCTGGTCGCGCATGGTGGTGAGTGCCCGCACGCCGGGCGGCTCATGTACCGTGACTCTGCCGCCCTCGAGAATCCGACCACCGAACCCGCCTAGATATTCGAGGAAGACGGTCACCAGTCCCTCGTACCGGGCCCCTTGCCAGACCAGCCCGTAGCGTGGAGACCCATCGGCCACGACTTTGCGGGCCTCGCGGTCGAGCTCCTCCCAGGTCCCGGGCGGCTTGGGAAACAGATCGGTACGCCAGTACAGCATCCCCACGTCCACGAACCAGGGCAGCGCGAACAGCTCGCCTTGCCAGCGGTTGGCCTCGATGGTCACGGGGAAGAATGCGGCGGTGTCGGGAGCGAAACGATCGAGCGGGAGGATCCAGCCGGCGGCGGCGAACTCCGGGGTCCAGATCGCATCCACCTGGAGAATGTCGGGATCCGTGGCCCTGGCGTTGAGCCATTGGACGTACAGCTGGTGCCGCAGGTCCGCGGCGTCGGGGGTGGGCTGCATCTCCACGCGAATGTCCCGGTGCTCGCGATCGAAGCGCTCCAGCTGGCGCCGAAGGATCTGGCCCTCCGCGCCGAGGACGCTGCCCGAGACGGTGACGGTGGTCGGCCCGGACCGTGTCTCCGAGGCGCATCCCAGCAGACCCACCCATAACATCAAACGGAAATGAAATCCGGGAATCACGCTCAGTCCTCTTGCGAGGCAGGAAAAGGTATACCGGTTCAGAGCTGTCAGCTATCAGCTTTGGGTCAGGCGTACCAGCCGGTCCCGTTGTGCCTCTCTGATAGCTGATAGGTTTCCCTTACCCATGCCCAAGCCTACCGAGCGATCCCGGATCTTCCTGCTCTCTCCGGCGCACTGCGGCGGCAAGCGCGCCGAGCTGCTGCTCAGAGCCGAGGCCGTTTTTCCCCTGGCACTGCGACTCCGCAGCCAGCAGGGCATCACACTGGGCGAGGCATTCAGCTTCCTGAGCGGACTCTACTTCAGGGGGAAGCTGACCTATGCGTCGCGGTTTGCCCGACCGGCCGGTGATCCCTCCAGGGTCCAGGTCATCACGACGCATCGCGGCTTGCTCTCCGCCCAGACCAGGGTGGGACTGGAGGAGTTGCGGGCGTTCGGCGCGGTGGACATCAAGGCCAACGACCCACGGTACCGCGAGCCTCTGGCGCGAGACATCACCCGAATCGCGGAGGACCCCCGAGTGGAGCTGGTCCTGCTGGGCAGCGTGGCGACCGGCAAGTATATGGACGTCCTGCTCGAGATGGTCGGAAAGCGGCTGCTGTTTCCGAGCGACTTTGTGGGCCGTGGCGACATGAGCCGGGGAGCGCTGTTGTTGCGCGCAGCGCAGGAGGGCCGCGAGCTGGCTTATCAGCAGGCGGCGGGCCCGCTGAGCCATTCGCGAGCTCGCCCAAAGCTGGGCGTGCGGTGACGGGGATCACGATATGTGACGGGACGCGGGATTAGCATAGGGACGAGCTGATTCAGACTCTATGCTTGGAGGAAGTCATGGCGTTCGACAACACTTGGGATCAAGAGGACGCGTGGTGGCGAGAGAATTTCGGGTCACGTCCCTATGCCACCGGCCGCAGCTACGAGGAATTTCGTCCGGCGTACAAGTACGGGTATGAGTCCGGACGGCACCACATGGGCCGGACCTGGACCGATGTGGAATCCGACTTGAGGACCGGCTGGGATCGCTACTCGGAAAGAGGCGGAGCGGAGTCCGCTTGGGAGAGGGTGAAGGATGCGGTGCGCGACGCCTGGCACCGGGTGACCGGTCAGAAGGATCTCGACGCGAGCAAGATGAGCGAGAGCGAGGTGGAGCGGCTCCAGCACGGGGGCAGGCCGCGGACGTAAGCCGGAAGAAGCGATCGGCATAGCCTGACCGCAGAGGCGAGGGATCCGGCCGCCGGGCAGCATCCGCCGGCGGGTGGGTCCCTCGCCGTGCTTCCGTGGGGTGCCTGCTTAACGCCGTGTTGCAGACTGCGTCCATCAGCCGGACACTCACACGAGAGGCAGCACGATGCAGCGATCGCGTTTTCTGACCCTGATCCTCGCGGTGACGGGTCTCACGGCCTCCACTTCAATCGCAACAGCTCAGACTGACGCACCGGCGCCGGCCGCGGCCCCCGATTCCGGCCGTCGGACGTTCGATCCGGTGGGACGCCTCCTGGAAAGACGAGACGAGCTCAAGCTTACCGACGCTCAGGCGGCTCGACTGGAGGCGATCAGGGCCAGGTATCTGGAGAAGCATCAGACCCACATCGAAGACCTCCGCCGCAGCCGCGAGGCACGGGATGCGCTCCGCGCCGGAATCGACAGCACCCGCACGGAGGTCATGGCGGTTCTGACTCCCGACCAGCAGAAGCAGGTAGGGGAGATGCGGAGGAAGTGGTGGAAGGAGCACGGCCGGCATCATCACGGGGAACGGCACGGGCATGACGACCACGACGATGATAGCTGAGCAATAGGGCGGTCAGTCGGTCGCGGGGAACGAAAGGGCGGCCAGTGGCATGCAGATCCACTGACCGCCCGACCGCCCGACCGGCCGACCGCCTACTTCTCCTCGGCCGCCTCCTCCTCGATATCGTCCAGCGCGGCCACCGCCGCCTTGAGATCCGCGGCCAGCGAGCGCTCGCGGCGCAGCGACTGGATCAGTGCTTCGGCCTGCTTCATCTGGAGGCCGAGGGCGCCCGCCGACTCCATAGCGTGATCCACCACGGTCTTCTGAGCCTGCAACGACTCGACCGTGGTGCGGATCCCCAGCGCGAGGGCCTCGGCCCGGGCAAGCCGCTGCTCGGCCCGCTCCAGCGCGCGCTTCCTCGCCTCGAAATCCCTGAGCGCCTGCTCCGCGACCTGGAACCGGCTCTGGGTGTCCTCCAGCAGGGCGCGGGTCTCGTCGATCTCCCGCCGGGAGGAGCCGATGGTCTGGACGTTGTCCACCGCGCGCTGGGCCAGCTCGAACACGTTCTTGACCTCGGCCTCCAGCGCCTCGACCGCTCCCTGACGCGCCAGGGTCTGCTCCAGGCCCTTGGCGGCTTCGGCCTGGGCCGATTCCCAGCGGCCGAGCAGATCCTCGAACTGGGCCAGCTGCCGCTCGATCGGCTTGAGTGCGGCCGCGCGGCTCTCCAGCTCGCCGGAGAGCTGCTTCAGTGAGCCCGACCGCTGCTCGGCCTTCGCGAGCGTCGACCCCACGGTGGAGGAGATCTCCTCCAGCCGCTGAGCGGTCTCCGCCGCCTCCTGCCGGAGGGCGGAGGCGCGGCTGAGATGCTCGGTGGCCTTGTCCAGCGCGCCCTGCCGCTGATCGAGCTCCTGACCCAGCAACCGGATCCGGTCCTGCAGCTCGTCGAGCTGCTGGGTGCGGCTCTCCAGCGACCGCACCGACTCGTCCACCGTCGACATCCGCTTCTCTGCCTCGGAGACGGACTCGGTGACCTCCGTCATCGTATCGGAAACCAGCTGCGCCTGCTCCGCCTGCTTGGCCAGCTGCCCGAACCGGGTCTCGGCCGACTCCATCCGGCCGCGCAGCGCCTCGGTGCGCTCCTTGAGCTCGGCGCTGGTGGCGCCCAGGTCGCCCAGACGGCGCTGCACCTCCTCGAGCAGGTCGCGGCGAGCCTCGATGTCGCGCATGGCGGCCTTCACCTGCTCGACATCATCGCGAATCCGCTCCACCGCCGGCTCCAGCCCGCTGAGGTCCTTCACCTGGGTCTGCACCTTCTTGGTCCAGGTGTCGGTGTTCGCCAGCCAGCTCTCGACTTCGGCGTGACCCTCGCGCAGCCGGGTCATCTCCTCGTATGCCACCCGCATCTGCTCCAAGCCATCGGCCATCAGCTCCCGGGTGCCCTTGAGCGAGCCGAGGTCCTTGACGGCGGCCTCGATGCTGGGGCGAAGCTCCTCGATCCGCTGCATCCGCGACACCACCTCGCCGGCTACCCCATCCAGCCGGGTCACTTCGTGGCGCAACGAGGAGATCCGCTTCTCTTCCTCGAGCAAGCGCGCCAGCTCGGCCGACAGCTCCATAGCCTCCTCGCCGGCACTCCGGACCTGGGCCTGCACCGCCGCGGTGCCTTGGCTGGCCGCATCCAGCACCGCGAACCGGTTCTCGCACTCCTTCACCGCGTTGCGAAGGTCCGCCACCCGCTCACTGACGGCATGCAGACCGCGGTTCTCCAGCTCGAAGCTCTCGCTGCTCTTCCGCATCTGCTCCCGGAGATCGTTGAGTGACTGCCGGGCCGACTGCTGCGCCCCTTCGGTCTGGGCCGCCATCTGCTGCAGCTCCTCGGAGCGCGCCATCACCTTCACCTGCACCGCCTGCACTTCCGCGATCTTGGCCTCGATCGCCCCGAAGCGGCGGATCTGCTCCTCCTGCCGGCGGAGCCAGGCGTCCAGCTCGCGGTCCAGGCGGGTGAGCTGGGAGATCTGAGTCGCGGCGCGGTCCACCGCCTCGCGCTGCTGCTCCAGCGCGGCCGACTTCTGGGCCACCTGGTCGGCCAGCGCCTTCAATACGGCAAGGCGATGCTGCACGTCGGGCACGGCCGTGACGGCCTGGCCGACCGGCTCCAGCGCCCGCTCGACCGCCTGGACCCGGCGCTCTACCTCGTCCAACCGACTGCTGGCGGCCTGGGCCTCCTGGTCGAACGCCTCCAGCCGGGAGGTACTGTGCCGGTGGGCCCGCAGCGCGTCGTCGGCCTGGGTGCGCATCCGGGTGACGTCCTCACCCATCTCGTCGAGCTGCTTGCGGAGCGCTTCCGCGTCGCCCCGAACCGCGCCGATGGGGCCCTCGAGGCTCAGGAAGCCTTCGATCTGCTCCCGCAGCTTCAGTGCGGCTTCGATCTTGTTGCCGAACTCCCCCATTCGGCCCTGGAGCTGATCCAGGGCGGTGCCGGTCGCGGCAATCCGCTCGAGGTCCGCCTCGGCAGCTGCCAGCTGGGTTGTGGTGCTCTCCATCCCGGCAACCTGGCGCTCCACTTCCTCACACCGCATGCGCAGCGTGTTGAGGTCCTCGGACCGCTCCAGGACCGGCGTGAGCGCGCGCAGCTGTTCGAGCACGCTTTCGGCCCGGGAGACGAGGGATTCGAGGGCGACCGTGATGTGCGCTCCGCTCGAATCGACGGCGACGACCGAGTCGTCCGTCCGGCGGCGGCCTTTGAGGAAGGAAACCATGGCATTTACTCCCAGGGGGATGGCACTGTGGCAATGGGCGCGACGAGCGAGGGAACCGCGCAGGTATGTGCAACGGATATGCCCGGAGCGCGGTGCTGAAACCGGCAGCAGAGGAAGGATGATCCGAAGGCGCGCAAACTGATGGGATGGAGGGAGATCGCGGACCGAAGGCTGGCTCCGGGACCCGGCCCCGGACCGGTGCACTTAGAAGGAGGGTGGCGACCTGCCCATGAGTTTGGCAGGTCGCCAGAAGCGGATCTCGAGCCGAGCTTGAGCCCGGGCCTTAGAACGTAGCTCCGATCGAGAAATGCAGCTGCAGCCGGCGCCGGGAATTGGTCGGGACACTGCTGATCGGCCGGCCTGCCTCCAGAGCCTGAAGCACGTCATTCGGGTCCCGCTGGTCCAGCTCGGAGGGATTGAGCTTATACCCCAGCGCGACCTGCACCGCCCCCACCACCGTCTCGTATCCGATCCCGGCGCCGGTCCCCACGAAGAAGTTGTCCTGATCCAGCACGCCCGCATCGAGCGCGAAGCGGCTGTCGGGAGTCCACACGCTACCCCCTTCAAGGAATACGAACGTCTGCCACTTTTCGTCGAATCCCGGAAGGGGCAGCTGCATCTCGACGCCGGTCTGGACTCGTGCCAGCCCCCCGACCGGCGTATAGCGCTCGGCGAACGCCGTCTCGACGCCGTTCTCCACCCTGAACTTCACCTCGGGAAGCTTGGGGCCGAGAAGCTGGTTGCCCCACCCCCGGACGTCACGGGTGCCACCGAGGCTGAACGTCACATCGCGCAGCCTGAGCAGCGACACGAAAGGCGACTCGCTCCCGGTCAGACGCACACTCCGGCCGAAGGGATAAATCCGACCCGCGCTGGCCCGCAGATTGAACCCGATCCGATTGGTGAGCGGCAGGAATCCGGTCGCCCCGAGATCGAGCAGCAGGTACTCGCTGGTGTTGAAGCCTGGCAGGGTGACCGAGACCCGCGGCCGGATGACGTACCCCTTCCGGGGATTGGCGAACTCATCGAGGACGCCCCAGCTGCCGTCGAGCGTGAGGGCGCTCCGGTTGATGGTGGTACCCAGAGAGCCTACCGAGGCGGAATCCGCCAGGCCGAGCAGCGGGAGATAGTCGATGGGCTCCAGGTCGTCGCCGAAGCCGTAGTCCAAGATCTCACGGTGGGACAGGATGTAGCCCAGCGACAGCGAACGGAGCGGGCTGGTAGCGTACACCATGGTGCCTTCGAACCCCACCGCCTGGGAGCGGTCGCGCAGGTCGTCGCGATACTCGATGAACGGGCCGCCACCGGCCGAGAGACGGCGGGTGCCCACATAGGGCTGGAACACCTGGACTGCGAGGCGGTACCGTTGCTCGGCCGGCGTTTCCAAGGCCGCCAGCCCGGTCTGCGCGGTGGCCGAGACGGTAAAGGTGCGGGCGCCACCCAGAAAGCTCCGGTGGGTCCACTCCACCTGGCTGGTGAGGCCGCCGCTGGAGACCAGTCCCGCCTCGCCCCGGACCAGCCTGGGCGGGTTCTCGGTCAAGCCCACCCGCACCACGACGCTGGAGTCGTCGGCGCTCTCGCGCGGCACGCTGATCAGCGCCAGTCTCACGATCGGGAGCTGGGTGATCTGCACCCGGCCTTCTTCCAGTTCGGCCGCGTTGTACCAGTCGCCCGGCTTCAGCGGCAGCTGGCGGGTGAACTGGCCCGCGGGCACGGTCTCATTCCCGCTCACGGCGAATTCGCGGATCCGGGCCCGGAGTCCGGGATGGACCCGCACGACGACATCGGCCCGGTAGGCTGCGGTATCGACCAGCGCGTCGGCCTCGACGGCGGCGAAGGGGTAACCTTCGTTTCGGAGCCACCGGGTGGTGCGATCAGCGATGCCGCGACGTTCGCCCTCGCCGAAGCGGCCATGGGTCTCCTGCTCCAGCGTCATGAACCGGCCCCACTCGCCGACGATCTCGGGCGCCACCACCGGCGGCGCGCTGTCGGGGCCGATGAAGCGAACCGTCCGCAGCTGGAGCGGCGGGCCTTCCTCGATGACGAAGGCCACATCCACCAGATCGTCCTTGGCCTCGTAGCGGACGTCATAGTCCACTTTGGCGTCGAGATAGCCGCTGCGGGTATAGAGATTCCGCAGGCGCACCACGTCCCGCTGCAACTCGACCGGGCGGAAGGGATGGTCGCCCACGTCTGGAATGAACGGGATGAACGAGAGTGCCCGCCGAATGCCCACCATTCCCCCGCGCGCGGTCAGCGCGATGTGGGGACGAAGGTCGCCCTCCTCCACGGAATGCTCGCCGCGGAAGCGGAATTCGATCTTGCGGACCTGGGTACCCGGGCCGACCCCGGTCAGCGCGTCCTGCCCCGTGAGCGGCGTCGCCTGCAGGCAGGCGACAAGCGCCAGCGCAATCGCCGGCAGGGTCCCCTTCGCCGCGCTCAGGGCAGCCTCTCGGGTTCGCCCGGCATCAGAAGGCATAGCGCCCCCGCATCAATACGCCGGTCGGAAGGCTCCCCCCTCGAAGGGTGGTCCGAAGCCAGCGCCGAAGGCTGTACTCCAGCTCGAACCCCGGCCCGGTGGATCCGCCGGTCTGCTGCTCGGCGCTGGCGCCGATCCGAAGCGGCTGCTGGAGACTGACGAACACCCGCGAGGCCAGATAGCGGCCTGCCGTCAGGGTGAGCCCCCGGGCCGGCTCCTGCCGGATCTGGAAGACGTCGAACCCGAGCTCCTCTCCGGCCGCGCCGCCGATGGTCTCGGCCAGTTGACCGATTGCCATCTGCGACGCGTTCATCCCGCCGCCCTGTTGATCCGCCAGCGGATTGTCCGAGGCCGGGCGACCGGTCACGATGTAGGAGACGATGTCCTCTTCGCCCATCGACGGCTCCGAGCTGAAGGACAGATCGAGGCTGTCGGGCCGGCCCCTCGCCTGGACGTTGATCAGCACGTCCTCGTCGTCCGCATCGCTCTGGGTGGGCACCTGGTATTGAGCGGTGACGTCCAGATTGGTCGCGTCCGCCGGACCCTGAAGCGCGATGGTGCCTTCCATCACCTTGAACGACCGGCCGTAGACATCCATTTCGCCGCGCTCCGGTATCGGCTCGACCTGGCCGAAGAACTGCATCGGTTCCCCGGGCTCCTGCCGCAGCCTGATCCGGCCCGACAGCTCGATGTTGATGCTGGGACTGGCGGTTTTGCGGAACCAGACCCGCTGGGGGAATCGCAGCTCCAGATCCATGTGGAACCGGTCCACGAATCCAGCGCTCTGTTCCGCTCCGGCCAGCGCGCCGGGACCGAAGTGACGCGCCAGCTGGAGCTTGTCGGCCGGGGTCAGCTCGACTTCCTCCACCACGGCCTTGGTCGGCCCGCCGGCGAAGATCTCGCTGCGTCCGAGCTGCAGTTTCCCGGTGAGCGACGGCTTCGCCGCGGTTCCCCGGAGCTGCAGCTCCCCCGAGGCCACGGAGCGCAGCTGGTCGGAGTTGGAGATCCGGAAATCGGTCAGCCGGGCACGAATGTCGAGCGTGGGATCCGCGAGCGGCCTGAGGAGAACCCGGCCGGTCGCCAGCAGCTGCTCCTCGTCGGCGGTCTGGAGACGGAGGGTATCGATCTCCAGCCGCTCCCCGTCCAGTCGTCCGGCGAAGATCCCCTTCGAGTAAGTCACCCCCAGAGTGGGCAGAGTGACGCTGAGACCGCGCAGGTCGATCGTTCCGTTGGCCCGCGGCTGATCCGGGGTGCCGCCAATCCGACCATCAACCGCCAGGTCGCCGGTCAGCTCCTGGGCGGTCTCCTCGGGGAGAAAGGGCTGGAAGAACGCGAGGTCGAAGCTGTCCGCCCGGACCGCCAATGCCATGGTGTCGGCCGGCTCACGGGCGAAGCCGACCGACGCGGCGGTGTCCTCCGGCACCAGCGTCAGCCGCCAGGGCAATGTCCCGGCCAGGCTGATGCCGCCGCCCTCGAGCGGCTTCGCTTCGGCCCGCACCTGCAGTCCCACCCGAGTCCAGTCGAGCTCCGACTGCAGCCGGCCGACATTCCTTCCGCCGCGCCTCCGCACTGCGAGGGCGACTTTGCCCTGTACCGATGGGGCGACCGCGGGCCCGGAGAGCCGAAGCGTGCCGTCGAGCCGGCCGGCGAGCGGAACGACTCGCGCGGCCGCCAACGCGTCCAGATCGAAGCCGTCGAAGCGAAGGGTCATGTCGCTGGTATCGCGGCGGTCGAAGACTCCCTGGATAGTGACATGCCGATCGCCGGCACCCAGCGCGAATCCGTCCACCTGGACCGCCGAGGGCCGCAGCGTGACCAGCGCAGGCCGAGCCAGCTTCCAGGCGCGTCCCCCCTCGCTGAGATCGAGCTGCCGGAGCCGGGCGCGCGTGGTATCGCCCGCGACGTTGCCATCGAGGCCGAATGCCAGCCGGATGTCGTCGTTGACCACCAGGTCGCCCCGTAGCGACATCAGGGAGTCGTAGCGTCCCACCAGATCCACTTGGCGCAGCGCCACCTTGCCGGCCGCGCCTCCCTGAATCCGCAGGCTCCCGGCAAACCCGCTGAGGCCCGCCGAGTCCATGGTGGCCGAGCCCCGGGCGGTGATTCGCTCGGCCAGATTGCCGCCGTACAGCAGGCGAAAGGCGTCGGCGTGACCTTCGATTCTGCGTCGGTCCGGTGGACCGGCCACAGTGAGATCGAGCAGGGTGGAGTCCAGCGCGACCGTATCGGCGCCCGCGAGAAGGGCCAACGGGGTGAGGTCGCCGATCCGACCGGCGATGCGAAGAGAGTCGGCCCGAGCCGATCCGGCCGCGCGAAGCGGCAGACGTCCGTGGCCATCGAGGGTCGCGACGTTGGATCGAAGCACCAGCGTATCCAGCGTGATCACGCCGGGTGAGGGTCGCAGCGCGACGAACAGCTGTTCCAGCCGGACATCGCCGACGCCTCCGACCAGGCTCACGGTACCGCCGGCCGACACCAGTCCGGCGCTGTCGGTGGTCGCATCGAGTCCGAACCGACCCTCGATTCGGCCCTCGGCCATCGTGTCCCGGGTCCACCGCGACAGGCGCTCCACCCGCATGTCCCCCTCGGCATGCATCCGGGAGCTGTCGCTCCCGAGTCGCCCGGTGAGCCGCGCGGTCGCGGCCGCGTCGCGGCTCTCCAGCCGCAGGTTTCCATCCAGCGCGCCCCGGTCGAGCGCCAGCGTCAGACGGCCCGGACCCAGCTCTGCCTGGTTGACCCGCGACTGCAGCAACTCCAGATCGAGTCCCGCTCGCGAGCTGTCCATCCCGGTGCCGGTGAGGGAGCCGGTGAACCGCGCCGCGATGTCGGTGTCGAGGCTGTCTCGACCCAGGAGGGCGCCCAGGTCCAGGGCCTCGGCGCGACCGTTCCGCACCACATAGGAAGGAACCTCGGCCAGTGGGTGCCCCTCGCCCTCCAGTGCGATCGAGCCGCCATTGGTCCGCAGCGATCCGCTGTAGGTGAGTCGATCTCCGGCCAGCTCCGCGATCACCGATCCTTCATTCACATCCACGTGGCCCAGCCTGGAGGGCTGGACGGTCACCCGTCCCTTGACCGCTCTCTGGGCCTCACCCCACCGGCCGGCGCCGGTGCCGGCGAGGGTGACCGGCCCGGCCAGATCGGGCCGGCCCAGCAGCGTGCCCAGGTCCACACTGTCGAGGGAGGCGCGGCGGATGTCGAAAGTGGTGGTCGAATCGAAGGGGCGGGCTGTCGCCAGCAGGGTGAGACGGCCGCCCTGGAGCGTGCCGCGCAGGTCGAGCAAGGCGCGCCCGCGCTCCAGCCTGGCTTGCGCGATCACCTGCTCCACCCGGCGCGCCGCGTAGCGCAGCTCGTCCATCTCGAGCCGGGCGGCGACCGAGGCCTCGTCCGGAGCAACGCCCTTGCCGGTCAGGGTGAACCGACCGGTGATAGGCGCCGAAACAGTGTCCCCCATGAGCCTGCCGAGGTCCACCCGGTCGATCCTGCCCTGTCGTACCTGGTAGGTGATCGTGTCCTCGAGCCGAGCTGTCGCGAGGCCGCTGACGCGCCCGCCAGCCACCAGCAGCTCGGGCCGAACCTCCAGGCGACCGCCCTGGAGCTCGATGGCGGCGTCACCCAAGGAAACTCGTCCGCTGTCCGTGCGTATCGCGGCCAGCTCGACCCTGCCGTCGAGATCGGCCTCGCGGGGACTGATGCCCTCTCCCCGAACCCGGAATCGCAGGTCCAGCCGCGGATTTCCGGCTTCCCCCGCCAATGCCTTCGCGGCGGCTTCGGTGCCCTGGAGCCCCAGCGCGCCGCCGTTCAGCCGGTAGGAGGGCACCGAATCGAATGGTCGAGCCCATCCACCGGCGGTGACCGAGCCACCGAACACCTGACCGTTGAGCGTCAGGTCGGCGCGCCCCCGCTTGACCTCGGCTCGAAGATCGAGCTTGCGCAGATCGGTTTCGGCGAGGCGCGATCCACGGAGCCGCAGGGAGGCGGTGCCGTCGGCGAGCGGCAGCGTCTCGCCCCGGATGTCCGCATCGAGCTCACCGTTCACCCGGCCGATCGGCGCCGAACGGTGGAGCCGGGAGGGATCCAGGTCTCGTACCTCGCCGTGCACTCGATAGACCGCCGGCGCGCCCCGGCCGACCACGGTGCCGCCCTCCAGCTCGATGACAGCCGGGTCGAGCCGTGCAGCGAGCCGAGCCGTGATCAGCCGGCCAGCCGCCGACGCGGTCGCTTTCAACTGGAGATCGCCCTCGGGCGGAACGGCGGGGTACACGCTCGCCAGGTCGGCCAGAGCCAGGGGCAGCGCTTCCAGGCGAACGTCGAGGCGCTTCGCGATCCGGGGATCGTCGAAGCTCCGCGGCAGCACCACCCGGCCGGCGATCTCGCTGCGATGGCTCTCGATCCGCAGCGGGTCGAGCCGCACTTCCTCGGCCGTCGCGGCGCCGGCGGCGGCCACCTCGAACCAGAGCGGCGGCTCTCCCGGCGGCGCGACCGAAGCGCGAACGGTGTCCATGACGAGGAGTACACTCTCGCCCATCACCAGTTCGCGGCCGTCCAGCATGAGGTCGCGGACCCGAGCGGTCGAGTCGGGGGCCAAGCGGGCAGCAACCTCTACCCGACGGACCGTGAGTCGATCGATCACGAAGTCACCACTGGCGGACGCGGTGTCCTCCGACGACCGCATGGCGTTGGCGATATCCCAGCTGTCGCCCTCACGCCGGGCCACCACGCGAGCGCCGTCCACCACCAGCTCGCGGAGCCGGCGGTCGGGTCCGCGAAGCTGTCGCGGGTCGTAGTGGACCCGAAGGCGCTCGATCAGAGCCAGCTCGCGGCTGCCCCGGTGCAGGCGCACCTGCTCGAGCTGTAAGCCGGTGATCCAGTTGCCACTTACCCGGCCGACCTCGAGTCGGTATCCGGGGTTGAGTGGAACCAGGGTGAGGAGACGCCCGGTGACCCGGGTAGCGACGGCGGGGATCTGGAGCAGCGCCAGGATCGCGACCACGAGCGTCAGGGTCGCGATGAACACGGCTGCCAGCCAACGGGTGAGGCGCCGCACTATGGGGGACATCATGCCCAAGAGTGGGTGCCGACAGGGGAGGCGGCCATGACTTGCGTCACGGCCGCCCGGGGCGGTCGGAACGTACACTTTCTTGGCAGGCGGCGACCGCCTAGCCGATTATTTCCATTCGGCTCCGCAAGGACACTGATGACGTCCGGCGTGGCCGGTATCGCGGTAGCAGATACACGAGTGGGTGTCATCACCAGTGCCGTAGAGGCACACCCGGTCATGCGCGTTCCCGCTCTCGATCCGCTCGATGTTGCGCGCGATCTCGCGCAACACGGTACTGCCCCGCGAGACCTCGGTCGCGTTCACTGCACGATCTCCGAAACAGGTATCGGCGGTGGAAGGGCCCCAAACTAGAAACTTCGATTCCACATCGCCAGTCGTTCTTATCAACGTGGAAGGCGTTGATTTGTCGATAAGGAACGGAAGGTGGCACGCTCGGCGGGCTTGTGGTTCCGGAGCCGGCGAGACACGTCATCCCGAGCGCAGCGAGGGATCGGCAAAGGCATGAGCGTGAGCATCAATGCGCGAGTGCATGGCGACCCGATCCCTCGCTGCGCTCGGGATGACGATGCAGCGCACTCGACGAAATCGAATTTTCCCCTATTGACACGCGAGCGACAAATTCGTACTGTATCGTCCCCTCGACGCCGCGAGGCGAAGAGGAGTGTCGCTCATCAAGCGGTGTAGTGATGAACGATTGGCAGATGCCAGGACGCTGCGCATCTGTCGCTCACAGGGTCGATCAGCCCTCGTGAGACGATCGCGAGCTCGCCGGCCGCGATCGAAGTCCCGGGCAACGACTCGGGCACCCCGGCCGTCACCGCACGGACTGAGGAAGGAAAACCGGTTCGGTCGCCACACGTGGTGACACTGATCCAACGGACTGGTTTACGCCGGCGACAGAACCCCCCGATCCGCGACGTGTCGCGCCTCGGGGGGTTTCTGTTGCCGGACAGTCACCAGGTGAGCGAGTAGCGGCCGCCCATGGTGATCAGGACTTCGGAGGCGCGGAGATCTCCCGACGGCTGGTCGCTGGGCCACGCGATCCGGTGGCTGCTGAGGCCGAGGTCGAACGCGAAGTTGTCCAGCAGGTTTACCGACGCCGACAGCCGTTCCAGCGCATCGCGCCGCCGCGACACGATCGGCCCGCGGCCGAAGGCCAGGGTCTTCTCCGCGGTCAGGCTCACGGGAATCCGCACCGCGGTGAGCCTCCCGTTGGCGGAGACTCTGGTCCCGATGATCTGCAAAGTCTCCCGCCCGCTGGCGTAGATCCCGAACTGGGAGCTGGCGGTCACCCCTCGCAACATGATGCTCGGTCCGATGCTGACTCGATACGCGGTCCGGTCGGCGAGGGTCGGCCGGCTTCCGTCGGGGAGCCACTGGTTCCGAGTGGTGCCGAGGTGCATGGCAATGCCGTAGCTCACTTCGTCGCCCTGTTTCACCACCCGGCTCAGGTCCACCGATGCGCCGTAGCCTCCGTCCCCGGCGACGAATCCTTGTGCCTTGGCGCTCCAGGCCCGGGCAGCCAGCTCGCCCTCCAGCGAGAACACGCTGCTGCTCAACGCCTGGTGGAAGAGGGGACCCTGATTCCTGCCGCTGACGGTTCGCCGGGCGAACACCGTGCTCCATCCGCCGGTGAGCGCGACGGTCCGGCGGTTGGGCTCCGGTAAGCGGACCTCGAACTCGTAGTAATAGTTCTGGCAACGGCTCCGGCGGCAGACCGAGATCGCGGCCGGCTTCTTCAGCCGGTCGAGCAACAGACCCCGGTGTCGCTCGGCGTGCCTCCGCACCGGGGCCAGCTCACCGAAGTCGGATCGGAGGACGGCGTGGAGCCGAGGACCGCGGGCCCAGAACCGATCCACTCCGTTCTCGGATCTCAGCGAAATACTGTCGGCGGATGGGCTGCTGACCATGACCGCCGCCTCCTGCCCGCTGCGGAGCACGGCCGGCTCCATCCGGATATCCACCGGCTCCGGACCTCCCGCGAGGCGAGCGGAGTGGGACTGGACCGCGCAGCCGAAGAGGCCGCTCAGAAGGGAGAGCAGCACCGCAGGTTTGCAGGCGAGCAGAGACGTGATCCGCACGGCGGAAACGCTGAATTGTGGTGATCGGCGAAGACGGGTCGGGAACAGACTATCGGCTCCATGATATCGCGAGATCGGGGAGAGAGCCAGAGGCCGGTCGGCTCACAGTGGGTACCAACGGCTTGCGACCTGGGCTCAGCGGGCGGCACATTGGCAGCTCTACCTCATCCCGAGCGAACGCGAGGGATCTTCCCGGCGACTCCGGAACGGCGGTCAAGGTCCCTCGCATCCGCTCGGGATGAGGTAACGACGGCATTCCCGACCGTGAGGAGCAGCGTGTCGGACGAACCCACCTCCGCGCCCGAACCCACCCCCGTCGAAGCCTCCGGGCTGCGAGGCGCCCGCCTGGCCGCGCGCGTGCGGCAGGCGCTCTACCATCTCCCCCCTGCCGAGCTGGCGCCGGCGCACGAGCGGATGCAGCGAGCGGCGGCAGAGCGGCATATGGATTACTTCCATGATGGCCGGGTAGAAGCGATCCGAGTGCTCCCCTGCCCCATCACGATCCTGCCCGAGCAACGGACCTACCTGCACCAGGTCACCCGGATCCTGCACCAGGCGCTGCTCCGGATCCCGGAGCTCTACTTCGAAGACCCGGCCGTGCACCGGCTGCTCCGGCTCGAGCCGGCGGAGGACGAATGGCTGAGGGCCTGCTGGACCCCGGCGGTCCAGGCCCGGAATCCGGTGTTCGATCGGCTGGACTGCATGGTGGACTACAGCAGCCCGATCTGGAAGGACACCTTGCGATTCGTAGAGCCGAACCTCACGGGCGTGGGCGGGCTCTACCTGGTCCCGGCGGTCGAGGAAGTGGTGGACAGTGTGGTGGTGCCGCTCCTGACGTCCCAGGACCCCGGTCTCAAGCTCACCCGCCTGCTCGACGCGCGGATCCTGCTGCTCAAGGAGCTGGTGGAACACCTCGAAGTCCTGGGCCGGCCCGGTGGAACCATCTGCCTGATCGAGCCAAAGTACGAGCTGGAGGGCATCGACGAGCAGCGCCGTATGGTCGAGTACTACGCCGAGAATCATGGCATCCGGATGCTTCATGCCGACCCCAGCGAGCTCCACATGCAGGGGGACGAGGTCCACTGGCGGGACGAGCAGGTGGATCTGGTCTACCGTGACTACGCCGTGCTGGATCTGGTGGAGCTGGCGGCGGAGGGCATGGATCCGGAGCCGATGCGCCGGCTGTTCCGGGAGAACCGGGTGGTCTCCTCGATCACCGCCGAACTGGACTGCAAGAGCTGCTTCGAGGTGCTCACCGAGCCGGCCCTCAGCGAGAAGTACTTCGGCGAGGAGGAGCGCCGGGTGTTCCAACATCACGTGCTCTGGACCCGGGTGGTGGGTCATCGCAAGACCACCTTGCCGACCGGTGAGACGGGGGACCTGCTGGAATTCGCCCGGCAGGAGCGGGAGTGGCTGGTCTTGAAGCCGTCCCGAGGGTATGGCGGTGACGGGGTCCTGCTGGGGCAGACGGTGAGCGATGGCGAGTGGCTCAGTGCGCTCGAGGCGGCTCTGGCGGACGAGGAGCTCTGGGTGGTTCAGCGGCTGGCGCAGATTCCGGTGGTCGAAGTGCCGACGCTGATGCCGGACGGCACCCTGCACCCGGAGGCTTTCTATCATGTGATGGGGTTCGCCTCGAGCGAGGACGGGATCGCGATCCTGGCCCGGGCATCCCAGCGTCAGGTGGTGAACGTGGCGCAGCGCGGAGGCATGGCGGCGGTGATGCTGGTCGAGGAGGTTTGAGTCAGCCCGGGTCTACCACGTACGCTTCCATCGCGAAATATTCAGCCAGTCCCAGCCGGTCCAGCTCCGCCGCGGTGCCCTTGTTGCGCGCTTCCACCCGCTGCCAGAACTCCCGCTCATCGGGCCCCGGAAACGGGGCTGTGTCCTTCTGCGACTGGTGCTTGAAGATCGCCTGGATCTTGAGTCGCAGCTCCTCCTGCGACAGGGGCACCAGCCAGGTCGCCTCCGTCACCGGCCACTCCTGCCAGGCACCGCGATACAACCAGACCTCGGGGCGGGGCTGGCCCGCGGCGACGATCTCCCCCAGGGCGCGATCGATGGCTTCCTTGCACATCCGGTGGGTGCCGTGCGGGTCCGACAGGTCGCCCGCGACGAAGATGAGGTCGGGCCGCACCTCCTCCAGCAACCCGCGAACGATGGCGACGTCGGCCGGGCCGATGGGATCCTTTCGGACCTTGCCGGTCTGATAGAACGGCAGATTGAGGAAGCGGGCCGCCCCCTCCTCCAGGCCGAGGGTGCGGAGCCCGGCGACCGCTTCCGACTCGCGGATCATCCGCTTCACGTCGCGCACCTCTTCGATATCCACGTCCCCGGGATGCTTGGTGGCGAGGAACCGCTCCACCCGATCGACCAACTGGGTCATAGCCCGCTCCGCCATTCCCTGCTCGCCGGCCACCCGTCCCAGGAAATCGAGATGGCGGCGCACGTCATGGTCGAAGACGGCCAGGCTGCCGCTGGTCATGTAGGCCACAGTGATGGCGTTCCCGTTCTCGACCAGCTTCCGGAGGATGCCGCCCATGGAGATCACATCGTCATCGGGATGGGGCGAGAAGCAGATGATCCTCTGGCCCTTCGCCAGCTTCGAGCGGCCCCGGATCTTGGCGCCGAGCAGGTTGAAGACCAGCCCGTTGAGCGCGCCCGGCGAGCCGTGCGCCGCCACCAGGGACGAGAGCCGCTGCTCGGCGTAGTCCCGCTGGGTGAGCTTGAGGATCGCCTTCCGGGTCTGTTGGGAGAGCCAGGTCACCGCGTTCACGGTCAGCGGCGTGGTCCACTCCACCGGCCCCAGGAGCCAGGGAGTGGCCACCCTGGTGAGGGAAGCGGCCGCGGCCCCATCCAGGTAGAACGTCGTTGCCGGGTGGCGCTGGAGAAAGGTGGCGGCGACCTCGTGATCCACCTCGCCCTCCACCGCCCGCCGCACGATCTGCGCCTTGTGTTCGCCGGTGGCCAGGATCAGGATCTCGCGCGCCTCCAGGATGGTGGCCACGCCCATCGTGACCGCCTCGCGGGGCACGTTTTCCTCGCCGAAGAAGTCCGCCGCGCCATCCTTGCGGGTAATCAGGTCCAGCGTGATGAGTCTGGTGCGGCTCTCCAGGCCCGACCCGGGCTCGTTGAATCCGATATGACCGGTGCGGCCGATGCCGAGCAGCTGCAGGTCGATCCCGCCGGCCGCCCGAATCGCCTCCTCGTAGCGGCGGCACTCCTGCTGGACCTGGTCGCGGGCGACATCCCCCCGCGGGAGGTGGACATTCTCCGGCCGGATGTCGAGCTGGGAGAAGAAATTCTCCCACATGAAGCGGTGGTAGGAATGGACGCTCCCCGGGTCCATCGGGTAGTACTCGTCCAGGTTGAAGGTGACCACGTGGGCGAAGCTGAGACCTTCGTCGCGGTGCATGCGCACCAGCTCGCGGTAGGCCCCGATCGGGGTTGAGCCGGTGGCGAGGCCGAGCACCGCGCGCTTCCCCGCTCGGGCACGCTCCCGCACCAGCTCCGCGATGCGATTGGCGACGCGACAGCCGAGCTCGTCGTGGTCGGCGACGATGACGGTCCGGATGCGTTCGAGGGAGGTCGAGGGCGAAATCATTGGTGTGCTGCGAAAGTAGGAGCCGCGGGGCGGAGAGACAACTACGGTGCCGGGTGTCACCCTGAGCCTTCGGCTGCGCTCAGGATGACACCTATGCTACGACAACTGTGCTCTCATGACGAGTACTACTCCGGCTCTACCTGAAGCGACGCCGAAGTCCGCCCGCTGCGCGTCACCAGCTTCAGGTGCAGCATCCCGGTCCCGGCGTCGTACCAGTACCGGTCACCCGTGCTGGCCTCCAGCTCGGCCAGATCGGCAGCGGGCGGCAGCGGGTTGGAGCCGTTGAAGTCGCGGATCACTCGGAACGTGGCCTGAGGGTAGGGCAACGTGACCCGGGCCCACTCACCCTCCACGGTGCGGTTCAACGAGATGCGTGGTCGGAGCGGAACCGGGCCGGCGAACTGGATCGTGTAGCCCCGCCCCGGCAGCATCGAGAGGTGGGCCGAGTTGGGGTTGCCCGGCACTCCGACCAGCGCCAGAGCCGCCCCGTCGTCGCGGGTGATGGTAAGCGGAGCCACGACTTCAGCATCGCTCCGCACGTTGAGGCCGACGTAGCGCTGGGGGCATATGTAGGCGTTCCATGCCGGCCGCCCGCTGCATGCCGGGGTGACCAGGAACGGATGATTGGGCACCACGAACACGCCGGCGGTGCCGGTGACGTCGCCATCACGGTCCAGGAAGACGGCCGCCTTGTCACCATCCTTGTCCTCGTGAGGGGTCTCCAGGTAGTACTGGTTCGCGTTGATGAAGGCCACATCGCCGGCGAAGTTGCCGGTGCTCACCGAGAACCCGTTGTCGCGGAGGAACCCCAGCGCGCTGGACGGAATGGAGCCTGCCGCCGTGAAGTTC
This sequence comes from Gemmatimonadales bacterium, assembly GCA_036556625.1. Classification (GTDB taxonomy): domain Bacteria; phylum Gemmatimonadota; class Gemmatimonadetes; order Gemmatimonadales; family GWC2-71-9; genus CAVVWJ01. The sequence goes on from DATBJC010000088.1 coordinate 90,706, forward strand.
GCGAAGGTCACCCGGTCGGCGCCCACCCGCCCATCGTAGAACTCGTAGCCCCGTCGCGGTGCGTTATTGAACACGGACCCCGCGGTATTGCCGCTCTCGCCCACGAACAGGGCATCCTCCACGAAGGTCTCGCTCGAGGCGAAGGTGGCGCCGATCGCATTATCCGCCACCACCGAGTGGCTCAGCCGATGATCTCGGCCCCGCAGCCAGATCGCGCGGCCCGGGTGCTTGTAGGCGGTGAAGTGGGTGAAGTCCGCCACTACCGCGGTGTTGCCATCGGCGGGGTCGGTGCGCGGCGCATAGAAGACCGTCTCGGTCTCGCCATCGGGCCTCGGTCCGTCATCCACGTGCAGGCCGCCGCGGCGGTTGCTGTGGGCCACGTTGCCGCTGAACTCGCGCAGTGGGGTGTTACGGGGGAGCTCGGGCTGCCCGGTCGAGAGCCCGGTCGGTGATGCGGGCAGCGCAAACCAGAATCCGAAGCCTTCCGACCCCGCTGCGACGTTGCCGCGAAGACTGTTGTCGGGGTTGGTGATCCAGTAGGTGGCGGCGCGGCTGTCGGTGGCCAGCGCGCCCTGGTCGGTACTCCGGGTGCCGAGGCCGAGATTGCCGGAGATGGTGTTGCCGGTCTCGGCACCGTCCTCGAGGAAGTAGCCGTGTCCCAGGTGATCGTGGCAGACATTGCCGTCCACCCGGGCGTTGTCGCTGCCGTGCACCGTCACGCAGCGGTTGAAGCTGCCCCACACGCTGCTCCCGGTGAAGTACTGGCCATCCACCGCGCCCATCATGTGCCAGTGCATGGGATACCGTGCGAGGAGGCTCTTCTGGCCCATGAAGCGGAGCGTCACCCCCGAGACCCGTAGCGTTCCGCCCATGCCCATGAGGTGGCCGCCGAACCCCTCCTGGCTGGTGGCGCTGTCACCTCTCACCATGACATTCCGGGTGAGCAGCCCGACCTCGGCCCGCTCGTCCACCACCAGCCCGGCAATCGTCTGGAGCTCACCGTAATGGGCGAACTCGAGCCCCTGGGCCAGGGCCACGGTGGTCCCGCTCACCGAGGCGACGGTGACCACCTCGGCATGATTCGGGTCGAAATCGGTGGAGGCGAGCACCAGCTTGTCTCCCGCCTGCCAGTCGGGGGCTTCCTGGAGCTGGAGCTGGGTCGCGCCGGCGAGCGCGCTGGCCGAGAGCCGGGTCCACGCCAGTCGGGACTGGCCATGGAGATCCAGGGTGCCGCCGACCACTCCCAGCACCCGGTTCCCCATGCCCATGATGTCGCCGTCGGATGCCGTACCGGTGAGCGTGATGGTGGCCCGGTGCTGGAACGGGACCGCGTTGGTTCCCACCCTGAGCGTGCCCAACACCAGCACATGGCCGGCGGTCAGCTCGAGGTCCCGCTCATCGAACACCAGCGCGCCCTCGATGCGCAGGCTCGCGAGCGGGGGCGGTGACACGTCCAGCAGCACGGCCTTGCCCGAAGGAATCACCACGGCCGCGCCGGCCACAGGCACCTGGCCACCGGGCCAGGTCGAGGACTCCGACCATCGCACCGTGGAGGGAATCGGAGGAAGCTCCGGATCCTCGGGGTCCTCGGGTGAGGTGGGGTCACCCACGGAGCAGGCGACGAGTGCAAGACTGAGCACGCCTGCACGGAGGCAGAACGCCAGTGGGCCTTGCATACCGGCCTCGTACGAAGATGGTGGGTTGAGCTAAGTGCCGGCGGATGGGCCAGGGGCCGAATACACGGCAAAACTCGGGCGAGCACCCAATGCAATTCGGCGCAGCCGAGAGACTCGGCGCGCCACAGTCGCGGCCACGATGTCACGCATCTCGGGCGCAACCGGAGGCAATGCCAGCCTGATGGAAAACGAAGGAGCCACGACTCGGGTCATGGCTCCTTCGCTTCGCTCATTATGACAGTCGGTGCTCACGGCAGGCTCCCGCGGCCGGACCCACGCATCCAGACCCAGTGCAGGAAACCTGCTCCCAGCGTCCCCGCCAGCACCGCAAGCTCCTGCCGGCTCATCCTCAACGCGAGCACCGCGGAGAACGCCAGGCCCAGCGCCGCCACGGCGGTAGCGGCAGGCACGCGGAACCAGGCCGGACCTATCCCCTTCGACGGATCCGCTTCCCTTCGTCTCAATACCACCAGCGCCACGCAGATCGCCCCGTAGGTCAGAAGCCGCGACACCGCCGAAAGCGACAGGTTCTGGAGAAAGCTTCCGGCGGCCGCCAGGGCCCACACGGTGAGGGCGAAGAGGACCACCGAGACGTGGGGCGTTTGGAACCGGGGATGGACCGCCCCCAGCCTTGCCGGAAGGTCGCCCTCGGCTGCCATCGCGTAGATGAGACGCGGCACGTTCACCATCGCCCCCGCGAGATAGCCATAGACCGAGATCAGCGCCCCCGCGGCCATCAGTCCGGCGCCGACGGGTCCGAGGAATATCGCCGCCGCCGCCGCGAGCGGCCGGGGGCTCGCTCCCGGATCGGCCAGGGCGGCGATCACTACGATCTGGACCAGTCCGTACAGGAGGGCGCAGAGGCCGAGCGCCGCGAACAACGCGATCGGCGCATCGCGTCGGGGATCTCGGGCTTCGCCCAGGGGAAGCAACGCGGCCTCGAACCCCCCATAGGCGAACACCAGCAGGAGGATCGCCTCCAGCCAGGTGCCGGCATCGGCCTGCACCGGTGGCGCTGACATCCCGATGCGACCCGCCGCCATGGCGAACAGCCCCGCGGCAACGAAGAACAGCAGCGGTACCAGCTTGGCCACGGCGAAGGCGCTGCTGGTACTGACGCCGCCGCGGACGCCACGGTAGTTGGCGGTGGCCAGCGGGAGGAGCACGAGCGCGAGCAGCAGCGGCGCCGCAACCGGCCCAGTGGCGGCCGGCCAGAACTCGGCGATGTAGATGACGAAGAGGTTGGCGTTGGTGGCGGCCGCGGTCAGCCGCACCAGATAGGTGAGCCAGGCCATCTCGATCCCGGCAAACCGTCCGAACGCGACTCGGGCGTACAGGTAGGTTCCGCCCGCGCGGGTGAACCGGCTCGCCACCTCGGCGAACGAAGCCACGATCAGGGCCATGCCGAGGGCGGCCGCGGCCCAGGCCCACGGACTCGCGGTGCCGAGCTGGCGGCCGATGACCGACGGGAGACCGAAGACGCTGCTTCCGATGACCGAATTGAGGACCAGCCCCGTGAGCGCGAGGCGGCCGATGGCCTTGGGGAGCGGGGGCTGGACCTGGGTCAGCGGGTCAGCAGCCCGGCGTCGAGGACCAGCGGGGCGCCGGTGACGTATCGCGCCCGGTCGGAGGCGAGATAGACGACCGCGGCCGCCACATCTTCCGGCTCGATCCACGGCACCGGGAGCAGATTGCCCGCCGAGCGCTCTGCGATCTCCCGCGGGCTGAGACCCTCCAGCTGGGCCAGGCCGTCGTTCATCGGGGTGTTGACCCCCGTCGGGTGGATGGAGTTGACCCGGATTCCGTGAGGAGCCAACTCGATGGCCCAGGACTTGGTGAGGCCGGTCAGTCCCCACTTCGACGCGGCGTAGTGACTGAGCCGACCCATGCCCCGCAGTCCGGCGACCGAGGAATTGTTGATGATGACGCCGGATCCCTGGCGGATCATGATCGGAATGACTCGCCGCGCCACCAGCCAGGCTCCCTTGAGGTTGATATCGAGCATCGCGTCCCAGGCTTCTTCGGTGAGCTCATGTGCCAGCCCGTAGGCGCAGATCCCCGCGTTGTTGAAGAGGATGTCGATCCGCCCGAATCGCTCGAGCGTCTGGTCCACCGCCACGGTCACGTCGGCGTCCTGCCGCACGTCGCCCGCGAAGCTGAGGCACTCGCTCCCGAGCTCCGCGCACGCGTCGGCCAGCGACGCCAGGTCCTCGCGCGAGCCCATCCCGTACCCGGGGTAACTCAGCGGCCGGGCCACGTCGAAGGCGGCGATGCGGGCGCCTTCCCGCGCCAGAGCCATCGCGGTGGCCCTGCCCTGCCCGTGCGCCGCTCCGGTGATGAAGGCGACCTTACCGGAGAACTCACCCGGCATGACCGCTCCCAGCCGGCTCGCGGCGGTAGGGGTGGAGGTATTCGTCCAGATCCACTTCCAGCGCGTTGTTGAACACGTTGGTCGCCACCATGACGGCGCCGAAGGCCGTGAGCGCCGTCATCTGCGCCGGGTCGAAGTGCGACGCGACCCGATCGTACACCGCGTCCGGCACCTTGAAGGGCGACACCGCGAGGCATCGGCCGAACTCCACCACCGCGGCCTCCCGCTCGTCGAGCCTGAGCTGGTCGGGGTTCTCACCCTCGTCGATCAGGATCCTCCGGAAAAAAGTGGAGCAGATCAGGCAATCGGTCTCGGCCGAGATGGCGTGGGCGAAGAGCACGGTGAGCCGGGCGCCGAGGAACGGCTGGACCGTGTCGCGCAGCGGATACCACTCCATCAACGCCCGGAAGGCCGGCAGGGAGTTGAGCAGGGTGCGCTTCATATTGGTGATCCGGGCGTGGCGCCGGATGTGGTCGTCGTGCGCGTCCCGGACTTCGGGCCGGGCGGTCTCGTAGTTGATCTGGGGCACTCGGGGCACAGGTCGCTCCAGGCGGCGTAACTCCTCAATTTATCAGGGCAGGCGTTCGCTCCAGCCGGGGCTCCGCCGCCATCTGCTTGACAGAGCGCTGTTTATGCGGTAATTCGGGCGGGGTAATTCCCCCCGATCGCGTCGTTCCCCTCACTCCCGGAGGTGGTATATGGACGCGCTTGTCGCTTTGGCCATCAGCATCGGAATTCTCATCGCCGGCTGGACTTATCTCGCACTCGGAGTCGCGTCCTTGCCGGTCTGGGCCGGTATCGTGGCCTGGGGGTGCTTCTTCGCGGCGGGCGGGAAAACGGCCGGGCTGACCAAGACCATCGCGGCCAACCTCTCCGGCGTGCTCTGGGCATTCCTCGCGCTCTATCTCTGGAACCGGTTCGGTGGTGGCGTACCGATGCTCTCACTGCTGGTCGGTATCGCCGCCTTCATCATGGTGGTCCAGGCCAAGATTCCGGCGCTCTCCTTCATTCCCGGTGCGTTCCTTGGCGCCGCGACCGCGGTGAGCGTCGTGGTGGGCGCCAAGGGCACTTGGACCAGCACCATCATCGCCCTCGTGGCCGGCGCCGTGTTCGGCTATGTGTCCGAGATGCTGGCCGGTGCGCTGACGCCCAAGCGGGCTGCCGCCTGAGGGGTTTCTGATGAGGGATAATTCCGGGGCCTCCTGGGCCCCGGATTCTTTTCAGCGCAACCCCGCCAGGATGCCCGCTATGCGACGCTGCTGCGCGGGATCCTTGGTCATCGCCCGCGCCTTGCCGTACTGCTCGGCCGCCCGCCGCTTGTCGCCCTTGACCGCGTAGCCCTCGCCCAGGCTGTCGTAGGTGTTCCAGCTCCTGGGATAGTCCTTCACGTTTTTCTGGAACACGACGATCGCCGAGTCCACCTTGCCGGCGGCAAGGAGCTCGTAACCGTAGTTGTTGATGTCGGGCTCCAGCGCCACCTCGAAGGCCCGGCGCCGAAGCTGCGCCGCGGTGGTGGCGTCGCCCAGCTTCTCCAGCAGGGTCGCCTTCACCCGCAGGTTGGAGAAGTTCTCGTTGATGGCGATCGACCGCTGGGCCCAGTCCGCCGCCTCCTTCAGGTTCACGTCGTTCGCGGCGCACCAGGCGGCGGCCTGATTCCAGGGCTGCCAGAAGAATTGCCCCAGTCCGCGGAGCTGCTGGCGCAGGCTGTCCACCACGACCTGCTTGGTGTCCACCTCGACCGTGAACGGCACCGCGAGCTTTTCCCAGCGTAGCGTCGCCACGGCCGAGCCGGTCCCAGGATCATCCAGCGTGTAGCCGAGCGACTCCTGGAGCGGCGCCGCCACCGGCGTCGCGCTCAACCGCACTGCGTCCTCCTTGGGGTCGTAGCTGAAGCTGCCCCAGGCGTCGGCCTGATTGCTCAGGATGACGGTCCACTGGCTGCGGGTGGGAATCATGTGTACACCGTACCGGCCCGCCGGAAGGTCGCGGCCGCCGACCCTGACCGGCGAGCTGAAGGCGATCACCGTGTTCTCGTTGGCGCCCGCCCGCCACACCGAATCGTAGGGAACCAGCTTGCCCCAGACCTCCCGGCCCTTCACGGCGGGCCGATCGTAGGTGATGGAGATGGTGGTGAGGCCGATGGTCTGGCTGACCGAGGCCCGCGGGCTGGCCTTGGGGAGCACCAGCGGAGGCGCCTGGGCCATCAGAGCAACCGGCGAAACGAGGACCACGACGGCAACCGCGATGGCGGCTGGGCGGCGCATGGGTGTACTCCTGGAGAGGTGGATGAAAGCCCTTACGTCAATCTCCCGTCATCAGTTCCCGGGCTGCCTGCTCGATCGGCGGGAGCGGCGGCAGATCCTCGGTGGTCACCCCGAGCTCCTTGAAGCGCCGCGCCGAGGCGAGCACTCTGCCCTCCAGCGAACCCACCGCCTTGTTGTAACTCTCCACCGCGCGGTCCAGCGATCGCCGCAGATCCTCGAAGTGGCCCGCCAGGGTGCCGATGCGGTCGTGGAGCTGGCGGCCCAGATCGCTGATCTCCCGGGCGTTGCGCGCGATCCGCTCCTGCCGCCACCCATAGGCGACCGCGCGCAGCAGCGAGATAAGGGTCGTCGGGCTGGCCGGAATCACCTGCTGGCCGACGCCGAACTCGATGAGTGACGGGTCGTGCTGGCACGCGGCGCTGAAGAAGGTTTCGCCGGGCAGGAACATCACCACGAAATCGGGCGCCGCCTCGAACTGGCTCCAATACGCCTTGCTGCCCAGCGTGATCATGTGGTCGCGCACCTGCCGCGCATGGTCGCGGAGCAGGCGCTCGCGCTCCGCGTCCTCCAGAGACCCGTCCACGGCGTCGAGATATGCCGCCATCGGCGCCTTGGCGTCTACTACGACGATCTTGCCGCCCGGCAGGCGCACAACCAGGTCGGGGCGGAGTGATCCTCCGTTCCCCGCGACGGTGGCCTGCTCCTCGAAATCGCAGTAGTCGAGCATCCCGGCCATCTCGACCACGCGGCGGAGCTGGATCTCACCCCAGCGTCCCCGCACCTGCGGAGCGCGGAGCGCCTTGGCCAGCTTGACCGTTTCGGCCTGCAGCGCCTGGTGGGTCCGTCCCATGGCATTGATCTGCTCGGCGAGGCCGGCATAGGAGGCGATCCGGTCCTTCTCCACCTCATGGAGCGTCCCATCGATCCGCGCCAGCGCATCGCCGATGGGGCGAACCAGCTCGTCTACCGCCTTGCGGCGACGCTCCAGATCGGCGGAGGCCGACTGCTGCAGCTGCCCCAGCTTGGTCTGGGCCAGATCGAGGAAGGACCGGTTGTTCTGCCGGAGTGCCTCGGCCGAGAGCGACGCGAACACGTCCCGCAAGCCGGCCTCGGTCCGGGCCAGCAGGGCGAGCTTCTCGGCCGACCCCTGCCGCTCGGCGTCGAGCCGGGACAGTATCCGGGCAGTGGTCACCCGTCCTGCCAACCAGGCGATCACGGCCCCAGCCCCGAGGCCGAGCACGATGCCGAAGAAAAAGGAAGTGACGTCCATGAGCGCCTCGAGCTGGAGTGCGGTGTGTCGGTGCGGCCTGGCCGCGCTTCTGCTGAGCGGGTGCGCGGGCAAGGCGAGCGAGGCGCCCGCGCCGGCCGCTCCGGGGCGGGCCACGGTGGTGCTGGTGTCGCTCGACGGCTTCCGGTGGGACTATCTCGATCGCGGACTCACACCCTACCTGTCACGCCTGGCGCGGGAGGGGGTGCGCGCCGAGGCGATGGTGCCGGTGTTCCCCACCAAGACCTTCCCCAACCACTATACCATCGTCACCGGACGCTATCCGGCGAGCCACGGGATCGTGGGCAACGTCTTCACCGCTCCCGATGTGGGGGCACGGC
>DATBJC010000089.1:0-123785 GCA_036556625.1 Gemmatimonadales bacterium
GCAGCTCCAGCCGCCGCCGGGCGCCCCGGTGGCTCTGCACCGGCGGCCGGGGCCGGTCGGTGGGCAGCTGCAGCAGGGCCGGTGCCCCGGCCAGCCGCTCCCGCCAGTAAGTCAGCTCCCGGGCCAGCACCTCCCCTCGCAGCCACTCTTCCTGCCAGATGGCGTAATCGGCGTACTGCACCGGCAGCTCGGGCAAGGCGGGCCGTTGCCCCGCTCGGAAGCCGCGGTAGAGGGTGCTCAGCTCGGAGAAGAGCACGCCGACCGACCAGCCGTCGCCCACGATGTGGTGGAGGACGAGGATCAGCACGTGCTCCTCCGGCCCGAGCCGCAACAGCCTCACGCGAAACAGCGGTCCCCGTGCGAGGTCGAACGGTATCGAGGCCTCTTGGTCGGCGATATGACCGGCGTCCGCCCGGCGCTCCGGTGTCGGCCGGCCCGTCAGATCAGTCAGCTCCATCGCCACGGTACGCCGCTGCGCGATGCGCTGCACGGGCATGCCGTCTACCGCCTCGATCGTGGTCCGCAGCGTCTCATGCCGGTCAACCAGGGCCTGGAAGCTCTGCTGGAGCGCCTCGACGTCGAGCGGACCCCGCAGCTCGAAAACCTGGGGGATGTTGTAGGAAGGATTGTTCGGCTCCATCTGATCGAGCAGCCACAGTCGCCGCTGCGCGAAGGATGTCGGCAGGACATAGATCTCCGTGTCCTCCGGTGCGGCCGGCGGCGGGCCTGCCTGCACGTCTTCGAGCACACCGCTCCGGTTTGTCTCCGGTCGCTCATCGGTACCGCTAGACGGTGGCACGTGAGGAGTCTCTGGGGACTCGAGGGGCCGGCCTTCGGCTCCAGAGACGAACGGCAGGAACGTCACCGGCCGATCGGGATGCTCGACCGCTCCGTCGAGCAGGGCGACGAAATCGTCGCACAGCCGGCGGACCGTCTCCGGAAGGAAGAGATTGGTGGCGTACGCCACCGAGCATTCGAATCCCTCCGCCAGATCCTGGACCTCCAGAGACAGCGCCAGGCCCTCGACGTTGCGCGTCGGCAGGGAGTAGGGCTCGATGCGCAAGTGGCCTGCCGGGGTTGGTCCCGGGCCGGGAAGGTTGCGCAGGTTGAACAGCACGTCGAACAGCGGCCACCGGTTCGGGCGCCGAATAGGCTGCAGCTCCTCCGTGAGCCGCTCGAAGGGGATCTCCTGATGACCGAAGGAGGCCAGCACCTGATCGCGAGTCCGTCCGACCAGATCGCGGAAGCTCTGCTCTCCCGACAGGTCCGCCCGGATCAGCATGAGGTTCATGAAGCAGCCGACGAGTCCCTCGATCTCCGGACGCGTGCGCCCTGCCACAGGCACGGCCATGAGAAATTCCGATCGTCCCGCATACCGCCCCAGGAGCACCTGGAAGGCGGAGAGCAGCGTCATGAACGGGGTCGCCCGCTCACGCCGGGACCACTCCCGGACCCGCGACGAGAGGACCGAGGGTAAAAGGAAGCGCACCGGGATGCCTTGTGAGGCGAGCAGGCCCGCCGGCTCCGGAAAGTCACCGGGGAGAACGAGCGGTGGCGGCAGCGGCTCGAGCCGCTCACGCCAATAGCGCAGGTGCCGATCCAGGCGTCCGTCGGCGAGCTCCGCCTGCTCCCATACCGCGTAGTCGACGGGCTGAATCGGCAACTCCGGCAAGGGGGATGGTCGTCCGGCGCTGAAAGCCTGGTACAGCGCGGCCAGCTCGCGCTGCAACACACCTTGTGACCACCCGTCGAACACGATGTGGTGCATAAGGAGCAGGAGCACGTGCCGCTCGGGACCCAGACGGAGCAGCACCGCTCGCACAGCCGGCCCCCGAGAGAGGTCGATCGGACGCGCCGCTTCGGACACCGCGATCTGGTCGGCCTGCCTGGTCCGCTCGCCCGGCGGCGAGTCCTGGAGGTCGATGAGCTGGAGGGGCACCGCAGCCGGAGGCTGCACCACCTGGACCGGCTCGCCGTCCACACTGGGGAAGACCGTGCGGAGTGCTTCGTGGCGACGCACGAGCTCGGTCAGCGTTTCGGTCAGCGCCGACTGGTCGAGCGGGCCGGTCAGCGTCAGACCGAGCGGTCGATTCGAGCCCGAGCTCTCCGGGTCGAGCTGATGCAGAATCCAGAGGCGCCGCTGGGCGGCAACCAGTGGCCCGGGGCCTTCCATCTGTCGGCGGCCGATGACTCCGGCATCCCTCGAGGTGGCGCGCTCACCGAGGACTTGCGCCACGAGGTCCGACCGGGCGGAGCGCGTCTTCATGCGGGATGCCTTTCCCGCAGCCAGCCTTCGACCAGTTCGGCCTGCTCCGCCACCGTGGGCGCGTCGAAGAGCGATCGCTGGGGCAGATCCATACCCAGTTCCGCGCGTACCAGCGCCACCAGCCTGGCTGCCAGCATCGAGTCGCCTCCCAGGTCGAGGAAGTGGTCCAGGACGCCCACACGCTCGAGGCCCAGCACCCCGGCCCAGAGGTCCGCCACGAGCTCCTCGGCCGGAGTGCGGGGCGCCACGAACTCGCCATCGCCGGTAGCGCGGGCCGGTAGCCGGCCCAGACCGAGTCGAGCCGCCAGCCCGATCCGCTGCACCTTTCCGGTCGGTCCCTTCGGCAGCTCGTCACGCACGAGGATCACTGCGGGAACGTTGAAGTCGGCCAGGCGTGCCGCCACGTGATGCTGCAGCTCGCGCTCGCCGGCACCGGCCCCCGGACGCAGCACTATCGCCGCTCCAACCGCTTCGCCGAGGGAGACGTCGGGCACCGCGAAGACCGCGGCTTCGGCCACGGCTGGGTGTGACAGCAGCACCTCTTCCACGGAGCGAGGCGCGATCTTTTCGCCGGCGCGGTTGATGATCTCCTTGAGCCGCCCGGTGATGAACAGGTAGCCGTCCGGGTCCAGGTAGCCCTGGTCTCCGGTGCGGAACCAGCCCCCGGCGAAGGCCCGCCGGTTGGCGTCGGCGTTGTCCAGGTAGCCTCGCGTCACGTTGGGCCCCCGGATTACCACCTCGCCGGTGCGCGTCGCCGGCAGGAGGCTGCCGGCCTCATCCATGATCGCGATCTCGGGTCCGGCCGGACGGCCGACCGAGCCAGCCTTCCGTGGGCTCGGCGGCAGGGGGTTGCTGGCCATCTGATGGGCGGCCTCGGTCATTCCGTACGCCTCGATCACCGGCGCGCCGAACACCGCCTCCAGCTCGGCCATAACCTGTGGTGGCAGCGCGGATGACGACGAGCGGATCAGCCGGAGCCGCCGCCGGGCGACGACATCGGAATGTTTCGCTGCGCGCGCGAGAATCGCCTGGTGCATTGTCGGGACCGCGGTATACCAGGTGGGCCGGAACCCGTCCATCCAGCGGAAGAACTCCGGGGCATAGAACCCCGGGGCGCATTCGACCGCGGCCCCGGCCGCGAGCGAGGCAAGGAGCGCGGCCACGAGGCCATGGATGTGGAACAGCGGCATCACGTTCAGGCAGCGGTCGCCAGGGGTCAGCGCGAGCGTGTCACGCACGTGGACCGCGGAAGCGCACAGGTTCGCATGACTGAGCGGCACCAGTTTGGGGCGCGAGGTGGTGCCCGAGGTGTGCAGCAGCAGAGCAGGCGCATCGCCGCCCCGGAGCTCGACCCCGGAGTGGCTGCCCGCAGCGCCGTGTCCCCGCTCGGACACCAGCCGGTGGTCGCAATACCGGAGCAGCGGAATGCCGAGCGCCCGCGCGACCTTGCTCGCGGCTGGCTCATCGCCGCCCGGCGCCACGACCGCGCTGGCGCGGAGGTCGGCCAGGTGGAACTGGAGCTCTTCCTCGCGGTAGGCAGGGTTGATCGGGGCGGCGACCGCGCCGGCGGCGCCCGCCAGGAAGGTCAGCGCGAGCTCGGGGCCCCCCGGCAGCACGATCGCGACCCGGTCCTCCGGTCCGATACCGGCCCGCCGCAGGTCGTGCACCAGACCACGGACCCGGACCCACAGGTCGGAGTACGTCAAAGGGACCGCGTCACTCGCGCAGAGGGCCGGACGGTCCGGGAACCGCTCGGCCTGCGCCAGGAGCAGCCCGCCGAGAGAATCGAAGTGACCGAGACGATCACCCTGCACGGGATATTCCCGCATCGGCCGAGGACTTGGTGGGCCGCCGTACGGTGGCCGTCAACGCAGGGAGCCCGCTTCCGTTCTGCCGGGCGAGTGCCTCCAGCACGGCGATCGCCATGTCGTGGATCGTCTGCGATTCCAGGAAGCGCGCGAGCGGAACGTCGACCCGAAAGACATCACGGACGCGCGAGATCAGCTGCACCCCGACCAGCGAGTCCCCGCCCAGCTCGAAGAAGGGGTCATGGACCCCGATCTCGGAGATCCCGAGGAGCTCTTGCCAGATCGCGGCCACTTTCCGCTCGATCGGTGTGGTGGGAGCCACATAGGGCGTTCCCAGTGACGGTCGCGGACGGCCGGAGGGCACCGGAAGCACGGGTGTCGGGACCGAGGCTGGCTCCTCCGGGTCTGGGCGGTCCACCGCTTCGGACTCTCGCGCCGCGGAAGGCTGGCGGACTGAAGCAGCGTCGTGAACCGAGTCCGGCTCACGCACCCCGATCGGCTCGATCCAGTACCGCTGACGCTCGAAGGGATAGGTGGGCAGGAGCACCCGCCGACGCCGCCGCCCGGGCCCAATACGCTCCCACTGGATCGGGCAGCCGGTCAGCCAGATCCTTCCAAGCGCGCTCATGAGCGCAGCCTGGTCCGCCAGCGCTTCCCCCGGCGCACGGCAGGAGGAGATCACCGGCTGGCTCGCGGTCACGGCCGGGTGGCCACGCACCAGCCCTCCCAGCACCGTGGAAGGTCCAGTCTCGAGAAACACCCGCCGTTCCTCCGAGGCGAGCAGCCGGATGCCGTCGGAGAACCGGACCGTCGCACGTATCTCGCCCGCCCAGTAATCCGGGTTGATGGCATCGGCCGGATCGAGCCAGCCGCCGGTCACTCCGCAGGCCATACGAATCCGGGGCGGGCGAAGCTGAACGGTTCCCAGGATCGCTCGATACGTGTCTACCACCTGGTCCACCGCCTCCGAATGGAAGGCGCGGGGAACCCTCAACCGCCTGCAGGCGATGCCGCCCTCGGCAAGCGTCCGCTCGAGTGCCTCGATGCGATCGGTAGTTCCGGACACGACGCAGTGCTTCGGCGTGCTCACAGCCGCGAGAGACATCCCTGGGCCGAGGTAGGGCTCGAGCTCGGGCTCGGCGAGTCCCACCGCCAGCATGGCACCCTCGGGAAGATCGTGAATCAGCTTCCCGCGCTCGGTGACCAGTCTCAGCAGCTCCGGCAGCTCGAAGACGCCGGCCAGACAGGCTGCCGCGTACTGGCCGATGCTGTACCCGATCATGGCATCGGGTTGAATCCCCCACCGCATCCACAGCGCGCCGAGCGCGTATTCCACGGTGAAGATCGCCGGCTGGGTGAACCGCGATTGAGCCAGCAGCGCCGCAGCCGTCGCCTCGTCCTCAGGCTTGGGATAGAGCAGCCCTCTCAGATCCGTACCCAGCAGAGGTGCCAGCTGCGCCGCGCAAGTGTCGATCGACTCGCGGAAGTCGGGTTCGCACTCGTAGAGCCCGCGCATCATGTTCACGTGCTGAGAGCCATGCCCGGGGAACATGAATGCGACGGCGGGCTGCTTCCGGTCTGCCGTGGAGAGCATGACGCTGCGGGAATCCATCGACTCGAGCGCGCTCGCTGCTTCCGTGCTGGACCGGCAAACCACGGCCAGGCGGCAGCGCAGCGCCCGGCGCCCCGTCTGCAGCGTATGGGCGACGTCCGCCAGCGGCAGATCGGGATCGGCACGGAGCGCCTGGGCCAGCCGCCTCGCCTGCGCCTCGCGGGCGGCCGGGGTGCGGGCGGACAGCGTGATCAGCTTCCAGTCGCGTCCCGGGTCGCTCGGGGCGGAGGCCGGCGGCTCTTCCAGCACGACGTGGGCGTTGCTGCCGCCGAATCCCAGCGCGCTGACCCCGGCGCGACGCGGAGCGGCGCCCTCCCGCTCCCAGCGCCGCAACGTGGTCGCGACGTAGAACGGGCTGGCATCGAAGTCGATCTCAGGGTTCGGCCGCTCGAAGTTCACGCTGGGTGGGATCTCCCCATGCTCCAGCGCCAGCGCAGTCTTGATCAGGCCCACCACGCCCGACGCCGGCGAGGGATGGCCCACGTTGGTCTTGGCCGAGCCGATGGCACAGAAGCCTCGGCGAGTGGTCCACCGCCGAAAGGCGCGGCTGAGCGCGGAAACCTCGATCGGGTCGCCCAGCGCGGTGCCGGTGCCGTGGGCCTCGACGTAGGTCACGGTCTCCGGATCCACATTGGCGGCGATCAGCGCCTGAGACGCTACCGCCTCGATGGCCTCCTCGCAGGGTGCGGTGAAGCCCCGCTTGCCGGCACCGTCGTTGTTCACCGCCGACCCCAGGATGACCGCATGGATGTGGTCGCCGTCCTCGATGGCGCGCGCCAGCGGCTTGAGGACCACGACGCCCACTCCCGACCCGAACAGCGTGCCCCCCGCGCGGGCGTCGAACGTGCGGGTGTGACCGTCCGGTGAGCGCACCGCGCCGGCCTTGTATCCGGTCCGGTGGGGAACCTTGACGGACACACCCCCCACCAACGCCATGTCGCAGTCTCCCGCCTGGAGGGCCCGGCAGGCGAGATGCACTGCTACCAGCGACGTCGAGCTGGCGGTCTGCACCGTGACGCTCGGCCCCCGCAGATCCAGCTTGTAGGACACCCGGGTCGCGAGATAGTCGCTTTCGCTGCCGATGGCGACCTGAAAGCGGTCGAGCACCTCCCATACCCGCGGCTGGTTGAGCAGGTTGTGCAGCAGGTAGGTATTGTGCGACGTCCCCGCAAAGACGCCAACGGCTTCGCGCATCCGCGTGGGATCGTAGCCGGCCCGCTCGAATGCCTCCCAGGCGCACTCGAGGAAGATCCGGTGCTGCGGGTCCATGATCTCCGCTTCGCGGGCGCCGATTCCGAAGAGCTCGGCATCGAACAGCTCGACATCCTCCAGCACCGCCCCCGCGCGGACGTAGGCGGGATCGGCGAGTTCGGCCCGGGTCACGCCGGCCGCCAGCATCTCCTCGGTGGTGAAATGGGTGACGCCCTCCCGCCCCTCCCGGAGCATGCGCCAGAAAGCGTCCACCGACGGCGCGCCAGGCAACCGGCACGCCATGCCGATGATCGCGATGGGGATCCCGGGCACGGCAGTGCTCATCGACTGACCTCATGGGATGGTGACGGCCGACTCTCGCGCTGGGCGCGCTCGAGATGACTGCGGAGCCTGGCGGCGAGCGTCTCCACGTGGGGAGGTATCAACATCGTCCGATGGTCGCCGTCCACCAGGACCACATCCACCTCGGCGGCCAGGCGGTCCCAGCCCCATGCCGGGTCGGCCAGCTGCTCGCCGGGCGGATGCGCGCGAAACAGGGTGACCCGCCCGGCGTACTTGCCAGGGTGATAGAGCTTGCCTGCCTGGAACAGCGCGCCGTAGCGTTTTCGAAGCCCCGGCAGCAGCGCCCGTCCGGCGCGGAGCGAGAGCCGGAACCCGACGCCGCCGGCCAGCTCGGTGACGAAGTTGCCGACCCGCGCGCCCAGAAACGCTGGGACCTTGCGCGGGTCGAGCGTGCCGAGCCGACGGAGATTGCGCCAGATTCGCCCCTGGTAGTTCCGGCCCCGGGCCCGGAGTCTCAGATGCACAGGTGTTTCGCGGCGGTAGCCGGGGCTGGTGCTGTCGATGACCGCCAGAAGTCCCACCTCGTGCCCGGCCGCTCGAAGCTGGCGAGCCATCTCGAAAGCCGGCGTGCCGCCCCAGCAGTAGCCACTCAGGAAGTACGGGCCTTCCGGCTGAAGGGTGCGGAGCTCCCGGATGTACTCGGCAACCATCGGCTCCAATCGCTGCAGCTTCGCGGCGCCATCGGGGCCGAGCGGCGCCTCGAAGCCATACACCGGCTGGTCGGACCCCAGGCGAGCGGCAAGCTCCCGGTAACGGAGCACGCTGCCCCAGGCACCATGCATCAGGACCAGCGGTGGCCGCGTACCGGCTGCCTGGAGCACTACCAACGCCTTGAGTGCAGTGTCCGACGGCTGCGTCTCCCGTTCGATCGTGGCTGCGAGCCGGCCCAGGGTGCCGGCCTGGAACAGCGTGGCGAGTGGCAACCGGCGCCCGAATTCCCGCTCGATCCGCGCGAAGAGCTTGACTGCCATCAGCGAGTGGCCGCCGAGCTCGAAGAAGTCGTCGGAGAGTCCGACCCGCTCGACGCCGAGCAGGTCGCTCCAGATCCTGGCGAGCCTGGTCTCGGTCTCGGTGCCCGGGGGATCGAAGCTCTCGCCCATGCCGCCGCGGAAGCCGTCGGGCGGAGGAAGCGCCCGCCGGTCGACCTTTCCGTTGGGGGTCAGTGGCAGCGCATTCAAGACCACGAAGGCGGAGGGCATCATGTACTCGGGGACTCGCTCGCGCAGGTGAGCGCGAAGAACCGGCGCCAGCTCGCGTGAGCGGGCTTTGGCCAGAGGCTGATTGGCGTACTGGCTGCCGGTTCGCTGCGGGTTGCTTGCCGATCCGTTCCGGCCGATGCACATCGTCGTCGCGTCCTGATCGGTACGCACCAGCTCCACGTCATACCGTCCTTCCCGATCCGAGCGGGCCCAGCTCACCGTCACCCGGTACGGGAGCTCGCCTCCCAGGGTCCAGAACGCTTCCGGATCTATTCCCACCGCCTGCTCGCCCGACGCCTGACGCAACTCCCCTGCACTCGTGGTGCCGGTCTCGTCTTGGAGGCCGGCAGCAACCCACACATCGGCCGTTACCCGAGCGTTGGGTACGCCGGCCAGGGTGAGCGCGGGCGGCCGTTCCTCGGAAAGGATTCGGCGTAGATCCGACAGGCTCCAGCCGCGGTTCGACCAGTCGAGCGGTGCCGGTGCGCTCTCGGCAGCCGCGGGGGCGGCGTACAGGGTGACGTCGTATCGGAACCGGGTCAGCTCGTTGTCCCTGCGACCCCGCTTCGGCTCGATCTCCGCTCGCGCGATCTTCGGCAGCCGGCCCGGGAGCGCCGCGAAATAGGCGGGCGCGATCGTCAGCTCGCATTCCGAGGCAAGCCCCCGGTGCACCCGATCGCGGAGCTCGGTACAGCTGAGCGAGGCGGGGGCCCGGTACAGCTCGACCGAGGCATGAAAAGCTTCCAGCAGATCGAAGTTCCTGATGTCTCCCACGAAGATCGCGCCCCCCGGCGAGACGGCCTGGGCAGCGCCTTCGAGTACCCGGGTCAGATACTCGATGCTGGGGAGGTACTGGGTCACCGAGTTGATGATGACCACGTCGGCGCTAGCAGGTTCGATCCCGGTGAAGTCGGCGGCGTCGCGTTCCAGCAGGGTGACATGATCGGCCGGTTCCCCCCGTTCCAGGTCGCGCCGGAGCCGCTCCAGAACCACCCGGGAGAAATCCGTGCCCACATAGGCCTCGCAGCTCGGAGCGAGCCGTCGCAGCAGCAGACCGGTCCCGCACCCGATCTCGAGCACTCGCCGGGGTCGGAGACGGTGGATCCGCTCGAGCGTTTGCTCCTGCCATTCCCGCATCTCGGCCGCCGGGATTGGTTGGCCGGTGTAACTGCTGTTCCAGCCGATGATGTCGAATGCCCCGTCACGGGATTCGTCCCCGTCGCGGTAGAGCTCGTCGTACAGCTCTCGCCATTCGACGATCTGCTCGCGTTCCTTCAGGCCCTTGGTCTCTCCGGTGGGGCTCGGGACCAGATAGGCCACGAGCCGCCGTTCCCCTGGGCCGTCCTCCCTCGCGGCCACCACACATTCCCGGACCGCCGGGTGGAGTGTCAGGGCCGTTTCGATCTCACCCAGCTCGATGCGATGCCCCCGGATCTTGACTTGGTGGTCCCGCCGGCGGACGAACTCGATCGCGCCATCGGCGAGCCGGCGGACTAGGTCGCCGGTCCGGTACAGCCGTCCGCCTGACTGGTTCCCCAGGTGGTCGGGGATGAAGCGGTCGGCCGTAAGCCCCGGCCGGTCCAGGTAGCCTCGGGCCACGCCGGGGCCACCCACGTACAGCTCTCCGATCGCCCCGACAGGGAGCGATTGCAGGCAGCGGTCCAGCACCCACAGTTGCGTGTTGGCGATCGGCCCGCCGATGGGAACGCTGGCGGCAGACGGCGGTACTTCGCGAATCGGCAGCCACGAAGCGAACGTGGTGGTCTCGGTCGGACCGTACACGTGGAGCAGGCGTTGCGGCGGCCTGGCGCTCAGGACTTCCCGGAACCAGCGGGCGTCTGCCGCCTCGCCGCCCACGAGCAGCTGGCGCAGTCCCGAGAAGGCCTCGGGTGCCTCGGCGGCGATCTGATTGAACAGCGCGGTCGTCAGGAACATCGTCGTAATGCCGTGTTCCCGGAGTGCCGCCGCGAAGTCCCGCGGCGAAAGCGTCACGTCGCGTTCGATGACCACCAGCCGGGCCCCACTCAGCAGTGCGCCCCAGAGTTCGAAGGTCGCTGCGTCGAACGAGGTGTTCGAGACCTGGGCCACCACGTCGGACGGATCGAGCCGGACATAATCCGAGTTGCAGACCAATCGGAGGACGGCGCGGTGAGGCACCGCTACTCCCTTGGGGCGGCCGGTGGAGCCCGAGGTGTAGATCACGTAGGCCAGATGCTCGGGCCCGGCGGCGTGCTCGGGATCGGCCTCGCTCTCTCCCGCGATTGGTCCAAGATCCACGCAGATCCGCTCCACTCCGTCGGACGGAATGCGGTCCAGTAGCCGGCTCTCGGTCAGCAATACGGTGATCTTGCCGTCAGCCATCATGAAGCTGAGGCGCTCCCGGGGATACTCGGGGTCGAGCGGTACGTAGGCGCCGCCCGCTTTCAGGATGGCGAGGCAGCCCACCACGAAGCCGACAGAACGCTCGAGCGCGATCCCAACCGGCACATCCGGGCCGACGCCGCGACGGCGCAGGTGGTGTGCCAGACGGTTCGCCCGGCGGTTGAGCTCTTCGTAGGTGAGCGCCTGGTGGGCCGATGCCACGGCGACCTGGTGTGGGGTGCGGACTGCCTGCCGCTCGAAGAGCTGGGGAATCGCCGCGTCGTCCGGATAGTCCGCCGCCGTGTCGTTCCACGCCTCGAGCTGCTGCTGCTCGTCCGGTCCTAGCAGTGGCAGCGTGGAGAGCCGCCGGGAGGGATCGGCGATGATCCCTTCCAGCAGCGTCCGGTAATGCCGGAGCAAGCGCCTGATGGTCGGCGGGTCGAACAGCTCGGTGCGGTACTCCACCGTGGCGGCAAGCCCGCCCTCGCGCTCCCGGGTGTACAGAGTCAGATCGAACTTCGAGGTCCCGGTACTCGCCGACAACGTCTCGAAGGTAAGTCCCGGCAGCTCGAGGACCGTGCCCGGGGTGTTCTGCAGGGTGAACATGACCTGGAAGACCGGGTTGCGGTCATTCTGGCGCTCCGGAGCCAGCTCCTCCACCAGGCGCTCGAACGGCAAATCCTGGTGAGCGAAGGCACCCAGCGCTGTTTCGGCCACCTTGCTCAGCAATTTCCGGAACGGCGGGTCACCGGACAGGTCGGTGCGCATCGCAAGCGAGTTCACGAAGAAGCCGATCAATCCCTCCAGCTCCACCCGGGTGCGGTTCGCCACCGGCGAGCCGACGACGATGTCCGTGCTGCCGCTGTATCGGGAGAGCAGGGTCTGGAACGCGGCCAGCAGGGTCATATACAGGGTGACGCCTTCGGCCCGGCTCAACTCCCGAAGTCCCTCCAGGAGAGGGAGCGGGAGCCGCACGCTTTCCATGGCTCCGCGGTACCCTGGTGTCGCGCTGCGCGGATAGTCCGTGGGGAACTCGAGCAGGGGCGGTGCTCCGGCGAGCTTGGCCTTCCAGTAGCCGAGCTGCCGGTCCAGCCGCTCGCCCTGAAGCTGCTCCCGCTGCCAGACGGCGAAATCGGGATACTGCACGGGCAGATCGGCCAAGGGTGCCGGCTCGCCCAGCAGTGATGCCCGGTAGAGCGCTCCGAGATCACGGAAGAGCACCGCGGTGGACCAGGCGTCGCCCACGATGTGGTGGATGACGAGCACCAGGATGTGCTCGTCGTCGGCCAGCCGGAGCAGGCGACCCCGGATCAGCGGACCTCGTGACAGATCGAAGGGGCGCCGGGTCTCGGCCTCGATCTCGCGGCTGACTCGGGCCATCTGCTCGCCGTTGCCGGCCGAGCACAGGTCCACTTCGGTGAGCGGCAGCCCGCCGGCCTCGGCCACGATCTGCATCGGCTCGCCGTCGATGACCTCGAAGGACGTCCGCAGCGACTCGTGTCGGGCGGTCAGCCCGTCCAGAGCCTGCTGGAGGGCATCCCGTTCCAGTCTGCCGCGCATGCGGATCGCCAGAGGCATGTTGTAGAACGGGCTCTCGGGCTCGAGCTGTCCCAGAAACCACAGCCGTCGCTGGGCGAAGGAGGTGGGGAAAACGAAGGTCGAGGTATCCACCGCTAGGAGCTCCGCCCCGCGGCTCGGCGGTAGGCGTCACGGCTCAGCGGCCGGACCGGCGAGTCGAGATCCTCAGACGGCGCTCGCTGTGCCGCCGTGACCCGCTCCGCCATCGCGGCCACCGTGGGGGCCTCGAAGATCGCCCGCAACGGCAGCTCCACCCGGAATGCCTGTTGTATCCGCGCCAGCACCCGAGTGGCGAGCAACGAGTGGCCGCCGAGGGCGAAGAAATTGTCTCGGATGCCGACAGCTTTCACCGGCAGCACCTCCGCCCACATGGCAGCGATCGCCTGCTCCAGCGGGGTGCGCGGCACGCCGTCCGGAGCCTGCGGACCAGGCGCCGGCGCGGGCAGCGCCCGCTGGTCGAGCTTACCGGTCGTGGTGAGCGGCAGGCGGTTCAGCACGACGAACGCGGAGGGAATCATGTAGTCCGGGAGCCTGGCCTCGAGCAGGCTCCGGAGCTCGGCGATCGGGACGGTTCGTTCAGCCCGCGGTACCAGGTACGCGACAATCCGAGGATCGGCGTCGTCAGCCCTGAGGATCGCCACGCATTCACTCACGGTGGGGTGCTCCGCTGCCGCCAACCCGATTTCCTCGAGCTCGATGCGATAGCCCCGCAGCTTGACCTGATGGTCTCGCCGTCCTACGAACTCGAGGCTGCCGTCGGATCCGAACCGACCCATATCGCCGGTGCGATAGATGCGTCTGGTAGGGTCGGATGGATCAGGGACGAAGCGCCGGGACGAGAGGTGCGGCGCGTTGAGGTAGCCAAGGGCCAGGTAGGGACTCCGAATCGCGATCTCACCGAAGAGCTCGGTCGGCATCCCGGCCTCATCGAGCAGCAGGATCTCGGTGTCGGCGGCCGGATGGCCGATGGGAACGCATTCGCGGATCAACTGGGTGCTGTGATCGATGACATACTGCGTCGTCACGGTGGATTCGGTCAGCCCATACCCATTCACCAGCAGGCAGGGCGGAGCAAAATGCCGGCGGAAGGCCTCGACGTCCTTCCGGTACACCGCTTCGCCGCCCAGAACGACCAGGCGAAGCGCCGGAAATGCCTGGGTGGTCAGCTCGGCGACGCAATAGCGATACACGGTCGGCGTGGAGTGGTAGATCGTGATCTCGTGCTCGACGAGGCGGCGGCCCAATTCCGCGAGGCTGACCTGTTTGAGATCCACTGGGTACACCGCTGCGCCGTTGAGGAGCGCCGCAAAGATGTCCTGCACGGCCGCGTCCACCCCGTAGGAGGACACCAGCGTCAAGCGGTCGGCCCGGCCGATGCGCAAATTGTTGGTGTAGGCCCGAATGAAGTGCAGCACGTTGCGATGGCTCTGCACCACGCCGGTCGGCCGACCGGTAGAGCCCGAGGTGTAGAGGACATACGCGGTCGCGTCGGGCGCCACCGCGATGCCCACGTCGTGATCGGGCGTGTCGAGCGTGTCGATGTCGAGCAGCGGCAGTCGGTCGCCGCTGAGTGCCCGGGCGAGTGGCCGATTCGCGGCGTTGGTGACCAGCGCACCCGGCCGGGTATCCTCGAGGATCTGCGCCAGCCTTGCCGGAGGATGGCGGGGGTCCAGCGGGACATAGCTCTTGCCGGTCTTGAGCGCGCCGAGCAAGGCCCCGATCATCGGGGCGTCATGATCCAACAGCAGGGCGATCGGCTCCGGGTCGGAGCCCCGCAGCCCCAGGAGAGCGTGCGCCGTACGGTTGGCTGCGCGGTTCAGCTCCTCATAGGTCCATGCCTGGGCGTCGGTCCTGACCGCGAGCCGGCCGGGCGCCATCCGAACCTGGAACTCGAAGCGCTGGACGATCGAGTACTCGATTCCAGCTGGTCCTGCGTGGTCCCACGCGCCGATAGCCTGGGCGCCGTGGCCGCGCCTGAGTCGGGACCGCTCGCCAAGAGTCAACAGCGGGAGTTGCCACAGCGGGCGATCCGGGTCCATCACCACTGCTTCCAGCAGAGTTTGGAGGTGCCCGAGCATGCGGGAGATGGTGGAGCCGTGGAACAGGTCGGGGTCGTACATCGCGGTGAGGGTGATGCCCCCGCCGTGCTCCCGCGCGTAGAGGGTCAGGTCGAACTTGGAGCCCACGCCGCCCCCGGGGACTCGTTCCACCGTCAGGTCGGGAAGCTCCAGCCTGGCTTCCGGCAGATTCAGCATGTTGAGGACCACTTGGACCAGCGGCGTGTGGCTCAGGGTCCGCTGGGGATCGAGCGCTTCGATCAGCCGCTCGAAGGGCACGTCCTGGTGATCATACGCGCCGAGCGCGCCCTCGCGCACACGGGCGAGCAGCGTGCGGAAGCTCGGATTGTCCGACAGGTCGGTGCGCAGCATGAGCGTGGAGATGAAGAAGCCGATCAGACCCTCCAGCTCGAGGCGGCTGCGGCCGGCGATATGGGTGCCGACCACGAGGTCCTGTTGCCCGGAATAGCGGTGCAGCACGGTCTTCAGCGCCGCCATCAGGGTCATGAACAGGGTCACGTGCTCCCGTATGCACAGTGCCTTCAGCGCCGACACGAGGCTCGGTGAGAGCGTCAGCACCTCGTACGCGCCGCGATGCCCCTGCACCCGGGGCCTGGGGTAGTCGGGGACCAGCTCGGTCACCGACGGAGCTCCACTCAACCGCTCGATCCAGTAGGCCAGTTGCCGCTGCGACTCGTCCTGCAAGTGCTGCTGCTGCCACACCGCGTAGTCCGCGTACTGAATGGGCAGGGGGGGCAGCTGTGGGACCTCTCCCATGTGAAAGGCCCGGTAACCATGGCCCAGCTCGCGCAGCAGCACGCTCATGGACCATCCGTCGCTCACGATGTGATGCGTCGTGACCACGAGGATATGCTGCCGCGGGTCCAGTCGAATCAGCCTGGCGCGATGCAGCGGCCCGAGCGCGAGATCGAACGGGCGGCGTATTTCCTCGGTCGCGAGGCGGACCGCCGTCTCTTCGCGTCCGGCGCCTTCCGTCTCGGCGAGCGAGTCGATCGGAATGGGTACGCTGCCCGCGGGCGTGATGACCTGGCGGGGCCTCCCGTCGGTGGAGGGAAAAATCGTGCGCAGCGCTTCGTGCCTGGCGACCAGCGCGTCCAGGGACCGCTGCAGCGCGGAGAGATCCAGAGACCCGGTGAGCCGGAGCGTCAGACCGATGTTGTAGAACGACGAGTTCGGCTCCAACTGATCCAGAAACCAGAGCCGCTGCTGCGCAAAGGACAGCGGCAGGGGGCCTGATGACGGGCCGCGCGGAAGGATGCCGGGAGACGGCCGGACGGGATACGTCATGGACCGTGAGAAGCCGCTGGTGTCAGCCGTCGAGCCTCGGCCCTGTCCGCGGTGACCGGCAGGGGGGCGCCCGGGTCAAGGCGGTCGGCCGCGACATCATAGCGCGGCCCAAGCCGGTCCTGCGCCCAGTGGAACGTGAGGGCGTTCTCCCCCAGCGGCTGCCGGTACCGCCGGTGCACCCATGCGCCCGGCGTGAATGAGATACCGAGCCAGCCGGCCGCGAACGACAGGCCACGGCTCACCAGGCTCTGCACGGCATGCACCCGCGGCAACACGGCCAGCGCCAGGGCCTGCTCCCGCGACCCGTGCCCCGGCCGACGTGCGCCGCAGAAATCGAGGAAGTCACGATACGACCGCTGGGACATGATCTGCCGCAGCGGCTCATTGTGATAGAACGGCTGCGTCACCGCTCGCTTGCGCCGGCCGAACAATTCGCGGGGGATGCCCGCCTCCTCGACCAGCCGGCGGGGAATCGGGCGGTCGTAGTGGGGGTTCCGGACCCGCCACGGACGCATCGCCTGGCTGTTGGAGATCCGATGGAGCGAAGGCTGCGAGCCGTAGGTCAGCAGCGGTACCGGCAGATGCACGAACCCGACCCGAAGCCGGAACTCGGTGAGCGACGCCCCGGCCGGGAACCGCATGCGGAAATCGGCGGCCTCCCGGTCCCGGAGAGCGTGCAGGCGTCCCCAGAGCGTGTCTCCCAGAAACCCGGTGAAGAACAGCGTGTCGCGGAGCTCGGGCTCGAACGCGCTCATGACGACATCTTCGCCGCCGGTGCCGACCGCGAGGAACTCGGCCTCGATGAGATCGTCGCGCCGCAGATAGGCCGCGCGATCGTACTCGGTGACTGTCAGCCCGAGCCGACGGCCGAGCTCCAGGCCGCTGTCGGCTCCGCCGCCGTACTCCGGCCGCGCGGCGCCGACGGTCACCGCCCGGGTGCACCCGATAGACCGGGCCAGGACCGCGCACGCGGGGGAGTCGTAGCCGGTGGAGATAGTGGCCAGAGGCTCGTAGCGGGACCGGAGGCGCCCCGGATCCCTGGCGTTGCGATCGAGCGCGGCGAGCTCCGCCGTGAGGAACCTGACGTAGTCGGCGTAATCGGTGAACCCCCGGGGCTGCGGGCGTCGCTGCTCACTTACACGCAGGTCCCGGTCTACCGTCAGGTTGGCGCAGTACAGGAGCTCCAGGACGCGGCCACGGCGGGTCGGCAGCCGGCGCACTGCAGCAGAGACGCCGTCCACGAAGCCGATGATGTCCCGATCGTAGAAGCGGTGGTCCGGATCCGGGCCGTCCTCACCCTGGGCCAGGAGGAACGTCAGGGAGTTGGAGATGAGCAGCTCGTCGGGCAGGCGCAGGTACTGCAGCCGGTCCATGGGGTGGCTGGCGGCCGCGAAGCTGACATGAGTCGATTCGGCGCGGCCGCCGGAGCCGAGCAGCATGGTCGCGTCGAGGATGCCGGCTTCCCCGAAAGGACCGTTCCACACGCCCTCGACGAACCAGTGCCCGGCGGTCTCCACCGCCGCGCCGTGGAGCACTCGCACGGCCTCTTCGCCCCGCCGGAGCCGGGCACACCAGGCGAGCCGGGGAAGCGAAGCGACCGGCCGGAACTCGAAGATCACGACGCCCTCACCTGCGACCCCGCACTCACGGGCTTTCGCTCGAGCACGCTGGCGCGCTCCTCATCGCTCAGCTCGCAGCGCACCATCTGAAGCTTGCCATTGACCGATCGCGGCACCTGTTCCACCGGGTCCAGCGTCACCTCCACATCTCCCATCCGCTCGCGAACCCGCTCGGCCAACCGGCGACTCCATTCGCTATTGAACCCGTCCGCGGGGACATAGCTCAGGCGAATACGGTCCAGTGTCTCCTGGATGATCTGGGCCTCGCGCACCGGCGCGCCGTAGAGAACCGGATTGAGCCAGAACACGCGCCGACCGTCGGCAGTCAGCAGCATCTCGTTGCTTCGCCCGTGGAGCTGCCCCAGTCCGGGCAGTGAGCGCCCGCAGGGGCAGGGTGTCTGCTCCGTCGGCAGCGATCCGCGGTCGCCCACCCGGTAGCGGATCAGCGGCATGCCCAGCTCCAGCAGCCCAGTGCAGACCAGATCCCCCACCTCTCCGGCGGGTACCGGCTCGGTTCCGTCCAGCACCTCGAGGACCCCGACTTCCGGCCATTGGTGCAGCTGCTGCGACTCGCAGCCGCTCGCCGCGGCCACGTTCTCCCCCATGCCGTAGGTCTCCTGAACCCGACACCGGAAACCCGCCTCGATGATGCCCCGCTGGTGCGGCAGCAAGGGCTCGGCACTGGTGATCACTGCCCGGATCTTGAGATCCTGTCGGCCGGCCCGCAGGGCCGCCTCGGCGAGCATCTGAATGGACGATGGGTATCCCGTGAGACAGACCACTGCGTAGTCCCGAAGCGCGTCGAGGTAGCCCTGCAGCAGATCAGGCGCCAGGTGATAGGTGGACAGGTACAGCTGGTGCTGGGCCGCGTTCCAGACCCAGAACGGCGGCCGGCGCCGCTCGACGGGAACCACCATCTGCCCACCCAGGCGGGCCCACCGATCGCTCTCCGAGACCCCGACCCATCCCCGGGTCCGGGCCGCCGCGAGGGCATAGAGTGCCCGAAGGGCGGCTCGGCTGCGCCATTGGCGAATGGGCGTTCCCGTCGTGCCGCTGGTCTGCTGGAAGAACATGCGGCGCGGGTTGTGGCCGTCGGCGACGAAGCGCTCGGCCTGCTCCCGCAGCACGTCCTTCTCCAGCACGGGCCAGTTCGCGAGCAGCTCCCACGAGGCGCGGTCGCCGAGGCGCCGCCGTGCCTGCCAGTGCTCGCGATAGTAGGGGACCTCGGACGCCGCCCGGTGCAACACGTAGGCGAGTCGCTCGTCGCGATACGCCTGCCACTGTGCCGGGGTCCATCGCTCGCGCTCCTGTGCCTCCCGGATGAGGCGGCCGCTGGTGGGACCGTAGCGCCACCATCGCAGGTAGAGGCCTCGCAGCGTGGCGGCCATGGGGCGGGCCGCCGCCGGAAGGTGGTGATAGAGCTTCATGAGGCGCCGACTCACGCGGCGTCTCCCTGCCGGCTGGCGCCACGGCGCGCGGCCCGCAGGCGCTCGGCCAGCGCCGATCCGTTTCGCCAGAGGTCGAATTTGGTCTCGGTCAGGGCGCGCGCGTTCGCGGCGAGACGCAGGCGCAGCTCCTCGTCCCCCAGCAGTCGTTCGATCGCCGCGGAGAGGGCCGCGACATCCCGCGGCGGGACCAGCATGCCGCAGCGGCCTCGGTCCAACGCTTCCGGAATGCCGGCAATGTCGGAAGCGATGACCGGGGTGCCCAGCGCCATCGCTTCGCGGATCACATTGGGCAGACCGTCGCCCAGCCCTTCCGATGGATGCACCAGCACGGTGGCCTGGCTCATCGCCCGGCGAACCTCTTCGAACGGCACCCAGCCCCGGATGCTGAGCCGGGGACCGATGCCCAGCTCGGCGCCCAGCCGGGTCAGCTCCTCCTGGCACTCACCGCCGCCCACCAGCTCCACCTCCGCCGGAACGCCGCGGCGCTGGAGCTCGGCCACCGCGCGCAGGAGATACTCCCAACCCTTGTGTCGGGCCAACCGGCCGACGCCGAGGACCCGGCCGGGTGGCCTGCCCCGCGGTTCGTAGGGGAACGCCGCGAGATCGAGACCATGGTAGACGACGTGGATCCGGGAATCGATCGCAGGCACCAGCTCGGGATATTGCTCCCGCAGGAACCGGCGGTTGAATTCGCAACAGGTCACGATGCAGTCCGCGTAGAGCAGCTTCTCGCGGAGAAACGGGCGTCGAAGGTAGAGGTCGGTTCCGGCGTGCAGCCAGATGGAGAACGGAATGGGCCGATCGACCAGACGATGGAACAGATAGGCGCAGGTGGCCGCGTAGTTCCCCCAATAGCCCAGCACGTGGTCGTACCGGTCGGCGTGCTCGCAGGCCCAGGCCCAGGCCTTGGGGAGTACGTACGCGGTCCTGGCGACGACACCGGGGCCATAGCGTGCCGCCGGTCTCAGGGCGGCCGCGGCATCGCCGAGGAACCGCGCCGCCTGGCGCGGCGGCCACGGCCGCAGCCGGGCCATGCCATCGAACGCGCTGAGGTGATGCACCCGGTCGCGCGGCAGCACGTCCTCGCCCAGCACGCCCGACGAGTGGCGCCACAGGTCGGGGTCCAGCGGATAGATGGGCAGGACGTCCACTTCGATGCCGGCTTCGAGCAGCGCTCGCATGTCGCGCTCGAAGAAGGTGCTCACGCGCGAGGGATACTTGCTGGTGAAAACTGCCAGTCTCATGAGGCGACGCTTCGGCTCGCGGGCACCGGCAGCCAAATGCGTCGAGAGGCTCGGCGCACTACGGTCGCGACGGCGATGCCGGGCAGAAGGAAGAGCCGCGCCGCGCTTCCCCAGCGGCCGTGGGCGAAGTCGGAGCTGAGCCGCCGGAGGTACAGCCGGCCATTTACGGCGATGGTCGGAAACCGGTAGCGGCCCCGCGCGAATGTCACCCGCCCCCAGCGTCCCTGCATCAGACGCCGGGCCTGGGGAGGACATGCCAGCGGAGTGCCGAACAGATCCCCGTGAATCTGGTCGACGTAGGTCAGGTAGCAGGACAGTCCCGGCACGATACCGGCTCGCGCAGCCGTTCCCGTTATCTCGTCCCAGTCGAGATCCCCCCGCTGGACGAGGGTGACGGTCGAGACGACATCGGTGAGCCGGATGGCGTCCCGGCCGTAGATCATCTGCAGCCCCTGGAGAACCAGCCGGTCCTCGCTCCGAGGTACGATGTAGCGACACCCGGCGACCTCGATCGGACCGGAGCGTCGCAGGAGCTCCGCTGGGAATCCGCTGTGCTCGCCGGCGACGCCGAGCCGCCCGCGCTGGACATCGAGCGCCGCGGGCCAGGATGGGAAGCGGTACTGGGTCGAGCCGGCGAGCTCGAACCGAAACCCTCGTTCCAGGGGGACCGCTCCCAGCTCCCGCCGCAGCAGGCCGTCCAGTCGTTGGGATCCCGACGCCACCAGCAGGTCCAGATCCCGTCCGATATCGGGCAGGCGGTCGGGCGCCTTGGGATAGCACCAGTCCACGCCATGAGTCGTGCACAGCTCGGCGACCCGGTGCATGGCCTCGAACATCTGGCGAGCGCGGGTCCGCTGGGCTTCGACGGCGCCGGCCAAGGAGGGTGGAATCACCGTGCCGCGGGCGTGCAGCCGGTCCAGGGCCCGGATTACAACCCCGTTAGTCACCGCGAGCTGGAGGAACTCGGCCCACTCCTGCTCGACGCTCGGCGCCCAGCCCGCGCCGTCCAGCACCAGTCTGCCCAGGCTCGAGGCCAGGCCCGCTTCGGGGCAGGCGCTCATCCTGACGGCCGGGCTGTGATGAGCCGGAGCTCACTGAGGACCTGGTCCCGGGTCGCCTCGACGCCCTGGTGATCGGAGCGGACCCGTAGGACCGCGGGGCCCGAGAGCTCCGTCAAGGCGCTCACGACAGTCTCATAGGCCTGGCGGTAGGAGGCCAGAAACTGTTGCGCGCGCACATCAGAAAGCCGCTGCAGTTGGTGCACCTGAGCGCGGCTCCGGGAACGCTGCAGCAGGATTGTGTCGGGGGCATCGAGCCATACGATCAGATCCACCGTTCGGGCCCATTGAGCCACGGTGCCGCGCCACCAGCGCTCGAAGGCGGCTGTCCGGATCCTTTCGGCGCCGTATACCCTCAGCCGGGCCAGCATATACACGGGGCCCTCGTCGAGGATCACGGCGTGCGGCCGCCCCGGCAGCTCTGCGTGGAGCATGCCGTATACGGTCCGCAGGTATGTAATGCGCTTCATTTCCTTCCGGAGGAAACCCCGGTAGGGCCAGTGCAGCGCCAGAAACGTGGGCAACAATGGCAGGATCTGGGCCAGGTGTCGGATTCGGGGAGGCCGGAGCCCGGCCCGAAGGGTCGGGTCGGCCCGGCCCAAGGCGCGGAGAAGAGAGGTCTTACCGCTCGCTGCGACGCCGACTAACTCGACTACCGCCGGACGGACGGCCGATCGACTGGCGCCCAGCGGTCCGAAACCCGGCTCGGGCGCGCTCAAGGTCGCTCCAGTCGGCGCGGAGACGGCTCGACCGGGCGGATCCTATGGCCGCGCGGCCGTTGCTGTGGGCTGGGCACGGCCGGCGCTGAGCTGCGCCGCCCGCTCGTGGGGAAGGGCCGAGCTGTCGGTGAGCGCCCGCATGAAGTCGACCAGGTCACTCTTCTCCTCGTCCGTGAGATCGAGCGGATCGGCGGAGAGAGTCTGATTGGGAAGCTTCATGCCGAGACCGTTGCCGCCGCCGCGGTCGTAGAACTCCACAACCTCTTCGAGCGTGCGGAAGACGCCGTTGTGCATGTAGGGTGCCGTCAGCGCTACGTTGCGCACCGTCGGTGTCTTGAAGGCGTGGCGGTGGAGTGGGGCGCGGGTGATCGCGAACACGCCAGGGTCGGGGTCGACCGGGGCTCCCTTCGCGCGGGTCGCCGGCACTCCCAACACCTCGGCTTCGGACTCCAGATAGTGCGGGGGAACACTGCCCCCGAACAGCGGGGCGAAGTGACAGCTGCCGCACGCCGCCTTGCCCATGAATAGGTTGAAGCCCCGGCGCTCGGCCGGCGTGATGGCCGCAGGGTCCCCGCGAATCGCTCGATCGAATCGGGAGTTCATGGCGTTGAGCGAGCGCACGTAGGCGGCGACCGCGATCGAAAGAGCCTGACCCGTGAGCACCTGGCTCTCGGGCTTCCGGAGCAGGCGGGCAAGACGGGACACCAGGGCGGTGTCGCCGCTCAAGTGCCTCGCGGCGGAGTCCGGATGCAGGGCCATCTCTCTCGGATTGGCCATCACGTCCTCGAACTGAAATTCGAGGAACTGGACCCGCTGGTCCGCGAACTGTCTCCGCTGGAGGCCGGCGTTGAGGAGGGTCGGCGTATTGCGCACCGTGCCGTGTCCCGGCTCCACAGAAGCGAGTGGACGGCGATCGGTAAACGCGAACTCGGGTTGGTGGCAGGTGGCGCAGGACCTGCGGCCCCCGCTCGACAGCCGGGAATCGAAGAAGAGCTCCCGTCCCAGTGAGACGAGCTCGGGCGTCGCGGGCGGCGCATAGTCGGGGGCGAACCACGCCGCGTCAACCGCACCGGCGGCGTAGATGTCGGTCGCCCCCCGGGCCCACAGATCCGGTTCCTCGCGCTCGGGGATCGCGAGCGAACGTTGGAGCCGGGCGAGTCCCGCGGCAATGGGTCGGGCGAACCGCACGACGAAGTCGAGTCGGTCGAACCGCTCGAAGTCGGGAGCCGCCTGCAACGCCTCGATGCCCGCCTCGAGCGAACGCTGGAGACCGGCCCACCCGCTGGAGTCCCGCTCCAGCATCGCGGGTTGGTAGGCGATGCGAAGTCCTTCCTGCACACCGCGCAGCGCTTCAGCCGACTCGGCGATGCCGTCCCCCGACACCGTGGCGTCGAACCCAGCGAGACCCAGGGTCACCACCCGGGCCAGCTCGTTCCGCGCGGCTTCGAACGGTGCCTGCCATACTCGGCTTGCCCGATAGCTGGAGTCGCTGCGGATGAACCCCAGCAGCTGGCGCATGCCTTCGACCTCGCGATGGACGACCTCCTGGAAGTCCTTGGCCGGGCGCGGGAACACGGAGGCCTCGATCACCTGCAGCCCCTGCGGCTCCAGCACGTCCTCGAGGTCATCCTCATTCACCAGCGGAATGTTGGGCGCGTTGAAGCTGAGCGCACGGACCAGCTCCTCGTGCGTGAGCAGGTACTCCAGTCGCTTGTAGGCGGCACGAGCGCGACGAAAGGCCCGCTGCGCGGCCGCCGAGTCCGTCCGTGGGGGCAACGCCTGCATTGCCTGGAGCGCCAGATCGAACGAGTCGAGCCGAGCCAGGTACAGCGAGTCGAACCGGGCGGGGAGCACGCGTGCGACCGGGGGGGCACTCGGTCGCTCCCCGCAGCCGGCGAGCGCCCCGCCGAACAGGGCCAGAGCTAGGGGGAAGTACGCTGCAACGCGGCGCATGAGCACGCCTTGCTCGCCCGGCCGATCGGCGGGCGTCCTGAGGTGGGAAGGGGGGAAAACCGGCTGAGAAACTACCCGGGCGCCCCGGCCTAGGCAACACGCCCGAGGGCCTATGGCGCGGGTCTCGCCGAACCCCAACACGCTTGACAAGCCTGTTGCCCCTTATGAGCTTGGATACCGGCGCGAGCACTTACGATGACGAGATGACGCATTCCCTGCGTTCATTCCTCGCGCACCTGAGCTGCATGCTCTAAAGCTCGGCGAATCGCACACCCCCAATAACAACCAGCACACCGCCGTCACGGGCTGGTCTTTCCCCGTGGCTCGCGTCACGCCAGCGCGTTCCCCTGGCGCCTGGGGCAGTCCCTCGGCGCCGACCCTTCTGCGTGGCGTGTGAGTGTGCCGCCGGCCCTCATCCCCGCAGGAACGGAGGAGCACCTTCGCATGATGCACACCTTCCAGCGCTCGCGCCGCCTGGCCCGGTCTGGACCGCGCCGGCTCGCCAGCTCCAAGCATGTCCTGGGGGCCGTCATGACGCTGTCGGCCGGCGCCTGCTCGAGCGACCGGCTCACCGACAGCCTGGGCCAGATGAGTGAGTCCGATTCGCCCACCGCAGCCGCGACCATACCGCAGCCGCCGGGCCAGGATGCGGCTCGGGTGGTGCTGTCCTACAGCCAGCTAGTGCTCGGCCCGCCGGGGGCCCGGGCCACGATCGGCGTGCGCGCCTATGGCGACGACGGCCGGGAGTGGAGCGGGGTCACCATCCGCTGGTGGAAGAGCAGCATCTCGGCCTTCGCGCTCTCGGTGCTCGAATGCGCCACCCCCTGCAGCAGCGTGCTTTCGACCAGGGCGGTGGGGCAGGGCAAGGTCATCGTGCGCCACTACGGCGGGGTGGCGCGGGACACGATGCCGGTCACGATCACGGCCCAGCCGAACACACCGGGCGATCCACCCCCGGACGACCCGCCGCCGGACGACCCGCCGCCGGACGACCCGCCGCCCCCACCGGGTCCGCTGCCCGACGGCTGCCCAACGAACTACGACCGGCTGGTCTCGGTCTCGTCCTCGGCGCAACTCGCCTCCGCAGTCCAGTCGGCCGCGCCGGGAGATCTCATCCGGGTCGCCGCCGGGACGTACACCAGTCCGCCCGAGCTGACCCGGAGCGGCACCGCGTCGGCACCGGTCGCCATCTGTGGCACCGGGGCGCCGATCCTCAAGCGGCAGTTCCGGGTGCGGGCCAACTATGTGGTCATCGCGGGGCTCGTCTTCGAGGGACCGATCGACGGGAACACCAACCAGGTGTGGATCCACGAGGCGCACCACGTG
Source organism: Gemmatimonadales bacterium (assembly GCA_036556625.1). Lineage (GTDB taxonomy): Bacteria > Gemmatimonadota > Gemmatimonadetes > Gemmatimonadales > GWC2-71-9 > CAVVWJ01. The sequence goes on from DATBJC010000089.1 coordinate 25,111, forward strand.
ACCTTCACCCGGAACGAGATCCGGGGGAACGACTACCACGCGGGGCTGAGCGTGGACGAGGCGAACCACATCGTCATCACCTACAACTACATCCACGACAACGGGCGGGATACTTCCCACGACCACGGGATCTATTTCAAGACCACCTCGGGTCCGGGCAGCGTCATCTCGAACAACCTGCTGGTGCGCAACGCGGCCCGCGGGCTCTCGCTGCACGACAACAGCGGGGCAGGGGTCTACGATGTGCTGGTCAGCCACAACACGGTCGTCGGGAACGGCTCCACCGGCATTCTGGTGAACGACGGGGACCGGATGACGCTGGCGAACAACATCTCCGCCTTCAACGGCGATAAGACCTCTCAGCGGCAGATCCGGATCCGGGCCGGGAACAACAACCGGGCGTACAACAACCTGACCTACCATCCCACGAGCAGCCGGGCCGGCATCGAGAATGAGACCGGCAGCGTCCTCTCGGGCAATCGGGTCGGCGATCCGCGGTTCGTGTCACAGCTGGGCAATCTCCGGCTTCAGACCGGCAGTCCGGCGATCGATCTCGGCCGCTCGGATTACACCGCCGGGTCGGATTACGACGGTCGCGCTCGCGGCGCTGCCCCCGACGCGGGAGCCTTCGAGCGGTGAGCCCATAGCCGTTTCTTGGCAACGGGTCACGGGACCCGGGGCTCTCGCGGCCGCGCCGGATTGGTTTGTGTAGGGGTGGCTCCACATTCGTGGAGGCACCCCTACACCTTTTGGAGACCTCGCGGGCGCCGGTATACCGGTCTAGCCTCAAATCTTCCCACGCGTTAGGAGACGGCCGCTCAAAATCGAGACAGGTCGAACCGCCCAAGCACATTTATTGCACTCTCAAGGCTGATTAGCACTTCCGACCGCTGTTCACGCAATGCCGAAAGAACCAGGTCCATTCGCTTCACCAAAGCGCCGACACAAGTCGCGATGCCGAGGTCGACCGTTCAGGTACGTGACCACGAATTAGCCCGTCAGTGGCCGACTTGTTGCGGATGGGGCCGTAACGCATGAGGCATTCTTAGTATGCCCCGCCCTCCCAGGTTCCTCCGCGCACTGCATGCCGTCATTGTGGTGACGGGCATCGTCGCGCTCGCCACCTGCTCCGACCCGACGGCGCCGGGTCCGGCGCTCGAGCGCGTCAGTGAAGGCCCGCCGAAGTTCCTCACCCCCACGGGGCTGGAATCCTCGATCGCTCCCGTCATGTTCACCGGGGCCGGCGACATCGCGAGCTGCAGCAAGACCGATGACAGCCAGACCGCCGCCCTGCTGGACGCCATACCAGGCCCGATCTTCGCCCTGGGCGATGTGGTATACGAGAACGGGACCACAAGCGAGTTCAACAATTGCTACGCGCCGACCTGGGGCCGCCATAAGGATCGGACCTGGCCGTCGGCGGGCAATCACGAGTACAACACTTCCGGCGCGACTCCCTACTACAACTATTTCGGCCAGCGGGCGGGGCCCCCGGGGCTAGGCTACTACAGCTTCGACCTCGGCGCCTGGCATGTCGTGGTGCTCAACACCAACATTTCGAGAAGCCCCACCTCGCCTCAGGTGCAGTGGCTCCGGCAGGACCTGGCGGATCATCCCAACCAATGCACGCTCGCCTACTTTCACCACCCGCTGTACTCCTCGACCGGCGGCTCGGGTAACACTGGTGCCACGTACTCCAGCGTGCGGACTCTCTACGACACGCTGTATGCCGGCGGCGCGGACCTGGTCCTCGCTGGACATCGGCACTTCTACGAGCGGATGGCCCCCGTCCGACCCAACGGCACGCTGGATCCTCAGTTCGGCCTGCGGGTGATCATCGTCGGCACGGGAGGCATCGGCGGCGGCACGCTGACCAACCTTCATCCGTCGAGCGAGGTGCGCAACGGCGACACGCGCGGGGTCCTTCGGCTCCATCTGTACGAAGACAGCTACGCGTGGAAGTTTGTGCCGGTGGCGGGGAAGACTTTCACCGACTCGAGCTTTACCGCCTGCCACGGCGCTCCGCAGGGGGGTGGCGGTGGCGGCATCTCGGCGTCCGCTTCGACCGTGACCGCTACGCCGAACACCATCACGGCCAGCAACGGGTCCAGCACCGCGACCATCACCGTGACCGTGAAGAACGGCAGTGGGGCGCCGGTGAGCGGCGCGACGGTCGTGCTCTCCGCCACCGGCACTGGCAACACGATCACCCAGCCCGCCGGGCCGACGGGCGCCAACGGAGTGGCGACAGGTACCCTGCGCTCGACGGTAGCCGGCAGCAAGACCATCACCGCGACGATGTCCGGCACGACCGCCAACCAACAGCCGGTCGTGACGGTCAACCCCGCTGCCGCCGCCGCGCTCGGCTTCAGCGTCCAGCCCAGCAATGCCAATGTCGGGCAGCCGATCACACCCGCAGTGCAGGTCGAAGTGCGCGATCAGTTCGGAAACCGCGTCACCGGCGCGACCAATGATGTCACCGTCAGCCTGGGAACCAATCCGACCGGAGCGACGCTGGGCGGCACCAAGACCGTGGCGGCCAGCGCTGGCACCGCCAGCTTCTCCACCCTCACCGTGGACCGGGCAGGCACTGGGTACACCCTGGCCGCTCAGGCTACCGGCCTGACCAACGCGCCCCCTTCCACCGGATTCAACGTGACAGCGCCGCCACCTCCGGTGTCGGCCACGCTGTCGGATGTTGAGGTGAACCCGGCTTCCATCGCAGCTGGTGAGTCGTCCACCATCACGGTGACGGTGAAGGACGCACAGGGGGCTGGGTTGAGCGGCGTGACGGTCTCGCTCGCCGCCACCGGCAGCGGCAACACGCTGGGGCAGCCCGGTCCGACCGACGCATCCGGCGTGACGACCGGGACGCTCTCATCCACGGTCCCGGGAACGAAGACCATCACGGCCACAGCAGGAGGAACCACCCTGGCGGACCAGCCGGCCGTGACCGTCAGTGCGGGGCCGCCCAATCCGATTCAGTCCACCGTGACGGCCTCGCCCACTCGGATCCTCGCGGACCTGGGCACGTCGACCATCACCGTCAGAGTCCGGGATGCCTACGGGAACCCGGTGAGCGGGGTCGCGGTCGCCTTGGACGCGAATCCGGCGAGCGGAACCAACCTGACGCAGCCGGGAAACACTGATGCCAATGGTTTGGCTACTGGATCGCTGAGCTCTTCGGTCCCGGGCGACAAGATCGTTTCCGCCAGCGCAAACGGCACCCCATTGAGCCAGACGGCCACCGTGACCGTGACGAACGAGCAGGTGGCCACGATCTCACACTCGCTCCTGACCGTCGGCGCCGATCCCGCCAACGTCAAGGTGTACACCACGGCGCCAATCTCGCCCGCGCCCAATACGCTGGTGACCGTGGCCGTCCTCACCCATCGCAGCTCGATGCCGGCACCCACGGCGGTGGTCACCGGTGGCGGGATGTCGAACTGGACGGAAGTGGCGGCCGTCACCTTCGACCCGGTGGGGGCTCCGATCAAGCGGCTCGCGGTCTTCCGGGCCATGAGCGCGGCGCCAGGCAGCGGCCCGCTGACGATCACGTTCAACCTCACCGCCTCCCACGCCGAGTGGATCGTGTCGCAGTGGGACGGCGTCGAGACCAGCGGCGCCAACGGAGTAGACGCCATCGTCCAGGCGGCGACCAACCGAGCCGATGCGAGTGGCGGGCTGAGTGTGCAGCTCAACCCCTTCGAGCACCCCAACAATGTGGCGTATGGCCTCTTCGGCGTGAACAGCAAGGTGGCCGCGATCACGCCGGGCGGTGGCTTCACCGAAATCGCCGAGCAGACGTCGACCGAAAACACGACCGGGACCATTCAGGCCGAATGGGCCACCGACCGGAGCCTTATCAATGCCTCCTGGGTGAATCTGCGCGCGGGCGCGCTCGGCCTGGAGCTTCGGGCAGACAGCGGTCCCTGAGTCCGCGGCGAGCTAGCTGGCCGACGAGGCAGAGCGGGAGAACGATTGGATCGTTCTCCCGCTTTGTCTTGCGCTCGCGGACGCAAGGAGTAGCAGCTCTGGGCCGGCGGGCTGTTCCGAAGATGAATAGTGTCTAGAAATATTGCAGAAAATTGTTACAATATCCTGCACGCTTCACTTCAATATCCCCGTCCGACAACCACTTGCAAGTAACAGCACGGATCAGGAGGCAGCGGATTGTAAAAAAAATGTGGATTGCGCAATCCCTCCGATAAACATTACCGTGGTCGCCCGGACGGAAGGGAGCGGTGAGGGTAAGTGACGGTTCCGTCCCACCTGTAGTGTCTCACCCGGAACCAATGCTCCCGGTCCCTTCCAGGCTCCTGCGCTTTCTCCGGCGCGGACTCGCCGGTCCTAACGCGCCTCCGTGAACTCGCCGCCATCGGCACCGGCTCCCGGTGCCCTGCAAGTGGATCGCCCTCGTGGGGAACTCCTCGTGTCCCCGTCTCTGAAATCAATCTGTTGGAGGGTCACCGGTATGCATATCAGCCGCTGGACCGGCTGGGCGCGGGTCGTCGTGGTGAGCGTGCTCGCCGGCCTGTTCGCCTGTACCGCGACGACGCCGCCGACCGACGAACTCGAGCCGGTCGATGATGCCGTCGGCCTGGTCGATAACCCTGCCGCCAGAATCACCCTGAGTCTCGATACCCTATGGTTCGCCCAGGCCGGGCAAGAGGCTCAAGTCAGCGTGCAGGCGTTCGACGCCGACGGCCGCGAGTTGACCGGAGCCCGAATCAAGTGGTGGGGGAACAACGCCGAGCGCTTCACCTTCACGCCTGAGCTCTGCACGGCGCCGTGCTCGGTGACGGTACACAGCGGAAGCGAAGGGTTGGGCAAGTTGATCGCCCATGAGTACGGCGGCGTGGCACGCGATACCACGTGGGTAAGGGTGGGTGGAGACGCTCCGCAGGGCTCGGCAGGGAGTCCCCCGCCGACGAACCAGACGCCGGAGCCGCCCATCCCGCAGCCGCCGGGCGAGAACGCGGCCCGCATCACGCTGTCCTACAGCGACCTGGTGCTCGGCCCGCCGGGGGCCCAAGTCACGGTGAGCGTGCGCGCCTTCGGCGCGGATGGCCGGGAATGGAGCGGGGTGCCGATCCGCTGGTGGAAGAGCAGCAACACCACGTTCAGCCTCTCGGTCCGCGAGTGCCGCAGCCCCTGCAGCAGCGTCCTTTCGACCAGGGCCGTGGGCGGGGGCAAGGTCATCGTGCGCCACTACGGCGGGGTCGCCCGGGACACCATGCCGGTCAGGATCACGGCGGAGTCGAACCCGCCGACCGAGCCGCCGCCAAGTGAGCCGCCGGGTGAGCCGCCGCCGGGTGAGCCGCCGCCGGGTGAACCGCCGCCGGGTGAACCGCCGCCGCCACCCCCGCCGCCACCGCCGCCGGTGGGTGCGAGCTGCAACTTGACGGGCGCGACCGTTCTCGCAGGCACCCGGAGCTCTCAGTTCCGCGTCGACGGGGTGCCGGCTGGCCGGGTCTATGACGCGCGGTCATTTGCCGTGCGGTACAGCGCAGCTGGTGGTGCAGTGAGGGTGGCTGGTGGGGCCAACATCTGTTGGCACGGTGGGCGAGTGCTCGGCACGATGGATTCGGTCACCACGTCTTGGGCGACCTACCACGATGCCTACGGTTTCCACCTGACCGGCAACACCCTCATCATCGAAGACGTGTACGCCGAGAACGTAGGTGATGGGATCAAGTGGATCGAGGAGAGCACCAACAACTTCACGATCCGGCGGGTGCACCTCAAGGACATGAAGGACGATTGCGTAGAAACGGACTGGCTGAGGGGTGGCAGCATCAGCGACGTCCTGTTCGAAGGGTGCTACGTGTTCCTGGGCATCCGGCCACGCTCCAGTGTCAGCCTCAACGGCAGCGGGAACACCATCACCGTCGATGGGGCGGTGGTCTGGCATAAGCACATCCGGAACGGCTACAACGGCGAGCCGGACAACGCGGGGCAGATCTTCAAGGTTGATGGTGGCACGCCGTCGACGAGCCCGAGGCTGCGGCTCCGGAACATCGTCCTCCGGGTAGATCCCCACCCGAACACTAGCGGTGGTGGGAGTCCCTACTCGCTCAATCCCGGCGGCATCGTGGTGGAGTCGGCGAACAACACCCTGGTCTGGACCGGCGCCGGGGCATATCCCGAGGCGGTGCCGTCCGGCTGGACTCTCACCCGGGACAAGGGCGTCTACGACCGCGCTGTTGCCGCCTGGAAGGCGCGGAACAGCCAAGGAGCTCCACCCCCGGCACCGCCGCCGCCGCCGCCGCCGCCAGGGCCGGCGCCGGTTGCGACCGTTACGGTGAGCCCGTCCGCTCCGTCGGTGCTCGCGGACGCCACAGTGCAGCTGGCCGCGAGCCTCCTGGATGCGGCAGGCAACCCGCTGTCGGGACGGACGGTGACGTGGTCCAGCGCGGCGACTGGCATCGCGACCGTGAGCTCGAGTGGCCTGGTCAGAGGCGTCGCGGCGGGCCAGGCCGTGATCACCGCTTCGAGTGAAGGCAAGAGTGGCAACGCGTCGGTCATGGTGACGGCGGGATCTTCACCTCCGCCTCCGCCGCCCCCGCCGCCGCCGGGCGGTGCCGTGACCCTGCTCGCGGTGGGCGACATCGCCGACTGCGGCAGCAGCGGGGACGAAGCCACTGGCAGACTGGTGGACGCGTATCCGACGACCCCGATCATCACCCTGGGCGACAATGCCTACGACGACGGCAGCACCAGCGATTTCGCGAACTGCTACGAACCGTCGTGGGGTCGGCACAAGGCCCGGACCCGGCCTTCACCGGGCAACCACGACTATCACGAGTCCGGCGCCGGGCCCTACTATGCGTACTTCGGCGCCAACGCCGGCCCGGCCGGTCGGGGCTACTACAGCTTCGATCTGGGCGACTGGCACCTCATCTCGCTCAACAGTAACGTGAGCATGTCGGCCGGCTCGGCCCAGGAGCAGTGGCTGCGAGCGGACCTCGCCGCGACGACCAAGCGCTGCGTGCTGGCCTACTGGCACCACCCGCGGTTCAGCTCTTCCAAGCATGGGAATGAGTCTGACACCCAGCCGCTGTGGCAGGCGCTGTACAATGCCGGCGCGGAGCTGGTGCTCGCGGGGCACGACCACTCCTATGAGCGATTCGCCCCCCAGACTCCGAGCGGCGCGGCCGATCCGACCAACGGCGTTCGGAGCTTCGTCGTGGGCACCGGCGGCCGGAAGTTCTACTCGCTGGTCACTCGCCAGCCCAACAGCGAGGCGTTCGGGAGCAATACCTACGGCGTGCTCAAGCTGACGCTGGGCGCGACCAGCTACAGCTGGCAGTTCCTCGCGGCTGGAGGGGGTACCTACACCGATTCGGGGACCGGTCAGTGCAAGTGAACTGACCTCGGGCAGACCGTCTTTCCGACCCGGCCGGGAGCCATCAGCGGTTCCCGGCCGGGTCGTTTCGTTCGAGGCGCGGCTACCACACTTCTGGCGTCCAGCGTCTACGCGTGGTCACCGGCGTTTGGCGGATTCCGACGGGAGATCCCCTCGTCGAAGGTGTTGGTGGCGCTTGCGTTCCCACATGCGCTCGGATGCCGCACACCTGAGCACAGATCTTGCGCGATATGCAATTTCTAGCACGCGACCTCATCACTCGACTTGTGAACTTCGGCGCTGCGGAATCGCCGTACCGAGTTGCCGTCGCTCGCCTGGCTGGAAGCCCCCGGTGATCCGGGTGCCGGGAGAACCGACGTCGGTGTTCACCCAAGAACTGGTGCCTGCGGGCGCCTGGCGCTGCCACCTGCAGACCGTCGCGCCGCGAGGACCATAGATCATGATGAGGTTACGCCCACTCTTCGTCACTCCGGCCATCGCCCTGACGGTGCTGGGACTCGTCACCTGCACCGGCGACAGCGGACTCACCGGGGTCAGCGACGACGGCCGGGCCACGGCCTCCCGTCCCGCGGGCGGTGGCGCGGCGGTGATCGGCACGCCGGAGATCCTGGTCGGTGCGGGGGACATCTCCACCTGTAGCAACAACCTCGACGAGTCGACGGCGCGGATCATCGACACGGTTCCCGGCACCGTCTACACCCTCGGTGACAACGTCTACCCTGACGGGTTGGCGAGCGAGTTCACCAACTGCTACCAACCAACCTGGGGACGCCACAAGGCGCGGACCCGCCCCGCGGCCGGCAACACCGATTACAACAGCTCCGGCGCCGCGCCCTATTTCAACTACTTCGGGGCGTCCGCCGGCCAGCCCGGCCAAGGCTACTACAGCTACAACCTGGGCGCCTGGCACATCGTCGTGCTCAACAGCAACGTCCCACGGACGCCGGCGTCGCCCCAGATGCAGTGGCTCCGCGCGGACCTGGACGCCAACCCGAGACAATGCACCCTCGCCTATTTCCACCATCCACTGTTCTCCTCGATCAACGGGACCGGGACGGGGGGGAGTGTGTGGACCAGCGTGCAGCCTTTCTGGGATACCCTCTACTCCCGGGGGGCGGACCTGGTGCTCGGCGGGCACCGCCATTCCTACGAGCGCCTGGCCCCGGTCCGGCCGGACGGCACCCCGGACCCGACCTTCGGCATTCGCCAGTTCGTCGTCGGCACCGGAGGCGTCGGCGGCGGCACGAACAACAATCTCCACCCCGCCAGCGAGGTCAGAAACGGCGATACCCGCGGCGTGCTCAAGCTCTACCTCTACGATGACAGCTACGCCTGGAAGTTCATCCCCATCGCCGGCAAGACCTTCACCGACTCCGGCACCGTCGCCTGCCATCCTGCTCCGGGCGCAGCCGCGCCGACCGTATCGGCCACCTTGTCCACGATCTCCGCGGATCCCACGACGATTGTCGCCGGGGGCGGCTCGTCCACCATCACGGTGACCGCACGAAACTCCAGCGGCGATCCCGTGAGCGGGGCCTCAGTGGTGCTCTCGGCCACCGGCGGCGGCAACACGATCGTTCAGCCGTCCGCACCGACCGATGCCGCGGGTGTGGCCACCGGCAGCTTCAGCTCGACTGTGGCCGCAACGTCCAAGACGATCTCGGCCGTGATCAGCGGAGTTGCCATCACCCAGACGGCGCTGGTCAGGGTCAACGCCGGCCCCGCGTCGGCGGCGCACTCGACCGTGGCGGCCAGCCCCACCAGTATCGTGGCCGGCGGCGGGAGCTCGACCATCACCGTGACGGTGCGGGACCCGCACGGCAACCCGGTGAGCGGCTCGACGGTGGCGCTGTCGGCCAGCGGGACGAGCAACTCGCTCACCCAGCCAGGGGGAACGACCAACGGCAACGGTCTGGCGATCGGCGCCTTGACTTCAAGCGACGCGGAGGTGAAGACCGTTTCCGCCACGGCCGACGGCACTCCCATCACGCAGACGGCCGACGTGACCGTGACCCCGCCGGCAGGGGGCGGCGGCCAGATCGTGCATACTCTGCTCACCTCGGGCAACGGAACGGACAACGTCAAAGTATTCACCACGGCCTCGATCTCCCCGGCGGCGAACGCACTGGTCACCGTTGCGGTGCTCGGCCACCGGTCGTCGGCCGCGTCGGCCGCTCCGACGCTGACCGGAGGCGGCATGGGCAGCTGGACCCAGGTGGCCACCGTCACGTTCGACACCGTGACCGGGCCGCTCAAGCGACTTGTGGTCTACCGCGCGATGAGCGCCTCCCCGGGTAGCGGCCCGATCACGATCTCCTGGCCGGGCACCGTGTCCAACTCGCAGTGGATCGTCTCCCAGTGGACCGGGGTGGATGCGAGCGGCGCGAACGGGGCGGGGGCCATCGTCCAGAGCATAGGCGTCAGCGGGGACAGGGTCAGTGGGCTCACCGCCACACTCGCCCCGCTCGGAGCGCCGCATCACGTCGCCTACGGCGTGGTGGGAATGAACGGAAACGGGCTCGTGGTCTCACCAGGAGCCGGCTTCACGGAGATCGCCGAGCAATCCTCCGGCGAAGCCGCGCGCGCGGTGCTGCAAACCGAGTGGACGACCGGTGACAACACGGTCGATGCGAGCGGACCCGGGTCGCTGAACGCCGCGATCCTGGGGATCGAGCTCAAACCGGCGCCCTGACGTCGCCTTGCACGCGAACCGATCGTTCAGCCGAATCACAGGCGGGCGCGCGAGGCTCTGCGCTCCCGCGCTCGTCCTCTTCCTCACGGCGGGGGGCGATCAGGCTCCTCCGACACCATCCTGTCTCGAGCGTCCACACCCGCAGCTTGCGATCATCGGCCTGCAGGTGAAGGGCTGGATGGCGAAAACCCTGCCCGACAACACGATCATCGATGCGCGGAGCGCCCGGTGGATCGGCGCGGCCGATTCTCCGGTGCGCTGGGGCGGTGGCGATGCTCTCTGCTGGACCGGAGGTCTGGTCCAGGGCCTCTACCCCGAAACCGACTCCTGGAGCCGACTCCACGACACCAAGGCGATGCGGGTGGGGCAGACCGGCGGCGCGAGAGCGACCATCGAGGGCTTCCGCGCGATCAATTATGGCGACGGCATCAGCCTGGAGGACGGGGCGGAAGATTTCCTGATTCGCGGCGTGCATCTCACCCACATGCGGGACGACTGCATCGAGGACGACTTCGCCCGCGGCGGCACGATCGAGGACAGCTTCTTCGAAGGGTGTTACGTCTGGATCGCCACCCGGCCGCGTCCGTCCAAAGCCGCCGGCGTGGATGGCTCCGGGCGCCGCCTCCTGATCGAGCGCAACGTGGTCTGGATGGAGCCGATGGCCTCGGTGTACTCGGGACCGTCGCCCTCCACCAGCGCCGTGTTCAAGGTGGACCGATCGCCGCCGTCGGTGAGCCCCAAGATGATCCTGCGGCACAACGTGCTGCGGGTGGATGTGGCACCGGGGGTGGGGGATGCCTGCCTCGATCCGGAGGCCCTGGTGGTGGAGTCTGTGGGCAACGTGGTGGTGTGGCTGGGGGAGGGGGAGTACCCATGCCTGCCCCTTCCGAGGGGCTGGTCACTCACCCGCGACCGAGCCGTGTGGGAGCAGGCGGTGGCAGCCTGGAAGGCGCGACACCCGGGCTCCTGATCGGGGCCGGACCGTCACTCCTCGGCTCCGGCCGGTGCCGGAATGCGGGCCTCGGGAGCGTGCGTGGCGGGTCCCGCCCGCTTCCGCATCACACCCTGATAGAGTTCGATCAGCCGCCCGGTCTGCACCGACTCGTCGAGTGACTGCACGGCCACGCGACCTCGAACTCTCGCCCCCCGCCGGAGCGCACGCTCCAGCGCCGCCGCAATGGTCTCCGGGCGCTCATCCACACACAGCTCGCACCCTACGATATCGCGGATGCGCTCGGGAACGTCCCCCACGGGGACCGAGACGACGGGGAGATCGCACGCCAGCGCCTCCTTGACCACGTTCGGCGATCCCTCCTGCAGCGACGTGAACACCAGGACGTCGGCTGCGCTCATGTAGAGCGGTACTTCGGTGTGAGCGACGCCCCAAAGCACCACCAGCTCCGCCGGGACCGATCGCTGCAGGATGGACACGGCCTGCTCGGCAAGCTGGTAGCGCTTCCGCCCCTGGGTAGGGCGGCCGGCGAACAGCACCAGCGGCCGGTCAGGATCGAGGCCGAGGCGCCGGCGCGCCTCGTCGCGGGGGTGGGGGCGAAACAGGGAGAAGTCCAATCCGGAAGGGATGACGGTGGCCTTCACGCCGGTCGGCAGGCTCTCCTTCATGTGCTCGGAGACCACCACCACGGCGTCGGCCTGTCGGGCCACCAGGCGGCTTGCCGCCTGGAGGGCCCGGCCGACCCAGGTTCGCTGGCCATCCCGATCGCTGACGATCCCGAGAAGATCGCTTCCCCGGAACGTCACCACGAGGGGAATCCGCTTGGGTAAGGCCAGCAGGCCGCTCTGGCCGAACTGGGCGTGGACCAGGTCGTATTCCCGAGTCAGCAGCCGACGTCGAACCTCGACCCACGGACGGGCGTAGCGCCACGGCTGCCGCAACCCCTTGAAGTGGAACACGTCCACCTCGACCCCGGCCGCCATGAGGAAATTCGCCTGGCGCTGGATGAAGTGGGTCGTCGCCTCCTGCCCGCGATGCGGCCAGGCGCTGGTGATCATGAGAACCCGGATCGGTCGCTCCATGCTCATTTCCCCGAGTTGGCGTTCAAGGCGCGCCGCTCGGTGACGAGGCGTGCGAGCTCACTGGTGGTGCGGGGGAGATCGGCGTTGTCGAGCACCACGGCGGACGGAACCCAGCCGAACACCCGCCGATACGCGACCGCCCGGCGGGCCAAGTAGTCGATCGAGAACTCCGACTTCCTGGCGAACGCCACTTCAGGACTGGTGTCGAGGAGAATCGGGAGGTGCGGCGTCGGCGTGATCCAGGAGAGGACCCGCGCCCAGCCCCAGCTCCGCGGGCCGGCGACGTCCACCAACGTGTCGTAGAAATACCGATCCATGATCAGCACCCGTCCCCGTACCCTCTCGATGTAGAACCGGTAGACCGCGAAGATGCCGAGGTCGACGAGGTAGATGATTCGCCGCGCCGCCTTGTTCCACACCACGGCGTAGCGGAGTCGCTTCCATCGGGAGTCGATCTGGCGGGCTTCGACCGGCGGTGCGTGCCGCCCATCGCGTGGGCGGGCGCGCAGGCGGTTCCTGACCGCCATTCCGGCGGCCAGGAGGCCGACGTCGTAGGTCATGTGACACACCACGACCGACTCGTTCGCCGCTTCCAGCCGCGACTTGAGCCTGCCGATGAGGGTGGACTTGCCGGAGCCGTCGAGCCCCGAGAACGTGATCAGCATCGCGCTCACATTCTGCGGGCACGGGCGGAGCCGGTCCCCTGGAGGGAGGCCGGATCCGAAAGCCACGCGCTCTTGCTGGCGAATCCGAGCGCCATGACCATCCAGAACAGCGGGCTCGCCAGCCGATTCTGCGTCATATTGCTGGCGAGGATGGCGAGAACCAGCGCGAGCGGGAGCACACCGCGGGGCCCGGCCCGGGCGCCCCACGCGGCATGGAGGCATAGCCAGGTTCCCAGCAGGAATGGGATCGCTCCCAGCAGTCCCGCGGTCGTGAGCACATCGAGCAGGATGTTGTGGGTATCACGACTGTCGTGCAGCGCGTCGTTCAGCCGTGCCGCGAGCTCGCGCTTGTTGGCGGTCGGCCCCCAGCCGAGCACGGGTCGCTCCAGGATCATGTCCACCGCGATGGGCCAGATCCGGTCGCGGCCCGACATGTGTCCGCTCTCGACCGTCTTCTCCACCCGGGCACGCATGACCTCGGACTGCAGGGCCAGGAACCCCAGGCCTGCCAGCAACACGCCCCCTACCAGCAGGTTCCTGACGCGAACCCGGAGGGTCTGGCCGCTCCCCAGGAACATGAGCACCCCGATGGCGGTGGTGACCAGGCCGCCACGCGATCCGGTCTCGATGATGCCGACGGCGATGAGCCCCGCACCCGCCCATATGAGAGGGCGCACGGCGCGCCCCCGGCGGTGCTGCGCATAGGCCAGGCCGATGAGCGCCAGCAGTCCCATGGCGAGCACCTGGGCGCTCTGATTCGGATTCTGGTTCAGTGCGGCGACCCGCTCCACGCCCTTGGCGCTGACGCTCTGGGAGAGCCCGAGCAGCGGGAGCAGCGCTCGTACGACGCACCCGACGATGAGCGCCCAGAGAGCCGCGCGATACACCCGCGGGTCTCGCAACAGGTTGGCGCAGGCCCAGAAGAGGAGCAGCCAGGTGGTGAGCCGGACCGTCTGGATCAGGGCCTCGGTGCTGAACACTCCAGCGGGGTAGGTCCCCCCATTGGTGGCGAACGCGACCAGCACGACGAACAGGAACATCGCGAAGCACACCACCGGCCATGGGACGCGACCGTAGCTGGCCTGGGGGTCCAGCAAGGTCACCAGCACGAAGAGCGAGCCGGTCATGGTGGTGACTTCGTAGGCGAACAGCTCGGGCGCTTCGAGTGGGAGCGAGAACGCGAAGAAAGCCAGCGCCAAGACCACGATCGTGGCCACCGAGGTTCTGGCCTCGGTTCCCATGCCTGCCTGTTGGGCCAGGGGCGTGGCGAGCGGCCTCGCGCTCATCGGGTCGGTCTCACCGGGGCGCGCATGCTAGAGGCAGTTCCAGATCTCCCGCTTCGCGAGGAGCAGGACCTCCTCGAACGGCCGGGAGGCGTCGATTTCGGCCACGCGGGTCTCCTCGGTGAAGCGCAGTCGGTCCAGCACCCGCATCCGGGCGTCCAGCAATCGCTGCGGTGTCTCCGGCTTGCGCTGCAGCGCGAGCTCGCGGCTGATGACCAGCTTGAGCACCAGTGCCGGACGCAGCCGCTCGACGTACTGGATGGACGCCAGCTCCATTCGGGCCACCACGCGTCGCGGCCACGACGGGTGATCGAGCCAGTGGCTGAGTAACGGTCCGTCGTTGCCGGGCGCCTGGCTCTGGGGGAATCGGTCGCACACCACGATCGCACCCTGGTTCCGCTGCCGTCGCGCGAACGATGCGCGCCGGCGCCGCTCGAGCGACAGCGAGGTGACCCAGAGAAGCTCGCCGGCCGTCCGAAGCCGGGAAGTTCCCGATCCCCGGCGCTCCGCCGGCACGGAAGCCTTCGCGGTGGGACGGGCCCGCTTGAACAGGGCGGCCGCGCGCTGGAGGGCACGGCGCGGCAGCGAGACCGGGCCCTGTCCACTGCCGAAATAGACCGACGCGACATGGGTGTTGCGGCGGAGCCAGCCGGTCAGCTCGCGGGTCAGGGTGGATTTTCCCGAGCCGTCGGCCCCCAGCATCACGATGAACAGACCTCCCTGGGGAGATTGCAGGCGCGGCGCGCGCGCCAGCTGAAGCTCTCGCCACCAGCGTCGCCACCGAGCTTGCAGCGGCCGATAGGTCCGGTATTCCTGGACCGAGGGGGTCACCGCCCGCCGGAAATGCGCGAGCGCGCCGGGCTCAGGCGCGGGACTCTCGACCAGCTGGTCCAGGAGGCGGGCTGCGGAGGCGCCCACCAGGCTCTGCGCCAGCTCACTCAGCTGCCCTCGATCGACCCGCTCGGCCAGCCAGCGGAACTCGGTCAGCACGCTTCCCCGCAGGGCCGGGCGGCCAAGCAGCGTGAAGATCCGGTCACGGACCCGGAGCTTGAGAGCGGCGCGAAGAACCAGCAGCAGCAGCTCCAGCTCCGGATCGGTGACGTACACGCCCTCGGCCTCGCTATAGCGCCTCCGGGAGAGCATCAGGTGCTCCCAGGGCACCCGGTAACCCTTCAGGTTCCGTTCGCCCAGCGTGAGCTGATAGTGCAGGTGGAGGTGAATGAGACGTCCGGTGGCGTCGTCGAGCCCGAGGTACGACTCGATGGCCGGGTAGCGGCGGGGAGGAGCGGTCAGGAACCGCTTGAAGCGGGTCTGCGCGAGCAGGCCGGCCAGTCGTTGCGCATGGTGCCGAGACACCAGCACGTCAAGGTCGGTCTCGCCCACCAGCGAGGCGCGGAGGTGCTCGTTGCTCTTCCAGTGACAATACTCCACGCCCGCTTCGTGCAGGAGGTGGAAGAGCGTCGCGATCTCACCGAGTCGGGGCGCCTCGACCATCGGGTCGGCGCCGAGCATTGGCGGGGCGGATGTCATCCGTGCTGGCCGCATGAGCCGGCGAGAGGGCACAACGTGGCGGCCTTGGCCCGGGGCAACCGGCCACAGGCAATGCTATGGGCTGTGAGCAAATGGAAACCCTGGCGTGGTGTGGTCGGCGACGGGCTACAGCAAGTTCCGTACGCGGTATGGCCCCCGCTCCGGCCCTATCAACCCGTGGAGGCCGCGGGGCACGCGACCGGGACCATGGGCGTTGACCTGGGGCGGCCGGCGGAATGTTGCACGGGTGCGCCAGTAGCGCGGTTGCCCTGCAGCATGATGCCTGGGGCCGGGATGGGCCGCCACCTCTGAGCAGAAAGCCGCGTTATGGTCCACTACTTGCTCCCGGCCCGACCCCGGGTCTGCCAGTCCGCTCATTTTTCGACCCCATCCGGATCAGCTCATCCCCAGGATACCTCGATGGCGCAAAGGAGCTTCCCCCGGTGTTCCGGTGCTGACACGCGAGCCAACCAGTGAGTGACGGGCCTGGCGGGTTGACCGGCCGCACGATTTCCGGTGTGCTCTGGACCTCCTGGGGCAAAGGGGGCCATGTCGCCCTGAACCTGCTCACTCTGGTGGTCCTGGCCCGGCTGCTCTCTCCGCGCGAGTTCGGCACGGTCAGCGCCGCCCTGGTCCTCGTCGAGTTCTCCAGCATCTTCTCTCGACTCGGTCTCGGTCCCGCGGTCGTACAGCGTCGCGAGCTGGAACCGCGCCATCTCAAGGTCGCTTTCACCGGTTCACTGATCCTGGGTCTTGCCGTCGGGGTGCTCATCTGGCTGCTGGCGGGCCAGGCGGCAAGTTTCTTCCGCAATGCCCAGGTGGCGGACGTGCTGCGCGCACTGGCATGGGTGTTTCCGCTCAAAGGCGTCTCGGCCGTGGCCGAAGCCCTGTTGCTGCGCGACCTGCGCTTCCGTTGGCTGGCAAATCTCGACGTCGCCACGTTTGCCTTCGGCCAGCTCTGCGTGGCGATTCCACTTGCCTATCTGGGCTTCGGGGTCTGGTCGCTGGTCGCCGGCACCATAACCCAAACGCTGGTCCGGTCCGGATTTCTCTTGCTGGTGCGGCGGCCTCCCGGCCTGGGGCTGGAGCGGCAGGCGTTCGGGGAGATGCTGCATTTCGGAGCCGGATTCACCATCGCGCGGCTGGCGAATCTCCTGGCGCTCCAGGGCGACAATCTGGTGGTAGGGCGGTGGCTGGGACCTGCCGCGCTGGGCCTCTATGGCCGCGCCTACGGGCTGATGTCGGCGCCGGCTTCCGCGCTGGGCAAAGTGCTCGACGACGTCCTCTTTCCCACCATGGCACGGGTCCAGGACGATCCGGTTCGGTTGGGGCTGGCCTACCGACGAGGTGTGGCGCTGATCGCGCTGGTAGCGCTGCCCGCCAGCATCGGTATGGTGATCCTCGCGCCCGAGCTGGTCCGCGTGGCGCTGGGCGAGCGTTGGGTCGCCGCGACCGTGCCCTTTCAGGTGCTCGCGGCCGGGACGCTGTTCCGCACCAGTTACAAGATGAGCGACTCGCTGGCCCGCTCGACGGGGGTGGTCTACTCCCGGGCGAGACGCCAGATCCTGTATGCCGCGATGGTGATCGGCGGAGCCCTGGTGGGCCAGCGCTGGGGCATCACCGGCGTCGCGGTGGGAGTGCTGGTCGCACTGGTCGCGAACTTTCTGAGCATGGCCCAGCTGAGCTTGAGCGTCTGCGGGATGAGCTGGACCTCGTTCGGGCAGGCGCATCGAGCCAGTGTCCTTCTGGCCAGCGCGGTCGGCGGTAGCGCCTGGCTGGGGGTTACCGCTGCCCGCGCCCTCCACGCGCCGTCACTCGCCGTGATCCTGATAGCCCTGACCTCCGGCTGCGCAATCGGTCTGTGGCTCATCCGTCTGTCTCCCGCCACCTTCCTCGGTGCCGACGGCGTCTGGGCGATTTCGACGATCACGGGGTACGCTCGCCGCCGTTTCCGCGGCCGCGGCCGGCGCGCAACCGAAGCATCCGGTGCGGCTCCCATGCCCCTCTCGTGACGTCTTTTGGTGGGTGTGGCGCGTGCGCGGCAGTGACGCACACGCTCACGACGTAAGGCGGCGAGACCCTCCCACACCACCCGTTTTCCCGAGCGGGAGCTGAGCCGCTAACTCCAACTCGAGCGGAAGCTTGAACGCCCGACCCGAGGTCTCGTTCCACCCCACCGTTACTGGCCTGTGACTTGCTGGATACAAGGTGTCCCACCCGATCCCACTTTGCACGCCTTGATTCGCGAGCCCCCTGATGCGCTTGCAGGCCCGTCGCACCACGATGTCAACCTTCCTGCCGCCGTGTCTGGTTGCGC
The DNA here is from genome assembly GCA_036556625.1 of Gemmatimonadales bacterium. GTDB lineage: Bacteria > Gemmatimonadota > Gemmatimonadetes > Gemmatimonadales > GWC2-71-9 > CAVVWJ01. Next base: position 43,001 of record DATBJC010000089.1, read on the forward strand.
GCCGACTCAGTCGGCGGATGCCGCAATGAGTGCCATCCCGCTCGGAGGTATTTCCCGGCGCAAGCGGACGGTAGCGCCCTCCGAGGTGCCCACCTTGTGGACCGGCGGCCGGCACCTCGCGCTCGGCGGGACGCGCGCAACCCTGCTCTTCCTGTGCGACGTGATCGTGACCTGGGAACTCGCGGGCCTGCTCAGGGCGCTGCGCACGGGTCCCTGGCTCTCGCCGGGGGCTGCGGAGACGCTGGATCTGCTGGTTCCCTACGGACAGCTCCTCCAGGCCGCCTTCCCCTTGAACGTGGTTCTGTGCCTGGCGCTCCTTGGCACCTATGGCGGAGTAGGGGCCGGACGGACGATGGGCCGACGGGTCACCGCCGGAGCCCTGGCCGTGACCCTGCCCGCGTGGGCGGCGCTGTGGCAGGAGCCGTCCTCCGCGCTCCTCGCCGGTTACGCGCTGCTGACCCTCGTGGTGATCCTCGCGCTGTGGCTCTCGACCCGGTGCGCCGAAGCCGTACGCCGGGTGATGACGCCTCACCGGTTCCGTGCGGCCCGGGTCCTCCTGGTCGCGAGCGAGCACGATTTGCATCGGGTGAACCGGCATCCGGCGCTGTCCGACCGCAAAATGTTCACCGTGCGCGGGGTGTTCGATCCGGAAGAGCTCAGTGCGCGGGGCGCGCTGGAGGAATTCTGCGCGGCCATCCGCCGGCATGAAGCCGATACGGTAGTGCTGTGCTGTGGACCCCTGGGGGACCGGGCCTTCAGCGTGGTGACGGATGCCGCCACCACGCTGGGCTGTGCGCTGGTCTCGCTGACGCGTTCGCCGCGGTCGGCCGGTTCAGGGCCCCACCTGGTCTGGGCCCATGGCTCGCCGCTGATGGTGCTGGCTACGCCCGGCGTGCGGATCCTCCAGCTGCTGCTCAAGCGCGCCGGCGATATCGTGGTCTCGGGTGTCGCCCTGGTCATTCTCTCCCCGTTGATGGCCCTCATCGCGCTCTGCGTTCGGCTGGAAAGCTCCGGCCCGGTGCTGTTCAGGCAGCGGCGCATCGGGGCCTGGGACCGGTCGTTCGGCTGTCTCAAATTCCGCACGATGCGGGTGGACGCGGAACAGGTGCTGCGGAACGACCCCGTCCTCTACGCGAAGTACGTCCAGAACAACTACAAGCTGCCCGATGGGGAAGACCCCCGGATCACCCGGATCGGGCTGATCCTGCGGAAGACCAGCCTGGATGAGCTGCCGCAGCTGTGGAACGTCTTCCGCGGCGACATGTCCCTGGTCGGACCGCGGCCGGTGGTTCCGGAGGAGCTGAACGAGTACGGCGAGAAGCGGCGGGTGCTGCTGTCGGTCAAGCCGGGAATGAGCGGAGCCTGGGCGGTGACGGGGCGGAGCAGAGTGGGATACCCCCAGCGGGCGGCTATCGAGCTGCACTACGTCCGCCGCTGGCGACTCCTCCGGGATCTGGCGATCCTGTGGCGCACATTGCCGGCGGTCATCGCCCGGCGAGGTGCGCATTGAGCCTGGCTATCGCCGCATTCTGTTTCCATGAAGTGACCGACGACCCAGGGTCCACCGGCTTCCAGCGCCGCGGTGCGGCGCCGTTCAGGCTCACCCCGGCCGGGTTCGGCAGGCATCTGGACCGCATCGGCGCCGCGGGCGTTTCCCCCCGGCTGGTCACCGAGCTGGACACCGCGGACCGGCACATTCTCCTCACCTTCGACGACGGCGGCCGCAGCGCGCTCACCGCTGCCGACCAGCTCGAGCACCGGGGATGGCGCGGCCATTTCTTCATCGTCACCAGTCGCATCGGCAGTCGCACGTTCCTCGCCAGGGAGGAGCTCCGGGAGCTGCGCCGGCGCGGGCACGTGGTGGGCAGTCATTCGCACACGCATCCCGACATCTTTCGCGAGCTCCCCGTCGAGCGAATGCGCGCGGAATGGCGGACCAGTGCCGACCTCCTCTCCGAGCTCCTGGGTGAGCCCTGTGAGTCCGCCTCGGTGCCCGGTGGGGAGATCTCGAGTGCCGTGCTGCAGTCGGCATCCGACACCGGGTTCCGTTTCGTCTTTACCGTCGAGCCGGTGCTTCGCCCGTCGAACGTCGGGCAGTGCATGGTCCTCGGGCGGTTCCTGGTGAAGACGGCTACGGACCCCTCCCGGGTGGATCAGCTCGCCCGGTTCCGCGGCTGGGGATCGGCGCTTGCCGTGCGTCGGCTCAAGGCGGTGGCGCGACGCAGCGTGCCGCCGCTCTATCGCTACGTCGTCGCCCGGAGGGCTCGCGAGTCATGAGCAGCGGGGACCAGGCTTGGCCCTTCGTGTCCATCGTGATCCCGTGCCGCAACGAGGCCCGCTACATCGGGCCGTGCCTCGACTCCATCCTCGATAGTGACTATCCCCGGGATCGGCTCGAGATCATCGTCGCCGACGGCATGAGTGACGACGGCACTCGGGACATCCTCGCCCGGTACGCGGCGGAACACGATCGCATCACGATGGTGGACAATCCTCGCCGGATCACACCCTGCGGCTTGAACGTCGCGGTCCATGCATGCCGGGGCGAGACCATCGTCCGGATGGACGTTCACGCCATGTATCCGTCCGACTACTTGCCCCGGCTGATCCGGGCCCAGCAGGAAACGGGGGCGGAGAACGTGGGCACGATGGTGAACACGCTCCCGGCCGAGGAAACGCCGATGGCCCGCGCCATCGCGTTGGGTCTGTCCCATCCGCTCGGGGTCGGCAACTCGCACTTCCGGGTGGGGACCTCGACGCGGCGGTGGGTGAATCACGTGCCGTTCGGCTGTTGGAAGCGCGAGGTGTTCGAGCGGATCGGCTACTTCGATGAGGAGCTGGTGCGCGGGCAGGACGTCGAGTTCAACGCCCGCCTCCTCCAGCAGGGCGGTCGAATCCTCCTCCTGTCCGAGGTGGCGTCGGAGTACCACGGGCGCCGGACGCTCGGTCAGCTCTCTCGTATGATGTACCAGTACGGCTACTTCAAGCCGCTGATCGCGCGGAAAATCGGCAAGATTCTGACCCTCCGCCAACTGGTGCCGTCCCTCTTCGTCGTCGGCGTGACCGGCATGCTGCTGCTGGCGTCCGGTTGGTCGTGGGCCCGGCTCGGGCTCGCCCTGGTCCTCTCGGCCTATGGGCTGCTGGTGTGCCTGGCGGCGGCCCGGAACGGAGCACGGCTGGGCGGCAGGGGAGCGCTGGCCTTCTCGGCGGTGCTTCCGACCATGCACTGGAGCTACGGCCTAGGGTACCTGCAGGGCTTGTGGGACCACTTCATCCTGCCGCGCTCCTCCCGGCGACCCGCGGCCGCTGTCGCGCTCAGCCGCTAGGAAAATGTCGACGCCACCGATCCTGATCCTGGATGGACAGACCAACCAGGCCCTGGCCTGCGTGAGGTCCATCGGCCGGGCCGGATACCCCGTATTCGTGGCCAGCCGGCGACAGTGGCCCCTGGCCGCGTGGTCCCGGTGGGCGGCAGGCGCCTTTCGCCTCCGGGGGGAGACCCGGGAGGACTTCGAGGACCTCCGGGCATGGGCCGTGCGTCAGGGTGTGGCGGTCGTGCTGCCGATGACGGAGCGCTCCTGCCTTCTATGCAATGGCGCCCGTGAGAGTTGGGAAGCAGCCGGGATCATCGTGGGCTGTGGTGAGCCGGCCATGGTGATGAGCGCATTCGACAAGGCCGCCACCCTGGATGCCGCCAGCGACTGCGGCGTCGCCATTCCCCCGACCAGGCTGCCGCGGTCGGAGGACGAATGTCGGACCGCTGGGGACGAGCTGGGGTATCCGCTGGTCGTGAAGACCCGGTTCAGCGAAGCGCTGGTGGAGGGGCGACTGATCCGGGGCGGCGGAGCCTCCTATGTGGCTGGGCCCGACGAGCTCCTGCCGGCCGTGCGGAAGAACCGCCAGGGACCCTACTGGCCGATCGTCCAGGGCTTCGTGCCGGGAACCGGCAAAGGCGTCTCGGGCCTTGCGGACCACGGCCGCGCACTGGGGCTGGTCGCCCATGAGCGGTTACGCGATGTCCGTCCGAGCGGTTCGGGCAGCAGCCTTCGCCGCACCATCTCGCTGGAGCCTCGGCTGCGCGCCCCGGTGGAGCGCCTGCTGGCCCGCCTCCGGTGGCACGGCCCGGTGATGGTCGAGTTCCGCGATGACGGGGGTCCGAGCCCCTGTCTGATGGAAGTGAACGGCCGATTCTGGGGCTCCACGCAGCTCGCCGTGGACGCGGGACTGGATGTGCCTCGCGCCTGGCTCGAGTTGCTGCTGGGACGCACGGTCGAGCCGGTCACCCGCTACCAGGCAGGCGTGACCCTGCGCTGGCTGTGGGGAGATATCAAGCGCTTGCTCACGATCCTGAAGGGACGTCCGGCCGGCTATCCCGGAGCCTACCCCGCACGGCTCACCGGTCTGCGGGAACTGATGCAACGGCAGCCACCGGGCACTCGCCTGGAAGCGTGGCGAGCCGACGATCCATGGCCGGCTCTGGGGGAGTGGGTTCAGGGGTTCGGGGAGCTGATGGACCTGAGCAGGCCCCCGGGCCAGCATCGGATCGTTCCGGAACGGCGGGCGGCTCACAGCCAGCTCATGACGCACACTGAGGTATAAGCGTATGTCGGACCAAGCCCAGGACTCGACACTGGCCCGCGTGCTCGGGCGCAAGGGAGGCGCCGCCGCGCCCGGCGCGCCTTCCGTGGACGTCATGGCCGGATCGATCTCGGTCGGAGGGATCCTCCTGGCTGCACGCCGGCACTGGATCCTCGTTCTGGCCATCGCCGGGTTCACCACCATGTTCGCGCTGACGGCGTTCAGGCAGCCCGCGCTCTACCGGGCCAAGGCCGTGCTCCGCCTGGCCGGTGAGCGGCAGGCCATCGCCGGCGGGCTCGATAACGAGAACGCCATGCTCGACCGCCACGTGGTGCCGGTGCAATCCCTGTTTCCCCGGGTCCGCAGTCGGGCGGTCATCGGGGCCGTGGTGGACAAACTCGGGTTGCAGCTGCGACCCGTGCCGGTGTTCTCTATGCTCCGCCCGCCGGTCCGTCCGGCGATCGGTATCAGCAACATCCACGTCGATCCCACGGCTGAAGCCGATACCCTGACGCTGCTCTTCTCCACCTCGAGCCTCACCGTCAGCCGCGGCACGCGCTCGGTGCAGCACGCCTACGGAGATACGGTGCAAGCAGGGAGCGTCCGGTTCGTGATCGCGAACCCGCCACCCATGGCCGGGGCGCTACTGGCCGTAGTCCCCCGGGAGATCGCTATCGACCACGTGCTGGAGCAGCTCGCGGTGGTACCGCTCACCGGCACGGACGCGCTCGAGGTCCGATACGGAGACACCGACCCGCAGCTCGCGCAGGCGGTGACCAACGCGGTCGTCCGGACCTTCTACACGTCCACCATCAACTCGTCCCAGGACAAGGCCCGGCGGCGCCGGGTGTTCCTGGAGGACCAGTTGCGAGAAACCGACCGCCAGCTGGCTCAGGCGCAGGCGAGCGTGAGCGGCTTCAGAAGCCGCCGCCAACTGGCCAGCTCTTCCGACAAGCTGGCCCAGCAGCAGTCGGCGCTGATGAACCTCGACGTGCGCCGGGGCGAGCTCCAGACGGATGCGCGAGTGTTCCGCGGCCTGCTGGAGCGCCTGGAGACGATGAGCGACAGCGCCCGGGTGGAGGAGCTGTACAACCTGGCCTATTCCCCGGAGATCGCCACCGATCCGATCGTCGGCCGGGTGTTCCAGCAGCTGCTCACCTACGAGTCCCGGTTGGACTCGCTGACCACAGGGCCCTATCGGACGACGGCGACCAATCCCGACGTCGTGCAGCTGCGGCAGCTGGTGCGGTCCACCCAAGGGGAGCTGGTGCGTGCCTTCCGGGCGAGGCTGAGCTCCATCGAGGAGCGCCTCGCCGCGCTCCAGGATCTACGGAGTGAGAGTGCGGAGGCCATCGCCGTGCTCCCCGGTCTGGAGGCCGAGGAGAGCCGGCTGGAGCAGAGGGTGGATGCGCTGGCCGACTTCGCCAACCAGATCAGAATGGAATACCAGAAGGCCCGCATGTCGGAGGCGCTGGCGGCCGCCGATATCGAGATCCTGGATCTGGCCATCTTGCCCTATGCCCCCACGGGCATCCCGCGGTGGATCAAACTGGCGCTCGCGATGGTGTTCGGTCTCGGCCTGGGAACGCTCATCGCGGTCCTGCTCGAGCTCAGGAACCGGGCCATCCGCGGCCCGGAGGAGCTCGAGGCGGCGCTGCAGCTGCGAGGACTCGCCGTGATCCCTCCGGTCGAAGAGGTGATTGCCGCCGAGGCGGCGCTGGCCACGGGCCGAAGAGAACGCGATGGCGGGCGGCTCCAGCCCGGCCCGCGCGGTATCGTGGCCGACTCGTCCGCTTCGCCGTCGGTGGGAGGGGAGGCGTTCCGCCTGCTCTACAGCAGCCTGACGTACAACTGGGAAGGTCGCCAGCGCATCATCCTGGTCACCAGTGTCGCCCCCCAGGAAGGCAAGACGCTGGTGGCGGCGAACTTGGCGGTGACCTTCGCGCGGGAAGGCGCCCGGGTGCTCGTGGTGGACTGCGACTTGCGCCGGCCCCGTCTGCACAAGGTCTTCCAGGTGTCCCGAGCGCCGGGGCTGGTGGACCTGTTGCGGCCCTCCGAGGAGTCCGGCGAGTTGGAGTATGCTGCGCAGAACGGCCAGCGGTCGCGGTCGTACAGCATGCTGCCCACCCTCAGTCGCGAGGCGGAGGACGAAACGGTGGCCACCAACGGGGCGGCCAGGGTCCACGAGCACGATCCGGGATTTCCCAATTCGTTCGCGCGTTATTCCGCCAGCTTCCGGAACATTCGGGAGGCGAACGGCCAGGGCCTGTGGCTGCTTCCGTCCGGCGCCAGCTCCCCGAATGCGGCGGGAGCACTGCGCGCCGGCACGTTCCGGTGTCTGCTCCAGGAGGTCTCGATCGGATTCGACCTGGTCATCCTGGACACGCCGCCGGTCCTGGCCAGCGCCGACGCCGCCATTCTGGCGCCGATCGCGGACGACGTCCTTCTGGTGATTCGTGCCGGGCAGACGGACCGCGAGGCGGCCGAGCGCGCTCGGCAGCAACTGACGGACGCTGGCGGGCACGTGGTGGGAGCGGTGCTGAACGATCCCGAAGGGAAGGTGGTGCGGGACAGGACCTTGTATTACACATACGGGTATCCCGTCACACCCGATTGATAGATAGCTGAGCGTTTTCGGAACGGTCATCCCCTGCCAGTGCACTGCACAGACAAGGAGCTTGAGCGTGATCCGCGGCCGCCTGTCATTGACGTCGCCAGCCATCGCTGCGTCGTCTCTTCTGCTGTTGCTCAGCTGTTCGGACGGCGGCGGGCCGAGCGATCCGCCCGATCCTCTGAACCTGTCGGTCGTGGTGCGGGTGGACTCCTCGGAGTTCCGCTCTGAGGGCGAGTTCGAGCTGGGCCTGATCCCATTCGACCGCACGGGTAGCACGTTTCTGAACGACGACTGGACGATCACGCCCGTCGTCTCCGACCCCACCACGGTCGAGTTTTCAGTGGCTGGGTCCGGGCTTCAACCTGCCGACACTCAGCCGGTCGCCACCGCGGTGCTGATCGACGACTCCGGCTCCATGCGCTTTTCGGACCCCGACCGGCTTCGCGCGTTCGCGGCCCAGCGTTTTTGGGAAGAGGTCCTTCCGGGTCGTCCGGACAACGTGGTGGCCCTGCTGGATTTCGGACGAGGCGATGCGGAGCCGACGCCGGGCTTCACCCGTACCACCGTGTTGGCCGGGTTCACCGAGGACCCCGCCGTCCTCGAGGCAGCGCTCCCCCAGGTTCAGGCGGTCCCCGGCGGCGCAACCCCACTCTATCAGTCCGGACTGGAAGTACTGCGCTGGATCGACTCCACCATTCCGAGCACTTATCAGCGGACGCTGCTCGTCATCACCGATGGTGCCCCCAGCGACACCGACAGCGTGGCGCAGATCCTGTACGATGAGGCACAGGCGCTGCGCGTGCGGGTGTTCGCCGTCGGTGTGGGCGCCGCGGGCGAGGACAATCCCCCCTCTGAAGCGGCGCAGCGCTTGCTCGAGCTGGCCGTGCAAACCGGGGGCATTTACGGCGCAGGAGAGCCACCCACCAGGCTCCAGCCGATTCTCCAGACGCTGGCGCAATCCACCAGCCCGGAGCGCCTGGCCGTGCGGATTCGGCTGAGCCCGGCCCCAGCGCGGGGCACCCGAATAAGGGGAACGGTCGGGCTGGAAGGCGAACGCGGAGCCATCTCGGCCCCCTGGACTTTCGTGGCTCCGTGAGAGTGACGATGTAGATTTGCACCGGTGGACGTGCAGATCTTCGGTATCCGCAAGAGCCCAGAAACCCGCAAGGCGCTCCGCTTCTTCGCCGAGCGGCGGATCAAGACTCACTTCGTCGATCTCCAACAGCGCGCAGCATCACCCGGGGAGCTCCGGCGCTTCGCCCAGAAGTTCGGGGTCGAGGCGCTGGTGGACCGGGGGTCGCCCCGCTTCGCCGATCTCGGGCTCCGCACGGCGCTCCTCAGCCAGGAGCGCTGGCTCGAGCGGCTGGTGGAGGAACCGCTGCTCCTCCGCATGCCCCTGGTACGGCACCAGCAGCAGCTCACCATCGGCGACGCCGAGTCCACCTGGCGGGAGTGGACCAGCCGTTGACCCAGCTGGCCTTGGCCGGCGTGCGGGTGGAGTTCGGCGCCACCCGCCTGCTCGACAACGTGACCTTCACCGTGACCCGCGGTGGGCGCTGGGGCATCGTCGGGCGCAACGGGGCGGGGAAGACCACGCTCTTCCGGCTGATCACTGGAGAGCTGCAGCCCGCCGTTGGTACCGTGGCCCGCGCCTCAGGCCTTCGGATCTCCCTCCTGGATCAGCAGCGCGAATTCGCCGGCGCCGGCACGGTGTGGGAGGCCGCCGCAGGTCCGTTCCGTTCCCTCCTCGATCTCGAGCGCTCCCTCGCGGAGCAGGCTGCGGCGCTCGCCGAAGCGGGCGATCGCGTGACCGAGCAGGCGCTGGCGCGCTACGACCGGGATCTCGAGCGCTTCCAGCGGGAGGACGGATACAGCATCGCCGCCCGGATCGACGCCGTGCTGCACGGACTGGGCTTCGATCCGGACATGGCCCGGCGCCGTCGGCTCGACGGACTGAGCGGAGGCGAGCGGGGACGGCTGGCGCTGGTGCGCCAGCTGGTGGCGGCGGCCGATCTCCTGCTCCTCGATGAGCCCACCAACCACCTTGACCTCGAAACCACCCGCTGGCTGGAAGGCCACCTGCGCCAGCTCGACCTGACGGTGATGGTGGTGAGCCACGATCGCGCCTTCCTCCAGGCCGTGGTGGACCACGTGCTGCATCTGGATGCGGGGACGGCCCAGGCGTACGCCGGGGACTACGAGGCGTTCGTCCGGCAGCGCACCGAGTGGCGCCTGACGCAGCAGCGCGCCTTTAGCAAGCAGGCCCGTGTGATTGCTGCGGAGGAGGAGTACATCAGACGGAACATCGCCGGCCAGAACAGCGCCCAGGCCAAAGGGCGGCGGCGCAGGCTCGCGAGGGTGAGCCGGCTCAGTCCGCCGCCCGGCGAGGAAGGCACTATGGCGTTGCGGCTTGGCGCCGATGAGCGGAGCGGCGATCAGGTGCTGGTGGCCTCCAGCGTGCGGCTCGAGGTGGCGGGACGGACACTCCTGGACCAGTTCTCAGCCCGGGTGAGCCGGGGCGAGGTGATCGGTCTGGTGGGGGCGAACGGCAGCGGCAAGTCCACCTTGATCCGTACCATCGTGGGGGAGCGCGCGCCCGATGCCGGGGAGATCCGGCTACCGGATTCGGTCCGGGTCGCTCACTATCGGCAGGATCTCGCACAGGTCCCACCCGATCCCAGCCTGTACCAGATCATCGCCGATCTCCGGCCCTCCTGGGGCCGCGGCCCGGTCCAGGCGCATCTCGGCCGGTTCGGCTTTTCGGGCGATTCGGTGCAACGCACGGCCGGATCCCTCTCCGGCGGTGAGACCGCGCGAGTCGCCCTGGCGATGATGATGCTCTCCGGCGCCAACTTCCTGATCTTCGACGAGCCCACCAACCATCTCGACGTCGAGTCCATCGAGGCGCTGGAAGACGCCATCGAGGGTTTCGATGGCACCGTGTTACTGGTGAGCCACGACCGCGCGCTCCTTCGCGCGCTCACCACGCGAATGTGGGTGCTGCACCGAGAGCGGATCACTGATTTCGATGGCGGCTTCGCGGAGTGGGAGGTGGCCAGCGCCGAGCGAGAACACGCCGCGGCAGTCGCCGCCGCGGAGGAAGAGGCCACCCGACGCGTCCGCGAGCGCAAGGCGACCCGGCGGCCCGCGGACCGCCGGCGCACGCTGGACTCGGCCAGGCGAACCGCCGAACGCGCCGTGGCCCAGGCCGAGGAGCGAGTCGGTGAGCACGAGCGGCGAGTGGCGACCCTGCGAGCCCAACTGGAGGCCCCCGAGCTCTATCTCACTGCCGATGCGGCGCAGCAGGCCCGCCGCCTGGGCGCCGAGCTGGAGCAGGCCCGACTGGCGCTGGAGTCGGCGTTCGCGGCATGGGAGGCGGCCACCCGCACCCTGGAGTCCATCGGCTGAGCGGCGGCGCGCGATGGCGTGTGCTGGGGCTGCTTGCCCTGGCCGAGGTGCTCGGCATGTCGCTGTGGTTCTCGGCCAGCGCGGTGTCGGGCCAGTACCGCGCCATGTGGCACCTCAGTGCGGTCGAGGCGGGCTGGCTGACGACCACGGTGCAGCTCGGATTCGTGGTGGGGACCGCGACGGCAGCGGTTCTCAATCTCGCGGATGTGTTGCCTTCCCGCCGGTACTTCGTGATCTCGGCGTTGCTCGGCGCTGCCGCGAACGCGGCGCTGGTTTCGGCTCCCGACTATCGGACGGCCCTGATGTGCCGGTTCTTCACCGGAGTCTTCCTGGCGGGCGTCTACCCGCCGGCCATGAAGATGGCGGCCACCTGGTTCCGCGCCGATCGCGGGCTTGCGATCGGCGTGATCGTCGGCTCGCTCACGATCGGCAAGGCAGCTCCCTACCTGGTGCGGTCGGTGGAAATGAGCGGTGTCCGGACGGTGGTGCTGGCGGCGTCGCTGGGGGCGATCGTCTCCGCGGTCCTGGTCGCCGTCGGCTATCGCGAGGGCCCCTTCGAGTTTCCCCGGCGGCCATTCTCCTGGCGGTTGGTGGCGAGTGTGGTCAGACATCGGGAGACCCGCCTCGCAACCAGCGGGTACCTCGGCCACATGTGGGAGCTCTACGCCATGTGGACCTGGGTACCCGTGTTTCTGGCGGCAAGCGCGGCCGAGAAGGCTGGTGGAGGGGGGATCATCCCGCCCACTGCCGTGTCCCTTCTCGCCTTCGGCGTCATCGCGGCCGGAGGGGTGGGTGCCGTATGGGGCGGGTGGGCCGCTCGGACCATGGGATACGCCCGGGTGGTCACCGTCGCCATGGCGGTGAGCGGGGTCTGCTCGCTCGCGGTGGGATGGCTCTACGGAGCAAGCCTGTGGCTCCTCGCGCCAGTGGTCCTGCTCTGGGGCTTCTTCGTGGTGGCCGATTCGGCCCAGTTCAGCGCGATGGTGACGGAGTCGTCGCCACCTCACGCGGTCGGCACGGCGCTGACCCTTCAGACCTCGCTCGGCTTCCTCCTGACGATGGTCACTATCCAGCTGATCCCGGTGATCGTGGACCTCGCGGGATGGCGGCTCGCGTTCCCGGTGCTGGCACTGGGCCCCGCGGCCGGGATTTGGGCGATCAGGCGGCTGGGATCCGGCGCGAGGGAGGTCAGCCAGGTGTCATCCTGACATCGGCCATCGTTCAGGAATTCCCTCGCCCAGCTGCGCTCCCTCCAGTTTGCTGTCTGTAAGTACATACTTGCGTCCCCTCCCTTCCTTTCCTATACTCGTCCGCCATGAATGTCAGGGACCAGCTCCTGCTGGCGGCCGTGCAGGTCTATGCCGAAGGGGGCTATCACGGGGCCACGACACGCCGGATCGCCTCCGCCGCAGGGGTCAACGAGATCACCCTCTTCCGGCACTTTGGCAGCAAGGATGTGCTGCTCCGCGAAGCACTAGCCCGCTGTCAGGGCGACACCGCCGCACCTCTCCCCCAACAGCCGAGCGACCCACTCGACGAGCTCACCGAATGGTGCCGCTCGCATTTCCGCGACATGCAGGCCCGCGCGCCACTCATCCGTACTGCCCTGGCCGAGCTGCCGGAGCGTCCGGGGGTGGTCACCCCCGAGGTCAGCTGCCCGATCCAGGCGGTGAGTGCACTCACGGATTACCTCGGGCGTCTCCGGCAGCTTGGGGTCGCGTCCGGCCGCTTCAACCCCCGTGTGGCGGCAACGATGCTGATGGGAGTGCTCTTCTCGGATGCGATCGGCCGGGACATCGTGCCCCAGATGTTCGCCAACGAGCCCGAGGATGCGGTCCGCGATTATGTGGCGCTGTTCCTCCGAGGGATCGGAGTGGAAATCGGCGTCAAAGGGAGCCCTGCATGAGAGTTGTCATCCTGATCGTGGCCCTGTTCGTCTCAGCCGCCGCCCCTGCGCTGCCGCAGCAGACGCCGGCCCCGGCGGCGAGACCGTTGTCGCTGAGCCAGGCCCTGGATATCGCGGAACGGGAAAGCGAGTCGGTGGGCATCGCGGAACGCGATCTGGACCGGGCCGAGGGTGAGCGCCGTCGGGCCCGCAGTTCGTACTTCCCCCAGCTCAGCGGCTCGGCCTCGTATACCCGGACGCTGCGCAGTCAATTCTCGGCCCTTCAGGACGACAGCAGCGGCTCCGCCGCGCCTGCACCGGCGGAGTGCGATGCCTTCGTGCCGCGCCCCGGGCTGTCCATCGCGGAGCGGCTGGATTCGCTGGAAGCGGCGGTGGAATGCGCCAGCAATGCGGACCCATTCGCCGGCCTGGGCAACGATCTGCCGTTCGGCCGGGAGAACAACTACCGTTTCGGGCTCTCGTTCTCCCAGACGTTGTTCAGCGGCGGTCGGGTCACCGGTCAGACCCAGGCGGCCAATGCCAATGTCCGCGGAGCTGCCATCGGACTCACCTCGGCGCGGGCCCAGCTGCTCCTCGATGTGACTCAGGCCTATTACGATGCCGCGCTGGGGGACCGCCTGGTCGCGATCGCCCAGGCGACATTGAAGCAGGCGGATACCACGCTGAGTCAGACCCAGCTGGCCCGCCAGGTCGGCAACCAGTCGGAGTTCGATCTGCTGCGCGCGCGGGTCACCCGGGACAACCAGCGGCCGGTGGTGATCCAGCGGATCGCCGCCCGTGACCTCGCATACCACCAGCTCAAGAACCTCCTCAACCTGCCCCTGGAGCAGTCACTCCGGCTCACCAGCGAGCTGGTGGACACCGGGTTGATCCGGACCGCCCGCCTCGCCGAACTGGTGCAGACACCGGCGGACACCGGCACCGAAGCGCGGGCGCCGGTACGCCAGGCGACCGAAGCGGTCGTCTCGCAGCAGGGATTGCTCCGCGCCGCCCGGGCGCAGCGCTGGCCCCAGGTCTCGCTCAGCTCGGACTACGCCGAGCTCGGCTATCCCGAGGACGGTTCGCCCTTCGGGACCAACTATCTCTCCGACTGGGTTGTCGCGGTGGGGGTCGAAGTCCCGCTCTTCACCGGCGGCAGGATCAAGGGCGATGTGGCGGTGGCGCGCGCCAGCCTGGAGCAGGCCCGGCTTCGGCTGCAGCAGACCCGCGAACTGGCTCAGCTCGACGCGCGAAACACCCAGCTCCAGCTGGAGGCCGCGGTCGCCGCCTGGCAGGCGAGCGCCGGCACGGAAGAACAGGCGGATCGCGCGTATCAGATCGCGGAGATCCGCTACCGGGAAGGCATCTCCACTCAGACCGAGCTGAACGATCTGCGTATCCAGCTGGCTCAGGCTCAAGCCACTCGGGCGCAGGCGGCGCGCGATCTCCAGGTGGCGAAGATGCGGCTGACACTCTTGCCATCGCTCCCGCTCAGCACCGTCGCCGCGGGCCAAGCCGCACCCGCCGGCGCGCCTGCGGTCGCGGCTCCCGGCGGGCAGAGTGGCACCGCCCAGCCTCCACCCTATCAGGCGCCCCGGCCGCAGCAGGCATCGGGGGTCCTCACCAGTACGCGACAGACCGGAGTGGTCAGTCCATGATTCGGCAACCTTGGTTCCTGGCCGCCGCCGCCGCGGTGCTCCTGGCCGGCTGCAAGGGCGAGGACGACGCGAGCGCGACCCCGAGCACGACGGAGACCGGCGAGGCTATCGTCACCGTCGGTCCCGAGAACGTCGCCGTGGCGACCATCGCGGAGCTGCGGAGCGGCCCCCCCATCTCCGGCTCGCTGGAGCCGGAGCAGGCAGCGACGGTCAGCGCGGAGGTCAGCGGCTCCGTCCTCCGGACCTACGCCGATGCCGGCCAGCGGGTAAAGCGGGGGCAGCTGCTCGCACGGCTGGACGATATCGCCGTGCGCGACGCATTTCTGTCGGCCAGATCGACGGTACGAAGCGCGGAGACGGCGCTCGAGCTGGCGAAACGGAACGCGGAGCGCTCCGAGCGGCTGGCGCAGGCCGGCGCCGTGGCCGAGCGGGACCTGGAGACCGCCCGCTGGGATGTCACCAACGCGGAGGGTACCCTGGCCGACGCGAGGGCCCGCCTCGCGAACGCGCAGGAGCAGCTGGAGGACACCCAGGTCCGGGCGCCGTTCGACGGGATCGTGAGCGAGCGGCCGATAGACGCCGGCGATGTGGTGCAGGTGGGTGGCGCGCTGTTTTCCATCGTCAATCCGAGCCGGCTTCGCCTCGAGGCGGCCGTGCCGGCGGAGCAGATCAGCCGGCTGCGCCAGGGCACCGAAGTGGAATTCACCGTGAGCGGGGTGGAGCGTCGAATCACCGGACGGATCGAGCGGATCAATCCGGTGGTGGACTCGGCGACTCGGCAGGTGCGGATCTACGTCTCGATTCCCAATCTCGACCAGGCACTGGTGGCGGGCCTCTTTGCGGAAGGCCGGGTCGCCACCGACACCAAGCGCGCCGTCGCCGTGCCGATCACATCCATCGACAGCAGAGGCAACAAGCCGACGGTGCACCTCCTCAAGGCGGGTCGGGTCACGGAGAGCCCGGTGGACCTGGGCGTCCGGGATGACGCCGCCGAGCTGGTGGAGGTGGTCGCCGGCGCCGCCGAGGGGGACACGGTGCTGCTGGGCTCGGCGCAGGGAATCACGCCTGGCAGTCGGGTGCGGGTGCTGAAGGAGGAGGCGGGCCGGTAATGTTCATCTCCGATTTCGCGATTCATCGGCCGATCGTCACCATCACCGCGATGGTGGCCCTGGTTGCGTTCGGCATCGCCGCGCTGATCAATCTCAATACCGACGAGTTTCCGGACATCCAGCAGCCGATCATCGGGGTCACCATCCTCTACCCCGGGGCGTCGCCGGAGACCGTGGAGCGCGAGATCGTGGACCCGATCGAAGAGTCGTTCTCCACGATCAGCGGGGTGGACTGGGCCAAGACTCAGTCGAGCGCCACCGACGGGCTGGCCCAGTTCACCGTCTTCTTCGACTTCGAGAAGGACGTGCAGGAGGCGTCGCAGGACATCCGCGACGCCATCTCGACCAAGCGGGACGACCTGCCCACCGAGATGGAGGAGCCGGTCCTCACCCGGTTCGATCCCTCCCAGCAATCGGTGCTCTCCCTCGCGCTTACCTCCTCTCAGATCCCGGCCGCGGTGCTCACCCGCATTGCCGATCCGATGATCGTGCGCGATCTCCGCACCGTGCCCGGCGTCGCGCAGGTGACCGTCGTCGGAGGACTGGAGCGTGAGCTCACGGTCCAGATTCGGCCCACCGACATGCAGGCGGCGGGTATCAGCGTCGCCGAGGTGGTCGCCGCGCTGGAGCAACAGAACCTGGCGGCGCCGGTGGGGCGACTCAACAGCGCCCTCAACGAGCAGGCGATCCGTCTCAAGGGCCGGCTGGATACGCCACAGGACTTCGCCAAGCTGGTGGTGGCGGAGCGGGACGGACAGGTGATCCGGCTGGGCCAGATCGCCACGGCGCTCGACGGCACCGAAGAACAGCGGGACCAGGCGCTCTTCAACGGCCGCGAGGCGGTCGGGATCGAGGTCCTCAAGGCCAAGGGCTACAGCACCACCCAGGTGACCGACGTGCTTCACCGGCACATCCTGCAATTGCAGGAGCGGATGCCGCCGGGTGCGAAACTGGAGGTGGTGCAGGATGCCGGCACCCGGGTGCACAACGCCGTGCGGAATGTGCAGGAGGCCCTGATCGAGGGCGCGCTGCTGACGGTGTTGGTGGTCTTCCTCTTCCTCAACTCCTGGCGCTCGACCGTGATCACCGGCCTGGCGCTGCCGGTGAGCGTGCTGGCGTCTTTCATCGCGGTGTGGGCCTTCGGCTTCACCCTGAACACGATGTCCCTGATGGGGCTCTCGCTCGCGATCGGCATCCTGATCGACGACGCCATCGTGGTGCGGGAGAACATCGTCCGGCATATCGAAATGGGAAAGGACCACTACGAGGCGTCGCGGGAGGGCACCGACGAGATCGGCCTGGCCGTGACCGCCACCACGTTCTCCATCGTCGCGGTGTTCGTGCCGGTGGCCTTCATGTACGGCATCTCGGGTCAGTGGTTCAAGCCGTTCGCGCTGACGATCGCCTGCTCGGTGCTGGTATCGCTCTTCGTCTCCTTCTCGCTCGACCCGATGCTGTCGGCCTACTGGGCCGACCCTCAGACCGAGGCGCATGAGCGGCGCAATCCGATCGCCCGGGCCCTGGACCGGTTCAACCGGTGGTTCGACCGGATGGCCGACCGCTACAAGGGCGTCATCGCCTGGGCGCTGGACCATCGGCTGATGATGGTGGGACTCGCGCTGGGCACCTTCCTCGCCGCGCTGACCATCCCGGCTCGCGGCATTCTGGCCGCGCTGGTCGTGCTCGCCGGACTCTGGGGTGCGTTCTGGATTCTCCAGAAGCCGCTGCTCGCCCGGCTCGGCACGGTCCGTGGAGTGGCGGTGAAGGTCGTAGGAGTGCTCGGCGTGCTGGCGCTGATGGGCTTCCTGGTGCCGCGGGTCCCGGTGATCGGCCAGGTCGGCGCCGGATTCGTGCCGGTGAGCGACCGGAGCGAGATCAGCATGATCGTGGAGGCGCCGCCGGGCTCGAACCTGGAGTACACCCGGATCAAGGCGGAAGAGGCGGCGCGCCGGGCCCGAGCGCACCGTGAGGTGGCCTATACCTACACCACGGTCGGAACGCCGGTGCCGTTGCGCACACCCTCCGTGGATCAGGCGCTGGTCTACGTCAAGCTGATTCCCAAGGCGGAGCGGGAGCTCCACCAGGAGGAGCTGGGTCAGATCCTCCGCGACGAGATGAAGCAGGTGGGTGGCGCCCAGGTGTCAGTCTTCACCAGCGGCTTCGGCGGCGCCTTCAAGCAGATCCAGATTCAGATGAAGGGCGACGACGCTCGGGTGCTTACGGTGCTGGCCCAGCGCGCCGCCCAGGAGATCGTGGCCAAAGTGCCGGGCGCGGTGGACGTGGGCCTGTCCACCCGGGGACAGAAGCCGGAGCTGGAGATCCAGCTCAATCGCGGGCTCGCCGGCTCGCTCGGCATTACGGTGGGGCAGGTGGCGCAGTCGCTCCGGCCCGCCTTCGCGGGTATCGACGCCGGCGACTGGGTGGACCCCTCGGGCGAAACCCGCGACGTCACGGTGCGGCTCGCACCTGGGGCGCGGGAACGAGTGACCGACCTGGCGCAGCTTCCGCTGGTCGCGGGGACCGGACCGAACGGTGCGCCTTCGACCCTTCCGCTGGGCCAGGTCGCCACCATCCGGCCAGGGCTCGGGCCGGCCCAGATCGATCACCTCGACCGGGACAAGGTGGTCATCATCCAGGCCAACGTCTCCGGACGCCCGCTGACCCAGGTAACCAACGATATCCGGGCCGGTCTGGCCCGGCTCAACCTGCCGCCGGGCTACGAGATCACCTACGGCGGCGAATCCCAGGATCAGGCCGAGGTCTTCACCGACATCTTTACCGCGCTCGGTGTGGCGGTCCTGTTGATGTATCTCATCCTGGTGGTGCAGTTCGGCTCCTTCCTCGATCCGCTGGCGATTCTGGTCTCCCTCCCACTCTCCCTGATCGGCGTGGTGCTGGCGCTGTGGGTCACCCGGGACACGCTGAACATCATGAGTCTCATCGGCGTCATTCTGCTCATGGGCATCGTCGCCAAGAACGCGATCCTCCTGATCGACTTCGCCAAGTGGGCCCGGGAGCGCGGTATGGCCTTGCGAGAAGCGCTGATCGACGCCGGCCGCATCCGGCTCCGGCCCATCATCATGACCACCCTCGCCCTCATCGCGGGCATGATCCCGGTGGCCATCGGACATGGGGAGGGCGCCGACTTCCGGGCCCCACTGGGCCGCGCGGTGATCGGCGGGACGCTCACGTCCACCCTGCTCACGCTGCTGGTGATCCCGACCGTGTACGAGATCCTGGATGACTTCCGGTCCTGGGCGATGGCGAAGTTCAGGCGTCGCGTGGCCGTAGGGGCGGCGCAGCCGGCGCCCACGCCTGCTTCCCGTGACTGAGCGGGCGTCTCCGCAAAGTTGAGATCTCGAAGAATCACCACCAAGGCACAGAGGGCACGGATCACGACCGGTTGCCGTCACTGTGTCCCACCGTATAGCTTCCCCGACCGATCCACTTCGTCCGATCACCCCCTCGAGTCGCCGAGCGCTATGCCGTTGGAGACCGCCGTCGTCCGTGCCGCTCCGGACGGCCATCAGACGCCGATGTTGGCCATCGCCGTGGCGCGGGGGCCGCTGCCGGCGTCGCTCGCGAGTCTCGATCGCGCCGCCGGCGGCGCCTTGCAGCGCCTGGCGACGGCGGGTGACTTCACCGGCAAGCGCGACGAGACGGCGCTGGTCTACCCCACCGGTCCGGCAGGGCGGATCATGCTGGTCGGGATGGGAAAACCGGACGAAGTCAGTCGCTCGGCGATCCGCCGGGCTGCGTCCGTCGCCGCCAAGCGCATCCGAGGGCTCGGCATCGTCCAGGCGTCCTTTCATCTGCCGGCCGAGTCGCGCGGCGGCGTGTCTCCCGCCGACGCGGGGCAGGCGATCGCCGAAGGCCTCGCCCAGGGTGCCTGGCAATTCCTCGAGATGAAGCGGCCCGGCGAAGAAAAGAAGCCCCCACTGGAGCGGGTGGAGCTGCTCGCCGCCGAGGATCATGAGGCGTTCGCCGCCGGCCACCGGATCGGAGCGGCGCTGGGACTCGGCCAGGCCCTCGCCCGGGGGATCCAGGTGCTGCCGGGCAACATCTGCACGCCGACCTACGTAGGTCGGGCCGCCGAGGAGCTGGCGGCCCGCCACGGCTTCGGGGTCACCGTCCTCGACAAGGCCGCCATCGTCCGCGAGAAGATGGGTGCCCTCCTCGCGGTGGCGCAGGGCAGCGTGGAAGAGCCCCGCTTCATCGTGCTCGACTACCAGGGCGCCGAGGGAGCGCCGATCGTGCTGGTGGGGAAAGGTGTGACCTTCGACACCGGCGGCATCTCCATCAAGCCGGCCCAGAACATGGAGGATATGAAGTACGACATGTCGGGCGCCGCCGCGGTGCTCGGCACCTTCGAGGTGCTGGGCCGGTTGAAGCCGGCCGCTCACGTGATCGGGCTGATCCCCAGCACCGAGAACATGCCGTCGGGCACCGCCGTCAAGCCGGGGGATGTCGTCACCAGCCATCTGGGAAAGACCATCGAGGTCATCAACACCGATGCCGAGGGCCGGCTGATCCTGTGCGACGCACTCTCCTGGGCCCGGCGGTATCAGCCCGCGTGCGTCATCGACATCGCCACGCTGACCGGCGCCATCGTCGTCGCCCTGGGCAACTCGGCTGCCGGCGTGATGGGCAGCGACGACCCCCTGGTGGAGGAGCTGCGTCAGGCAGGTGACCGGGCCGGCGAGCGGGTCTGGCCGCTGCCGCTCTGGGACGAGTACCGCGACCTCATGAAGTCCGACATCGCGGACGTGAAGAACGCCGGCGGTCGGCCCGCCGGCAGCATCTCGGCCGGCTGGTTCCTCCGCGAGTTCGCGGACGGGTTTCCCTGGGCTCATCTGGACATCGCGGGCACGGCGTATACCGATCGGGAGGACGCCGCCAGGGTGAAGGGTCCGACCGGCATCGGGGTGCGACTGTTCAGCGAGTTCGTGCTGAACCGCAGCGGTAAGGCAGCCAAAGCGTGAAGGTGACAAGCGCGTGAAGGGTCAAGCGTGAAGCGTGAAGCGGAAGGCCCACCACTGGCCGCCGGCTCGTGGAATAGATGGTTCCTCCTCTTCACGCTTTACGCTTCACCCTTCACGCTGTTCTCCAGTCCTGTTCTCGCGCAGGACCTGGAAGACACCCTGGCCGCCGACTCGCTGGCCCAAGACACGGTGGACTACACTGCACGGTTCCTCGAAGCCCAGCAGCAGGTCGGCGTCCGCGCACCGGTGCTGCCGCTGCTGGAGTTCCCCGGTCCCCGTCCAGCGCTCACCCGCACGGTCTTTACCCGCGACTCGATCGAGTGGGGACATGCGGTCACCGTCGGTGATCTGCTCTCCCAGATCCCGGGCGTTTATCTCTGGCGGGGCGGGTTCATCGGCCGTCCCGAGCCGGTGAACTTTCAGGCCCGCGGCGCCACGTCCGCGGAGTATTACCTCGACGGCCTCCCCTTCGTGCCTGCGGGCGTGGACAGCGTCGGCGTGGATCCGGCGCTGTTCTCCATCAGCTTCCTGGATCGCATCGAGGTCGAGCGCTGGCCCGGGCTGCTCCGGGTGCACCTGTCCACCCGGCGACACGATCGACTGGCGCCCCGGTCTCGCATCGGGATCGCCCGGGGCGATGGCGACTTCGCCCGCTACGAGGGGTCGTTGGAGCGCCGCTTCGCCAACGGGATCGGCTTCGGGGCCGCCGGCGACTACCTCAATTCGCCCACGGCCACCGGAGCCTCCAGCGATTACTCGAATACCCAGCTGTGGCTCCAGGGGAGTTACCTGCCCACGCCCCGGATCGGCCTGCAGTACCAGCTGGTGCGGACCGGCCCGAACCGGCGGGCATTCGTCGTCTCCGATCCGGTGCCCAACGACACCATTGGCCCGCGCTTCGACGCCGCGCGCACCGACGTCCAGTTTCGGGGATCCTGGCACTCGCGTGACGATGGGATCGGACCACGGATCGATCTGGTGTATGGACGGACCGGCCTGAAGGGCGAGGACCTGGAGCAGCAGATCAATCAGGTCGGTGGAGCCCTCTCGTATCGGACGCCGACGTTTTCCATCGGCGGCTCGGCCTACCATCGGACCCGATGGACCTCGCTCGACCTGAGAGGCACGGCAGGGTGGAACCCGCTGCCGGTATTCGCCGCCAGCGCGGAGGCCGTCCACCAACAGCACGACGGCGCGCGAAGCTCCGACTACGTCCTGGTCTCGGCGGGTCTCCAGCCGATCCGCGGGCTCTCGCTCACCGGCTCGGCGCGTCTGGGCGAGCTGGTGGCAGCCCCCGCGGTCCTGGCCGATACCGCGCAGAAGCTCAGAGACTACGAGGCCGCCCTCGGGTGGGACCGCGCGCGTCTCGGCTTCCGGGTGGGCCTCAGCCGCACCGCGTCGTTCAGTCCTTTCGGCTACGCGGAGTTTCCTCGGATTGCCGCGATCGGAGCCGTCCCAACAACCGAGTGGGTTACCGCGCAGGTCCGGCTGGCGCCGGTTCGGTGGATCACGCTCGAGGGCTGGTACAGTGATCCGCGGGACCTGGTCCCCGAAGGGATTCCGCCCACTCACTCGATGATGGCCTTCACCCTCCGCTCCAAGTTTCTGCGACAGTTCCCCAGCGGCAGCTTCGACCTCAAGCTGCGGCTGAGCATGGAGTCGTGGGGCACCGGCGTCATCGGACGCGACGCGGGGGGCGTCCCGATCAGGCTTCGGGGCGCGACCTTCTTCCGGAGCCTGGTGGAGATTCAGCTGCAGAGCTTCCGGCTGTTCTGGGATCGGGGGAACCTCAGCGCTACCAATCTGACCTATGTCCCGGGGTTCGAGATTCCTTCCTACGGGACGGTGTTCGGGGTCCGATGGGAGTTCCTAAACTAGATTAGATGAATATCGTAATCTCCTGCTGGTCGAGCATTTAGAAAGATGCCACCCTGAGCGAGCGAAGCGGCTTCGTCCCCCTCGCTACGCCCAGGGTGAGGCTGTCGTCCTTCGCGCGCGGCACGCTGCCCAACTCCCTACCAACCGAGGGCGTTTCAGGATAAATTTTAGGGCTATCCCGCGACCAGGGAGGTCCTCTGCCGTACAGCATGACCGGCTTCGGCGCGGCCGAGGGCGCGGTGGCGGGTGGCTGGATCCGCCTCGAGATCCGCACCGTCAATCACCGGCACTTCAATCTCGCCGCCAAGCTGCCGGGCGAGCTGGCCGTACTGGAAGGCGAGTTGCGCGAGCGGCTGCGCCGGGAGTTCGATCGGGGGCACGTGGCGGTGCAGGGCAGATGGACCGAGCATCCCGCGCGAACCCTCGGCTTCACCGTGGACCTGGAGCGGGCCCGGTTGGTCACCGAGCGCCTGCGCGATCTGCAAGGTGCCCTGGGGCTGAGTGGCGAGGTGACGCTGGAGCTGGTGGCACGGCAGCCGGAGGTGGTGTCGCTTTCCGGCAACGATGCGCCCGAGGTGTCCTGGGGCGAGCTGGAGCCGGTGGTGGCCCGGGCAGCCGCCGAATGCCGGACGATGCGCGCTCGCGAAGGTGAAGCGCTCGCCGCCGAGCTGCGCCACCGGCTGGATCTGTTGGAGCTGGCCGGCCAGCGAGTCGCCGCCCGGGCACCGGAGCGATTGACCCGGGAGCGGGATCGCTTGCGGGCCGCAGTGGCCGAGTTGCTGGATGGCCGCCCGGTCGACGACGCCCGGCTGGCCCAGGAGCTGGCCTTCCAGGCGGATCGGCTCGACATCACCGAGGAGCTGGTCCGGTTCCGGGCCCACCTTGCCGCCGCGCGCGCAGCGTTGGCGTCCGACCGACCGGCCGGCAAGCAGCTCGGCTTCCTGGCCCAGGAGCTCGGCCGGGAGGTGAACACGATGGGAGCCAAGGCGAATGACGCGGAAATCGCGCACGAGATCATCGCCATGAAGGGAGAACTCGAAAAGTTCCGGGAACAGCTCGAGAACCTCGAGTGAAGCCGTTCCTTCTGGTGTTGTCCGCCCCCTCCGGCGGCGGCAAGAGCAGCATCGCACGGAATCTGTTGCAGGGTCGGGACGACCTGGGGTATTCGGTCTCGGCGACCACCAGGCCGATGCGCGAGGGCGAGCGCGATGGGGTGGACTACTACTTCCTGACCCGCCAGGAGTTCCTCCGCCGCCGCCAGGCCGGGGAGTTCCTGGAGTCGGCCGGCTACGGCGGCCATCTCTACGGGACGCTGCGGAGCGAGATCGAGCGGATTTTCGCCAAGGGCAAGCACGCGGTGCTGGATATCGAGATCGAGGGTGCGCGGCAGATCCGCGCCAGCTTTCCCAATTCCCTCCATCTCTTCGTGCTGCCCCCCTCGGCCGAGGTGCTGATCGGCCGGCTCAAGGGCCGGAACACCGAGCCCCCCGAGGTGGTCCGCGAGCGGATCACCCGCGCGGCGGACGAGCTGGCCGCCGTGAGCGAGTACGATTACGCGCTGGTCAACCAGGACCTGGTCATCGCCGTGGCCCAGGTCGCCGCCATTCTCGACGCCGAGGCGCGGCGGGTGTCGCGGCAGGATGATCTGCCCAAGTTCATCACCCGGCTGCGGAAGGATGTCGTGGCAGCGGTCGAGAAGATCTAGGCGCTGTCAGCCTGACCTGACCCTCAGGAGGAGCAAGAGCGCATGCGGATCACCACACCCACTGAAGTCGCCAAGCAGGCGGGGAACAAGTATCTCGGCGTCTTGGTCGCGGCGAAGTTCGCCCGCTACCTCAACGAGTTTCCCAAGGACCAGCTGGCGCACCAGGGGGAGAAGCTGACCACCAAGGCCCTGCAGTCGCTCACCGAGGGGGAGCTCAACTACAAGCTGGTTCGTCGCCGCCGCTCCGAGGCCTGAGGTGTGGGCCGGCCGGCGCGTCGTCCTCGGCGTGTCGGGCGGGATCGCGTGCTATAAGAGCTGCGTTCTCGCCCGGCGCCTGACTGAGGCGGGAGCCCGGGTGGATGTCGTGCTCACCCGGAGCGCCGTTGAGTTCGTGGGGCCCGTCACGTTCGAAGCACTCACCGGGCGCCCGGTGCTGACCTCCCTCTGGGAGCCTGGCCGGGCGCTCGCGCACGTCCGACTCCCCCAGGACGCGGATCTCGTCATCGTGGCGCCGGCCACCGCAGACCTGCTCGCGCGGGTCGCCCTGGGACTGGCGGATGATGTCCTCACCGCGCTGCTGCTGGCCCGCACCGCGCCACTGCTCGTCGCGCCGGCGATGAATGACGAGATGTACGCCCGGCCCGAGACCCAGGCCAACCTCCAGCGGCTGCGCGCCTCGGGCGTGGCGCTGGTGGGCCCGGAGATCGGCGCATTGGCCGAGGGCCCGTCGGAGCGGCCAGGCCGGATGAGCGAGCCGGAGACCATCCTGGCACACGCCGCCCGCCTCTTGCGCGGCGACGGCAAGCTCGCCGGGCGGCGGGTGGTGGTCACCGCGGGTCCCACTCGCGAATCGATCGATCCGGTGCGGGTGGTGACCAACCGTTCCAGCGGCAGGATGGGCTATCGGCTCGCCGAGGTCGCCTGGGAGCGCGGGGCCGACGTGGTCCTGCTGTCGGGGCCGGTGATGCTCCCCCCGCCACCTGGCGTCTTGGTGAAGCGAGTGGAGAGCACCGGTGATCTGGAGGCCGCCGTCCGAAGCGAGCTGCCTGCCGCCGACGTGCTGGTGATGGCCGCCGCGCCGGCGGATTTCCGCCCCAGCAATCCCAGCACCAGCAAACAATCCCGGGTGGACGGCGCACTCGCCGTGCCGATGGAGCCCACGGCCGACATCCTGAGCGGCACCCGCGAGCTGCGGAAGGCGGGCAGCGTCATCGTGGGCTTCGCGCTGGAGACCGGGGACGCGTTGGCCAAAGGCCGGGCCAAGCTGGAGCGTAAGGACCTGGATTTCATCGTGGTGAACGATGCACTGGAGCCGGGCGCGGGATTCGAGCACGAGACCAATCGGGTGGCCGTGCTGGGTCGCGACGGCACGCCCAAGATCTTTCCCCTCCAATCCAAGCGGGAGGTGGCGGAGGCGATCCTCGACGCGGTGGAGCAGGCTCTTGGATGAGTTGCGCCGGCGGTACCTGATCCAGCAGATGGAGCTTGGGGGTGCCGAGGTGATTCTGGGTGAGGCCGCCGGTCCCTCTCAGGCCGCGGTGGCCCCCGAGCCTGCAGCGGTGCCCCGCTGGCTCAAAGGTGCGCCACCGATCCCCGGCCCCGGCATCTCCGTCACCTCGCCCGACCCGGTGCTGCTGGGCAACGATCTCGCCGCGCTGCCCACGATCGAGGCGGTGGCGGAGCGTATCCGCAGCACCTACTGCTGCGCGCTCTGTCCTCACCGGACCAACGCGGTGCCCGGCGAGGGCAGCCCCCAGGCGCGAATGTTCCTCGTGGGCGAAGGGCCGGGTGCCACCGAGGATGCCACCGGCCGGCCGTTCGTCGGTCAGGCCGGGAAGTTGCTCGAAGGCATCCTCGAGGCTATTGAAGTTCCCCGTGATTCGGTGTACATCACCAACATCGTCAAGTGCCGACCTCCCCAGAACCGGAAGCCGCTGCCCGATGAGATCGCGGCCTGCATTCCCTATCTCCACCGCCAGCTGGAGCTCATTCGACCGAAGGTGATCCTCGCCCTGGGCGGGACCGCCGGCGAAGCGATGCTCGGTGTGAGAAAGGGACTGGGGGAGTTGCGGAACAAGGTGCACACGTACAACGGCACTCCGCTGATCGTGACGTACCATCCCGCGGCACTGCTGCGCAACCCCAACTGGAAGAAGCCGACCTGGGATGACGTCCGTATCGCCCGACAACTTCTCGACGGTTGACACCTACGTCGGCCGCTCGGCGCCCTGGAGCGCCGAGGCCGAACAGGCGGTATTGGGCGCGATGCTGCTGGATCAGGACGCCGCGCTCCGCGCCGCCGAGCTGGTGGACGACTCGATGTTCTACCGCGAGGGGCACCGCCGGCTGTTCCGGGCGATGCTCGCGCTGGTCGAGCGCCGGGTGGTCATCGACCACATCACCCTCCGCGACGAGCTGCTCCGGCGGGGCGAGCTCGAGGCCGCCGGGGGGCTGGAGTACCTCGCGGAGCTGGTGGATGCGGTGCCCACCGCGGCCAATCTGGAGTTCCACGCCCGCATCGTCCGCGACAAGGCCATCCTCCGCCGCCTGATCGAGACCTCCACCGGTATCATCACCGAAGCCTACGACGGCCGCTCCACCGCGACCGAGCTGCTCGACGTCGCCGAGTCGCGGATCTTCAAGATCTCGCAGCAGCGGGGCGACGAGGGCTTCACTCGGATCAAGGAGATGCTGTGGCCGACCATGGAGCGCATCGAAACGCTCCAGCGGAGCGGCAAGGCGATTACCGGGGTGCCCAGCGGCTTCCTAGACTTGGACGGACTGACGTCGGGGTTTCAAAGCGCGGAGCTGGTGGTGGTGGCGGCCCGTCCCTCCATGGGCAAAACGGCCTTCTGTCTCAACATCGCGGCCAACGCCGCGGCCGAAGGGCATGGCGTCGCCATCTTCTCGCTGGAAATGTCGAAGGAGGCCCTGGTCCAGCGCATGCTCACCGCCACGGCGCGGGTGGACAGCCATCGGGTGCGCCAGGGCACCCTGCGCGATTCCGACTTCACCCAGCTGGCCCGCGCCGCCGGCCTGTTGCAGACCTATCAGGTCTGGATCGACGACACCCCCTCCATCACCCTGCTGGAGATGCGGTCCAAGGCGCGCCGGCTCAAGATCGACAACGACCTCCGGCTGATCGTGGTGGACTATCTCCAGCTCATGCGGAGCCCGGAGTACTCGGAGAACCGGGTCCAGGAGATCTCCGACATCTCCCGCTCGCTGAAGGCGCTCGCGCGAGAGCTGGAAGTTCCGGTCATCGCGCTCTCGCAGCTCTCCCGGGCCTCGGAGCAGCGCGGGGGAGAGCGAAAGCCGATCCTGTCCGACCTGCGAGACTCGGGGGCCATCGAGCAGGATGCCGATCTCGTCATCTTCATCCACCGGCCCGAGTACTACGACCGGGACGATGAAGCCAAACGCGGCCTGGCCGAAGTGATGCTGGCCAAGAACCGCAACGGCCCCACCGGCGACGTGCAGCTCAAGTTCACCCGCGAGTACACCCGGTTCGACAGCTTTTCGAGCCGGGAGGAGCCGGAATAGCGATGGCGCGGGCCCGGTCGGTCTATCGCTGCACCGAGTGCGGTCACGAGCACGCCAAGTGGGTGGGACGCTGCGAAGGCTGCGGGGCGTGGAACGCGGTCGCGGAAGAGCCGGCGGTCAGCCGGTCAGGCGGTCAGGCGGCCGGGAGAAGGCGTGGAATCGACCGCCCGACCGTCCGACCGCCCGACCGCCTGCGCGACGTCGCGGCCGAACCTCTTCAGCGCTGGCGTACCGGCATCAACGAGTTCGATTTCGTGCTCGGCGGCGGGATCGTGCCCGGCTCCATGATCCTCATCGGGGGCGAGCCCGGCATCGGCAAGTCTACGCTCCTGCTTCAGGCGGCGGCCCGGCTCGAGGCCGCCGGCCGAACCGTGCTCTATGCCAGCGGTGAGGAATCGCCCGATCAGATCCGGCTTCGGGCCGATCGCCTGACCGAAGATGCCGGCGCGGTACACGTCCTGGGCGAAACCCGCCTGGAGGCGATCGTCGGTGCCGCCGGAGCCCTGACGGCCGACGTGGTGGTCATCGACTCGATCCAGACGGTCTACACCGAGACGCTGGAGAGCGCACCCGGCAACGTCGGCCAGGTGCGGGAGTGCGCCGGACAGCTCATGCGCTTCGCCAAGGAGAGCGGCACCGCGGTGATCGTGGTGGGCCACGTCACCAAGGGCGGCGGCATCGCCGGCCCCAAGACGCTGGAGCACATCGTGGACACCGTGCTCTACTTCGAGGGCGAGGTGACGCTCGATTACCGTCTCCTCCGCACAACCAAGAACCGTTTCGGCTCGGTGGACGAGCTCGGCGTCTTCTCCATGACCGAGCGGGGACTGGTGGCGGTACCGAATCCGTCCGCGGTGTTCCTGGCGGCCCGGGCGGATGGGATCAGCGGCAGCGCGGTCACCGCGCTGATGGAAGGCACTCGCCCCGTGCTGGTGGAGATCCAGGCCCTGGCGGCCAAGTCGGGTTACGGCACGCCGCAGCGGGTCGCCACCGGGCTGGACCCGAAGCGGCTGGCCGTCCTCCTCGCGGTCCTGGAGCGACGGGCCGACACCTCGTTCGCCGATCTGGACGTGTTCGTGCAGGTCACCGCGGGTGTCCGGCTCACCGAGCCCGGGGCGGACCTCGCCGTCGCAGCGGCGCTGCTGAGCAGCCTGTACAACCGGCCCGCGCCGGCCGACGTCATCTTCCTCGGCGAGATCGGCCTGGGCGGCGAGATCCGTCCCAGCGGCGCGATCGAGCGCCGGATCGCCGAGGCGGCGCGACTGGGGTTCCGGCGCGTATTCGGATCGTCGCGCAGCAGCTCGCAGGTCGCCGGCGTCTCGCTGGTCGGACTGGACCACGTCGAGCAGCTGGTGCGCGCGCTTGCCGCGTGATGTGGGCGTAGTGGTGGTCGCCGCGGGGCGGGGGAGCCGCGTCGGCGGCGACCTGCCCAAGCAGTATCTCTCCATCGGCGGTGTGCCGCTGCTGCTCCGGGCAGTCCGGCCCTTCGTGAGCCATCCCGAGGTCGCGCAGGTTGCCGTCGTCCTGACCCCGCGTGATGCGGAGCAGCCCCCCGACTTTCTGGCACCGCTCCGAGGCGAGGCGCTCACGGTGGTCGCCGGTGGGCGGGAGCGGGCCGACTCGGTGGCGGCCGGGCTTCGGGCGCTGGACGCAAGCTGTGCGATCGTGCTGGTGCACGACGGAGCCCGCCCATTCGTCGAGCGCGGGGTGATCGACGCCGTGATCGCGCATGCTCGCGCGGGTGAAGGAGCGGTTGCGGCGCTGCCGGTGAGCGACACCATCAAGGAGGCCCTGGGTCCTGATCCGACCCTGGTCGGACGCACCGTACCGCGCGCCGGCCTGTGGCGAGCACAGACTCCCCAGGGCTTTCCCCGCCGGCTCCTGGAGGACGCCTATGCGCGGGCCGGGGCGGAGGCGAGCGGTGCCACCGACGACGCAGCCCTGGTGGAGGCGTGCGGCGGCACCGTACGGCTGGTGCCCGACTCTCCCCGCAATCTGAAGGTCACCACCCGCGACGACCTGGCCCTGGCGGAGGCGCTCGCCGGGATCCAGCGGTGATCCTTCCCTTCGGCTCGGAGCGTGAGATCGACGCCGCGATTCCAGTGGTGGCCGCCCATCTCGAGCGCGATGGGCTCCTGGCCTATCCCACCGAGACGGTCTACGGATTGGGATCGGGCCCCTCCGTCCCGGCGCTCGCCGCACTGGCCCGCATCAAGGGCCGTGCTCCCGACAAGCCGTTCCTGCTGCTGATTTCCGGTCCGGCCATGGCGAGCGAGTGGGGTCTGGTCATGTCGCCCTCCGCGCGGGCGCTGTCGGCGGCGTTCTGGCCCGGGCCGCTCACCTTGGTCCTGCCAGGTGGCGAAGGCCGGTTGCCGGACGAGTTGCGCGGCAGGGAAGGCGGGATCGCGGTGCGGCATACCTCACACACCGGCATCGCCCGGCTGGTGGCGGCAACCGGCCGTCCTCTTACGTCCACCTCGGCCAATCGGCCGGGGCAGGCACCAGCTCCGGGACCGGATCGGATCAGCCAAGTCTTCGGGCCCGAGATCGAGCGCGGCGAGCTGCTGGTGCTGGATGGCGGGGTGCTGGGCAACGTGCCGCCGTCCACCCTGGTGGATTGTACCGGGCCGATGCCCCGGCTGGTGCGCGAGGGCGCGATTCCTCGAGCCGAGCTGCGACGCGCAGCGGGGAGTCTGGCGCCGTGAACGGTCCTCGTACGCTTATCTTGTGACATGCACATCGTCTTCGTTTGCACCGGGAACACCTGCCGCAGCCCGATGGCGGAGGGATTGCTGCGCGAAGCGCTCGCGGCCCGAGGCATCGATCATGTCACGGTGGCCTCGGCCGGCACCGGGGCATGGGAAGGCGCGCCGGCGTCCGAAGGGGCCTATCTCGTCGGCCTGGAGCACGGCCTGGATCTCAGCGAGCACCGGGCCAGGCTGCTGACTCGCGAGATGGTGCGCGAAGCCGATCTGATCCTCGTCATGTCGGGTCACCACCTGGCGCGAGTGGCGGAGCTGGGTGGCGAGGATAAGGTCCATCTGCTCGGCTGGTACGCCGGCCGCGACGCCGCCCGCTCGGAAGTCACCGATCCCTTCGGTGCCGACCTGGCCAGCTACCGCACCACCTTCAGCGAGCTGAAGGAGTTGATCGGCGTGGTGGTGAGCCGCGTGGCCGGCATGGTACGGTGATCGACGGCAACACCCGGGTGTTCGCCCTGATCGGCGACCCGGTAGCCCATTCCCTCTCTCCGGCCATGCAGAACGCCGCGTTCCGCGCACTCGGCCTGCGAGCGGTGTATGTGGCACTCCGCTGTACTCCCGACGACGTCGCTCCTCTCATTCGCGCGCTCACCCACGCCGGCGGCGGCGGCAACGTGACCATTCCGCACAAGGAAGCCGCCGCGACCGTAGTGGATCGGCAGCTGGCCGACGCCAGCGAGGTGGGTGCCTGCAACGTCTTCTGGGGCGAGGACGGCGCGGTGCTCGGCGGCAACACCGACGTGGAGGGCCTGCTCCGCGCCCTCGAGCCGCTGGAGCCGCCGTCGGACCCCTGGCTGATCGTCGGAACCGGCGGGGGTGCCCGTGCGGCGGCGATCGCGGCAGCGCGGTGCGGTGTTCGCGTCGCGGTGTCTTCCCGCTCGGCGGAGCGGGCGGGTGCGTTCTGCCGCTGGATCTCGGAGCGAGGCATCGAGCCCGCATCGTCCGAGGAGTGCGGGCTCGTCGTCAACGCCACGCCGCTGGGGCTTCGTGCCGACGACCCGATGCCGGTGGATCCTGGCCTCGCCCCGGCGGCCATGGCCGCCTTCGATATGGTGTACCGCACCGGAGAGACGCCGTGGGTCCGGGCGATGCGGGCGGCCGGCCGCCGCGCCGCGGACGGACGTGGGATGCTGGTGGCCCAGGGGGCCGGTGCTCTGCAGCGGTGGTTTCCCGGCGTGATGGCACCCACCGAGATCATGCGCGCTGCCGTGGATGCCGCGCTTCGCTGAGCGGCTCGCCGGCTGGCGTCATTCGCTGGCCGATATCGAGCGATGGCTGCTGCCGGCGGCGTGTCTGCTCTGCGACGCGCCGGTCAGCGAGCGGGAAAACGACGCACTGGTCTGTGACCTCTGCCGCGCTCGATGGCGCCCGGTGGTCGGCCCGATGTGCCAGCGCTGCGGCCAGCCGGCCATGCAGGATCTCGGGTGCCGGATCTGCTCCGGCTGGGGTCCAGGGCTCCGCCGGGTACGCAGTGCCGTCTGGCTGGACGAGTCCGCCAGGCGAGCGGTGCACCGGCTCAAGTACGACGGCTGGTGGCGGGTGGCCGAGGCGATGGCGGCCGCGATGCGGGGCCTGGAGCCATTGACCGGGCGGGTATCCTTGATACCGGTGCCGCTCGGGGCCCGCCGCGCGCGGGAGCGGGGCTACAACCAGAGCGAGCGGCTCGCGGCCGCGCTCGGACGGCTGACCGGCGCCCCGGTGCGTGGCGATCTGCTTCGCCGGGTTCGCGAGACCGCGACTCAGACGGCGCTCACCCCCGAAGCGAGACAGGCGAATCTGGCGGGTGCGTTCGCCGGTGCCAGCGCGAGAGGCCTGGTGGCGGTTCTGGTGGACGACGTGTTCACCACCGGAGCCACGCTGGTGTCCGCGGCCGTCGCGTTGGCCGAGGCCGGCGCGGAGTCGGTGGACGCCATCACTTTTGCGCGGGCCCTGGAGCCAGTGGCGTAGAGAGCCAGCTGTCAGCGATCAGCTACAGCCATCGGATGGGCACACTCAAGCTGGCCGATGTGTTTACCTGATAGCCGATAGCTGTAACTGATAGCTCCACAAGAGGAGAGACGATGGCAATTCGGGTCGGTATCAACGGCTTCGGCCGGATCGGCCGCAACACCCTGCGCGCAGCGAAGAAACTGGGACTGAAAGAGCTCGACTTCGTTGCCGTGAACGACGTGACCGACACCAGGACCCTTGCCCACCTGCTCCAGTACGACTCGGTCCATGGCCGCTTCGAGGGCGAGGTGAAGGCGGAGAAGGACGGCCTGGTGGTGGACGGCGACACGATGCGGGTACTGTCGGAGAAAGATCCCGCCAAGCTGCCCTGGAAGGACCTCGGCGTGGACGTAGTCCTCGAGTCCACCGGCCGGTTCACCGATCGAGACCAGGCGGCCCTTCACCTGGCGGCAGGGGCCAGGAAGGTGATCATCTCCGCCCCGGCAAAGAAGGAAGACCTCACCGTGGTCTATGGGGTAAATCACCAGTCGTACGACGCCGCCAAGCACCACATCATCTCCAACGCCAGTTGCACCACGAACTGCCTTGTGCCGGTGGTGAAGGTCATTCTCGACCGGTTCGGCTTCGTGAGCGGGTTCATGACCACGGTCCACTCCTATACCAACGACCAGCAGATCCTCGATCTGCCGCACAAAGACCTCCGGCGCGCCCGGGCCGCCGCCCTGTCCATCATTCCGACCACCACCGGGGCGGCCAAGGCTACGTCGCTGGTCATGCCGGAGCTGAAGGGGAAGATCGACGGCGTCTCCCTGCGAGTGCCCACCCCCGACGTCTCCGTCGTGGCGCTCACCTGTGTGGTCCAGACGGCCACCACGGCGGAGGAGGTCAACAACGCGTTCCGCCAGGCCGGGAGCGGGGGGCCGCTCAAGGGCATTCTGACGGTGAGCGACGAGCCGCTGGTTTCGGTGGATTACATCGGGTCGCTCCAGTCGAGCACGGTGGACGCGCTTTCGACCAACGTGGTGAACGGCACCCTGGTCAATGTCACCTCCTGGTACGACAACGAGATGGGATATTCCGCCCGGTGCGCGGACCTGCTGCGCTACGTGGGGGAGCGGCTGTGAAGCGAACGCTCGAGTCGCTCGATGCCGGCGCGATCGAGGGGAAGCGGGCCCTGGTGCGGGTGGACTTCAACTGCCCGATCAAGGACGGCGCGGTCACCGACAACACCAGGATCCGCGCAGCGCTCCCCACCATCGAGTTTCTTCGGGGCCGCGGTGCCCGCGTGGTCCTGCTCTCGCATCTCGGCCGTCCCAAGGGAGGCCGCGAGTCCAAGTATTCGCTGGAGCCGGTGGTCCGGGAGCTCGAGCGCCTGTTGGGCTCGCCGGTGACGTTCCTGCGCGACCCGCTGACCGAGCAGGCCGTCACCGAGACCCGACGGCTCCCGCGCGGCGGGGTTGCCATGGCGGAGAACACCCGCTTCTTCCCAGGCGAGGAGAACAACGACAAGGATCTGGCCGCGCGCTTTGCCGCGCTGGGCGACTTCTACGTCAACGACGCGTTCGGCTCGGCCCATCGTGCCCACGCGAGCACCGAGGCCGTGGCACGGGTGCTCAAGCCCGCCGTCTCCGGCTTCCTGATGCAGCAGGAGCTGCGCTACCTGGGCGATGCCCTGCGCCAGCCGAAGCGGCCCTTCGTCGCCGTGCTCGGCGGGGCCAAGATCAGCGGCAAGATCGATCTCATCTCCGCGCTGCTGCCCAAGGTGGACCACATCCTGCTCGGCGGGGCGATGGCCTGCACTTTCTTCGCCGCGATGGGGCTGGAGACCGGCAACTCGCTGATCGAGCGCGATCGCATCGAACTCGCGCGGCGCCTGCTGGCCGACTCGAGCGGCAAGCTGGTGGTGCCGAGCGGAGCGGTAGTGGCACGCGAGCTCAAGGCCGGGGCGGACACTCGGACGGTCAATCGGGACCGGATCCCGGAAGGGTGGTCGGTCTACGACATAGATCCCGCGACCGAGCACGACTTCGCGGCCCGCATCGAACCCGCCGGCACCGTGGTATGGAATGGACCCATGGGGGTGTTCGAGACTCCGCCGTTCGATCACGGTACGCTGGCCATCGCGCGCGCCATGGCTGCGGCAACCGGCAACGGGGCGGTGACGGTGGTCGGCGGGGGCGATTCGGCGGCCGCGGTGTCACAGGCGGGACTGGACGACAACATCACCCACGTCTCGACCGGCGGCGGAGCGTCGCTGGAGTTCCTGGAGGGCAAGACCCTGCCGGGGATCGCGGCGCTGGATGAGGTCTGATGCACGGCTGGCAAGATCCCTCCCATTCGCTGCGCTCAGGTCGGGATGAGCGGGCGCCTCGACCCTACTAACTCGCAAGGAAATGTCCAAGCGCCAGCTCATCTACGCCGCCAACTGGAAAATGAATCATGGCCCGTCGGCGGCCCGCGATTTCCTCACTCGATTCCTCCAGATCACCGCGCCCGCCGACGAGCGTCAACTCTGGTTCTTCCCCCCTGCGGTGAGCCTGGCCGAGGCGCGCACGGCCGCGTCGCAGCGACACGACGTGACCATCGGCGCGCAGAACGTGCACTGGGAGCCCAAGGGGGCGTTCACCGGCGAGCTCTCCATTCCATTGGTGATGGAAGCCGGCGCCAGTGCCACGCTGATCGGCCATTCCGAACGACGTCACCTCTTCGGCGAGACCGACGAACAGGTGGCTCGCAAGCTGGCCTCCGCGCTCAAGGCCGGGCTCAAGCCCATGGTGTGCGTAGGCGAGACGCTGGCCGAGCGGGAGGGTGGCCGCACCGAGCAGGTGGTGCGCCGCCAGGTCGCCGCGCTGCTGGAGCGGATCGGACCCGGAGACTGGTCCGGCGTCGTGCTGGCGTACGAGCCGGTCTGGGCCATCGGCACCGGCAAGAACGCCACTCCGGACGACGCCGCCCAGGTCCACGAGCTCATCCGCTTCGAGCTGACCCGGCGGGGAGTGCCAGGGCGGGTTCCCATCCTGTACGGCGGCAGCGTCAACCAGGGGAACGTGCTGTCCCTGCTGTCGCGCCGGGAGATCGACGGCGTGCTGGTCGGCGGCGCCAGCCTCGATCCCGACCGCTGGGGCGAGCTGGTGGGACTGGGTGGATGAAACCGCCACTGTTTCGCTCGGGATCGCACTTTGGTGTAGGTTCTATCCATCCCCTACAGGAGCCCGAGGATCGGACTCGAATCCCGGATCCAGGCCGCCGTCGGCGATAACTACCGCGTTGTGAAAGAGCTCGGCGGAGGCGGGATGAGCCGCGTGTTCCTGGCCGAGGAGACGCGGCTTTCGCGTCAGGTGGTGATCAAGGTCCTGCCGCCGGAGATGGGCGCCGGGGTCAACGCGGAGCGCTTCGAGCGGGAGATCCGCCTGGCCGCGCGCCTCCAGCATCCCCACATCGTTCCCCTCCTCACCGCCGGCAGCTCCGGCGACCTCCTCTTTTATATCATGCCATTCATCGCAGGGGAGTCGCTGCGCTCCCGGCTGGCACGGGAAGGCGAGCTCCCGGTGGCCGAGGCGGTCCGCATCCTGCGGGAGGTGACGGACGCGCTGGCCTACGCCCATCGGAACGGTGTGGTGCACCGTGACATCAAGCCGGAGAACGTGCTGATGTCGGAGGGTCATGCGGTGGTGACCGACTTCGGCGTGGCGAAGGCGGTGAGCGAGTCGAGCGGCGGAGGCACCCTGACCTCGCTGGGCCTGGCGCTCGGCACGCCGGCCTACATGGCCCCGGAGCAGGCGGCGGCAGATCCCCACGTGGACCACCGGGCCGACCTGTACTCGGTGGGGGTGCTGGCCTACGAGATGCTCTGCGGCCGCACGCCGTTCGCCGCTCCGACCCCGCAGGCGATGCTCGCGGCGCACATCACCCAGGCGGCGGAGCCCGTGATCCAGCACCGGAAGACGGTGCCCCCGGCGCTCAGCGCCGCGGTGATGCGGTGCCTGGAGAAGCACGCTGCCGACCGCTGGCAAAGCGCGGGCGAGCTGGCCGCCCAGCTCGAGGCAGCCAGCTCCGGCAGTGTGAGCCGGCCGGTGTCCGACGCCCAAGGGACGATATCGTCCGGGACCGAGGCCGCGATCCGGCGCGGGCATCCGGGCCGGGTCGCCGTGCTGTTCCTGGCCGCCTCTATGCTCATTCTCGTCGCGGTCTACGGGTTGGTCCAGTGGCTTGGCCTGCCGGACTGGGTGCTGTACGGCGCGGGCGTGCTGCTCGCGATCGGTCTGCCGATCACGCTTGCCGCCGGGATGCACGAGCGGAATCGGGCCCAGGCACGCACCACGGGCATCTCGACCATCACCCCGACCGGGTTGGCGCCCTGGGTGAGCTGGCGACGCGCGCTGCTCGGCGGCGCGCTCGGCTTCGCCGCCCTGGCGTTGCTGGCCGGCATCTACACCGCGATGCGCCTACTCGGAATCGGGCCGGTGGGAACGCTCGTGGCGTCCGGGGTGCTGGAGGAGCGCGAGCAACTCCTCCTCTCGGACTTCGAGAATCGCTCCCCTGATTCCACGCTGGGGGAATCGCTCACCGAGGCATTTCGGGTAGACCTCTCCCAATCGCCGACGCTCCGGCTGATCGATCCGGCATCCGTGGTGGACGCGCTGCAACGCATGGGGCGCTCGGCGGAGGCAGTGCTGACGCCCCCGCTGGCGCGTGAGATCGCGGAGCGCCAAGGCGTCAAGGCGGTTGTCGTGGGCCAGATCGATCCCGTGGGACGGGGATACGTGCTCTCCGCCAGCCTCATCGGGGCGACCGACGGGAAGGTCCTCACGGCGGTGCGCGAATCCGCTGACGATCAGGCTGCGCTGCTGCCCGCGATCGACCAACTCTCCAAGAAGCTGCGCGAGCGGATCGGGGAATCGCTCAAGTCGATCCGTGCCAACCCTCCGCTGGAAGACGTGACCACCGGGTCCCTCGAGGCCCTTCGCAAGTACACCGCCGCCCTTCGGCTGGAAGACAACGACCGGGGGGAGGAAGCCATTCCGGTACTGGAAGAGGCGGTCGCACTCGACAGCGGCTTCGCGATGGCATGGCGCAAGTTGGCCGTGCTGCTCGGCAACACGGGGCAGTCCCGGACCCGTGAGATCGCCGCGGTGACTCGGGCCTATGAACACCGCGACAGGTTACCCTCGATCGAGCGGAACCTCACGGTGGCGTATTACCACAACGTCGCCGACTATGACCCCGCCAGGGTGATGAGCGCCTACCGCGCAGCCCTCGACGCCGACCCCGACAACGTGGTGGCGCTCAACAACCTGTCGATCATGCTCAGCGACCATCGCCGGTACGCGGAGGCGGAGAGCCTGGCCAGTCGCGCCACCCAACTGGGCCGGGGAACCGTCTTCTACTTCAATACGATCCAGGCCCAGCTCGGTCAGGGAAAGCTGGACGAGGCACAGCGAACCGCCGATCGCTACAGCCAGAGCGCCCCGAAGAGCCCGTTCGCCGCGGCGGTGCAGGCCTCCATGCTCCTGGTCAAGCGCGACTTCGGGGCCGCCGAGCCGATGTTTCGCTCTCTCCGCGAGAATCGTGAGAGTCCATTCCTCAGCCTGATCACCACCCTGCACCTGGCGGGCCTGACGGAGCAACAAGGGCGGATCAGGGAATCTCAGCGATTCCTGCAGCAACAGCTTCAGGCGACCATCGAGCAACACGCCCCCTGGGACTACCTGCGAATCTCGGCGCGGCTCGCCCAATTGGAGAGTCGATACGGCAAAGCGCCAGACGGCGGGTCGCGGGTGCTGCGGGCCGCGCTCGATCGGTATCCGATGGCCTCGATGCAGCCGCTGGACCGTCCGTATCTCGAGCTGATCAGCGCCTACGCGGAATCGAATCTGCCGGACGAGGCCGGCCGGCTGCTCCGGGAGTACGAATCTGTCGTCCCCGAGGGCATCCGCCGCAGCTTTTTGTTCGAGGGCAAGGCACGGGGCTCCCTGGCCAAGGCCGCGGGTGACCACCAACGCGCGATCGAGCACTATCGCGACTGGCAGCGCCGGGAAGGCAATTGCCCTTCGTGCGGCGCGTTCGAGCTCGGCCTCCTGCACGATCGCGCCGGTCAGCGCGACTCGGCGATCGCCCAACTCGAGCAGGTCGCGCGCACTCCGACCATCGACGCCGTCCGCTTCACCGAGTATTACACCTATGCTCCGAGCCTCAAGCGGCTGGGCGAGCTGTACGAGGCGCGGGGCGATCGCCAGAAGGCGACCGACTACTACAGCCGGTTCGTCGATCTCTGGAAGAACGCCGACCCGGAGCTGCAGCCGGCAGTGCGTGAAGTGCGCACCCGCCTGGCCCAGCTCGCCCGTGAGCCCGGCGGATGACCGAGCCGTCGCTCTCCGACGCGGCCCTGCTCGAGCACCTCGTCGCCTTCGATACCACCAGCCGACTCAGCAACCTCCCGCTCGCCGATTTCGTCGCCGACTACCTCGATCGCCCGGGAGTCGAGGTGCAACGGCTCTGGTCACCAGACGGCACCAAGGCGAATCTGGTGGTCCGGGCCGGCCCGGAGACCGACAGCGGCGAAGGCCTCACGCTGTCCGGTCACATGGATGTGGTGCCCGCGGAGGAGCCGGAATGGCGCTCACCGCCCTTCACGCTGACCCGGGCGGGGGAGACCTACGTGGGCCGCGGGGCGGCGGACATGAAGGGGTTTCTCGCGCTCGCCGTCAACCGCGTGGCCGGGCTGGACCCCACCCGCGTCCGCCGACCTCTGGCGCTGCTGCTCACGTACGACGAAGAAACGGGCACCCTCGGAGCCCGCCGGTTCGCCGAGGCCGGCAAGACGGCGCCGCGCCTGCCTCGCGATGTCGTGATCGGCGAGCCCACCTCGCTGCGCGTGGTTCGGCTGCACAAGGGCATGGTCCGTCTCCAGCTGGCCTTCCGGGGCCGGGCGGCCCACAGCGGCTATCCCCACCTCGGTCGCAACGCCATCGAGCCGGCCGCCCGCGCGATCAGCGCGCTGGCAAAGCTGCGTCTCGAGATGGAGGCGGAGCGGCCACCTCACGGGGAGTACTTCCCGGAGGTGCCGTACCCGGCGCTCAACGTGGGAGTCGTCACCGGCGGCAGTGCGGTGAACGTCATCCCCGACCGCTGCACCGTGCAAGTCAGCGTGCGGCTGCTGCCGGAGATGGAGGCCGACGTCATGACCGCGCGAGTGCGCACCGCGGTGGTCGAGGCAGTGCCCGGCGAATCGTTCGAGCTGACATCCCTGGGTGAGAGCCCGGCAATGATGCTCGACGAGGGGGCCGTGCTCCACCGTGAGCTGTGCGGCATGGTGGGGCAGCGGAGCACGGAGAGCGTGGCCTTCGCCACCGATGCCGGCTGGCTTCAGCGGGCAGACTATCGCTGCGCCGTGTTCGGGCCGGGCAGCATCGAGGTCGCCCACCGGCCCAATGAGTTCCTCCCCATCGCGGAGTTCGAGCGGGCCGGCGAGCTGCTCGACGACCTGATCCATCGCCGATGCCTCTCGGAATGAGTCGGCTGACGATTCAGGCCGAGCTCGCATGGATCGACGGCGCTTTCCTTCCGGATCGGACCATCACGATCGGAGCCGACGGGCGCATCGCGTCGATCGGACGTGCCGGTCGGGAACCCGCCCACCGGTTGACCGGAATCGCGCTGTTGCCGGGCTTCGTCAACACCCATTCTCACGCCTTCCAACGCGGCCTGCGCGGGTCGGGCGAGCGGTTCGCCGCGGGTACCGGCAGCTTCTGGAGCTGGCGGGAAGCGATGTACGCGCTGGTGGCATCGCTGGATCGAGAGAGCCTGCGGAGGATCTGCCTCCGGGCATTCCGCGAGATGCGCGACGCCGGCATCACCGCCGTGGGCGAGTTTCACTATCTGCATCACGATCGGGGCGACGATTTCGCCTTCGACCAGGTGGTACTCGAAGCCGCCGCCGAGGTGGGCATCCGTCTGGTACTGCTCCAGACGTATTACGGCACCGGCGGCATCGGCCGGATTCTCGAACCGGGACAGCGCCGGTTCGCGACGCTCGACCTGAGGGACTACTGCCGCCAGCTGGATCGCCTTGGGGCTCGGTTGGACCCCGCGACCCAGTCGCTCGGCGTGGTGGCCCACAGCGTTCGCGCCGCCAGCCTGGCGGACATCAAGTTCCTCCACGCCGAGGCGACGCGGCGGGGCCTTCCGTTTCACATGCACGTCGAGGAGCAGCGGCGTGAGATCGAGGAGACCGTGGCCGCCTACGGCCGCACTCCCATGCGCCTGTTGTGCGACGAGCTGGGAGGTGACGGGCTCACCGCGGTCCATTGCACCCACACGACTCCAGGCGACATGACGACCTTTCTCGCCCGGGGCGGCCGGGTATGCGTCTGCCCGCTCACCGAGGCCAACCTGGGCGATGGGATCCCGGATCTCTCCGCCGCGCACGCGAGCGGCGGGCGGCTCTCGCTGGGCACCGATTCCAATGCCCGAATCTCGGCCATCGAGGAGATGCGCTGGCTGGAGTACGGGCAGCGGCTCCGCGGCGAGCTGCGCGGGGCACTCAGCGATTCCCGGGGCGAAGTGGCCACCACCACACTGGAAGCCGCTACCAGCGGAGGCGCGGCCGCCCTGGGCATCGGTGCCGGCCGGATCGCGCCGGGAGAGTGGGCGGACTTCGCCGCGGTGGACCTCACGGTTCCAGCGCTGGCCGGCGTGGCAGCCTCGGGCCTGCTCGACGCGATCGTGTTCGGGGCGGGGAACGGGGCTATCGCCGGCACTTTCGTGGGCGGGAACTGGCG
Source organism: Gemmatimonadales bacterium (assembly GCA_036556625.1). Lineage (GTDB taxonomy): Bacteria > Gemmatimonadota > Gemmatimonadetes > Gemmatimonadales > GWC2-71-9 > CAVVWJ01. The sequence continues at coordinate 83,853 of DATBJC010000089.1, forward strand.
GCCGTCGGATTGACCCAACCTGATCCGGTCACTAGACTTCGCGGCTGCTCAGGAGACACTATGTTCGCCCTCTTGCTCACGCTTCTCATTCTCGACGCGCTGCTCCTCTCGGTCGTCGTCCTGCTTCAGGCCGGTCAGGGGGGAGGGCTCGCCTCCCTCGGCGGCGCCACCACCGACACCGTGCTGGGTGGCCGCCAGGCGGTCACCATCCTCACCAAGATGACCTGGTGGTGCGGCGGGATCTTCCTGGCGCTCGCGCTGCTGCTCTCAGTAGTGCCCCGGGGCGGTGGCTCCAGCGAGCTGCAGCAGCGGCTTCGTGCCGCCACGCCGGCGGCGCCCGCCCCGAGCGCGCCGCTGCCGCTGGGCGGCAGTCCGGACACCGCCGGTCGCACTCCGCCCGCGGCGGGTGCCCCGGCACCGTCCTCCCAACCCAAGCCCGGCCAGTGACGGCACAGTCGCGCGGGGCGACCGGATGACCGATCGCCCCGCTTTCGTTTTGCTGGAGGACGGCGGCTGGTTCGCCGGAGTCGCGCCGCGGCCGTTCGATCCCGCCTTCGGTGAAGTGGTATTCACCACCAATCTCACCGGATACCAGGAGACGTTCACCGATCCCAGCTATCTCGGTCAGATCGTCGTCATGACCGCGCCCATGATCGGGAACTACGGCATCAATCAAGACGACATGGAGTCGGAGCGCCCGCAGGTAACCGGGGTCGTGGTGCGGGAGATGTCCCGCCGGCCTTCGAACTGGCGCGCCACCCTCGGCCTCGACCAGTGGCTCGCGGCTTCCGGGATCCCGGTCATCGAGGGAGTCGACACTCGGCGGCTCACCCGACATCTTCGCGAGCGTGGCGCGATGCGCGGCGTCGTGGCCGAGGGGCTCGAGCCCACCCCGGAGCTGACCGCGCGGCTCCTGGCGTCCCCCTCCATGAGCGGGCTCGACCTCGCCTCGCGCGCGACGGTGCACCAGCGGCGCACCGAAGGCGAGGGCCCTCACGTAGTGGCGTACGACTACGGGATGAAGCGGAACATCGTCCGGCGGCTGGTCCAGGCGGGGTGCCGGGTGACCGTAGTGCCGGCGGAGACCAGCGCGGCTCAGGTGCTCGAGCTGGAGCCGGATGGGCTTTTTCTCTCTAACGGTCCCGGCGACCCGGCCGCCGTCCAGTACGCCGTCGGCACCATCCGAGAGCTTGCCGGCGCCGGGCTCCCGACCTTCGGCATCTGCCTGGGCCATCAGCTGATTGGACTCGCCTTCGGGGGGGAAACCGCCAAGCTGCCGTACGGTCATCGCGGCGGGAACCATCCGGTACGCGATCTGCGCACGGGCCAGGTGTTGATCACCACCCAAAACCATGGGTTCGCGGTAGTTGGGGATGCGGACCGGGTCCCGGGCGCCCGAGGGCTCGAGGTCACCCACCTCAATCTCAACGATGGGACCATCGAAGGCGTGCGCCACCGGGAGCTCCCGCTATTCGCGGTCCAGTACCATCCGGAGGCAGCGCCGGGCCCTCACGACGCCTTCCCGCACTTCGAGGAGTTTTTGGCCTCCCTCCCCCCGGAGAAGGCTCTGAAGGCCAAGCCCTTGACAGACAACACTTAAGCCCATACTATCGGCCAGGATGCCCTCCCGAGCTACGCTGTCTGTAACCCTTCTGGGGGACGCATGACCAAGGCCGATCTCGTCGAACAGGTAACCGCCTCGATCGCCCGCACCGCCGGGCCCATGATCTCCAAGAAGGACTGTGCACGCGTGGTAGACGCCTTCTTGGAAGCGGTGAAGGAAGCGTTGAAGCAGCAGCATAACATCGAGGTGCGAGGTTTCGGGACCTTCAAGATCCGTCGGCGCAAGACTCGCATGGCGCGCAACCCGCGCACCGGCGATCCGGTCGAAGTCGCCGCGCGTCCCGTCCCGGTGTTCAAGCCCAGTAAAGAGTTACGGGCTCTGGTTGCGGACGAGGGTGAGCCCGCCGGAGAGACCGCCCAGGGCATTTAGGGCAGCCGTCGCCGGAATCCATTGGTCGGGCCGCGCCGGGACCAGCTCCCGGGCGGCCCGTCTTTCTGTCTCCGTCCGCCGTTCCACCACCCCATGACCGGCGATAGCTTTCAGGTATGCCGGCGCCCATCACCCAGATCGTGAACGTGCGAGTCCTCCTGTTCGCCAGCTACGCCGACCGGCTGGGCCTGGAGTCGGTGCGGGTGGCGCTGCCCGCGCTGGCCACCGTGGCCGATGCCCTGGATCACGTGCGCTCGCTTCCCGGCGGCCAACAGATCCCGCCGCGCCCCCTCTGCGCCGTAAATCTGGCGCACGCGGCTCTCGACACTCGGCTGACCGAGGGCGACGAAGTCGCGGTGCTGCCGCCGCTCGCGGGGGGATAGCACATGGCCTTTCTCACCCAATCCCCGATCGACCTAGGCGCGCTCATCAGTGGGGTGCAATCCGCGTCGCATGGCGGCATCGCTTCATTCGTCGGGCAGGTGCGCGATCGCCACGGGGGCCGCTCGGTCGAGCGCCTGGAGTATTCCGCGTACGGGCCGATGGCCGAAGAGGAGTGCGCCCGGATCGTGGCCGAGGCGGAGACGCGATGGCCGGTTCGCATCGCATTGCAGCACCGGGTCGGACGGCTGGAGATCGGTGAGGTGGCGGTAGCCATCGCGGCGGCAGGCGCGCATCGGGCCGAGGCCTTCGCCGCCTGTCGCTATGTGATCGAAGAGACCAAGCGCCGCGTGCCGGTCTGGAAGAAGGAGGTCTATCAGGACGGCACGGTGGAATGGGTGGATCCGACGGCCGAGGCGGGCTCCGCCGCTGTGGAGTCCCAGTCCAGCGAGCGCTCGGGATGATCGCCTTCGCCCACGGCCAGCGTCCCGCCGATCAGCTCGGCCGGCCCCTGCGCAACCTCCGCATCTCGGTCACGGATCGCTGTAATCTGCGCTGCCGGTACTGCATGCCGGAGGCGGAATATCAGTGGCTCCCACGGGACTCGATCCTCAGGTTCGAAGAGATCGACCGGCTGGCGGCGATCTTCAGCGGCTTGGGGGTGAGCAAGGTGCGGCTCACCGGCGGCGAGCCGCTGCTGCGGCACGACCTCGCCACCCTGGTGTCGTTGCTGTCGCGGCACCAGGCCCTGACCGATCTCGCCCTCACGACCAACGGAGTCCTGCTTGAGCGGCAGGCGGAGGCGCTGCGGGCCGCCGGCCTCCGTCGGGTGACCGTGAGCCTGGACACCCTGCGTCCCGAGCGGATGCAGCAATTCGCCCGCAGCGCGCGTCACGCCGACGTGGTCGCCGGGATCGAGGCGGCGCGGCACCAGGGATTCGCTTCAGTGAAGCTGAACACGGTCGTGATCCGCGGCTTCAACGATGACGAAGTGCTGGACCTCCTCGAGTTCGCCCGCGCCCGCGGCCTGGAAGCACGCTTCATCGAGTACATGGACGTCGGCGGCGCCACCGGATGGTCCATGGACCAGGTGGTCTCCCAACGGGAGATCCTCGACCTCATCGCCCGGCACCACGGGACGGTGGAGCCGCTGCGCCAGACGGCGTGGGCGCCGGCCGAGCGCTTCGCCCTCCGCGACGGCACCGTGTTCGGCGTGATCGCCTCCACCACCGCACCCTTTTGCCGCACCTGCGATCGTGCCCGGCTCACTGCCGACGGCACCTTGCTCCTCTGCCTCTATGGCGAGGAAGGACTCGACCTGCGGGAGCTGCTCCGCGGCGGCGACGACGACCGGCAGATCGCCCAGCGGATCGCGGCCGTCTGGCGCCATCGCCGCGATCGCGGCGCGGAAGAGCGCGCCGCCCTCCCGGAGCGCGGCATCCTCCATCGGATCGAGAGCCTGCGCGCGGATCCCCGGCGCGAGATGCATACCCGCGGCGGCTGATGGCGCTCCAGGTTGCGCTCATTCAGCCTCAGATTCCTCCCAATACCGGGAACATCGCCCGGCTCTGCGCCGCCACCGACGTCGCGCTCCACCTGATCGAGCCGCTCGGGTTCTCTCTGGATGACGCCGATCTTCGCCGCGCCGGGCTCGACTATTGGGGCGAGGTGGACCTCTGGCGCCATCCCGACTGGTTCGCCTTTCGTGACGCGATGGACCGGAGCCGCTGTCTCTACTTCTCCGCCAAGGCCCAGCGATGCTACTGGGACGCGCCCTACCGGACCAACAGCTGCCTGGTGTTCGGGAGTGAGACCGAGGGCATGCCCACGCGCATTCTGGAGAAACACCCGGAGCGCTGCTTCACCATTCCGATGCCGGGCCGGGTTCGCAGTCTGAACCTCGCGACCGCAGTGGGCATCGTGCTCTACGAAGCCATCCGGCAGACGGCCCGGCGAGGCTTTGCCGCTCGCACGTAAGCCGCTACATTTGGGCGCCTTAAGCCACCGGATATCGACCTCGACCTCAACTGGCAGCGCGGGACATTCATGCTCGAGAAAGTAGCCGTCGTCGGCGCGGGAAATGTGGGTGCCACGGCCGCCCAGCGGCTGGCGGAGAAGAGCCTGGCGCGCACCGTGGTGATGATCGACGTGGTCGAGGGCGTACCGCAGGGCAAGGCGCTCGACCAATGGCAATCCGGCCCGGTGGAGGGCTTCGACGCCCGGGTCATCGGGAGCAACGACTACGACCCAGCGGCGGGCGCCGAAGTATTCGTGGTGACCGCAGGTATCGCCCGCAAGCCGGGGATGAGCCGCGACGACCTCACCAAGACCAACGCCGGCATCGTCCGCTCGGTCTCCGAGCAGATCGCGCGGGTGGCCCCCAAGGCCATCGTCGTGGTGGTCTCCAATCCGCTCGACGTGATGTGCTACGTAGCGATGAAGACGACCGGATTTCCCCGCGAGCGCATTCTGGGAATGGCCGGCGTGCTCGACACGGCGCGCTACCGCATGTTCCTCGCCGAGGCCATGGACCTGTCGATGAGCGATATCCAGGCGATGGTCCTGGGCGGCCATGGCGATACCATGGTGCCGCTGGTGAGCTACACTACGGTCTCCGGCATCCCGGTGGCGCAGCTGCTGGAGAAGGGCAAGCTTGACGCGATTGTGGAGCGCACCCGAAACGGGGGCGCGGAGATTGTGAGCTTTCTCAAGACCGGCTCCGCCTACTATGCGCCCAGCGCGGCGGCGGTAGAGATGGTCGAGGCGATCGCCCTGGACCGGAAGCGGGTCCTTCCCTGTTCCGCCTGGCTCCAGGGCGAGTTCGGACTGCGCGACGTGTTCTGCGGGGTTCCCTGTAAGCTCGGCCGCAAGGGGCTGGAGAGGATCGTCGACATCAAGCTGACCGAGCAGGAGCGATCCGACCTGCACAAGTCGGCCGAGGCGGTTCGGTCGATGCAGGCGATGGTGGGCAGCTGAGGGGCAGGACACGATGAACCGACTCCGGGCATTCTGGGAGTCCTCGGTCGGCAAGAAGGCGGTCATGGCGGTCACCGGCGTGGTGATGGTGCTCTACCTCATCACTCACGTCCTGGCCAACCTCCTGGTCTTCGATGGCCCCGAGCGGATCAACCGGTACGCCGCGCTGCTCCACGGCACCGGGGCGGCGCTCTGGGGGGCCCGCCTGGTCCTGCTGCTCGCGGTCACGCTGCACATCATTGCGGCGGTGCAGCTCACCTCGCGGAGTCGAGCGGCCCGTCCCCAGCGGTATGCGGGAGGCCGCGATCCCCAGGCCTCGACGTTCGCGGCGCGAACCATCCGCTGGGGCGGCGCGTTCATCCTGGTGTTCCTGGTGTATCACATCCTGCACTTCACCATCGGCACGGCCCACCCGGACTTCATCGCGCTGAATCCACATCACAACGTGATGACCGGCTTCCGCAATCCCTGGGTGGCCGGGTTCTACGCCCTCGCGATGATGGCCGTCGGGTTGCACCTGTATCACGGGGTCTGGAGCAGCGGGCGCAGCCTGGGGCTGAGCCAGTCATCGCCGCGCCCCCTGCGGCGCCGCCTCGCCCTGGTGCTCGCGGGGTTCATCTGGCTGGGGTTCACGGCCATAGTCGTGGCTGGGTTCATGGGGCGGATCCGTTAAGTGAAAGGGCGTGAAGCGTGAAGCATCGCTTCACGCTTTGGGTAGGCACTGGAGCTCTTGCATGCCACTGAATTCCCGGGTTCCCTCCGGCCCGATCGAACGGAAGTGGGACAAGCACCGCTTCGAGATGAAGCTGGTGAACCCCGCCAACAAGCGGAAATACACCGTGCTGGTGGTCGGCAGCGGACTGGCGGGCGCGTCGGCGGCCGCCACCCTGAGCGAGCTCGGCTACAACGTCAGGTGTTTCTGCTTCCAGGATTCGCCGAGGCGGGCGCACAGCATCGCGGCGCAGGGCGGGATCAATGCGGCCAAGAACTACCGCAACGACGGCGACAGCATCTTCCGCCTGTTCTACGACACCGTGAAGGGCGGAGACTTCCGCGCGCGGGAAGCCAACGTGTACCGGCTGGCGCAGATCAGCGTCAACATCATCGATCAGTGTGTGGCCCAGGGGGTGCCCTTCGCGCGGGAGTACGGGGGCCTGCTGGCCAACCGCTCCTTCGGCGGCGCCCAGGTGTCGCGAACCTTCTACGCCCGGGGCCAGACCGGACAGCAGCTCCTCCTCGGCGCCTACCAGCAGCTGGAGAAGGAGATCGCCCGGGGCGGCGTGCGGATGTTCCCTCGCACCGAGATGCTCGACCTGATCGTGATCGAGGGCAAGGCGCGCGGCATCGTGGTGCGCGATATGGTGTCGGGCCGGATCGAGGTCCACGTGGGCGACGCGGTGGTGCTGGGCACCGGCGGCTACGGCAACGTCTTCTATCTCTCCACCAATGCGAAGGGCTCCAACGCGACCGCCATCTGGCGGGCGCACAAGCGCGGCGCCTACTTCGGCAATCCCTGCTTCACCCAGATCCATCCCACCTGCATTCCTCAAAGCGGCGAGTACCAGTCCAAGCTCACGCTGATGAGCGAGTCGCTCAGGAACGACGGCCGGGTCTGGGTCCCGAGCAAGGCCGGAGACACCCGCCCGCCGGAGCAGATCCCCGAGGCCGAACGGGATTACTACCTCGAGCGTCGCTATCCCAGCTTCGGCAACCTGGCGCCGCGCGACATCGCCTCACGCGCGGCCAAGGGGGTCTGCGACGAGCGCCGTGGGGTCGGGCCCGGCGGTCTGGGCGTCTATCTCGATTTCGCGGACGCGATCCAGCGGCTCGGGGTGGACACCATCCGGGAGCGCTACGGCAACCTGTTCGAGATGTACCGGCGGATCACCGACCAGGACCCCTACCGGGTGCCCATGCGGATCTATCCGGCGGTACACTACACCATGGGCGGCCTCTGGGTGGACTACAACCTGATGAGCACCATTCCCGGTCTGCACGTGATCGGAGAGGCGAACTTCTCCGATCACGGCGCCAACCGGCTGGGCGCGAGCGCCCTCATGCAAGGGCTGGCCGATGGCTACTTCATCGTTCCGGGCACGGTGAGCGACTACCTGGCCTCCACCAGGCTCGAAAAGGTCGACCCCACTCACCCCCAATGCCGGCTGGTGCAGGAGGAGACGGCGGTGCTGACCCGCCGGCTTCTGGAGATCAAGGGCAAGCGGACGGTGGACTCGTTCCACCGCGAGCTGGGCAGGATCATGTGGGACCGGTGTGGTATGGCCCGGAACGAGGGCGGCCTGCGGGAGGCGCTGGCCCGCATCCCGGAGCTGCGGGAGGAGTTCTGGCAGAACGTGAACGTGCCGGGCAGCGACGCCGAGCTCAACCAGGCCCTGGAGAAGGCCGGCCGGGTGGCGGACTACCTGGAGCTGGCCGAGCTGATCTGCCGGGATGCGCTCCATCGGGAAGAGTCCTGCGGCGGCCACTTCCGGGAAGAGCACCAGACCGAGGACGGCGAGGCGCTCAGAAACGACGATCGCTTCGCCTACGTGGCCGCCTGGGAGCACACCGGCCGCGACCGGAATCCCCGGCTGCACAAAGAGCCGCTGGCGTTCGAGTACGTGCACCTGGCGCAGCGGAGCTACAAATGAGCGATCAGCTATAAAGCTCCCGAGACCCCATGAACTTCACTCTCCACATCTGGCGCCAGCCCTCTGCCAGCGTACCGGGCTCCATGGTCCGTTACGAGGCGGGGGAAATCAGCCCGGACATGTCGTTCCTGGAGATGCTCGACGTCCTGAACGAACGTCTCATCGAGCGGGACGAGTCGCCCATCGCGTTCGATCACGATTGCCGTGAGGGGATCTGTGGTTCCTGCTGCCTCATGATCAACGGCATTGCCCACGGGCCCCTGCGGGGCACCGCCACCTGCCAGCTCCACATGCGGAGCTTCCGCGACGGCGCGGAGATCCGGATCGAGCCCTGGCGGGCCGGCGCCTTTCCCGTGGTGAGGGACCTGGTGGTGGATCGGGGCGCGCTCGACCGCATCATCGCGGCCGGCGGATTCATCACCGCGCCGACCGGAGGGGCGCAGGATGCCAACGCGATCCTCATTCCCAAGCCCGACGTAGATACCGCGATGGATGCTGCGCAGTGCATCGGATGCGGCGCCTGCGTGGCGGCATGCCCCAACGGGTCGGCCTCGCTGTTCACCGCCTCGAAGGTGTCTCACCTCGGACTGCTCCCGCAGGGACAGCCTGAGCGATACGACCGCGCGCTGCGCATGATCCGGCAGATGGATCTGGAGGGTTTCGGCCACTGTACCCTCTACGGCGAATGCCAGGAGGCGTGTCCCAAGCTCATCAGCATCGATACTATCACCCGCATGAACCGCGACTTCCTCCGCGCCAGCCTCTCGGGCGGCCGGGCGGTCGCGGCGGGAGCCGAGTCGGACTGATCCGCGCCGCACGCCTGTTGCCGTGGCTCGCCCTGGCCCTGCCGGACCGTGCCGCCCTCGCCCAGGAGCCCCTCCGGGCACACCTGGCCGGACAGGGGGTGCTCGCGCTGACCCACGCCGATCCCATTCCCGATGGCGGGAGCCTCACCGAGCTCCGCCTGGTCCAGCCGGCGCTCATGCTGCGAGCCGAGGGCCCCAGGCGAATCCGCCTGCTGGTGACGCTCAACCTGGAAGGCGCCACCATCGAACGGGGCGAGCTCACGCCCGGTGCCTGGGGCGAAGGCTTCGTGGACCGCCGCCACCCCCACACGTACCTGCACGAGCTCATGCTCACCGCCGACGACCTGCTGGGAGCCGCTGACGGCGGCACCCGAGTCTCTCTCTCGGCGGGCAAGGGGTTCGCGCCGTTCGGCACTGACGATCCCATGATCCGGCCGTCCCTGCGCTATCCGGTGAACCACCACCTCGCGCAGATCCTCGAGCGCGCCGTAGCCATCGCCGCGGTTCGCCACGGGCCGGTGAGCGGGGAAGTCGGGCTGTTCAACGGAGACGAGCCCGAACGCCCAGGGCAGTGGCCCCGAATCGGCGGGCGGTTCGGGGATTCCTGGGCGGCCCGACTGACTGGCGAGCCCGTTGCAGGCCTCGAGCTCCAGGGATCGTACGCGAAGGTTCACTCACCGGAGCACCGGGGCGGAGCGGGCACCGATCAGTTGAAATGGAGTCTCTCGGCCGGGTGGAACGGTCAGGTGGTGGGACGACGAACCTCGGCCCTGGTGGAGTGGGCCCGGACCTCCGAGGCCGCCGGCTTCTTCGTCTTCCACAGCCTGCTCGCCGAAGGTGCATGGCAGGCGGGCCGGCACCGTCTCCATTATCGATTCGAGAGGACCGAACGCCCGGAGGAACAGCGGATCTCAGCCTTTCGGTCGCTCCGGCCCCACCTGGAGAACTCGATTCTGGGGATCACCCGGTGGACCATCCATACAGCGGGATACTCGTCACCGCGGCTGGAGCAGGGGGGCGTTTACGTTCAACCCATGCTGGAGATCTCCTATGGCCGGGTCGCCATGGTCGGCGGCGGGCTGTTCGACCCCCAGCAGCTGTACGGCAAGGATCACTTCTGGAGCTGGAGCTTGGGTCTGCGGCTGGGGTTCGGCGGCGGCACCCACCGGATGGGACGATACGGAGCCGCGCTGAGCGGCAGCCACTTACATCAGCATTGAGAGTTGCCATGAGAACGGCCTGGCACCTTGCGATAGCACTGGTCATGTCGCTGTCGGCTGTCGGCACTACCGCTTGCGCGGAGGACGGGGGGGATGGGGGAATCACACCGCCGCCGCCGCCGCCGCCGCCACCGCCGCCGCCACCACCTCCTCCGCCACCACCGCCGCCACCACCTCCGGCGGATCCGTCACTCGCCGTCGCGGGAGGCGGCAACAACGTGCCGGACCGGTTCACCTCGGATCTCTGGGTGGCCGGCAGCCACGCCTACACCGGCACCTGGGGCGGATTTCCCCGGAACGGAACGGCCGGCAATGCGGTCAAGATCTGGTCCTTGAACGCCAGCGGCGCCCCCAGCCTGGTGGACTCGATCATCGTGCCGGAGGTCAACACCATCAGCGATATCGAGGTGAGCGCCGATGGTGCGGTTCTCATGTTCAGCTCGGAGCAGGGACAGAACGCGGGCCTCTTTCTCTACAGCCTGTCCGACCCCGCCGAGCCGGTGTTCCTGGACAGTGTTCTCGTCGAGACCGGACTGCACACCGCCACCTTCGGGGAGATCGGGAGTCGGCGGTACGCCTTCGCGGCCCGGAACCCGGCCGATCCGGCCCTCGAGATTTTCGACGTGACCGAGCCGACGAGAATCCGGAGGGTCGCGACCGTCCCTATCCCGCCGAGCTACGGCATCCACGACACCTTCGTCCGTGATGGCCTGGCGTTCGTCTTCGCCTGGGATACCGGCGTGATCATCTATGACGTAGGTAACGGGATCCGAGGCGGCTCGCCGAGCTCGCCGGTAGAGGTGGGCAGCGTCGTCACGGCGTCCGGCTCGACCGGATCGCCCGCGGCGCACAACGGATGGTGGTTTCACAACCCGGTCACCCAAGAGAACCGATATCTCTTCGTGGGCCAGGAGGGTCCGGGCATCATCGGCGACGCCGCGAGCGGAGACATCCACGTCGTGGACGTCTCTGACCTGGCTCACCCCCACGAGGTAGCCAGCTTCAGCCTGCCGGGCGCGGGGACCCACAACTTCTGGATGGATGAGGAGCGGCAGATCCTCTATGCCGCCTACTACAACGGCGGGGTGGTGGCGCTCGATGTGTCCGGCACCCTCACCGGCAACCTGAGCGACCGATTGATCGATCGCATCGAGCCGGGAGGTGCGAGCAACACCTTCACCTGGGGCGTCATGCTGGCCAACGGCTCGCTCTACGCCAGCGACATGCTCAGCGGCCTGTGGCAGATCGCGGTGGAGTAGTCCTCATCTCCGACTGATCGACGCCCGCGGGCCAGCGGTTGTTCTCCCGCCGCACGTCGGGATACTTCGCCTCCGGGTCCACAGACACGCCATTGACCTTCTTCGGCCCCGGCACGATCGCCAGGTACCGGTTGCCGCCGAACCAGATCTCGACCGGCAGCCGCAGCCGCTGGGTGGACCCGTCGTCCATCCGCAATTCCAGGTTCACCGGCATCGGAATGCCACCGGCGTTCCGCAGGTAGATCCGCGACTCGACGCCCGCCGAGTCGGCCAGCACGATTGAATCCACCGCCTGATCGAGCTGCGCCGTGGTGAACAGCCAGGCGCGCCAGAACCAGCTCAGGTCTTCGCCCACGCCATCCTCGATGGTGCGGAAGAAGTCCGCCGGCGCGGGATGCTTGTAGGCCCACCGGCGGAAGTACTCCTTGAACGCCGGGTCGAACCGCTCGGGCCCCACGACCTCTTCCCGCAGTAAGCGCAGCGCGAGCGCCGGCTTGTCGTAGGCCGCCGGGCTCACGAACCGGTCGGGCAGCTGGTCGGCGAAGGTCATCACCGGCCGCTCCTGTCCCGAGGTGGCCATCGTCAGATAATCCCGGATGCTGCCCCGGTGCTCCGGCGGAAGGCCGAATCGCTTGATCCAATTGTAGTAGTTGATGAACTCGTTGAACCCCTCGTCCATCCACTGGTAGCGCCGCTCGTTGGAGCCCACCACCATGGGGAACCAGGTGTGCCCGAACTCGTGGTCGGTCACACTGTAGAGGGTTTCCGACGTTGGTCGGTTGCAAAACACGATCATGGGATACTCCATCCCGCCCTCGCTGCCGCGCACGTTGTTCGCGGTGGGGTAGGGATAGGGCGCCCATTGGCTGGAGTAGTTCTCGATCGCGACCTTGGCGTACTGGGTGGCGTCCTTCCAGAGCGGCTCGGTCGAGGGCGGGTAGAAGCTCATCGCCAGCGTCTTGCCACCGTTCACGCCCACGGCGTCCCAGATGAAGGTTCGCGACGCCGCCCAGGCGAAGTCCCGCACACTGTCGGCGGTGAAGCGCCAGGTACGGGTGGCGAATTCGCTGGCCGGGCGCAAGGCGGGATCGCCCACCTCGTCGCGGCCGCGGATGACCACGGTGCTCGCGCTGGTCCGGGCCTGAGCCAGCCGGGCACGCTGAGTCGCGGTCAGCACATCCGCCGGGTTCCGCAGAGTCCCCGTGGCGGCGACGATCATGTCCGCCGGCACCGTGACGCTGACGTCGAAGCTGCCGTACTCCAGATAGAATTCACCCTGTCCATAGTACTGCTCGGTGTTCCACCCTCTGATATCGTCGTACACCGCGAGGCGCGGGTACCACTGTGCGACCTCGTACGTCACCCCGCCATCGATCTCCTCGATGCCCATCCGGTTGCGATTGGGTCCGAAAGGGAAGGACCAGGAGATGTCGAGCAGCTGCCGCGCCTTGGGTGGGATCGGCCGAGCCAGGTCCACCCGCATGACCGTGCCATTGACCTGGTAGCTCAGCGGAACCGCTGGGCTCGCCGCACGGCCCCGGCCGGCGGTGACCGCGGGTTGAGCCACTTTGAGGATACGCACGCCGCCCTCTTCGGCTGCCGCGCCGTACCGCTCGCGCTGCGAGAACATCCGGGAGCCGCGGCTCTGGCTGGTGAAACGGTTCTGGTCCAGCTGGAGCCAGAGATAGCGAAGCGTGTCGGGCGAGTTGTTGGTGTAGGCGATCCGCTCCTCTCCGCGGAGTCTCCGGGACGAGGTGTCCAGGGTGGCACGGATGGTGTAATCCACCCGCTGCTGCCAATAGTCCCGACCCGGGGCACCAGCTCCGGTTCTGATGGTGTTGGGCGGGGGCAGCTCGAGCCGGCGGAACGCCGAAGTGTCGGGCGCGCCGACGGTGGGATCGTGCTGGGCCGCGAGCGCGGGCGCGAACAGGAGGGACAGTAGCCCGAAGCAGAGCCGCATGGGCGATTCCGAAAGCGAGAGAACAGGGGGAACGAGTTGGCTGCAGTCTAGCGGGCCATCTCCGGAAGCGACAGAGGAGGCGCTCGCTATATTTCCGCCCTCTTCAGGGAGGAAGACGATGTTGCAGCGAACGCTGTGGCTGATGACGATCGCGCTGGCGGCGGTGGCGGTCCGGGTCCAGGCCCAGGCACCCGCACGGCTGGTGTTCGACAGCGCCTACTACGCCTGGCAGGCGGGTCGCTACGTCGAGTCGCTCGGGCGGCTGGAACGCCTGCTCACCGGGCCCTCACGCGACTCGCTGCTCACGCCCGTCGCGCTCCTCACCGGCGAGCTCTATCGCACCCGGGAGATCGCACCCGATGCCGCCGACCCTCGCTGGAGCCCGGACGGCAGCCTGCTGGCTTTCGACATCGGCGGCGACTCGGCCCGACGCTCGGTGCTGGTGAACCTCAGCGAATCCGGCCCGCTCCGGCCGGACACGCTGCCGGGCTACGCCGCGACCTTCGCTCCGGACGGCTCGGAGATCGCCTACATCGCAGCCGCAGGGGACGCCGTGGTCTTCCGCCCGCGCCCCAACGGTGAGGAGCGCAAGCTGGACACCCCCGGTCCGGCCGGTCTGGCCCTGGTGTACGCGGGCGACCGGGGGCCACCGCTGCTGGTCGCCGCCGCCGATCCGTCCTCCCAATCCGGGGAGCTGTACCAGATCGGTGCCGGCGCGCCGCGCGCGCTCCCCGGGGGTGCCCAGGTGACGGGACTGCCGCTCCGTGCCGCCGGCGGGCGGCTGGTCTTTGCCTCGAGCCAGGGTATCACGGTGCGGTCACCGGACGGCACCGCGACGGTTCACCGGGGGATGAGCCCGGTCGTGAGCACCGACGGGAGCAGTTACGCCTTCGTCGGGCGCGAGGCCGCCGGGTGGTCCGTCATGTACGGGCGGATCGGTGAGCCGCCGCGCGCCCTGGCGCGGTCGTCTCGACCGGTGGCGGCGCCCGCCATCTCGCCCGATGGCGCCCGCATCGTCTACCAGGGCATGCCCCGCGAGGACTGGGAGCTGTACGTGGTGTCCACCGCCGGGGGCGAGCCGCGGCGGATCACTCACGAGATCCAGCACGACATCATGCCGGTGTTCCTCACCAACCAGCGGGTGCTGGCAGTCATGGGCGAAGGCCGCCACCGGCGCAGCTACCTGTACGACCTCGGCACCGGTGCGCGGACCAGGTTCTTCCACAACAACACGGTTCGCACCATCGCGCCGGAGTATGCCTGGGCGCCGCGGCCCGACGGCGGCGTGGTGGCCATCGTGAGCGAGCGAGACGGTGATACCGTGTCGCCGGAACGGGGACTCTACCTCACCGATCTCCGCCGCACAGTGAGCGGCGAGGAGCTGCTGGCCCGGGTTCGCAGCGCGCTGCGGTCGGAGCGGGATCTCCGGACCAGGGGCACCGCGCTGTTCGCTCCGATCGCGACGCGAGTGCGCCCCCTGGCGCAGGAGATCTCCTCGGCCCGGATCTACGACTACGCGCGCCAGCTCTTCAGCTTCGATTCCAAGCACGTCACTCAACCCGGGAACCAGCGGGCGATCGAGTATCTCCAGGCGACTCTGCGATCCTTCGGCTACGAGCCGGAGCTCCAGTGGTTCGAGCCCCTGCCCGGCATTCGGTCGGCCAACGTGATCGCGACGCTGCGGGGCACCTCGGATCCGGAGGTGCAGTACGTGGTGGGCAGCCATTTCGATTCAGTGGAGGAAGGTCCCGGCTCCGACGACAACACGTCGGGCACCACCGCTCTGCTGGAAGTAGCACGGGTCCTTGCCGGCCGGCCACAGGCTGCGACGATCCGCTTCGTCTGGTTCACCGGGGAAGAGTCGGGATTGCGCGGCAGCCGGGAGTTCGTGCGGCAGGCACGGGAGTCGGGCGACCGGGTGGTCGGCGCTCTCAACAACGATATGCTGGGCTGGGCCAATGACGACCGCCTGGACAACACCATCCGCTACGCCAATGCGGGGCTGAGGGACCTGCAGCACGCAGCGGCCTTCCTGTTCAGCGACCTGATCACGTACGATGCCCGGTACTACAAATTCACCGATGCCCACTCGTTGGTGGATGGCTTCGGCGACGTGGTCTCCGGGATCGGGTCGTATCCGGTTCTGGGCAACCCGCACTACCATCAACCCCACGATGCGCTCGAGACCGTCAACCACCGACTCGTCGCGGAGGTGAGCCGCACCACCCTCGCCTCGGTAGTGCTCATGGCATCCAGCCCGAGCCGACTCGCCGAGGTGACCGCCTCGAGAGCCGCGGACGGCACGGTAGAGGCGACCTGGAAGCCGGCCATCGAGCGTGGGGTGACCTCATACCGGATCCGGTGGGAAGAGACGGACGGCAGGACGGGAGGCTCCCGAGTGGTGCGAGGCACCACGGCGCGTCTTGCCGGCGTGCCGTCGGACGCCGCCGTCGCGGTGCGGGCGATCGGCGCCCGAGGACTGGAGGGGTGGGACTGGGCTCGGGCCCCGGCCGACTAGAGTCGGGGGAGGGTCACGCCCCGCTGGCCCTGATACTTCCCGGCCTTGTCGGCATAGCTGGTTTCGCAGACATCGTCCTCGTCGGCTTCGAAGAAGAGGACCTGGCAGATGCCTTCGTTGGCATAGACCTTGGCCGGCAGCGGCGTGGTATTGCTGATCTCCAGCGTCACGTGACCCTCCCACTCGGGCTCGAAAGGCGTGACGTTGGTGATGATCCCGCAGCGGGCGTAGGTACTCTTCCCGACACAGATGGTGAGGACGTTGCGGGGGATCCGGAAGTACTCCACCGACCGGGCCAGGGCGAAGCTGTTGGGGGGCACGATGCACACCGGGCCCTGGAACTCGACGAAGCTCCGGGCATCGAACTCCTTGGGATCCACCACCGCGCTCAGCACATTGGTGAAGATCTTGAATTCGGGCGCCACCCGCATGTCGTAGCCGTAGCTGGAGACTCCGTAGGAGATCACCCGTCGTCCCTGCTCGTCGGTCTGCCGCACCTGTCGCTCGGTGAACGGCTCGATCATCCCGTGTTCCTGAGCCATGCGGCGGATCCAGCGGTCGGACTTGATGGACATGGGGCCTCGTCGGGCGTGCGGACAGCGGAATGCTGCCGGTGGAATGGGGCGCAATATAGCGGCGCCGGGAGGGCCGCGCGCCTCGGCGGACGGCTGCGAAACGGCTCAGTTTCCGGGTTGAATCCGACTCGTAACGGCCTTACTTTCTACGAGATACGTCACCGAGCCCGCTCAACCGGACACCCATGCTGCAACCCTATCTTCCGGTCCTCCTGCTGGTCGTGTTCGTGATCGCCAATGCGATCATGATGCTGGCCGTTTCCCACATCTTCTCGACCTACCGCCGGACCCCGACCAAGATCGCTCCCTACGAGTCGGGCATGCCGGTGCTGGGTGATGCGCGGGAGCGGTTCTCGGTGAAATTCTACCTGGTCGCGATGCTCTTCATCATCTTCGACATCGAGACCGTGTTCATGATTCCGTGGGCCGTGGCCTTCCGCCAGTTGGGCGAGATCGCCGGCCTGCTCATCATCGAGATGTTCGTCTTCATCGTCATCCTGGCGGTGGGGTACGTGTACATCTGGAAGCGTGGAGCCCTGCAATGGGATTGACCAACCCCGCCGTGCAGAATCGCGGGGACGAGATCACCAGCATCGCGACCGTCTCCCCCAACTGGGTCACCACCCGGCTGGATTTCCTCACCAACTGGGCCCGGGCCAATTCGCTGTGGCCCATGCCGTTCGGCACGGCGTGCTGCGCTATCGAATACATGGCCACGGCGGCCAGCCGCTTCGACATCGCCCGATTCGGCATGGAGCGGCAGAGCTTCTCGCCCCGCCAGGCCGACGTGCTGATCTGCGCCGGTCGGCTGCCCTTCAAGCTCGCGCCGGTGATCCGGCGGATCTGGGATCAGATGCCCCAGCCTAAGTGGTCCATCTCGATGGGCGCCTGCGCCTCCTCGGGCGGCATCTTCGACAACTACTCCATGGTTCAGGGCATCGATACCATCATCCCGGTGGACGTATACGTCCCGGGCTGCCCGCCCCGTCCGGAAGGACTCATGTACGGTATCCTCCTGCTCCAGAAGAAGATCAAGGGAGAGAGCTTCACGGACGATTCCCTCCGCGAGGAGAAGCTGGTCGGCCCCTCCGGACTCTTCCTGCCGCCGGAGCGGGTGGACGAGCTCTCGGAGCCTTTCGGCAACTCGGTACATCAGACCCGCTCCGCATGAGGCAGCGTTCTCCGAAGTACCTCATCCCGACCGCAGGGAGGGACCCGCTACGCCGTGCTCCGGGGACAGGCCGGGGAGGTCCCTCGGTCGCTGCGCTTCCTCGGGATGAAGTAGCATGACTACCCTCTCGCCCTCGGTCCCGGCGCTGCGCGCTGAGTTCGGCGCCGCCATCGAGCGCCACCTGGTCTCCTGCGGCGATACCATCGTCCACGTGAGCAAGGCGCTGAGTCATGAGGTGCTGGCCTGGCTCCGGGACACGCCAGGCCAGGAGTACGACTATCTCACCGACGTCACCGCGGTCGACTATCGCGACCCCGAGCGCCCGCTCGAGGTGGTCTACCAGCTCCGCTCCCTCGCGCGGAAGGCCGATCTTCGGGTCAAGGTGGCACTGGAGAAGCGCGAGCCCCTGGAAGTTCGCTCCGTGGTGGATCTCTGGCGCGGGGCCGACTGGCTGGAGCGCGAGGTCTACGACATGTTCGGCGTGGTGTTCGCGGGGCACCCGGATCTGCGCCGCATCCTCATGTGGGAGACGTACGCCGAGGGGTATCCGCTGAGGAAGGACTTCCCGCTCCGGGGCCACTTCAGCCGGGCGGAGCAGACCCGCCAGGCCCTCGCCGCCAATCCCGAAGCCCACTACTCCCTGGAAGAGCTGTCGATCGCCGACGCCTTCGACGAGCTGCCCCCTGACATGAAGGAGCGGCTGGCCCGAGGGGAGCGAGGATTTCTCAGATGAGCCTGCGCACCGTCGAGATGGCGCTGGCCACGCCCGGTCTTGACCGGGAAGGCCGGCCCACCCGAGAGCCGCTGGGCGCCGGAGGGTCGGCGCCAAGGACGTACCACGACGACTTCGGCGCCGAGCACATGCTGGTGAACATCGGCCCCCAGCACCCGGCGACGCACGGCGTCCTGCGGCTGGTGATCGAGCTGGAAGGCGAGACCGTCAAGCGCTGCATCCCTCACCTCGGCTACCTCCACTCCGGCTTCGAGAAGCTGGGGGAGTATCGCCACTACAACCAGATCATTCCGCTCACCGATCGCACTGACTACCTGTCGCCCATGGCCAACAATGTTGGCCTGGCGCTGGCGGTCGAGAAGCTGATGGATCTCCCGATCACCGAGCGGTGTCAGGTCCTTCGGGTGATCGCCTGCGAGATGAGCCGGATCATCTCCCACCTGGTGTGGCTCGGCACCACCGGCATCGATCTGGGCGCGTTCACGCCGTTCCTCTGGTCGTTCCACGAGCGGGAGCGGATCTACAATCTTCAGGAGATGTGGACCGGAGCGCGGCTCACCACCAGCCTCACGCGGGTGGGCGGTCTCATGGCCGACGTGCCCGAGGGGTTCGAGGCCGGCCTCCGGGAGTTCACCCGCACCTTTCCCGACACCCTGCGCGAGGTGGACACCATGTTCACCCGCAACGCCATCTGGATCGGGCGCACCCAGGGCGTAGGCGTGCTCAGCGCGGCGGAAGCGATCAGCTTCTCGCTGTCCGGACCCATGCTCCGGGCGAGCGGGGTCGACTACGACGTCCGGAAGGATCGCCCCTACCTCGGCTACGAGACCTACGACTTCGACGTGCCGGTGGGAGAGCACGGCGACATCTACGACCGCTACCGGATGCGGCTGGAGGAGATGTGGCAGTCGAACCGGATCCTGGAGCAGGCGCTCGATCGGCTGGCCCGGCTCAAGGGCGCGCCGATCAACGTGGACGATCCCCGGGTGATCCTGCCTCCCAAGTCGCGCGCGATGAGTGACATGGAGGCCATGATCTTCCATTTCAAGCAGGTGATGGAGGGGGTCAAGCCGCCGGTGGGAGAGGCGTATCTCGGCATCGAGAACCCCAAGGGCGAGCTGGGCTACTATTTCGTCTCGGACGGAACCGCCAAGCCGGTCCGCTGGCGCATCCGGCCGCCTTCCTTCATCAACCTCTCCAGCCTGCCCAAGATGTGTGAGGGCGCGCTGCTGGCGGATGTCATCGCCATCAACGCGAGCGTGGATATCGTCATGGGAGAAGTCGATCGATGAGCGGTGGCGACGGAAGCCGTGCGACGCACGGGACCGCGCAGGCCGAGCCGTACACACCGGTTTTTGCCGGTCCGACCCGTGCGCGCCTGGAGACCCTCTTCACCAAATATCCCACCAAGCAGGCCTGTCTCCTGCCCGCGCTGTGGATGGTGCAGGAGGCCCGCGGCTGGATCTCGGAGCAGGCGATCGCAGAGGTGGCCGAGGTGCTGGGGCTGACGCCGGCCTACGTGAAGGGCGTGGTCACGTTCTATACCATGTACCACACCCACCCGGTCGGCCGCCACTTCATCCAGGTCTGCACCACCACGCCCTGCAACATCTGCGGCGCTGAAGAAGTGGTGAATGCGCTGCTCGGTGCCACCGGCTGCGGCGAGCTGGGCGCCACCAGCCCTGACGGGCGGTTCACCGTGATCGAAGTGGAGTGCCTGGGGGCCTGCGGTTTCGCCACGCCCATCCTGGTGGACGACGAGTTCATCGAGAACGTCACGCCCGAGAAGGTAGCCGGCATCGTGAAGAGGTACCAATAGTGGGCTATCCCCATCCCAGCCATCCCAAGGAGACGGTCGTCCTCTCCCAGCACTTCGGCGACCCCGAGGCGCGGAGCTATGCCGGCTGGATCAAGCGCGGCGGCTACGAGGGACTGCGCAAGGCGCTGGGCATGTCCCGCGAGGCGATCATCGAGGAGGTCAAGGCCTCCGGCCTTCGGGGCCGGGGGGGTGCGGGATTCCCGACCGGCCTCAAGTGGTCGTTCATGCCCAAGGAGGTGGTGAAGCCGCACTATCTGGTGTGCAACGCGGACGAATCCGAGCCCGGCACCTTCAAGGACCGGGAGATCATGCGGTGGACCCCGCACGCCCTGATCGAGGGCTGTGCCATCGCCGCGTATGCCATCGGGGCGGAGCGCTGCTACATCTACATCCGCGGGGAGTTCACCGAGCCCTGGAAGGTGATGAGCGCCGCAGTCGAGGAGGCCGCCGCCAACGGCGCGCTGGGCGGCAACGTGTTCGGCAGCGGCAAGCGGATCGAGATGGTGCTGCACCGCGGCGCGGGCGCCTATATCTGCGGCGAAGAGACCGGCATGATGAACTCCCTGGAGGGACGCCGGGGCAATCCGCGGATCAAGCCGCCGTACCCCGCGGTGGCGGGCGTATTCGGATCGCCGACCACCGTCAACAACGTCGAGACCCTCGCCGCGGTGCCCCACATCCTGATTCGGGGGGCTCCCTGGTACAAGGCGCTGTGTCTGGGAAATCCGAAGAGCACCGGCACCAAGCTCGTCTCCGTCTGCGGCCACGTGCAGCGGCCTGGGAATTACGAGGTGACGATGGGCACGCCGATGCGGGACCTCCTCCACGACATGTGCGGGGGCCCGCCGCCCGGACGCACCTTCAAGGCCGTGATCCCGGGCGGTTCGTCGGTGCCGATCATGACGATCCAGGAGGCGGAGGCGGCGCTGTTCGACTACGAGGGCATCGTGGAGCAGGGATCCATGCTCGGCTCGGCCGGCATGATCGTAATGGACGACAGCACCGACATGGTGTACCAGATCTGGCGCCTGGCCCGCTTCTACGCCCACGAGTCCTGCGCCCAGTGCACCCAGTGTCGCGAGGGCACCGCATGGACCACCAGAATTCTGGAGCGGATTCTGGCGGGGAAGGGCAAGCAGGAGGACTTCCAGGTCCTGCTGGATCTGGCCGACAACATGACCGGCAAGACGATCTGCGTCCTGAGCGACTCCTGCGCCGCGCCGGTGGTGAGCGGGATCCAGAAGTTCCGCTCGGAGTTCGAAGCGTATATTGCGGGCGCCCGTGAGCCGGCGCTGGCGATGGCCTGACGGGCGGCCGGTGACCGCCCTCGATAAGGAAGCCGAATGCCCGACGACTTCGTCAACGTAACCATCGACGGCATGCCGGTCGCTGTGCCCAAGGGCACGCCGATCATCGAGGCCGCCAAGCAGGCCGGCATCCTGGTGCCGCACTACTGCTATCACCCGTCGCTGCCGTCGCCGGCGGTCTGCCGGATGTGCCTGGTCGAGGTGGAGAAGGCACCCAAGCTGATGCCGGCGTGCGTCACGGCGGTGGCCGAGGGGCAGGTGGTGCACGTCAACAGCCCCACTGCGAAAAAGGCGCGTGAGGGCGTGCTCGAGCTGCTCTTGATCAATCACCCGCTCGACTGTCCCATCTGCGATCAGGCCGGCGAGTGCGAGCTGCAGAACTACGTGTTCCAGGAGGGCCGGCCCGGCACCCGCTACAAGGAGTACGCCAAGCGGTACAGCCCGGTGGAGGACTTCGGGCCCGACGTGCTGTATGTGCCCAACCGGTGCATCCTGTGTACCCGCTGCGTGCGGTTCATGGAGGACGTGGCCGGTGCGCCGGTGCTCAACGTCTCGGAGCGGGGCGATCGGGCGTTCATCGGCATCGCCGAGCAGGAGCGGTTGGACCACCCCTGGGCCGGCAACGTGGTGGACCTCTGTCCGGTGGGCTCGCTGCTCTCCAAGGACTTCCTGCACAAGGCGCGCGCCTGGGACCTGGACAAGACGGCCAGCGTCTGCCCGGGCTGCACCCAGGGTTGCAACATCAACCTCGACACTCGCGACGATGTGGTGGTGCGGATCCGGCCCCGGCCCAACCTCGAGGTGAATCGGCACTTCATCTGTGACTACGGCCGGATGAACTACCGCTGGATGAACCGGGGCGATCGGGTGGAGGCGCCGCTGGTCCGCGACGGCACCCGGCATGCGGCGACCGATTGGGACACCGCGCTGGCGCGCCTGGAACAGGTTATCCGCGGCGCCACCGGCAGCGTGGTGATCCTGGCCTCCGGCCGGGCTTCCACCGAGTCCCTCGGACTGGTCCGCCGGATGGTGGATCGGCCCCAGGTCACTGCCGCGGTTCAGGTCCCTCTGGGTGACGAGGCACCGCTGGCCGGGATTCCGGGGCTGGCCCTCCGCCGCGAGCGGGCGCCCAATCTGGCCGGCGCGGCGCTTCTGGGCTACACGGCCGACTGGTCCGCCGCGTTGCTCGAGGCCAGGAGCGCGGGAATCGTCCTCGTTCTCGATGCGGACCTCGCTCCGGAAGACGAGGCGGTACTCGCCGGCGCGCCGGGGCTGGTCGTCATGCTCGCCACCGTCATGCCCGAAGCCCGGAATGCAGAGCTCATCCTTCCCGTCACCAACATGGCGGAGGAGAACGGGACCTACCTCAATCGTGATCGCCGGATCCAGCGCTATCAGCAGGCCAAGGCGCAGCCCGGGATGGCGCGGCCGGCCTGGTGGATCGCCGGCGAGGTGCTCGCCGGCCCCGGTCCTGATCCCACCGCCCCCGCTACCGCGGCCGAGGCGTTCGCCCTGCTGGGCGAATGGTGGCCGATCCTGGCTGGGCTGACCCACGACGACCTGGGCTTCACGGGACGGGTCCTGAGCAGCGCCGCCGCCGGCGTCGGGAGCGCCCGGTGACCCCCGAGCTCAAGGGCTTTCTGCTGCTGAGCGCCCTCAAGATGGTCGTGGTATTCACCATCATCATGATCGGCGTGGCGCTGCTCACCCTGATGGAGCGGAAGGTCAGCGCCTGGATGCAGAACCGGCACGGCCCCAACCGGGTCGGATGGGCCGGCCTGCTCCAGCCGGCGGCCGACGGGGTGAAGAACATCCTGAAGGAAGAGACCCTGCCGGCCCTGGCGAACCGCTGGCTGTTCACCGTGGCCCCGGCGCTCTCCTTTGTTCCGGCGCTGCTGTTGTCGGGCGTGATTCCCTTCGCCGCGCCGCTCCCGGTGGACTTCGATTTCACCCTCGGCCCCCTGGGCCGCTTCGTGCACCACGGGCCCATGCCGATGGTCGTGGCCGACCTGCCGGTCGGGTTCCTCTTCGTCATCGCCATCAGCTCGCTCGGCGTCTATGGCATCGCCCTGGCCGGATGGTCCTCCAACAGCAAGTACGCCTTGCTCGGCGGGCTCCGGGCCAGCGCCCAGATGATCTCCTATGAAGTGGCCATGGGACTCAGCCTCATTCCGGTCCTGCTCATGGCGGGCGACGTGAGCTTCTCCGCCATCGTCGCGAAGCAGCAGGCCGGTCTGTGGTACGTGCTCCCGCTGTTCCTCTCGTTTTTCATCTTCACCATCGCCGGATTCGCCGAGACCAATCGGCTGCCCTTCGATCTTCCCGAGGCCGAGTCCGAGCTGATCACCGGATATCACACCGAGTACAGCGCGATGAAGTTCTCCTTCTTCTTCATCGCGGAGTACGCCAACGTGGTGACGGTGTGCGCCATGATCACCACCCTGTTCTTCGGGGGATGGGACATCCCGTTGACCGACTGGGACCAGTCGGGCGGGCTGCTGCCGACCCTGGTGACCTGGCTGGTGTTCTTCCTCAAGGTGCTGTTCTGGATCTTCGTGGTCATGTGGATTCGCTGGACCCTGCCCCGGTTCCGCTACGACCAGCTGATGGCGCTGGGCTGGAAAGTGCTGATGCCGCTGGCGCTGGCCTACATCATGGTGATGTGCACGGCGATCTATCTGGTCGAGTCGGTGTTCGGGGTCGGGAACCCGGTGCTGGCCTCGCTGATCCTGTTCGGGCTCAATCTCGCCATCGCCGTGCTGGTCTTCGGGCTGCTCGACAGCGGCGTGTTCATCCGGGGCTCCGGCCACCGGCAACGGGTTCTCACGGAGCGCGGCCGGGCCGCGGTGGCGGGCTGATGGCGATCGGTGTGAAGGTCATGAAGCGCCCGGACAAGCAGGTCAGCTACGTCCGGGCCACGCTCAAGGGCATGGCGCTCACCTTCAAGCACATGCTGGAGAAGAAGGTGACCATGCAGTACCCGGAGCAGAAAAGTACCGACCAGGACCACGGCATGGGGCCGTACGCTCTGTCGCCCCGCTGGCGGGGGACCCACCGGATGCTCACCGACGAGCAGGGTCGCTCCAAGTGCGTGGCCTGCGGACTCTGCCCCCAGATCTGCCCCGCCAATTGCATCAAGCTGGTGCCCGGCGAGGACGAGCAGGGCAACCGCTATCCCCTGATCTACGAGATCGACGAGTTCCGCTGCATCTTCTGCGGCTACTGCCAGGAGGTCTGCCCGGAGGAGGCCATCCACGTCGGGGTGCACTTCGAGAACTCGGAATACAGTCGGGGCCGGTTCGTGTACGACCTGGAGCGGCTCCAGTCGCAGACTCACGCCGTGTCCACGCTATGGGATCCCTCGGACCCGGCGGGTGAATAGATGACGGAAACGGTCTTCTACGTGTTCGCCGCCTGCGCGGTGCTCACGGCCCTCCTGTGTATCCTGTCCCGCAGCGCCATGTCGGCAGTCCTCTGGCTCACCGCCACCATGCTCTCGCTGGCCGCGCTCTACGTGCTGCTGAGCGCCGAGTTCGTCGCCGCCATCCAGGTGCTGGTCTATGCCGGCGCGGTGATGGTCCTCTTCCTCTTCGTGGTCATGCTGCTCAACCTGGGGCATGCCACCACCGACATGCGGGGGCCCGCGGCGGTCGCCACGACCATCGTGATCGCTGGGCTCCTGGCGATTCAGCTGATCGCCCTGTGGCGCTACTCGCCGGACCGGTTGGCCAGTGAGGTGGCCCAGGCGCCCCAGCTGAGCGATCCCGGTTCGCTCTTTGCCGCCGGCCAGATGGCCCGGGAGGAAGCGGTCTCCCGCGGCGTGGTGGGCGCGGTGGCGGTCCCGCTCTTCCAGGTGTACCTGGTGCCGTTCGAGATCACCTCCATCCTGCTCCTCGCGGCCATCGTCGGCGCGGTGGTGCTGGCCAAACGGAGGATCTGATGACCGACCAGATCGCCCCCCTGCTGGGGCCGGCCCTGGGGCTCTCCGCCATTCTCTTCAGCCTCGGCGTCGCCGGGGTGCTGCTCCGGCGCAATGCCATCGTGCTCTTCGTGTGCATCGAGCTGATGCTGAACGCGGTGAACCTGAGCTTCGTGGCGCTGGCCCAGCTGCACGGCGCCAGCGGGCAGGTCATGGTGTTCTTCGTGATGACGGTGGCCGCCGCCGAAGCGGCGGTGGGGCTCGCCATCATTCTCGCCATCTTCCGGCACAAGCGGTCGGTGGACCTGCAGAACATCAACCTGCTTCGGGGCTGATGATGGCCGCGCACTGGGTCTGGCTCGCCGTGGCGCTTCCCCTGGCCGGGTTCCTGGTCAACGGAGCCCTGGCTTTGCACCGGGATGCGCCCAAGCTGGCCGTCTCGATCGTCGGCCCCGGCGTCCTGCTCGCCGCCTTCGGGGTCTGTCTAGGCATTTACCAGGGGCTGCTGGCACAGCCGCCGCACGAGCCGCACATCGTGCCGCTGTGGTCCTGGATGCCGGCCGGTGCTCTTCAGGTGGATCTCGCGTTCCAGGTGGATCAGCTCTCCGGCGTCATGCTGCTGGTGGTGACCGGAGTGGGGAGCCTGATCCATCTCTTCAGCGTCGGATACATGAGGGAAGATCCGGGCTACGCGCGGTACTTCGCCTATCTCAACCTCTTCATCGTGTTCATGCTGGTCCTGGTGCTGGGGTCCAACCTGCCGGTGCTGTTCATCGGGTGGGAAGGCGTGGGACTCTGCTCCTACCTTCTGATCGGATTCTGGTTCACCGACAAGGCCAACGCGGACGCGGGCAAGAAGGCCTTCATCATGAACCGAATCGGCGACTTCGGCGTGCTGGTCGCCATGTTCCTGCTCTGGCGCGAGCTGGGCACCCTCGACTTGGCCCAGATCGCCGCCCGCGCTCCCGGAGCTCTGGAAGCGGGCGGCGCGATCGTCACCCTGATCACCCTGTGTCTCTTCCTCGGTTGCACCGGCAAATCCGCCCAGATCCCGCTCTATACCTGGCTGCCTGACGCGATGGCCGGCCCGACGCCGGTTTCGGCGCTGATCCACGCGGCCACCATGGTCACGGCCGGGGTCTACCTGGTCGCCAGGACCAATGTCCTCTTCGCGATGGCCCCGGTCTCCAGCGCCGTGGTTGCCGGCATCGGGGCCGTCACCGCGCTTTTCGCCGCCACCATCGCGCTCCGGCAGTACGACATCAAGAAGGTGCTGGCGTATTCCACGGTCTCCCAGCTCGGCTACATGTTCGTCGGAGTCGGGTCGGCCGCCTTCGCCGCCGGCATCTTCCATCTGGTGACCCATGCGTTCTTCAAGGCGCTGCTCTTTCTGGGCGCGGGCAGCGTGATCCACGCGATGCACCATGCGTATCACGCCACTCATGCCCACGATGACGCTCAGGACATGCGCAACATGGGTGGGCTGCGCCAGCACCTGCCCGTGACCTTCTGGCTCATGACCCTGGCCACGCTCGCGATCGCCGGCGTTCCACCGCTCTCCGGTTTCTTCTCCAAGGACGAGATCCTGGCCTCCGCGTTCGCCCGCGGCGCGGAGATGCCGGTGTACTACCTGTTTTACGCCTTTGGTGTCGTCGCCGCCTTCCTCACCGCCTTCTACATGGCGCGGCTCATGGTGATGACGTTCCTGGGCGAGAACCGGACCGGGACGGAGGAGCGCCGCCACCTGCACGAGGCGCCCTGGATCATGACCGGCCCCTTGGTGGTCCTGGGCGTGCTCACCGTGATCGGCGGCGTCATCAACCTGCCCACGTTCGCAGGCGGCCACCACGCCCTGGAGACCTGGCTCGAGCCGGTCACCGCGCCCAGCGCGCCCTTCGCGCGAGTCGAGTTGCCGCATGGCAGCACGGAGTTGTTCCTGGTGGGCGGCGCCGTTCTGATCGGCGTCTTGGGTCTGGTGCTGGGCTATCGTGCGACGCTGGCCCGCCGCGTCGTGCCCGCCCGGGAGTCGCCCGCAGAGACCGGACTGGCCCGGGTGCTCCACCGCAAGTACTTCGTCGACGAGATCTATGACGCGGCCGTGGTCCGGCCGGTCGTGTGGCTCTCCCGGGTGGTCCTGTGGAAGGGCGTGGACCAGGGCGTGGTGGACGGGGCCGCCGTGAACGGCACCGCCAAGCTCTCCCGGGGGCTGGGCTGGGTCGGAAGCCGACTCCAGACCGGACAGGTGGGCGTGTACGTGGTGCTCTTCCTCGTAGGTGCACTCTGGATCCTTCGCGCCGTGATCCGGTGATGCGATGACCGAATTCCTCGACTCCGTCGGCTACGGGCAGTGGATTCTCCACCTCCTGATCGTGCTCCCGCTGCTCGGGGTGGTGCCGGTACTGCTGGGGCCGGAATCCTCCGCCAAGTGGACCGCGCTCGTCGTCACGATCTTGGAACTGGTGCTCTCGCTGGGCCTCTGGTGGGCATTGGACTCGTCCCGGGGAACCCTGCAGCTGGTCTCCAATACACCCTGGATTCCGAACTGGGGCATCAGCTACCGGGTGGGGATCGACGGCATCTCGCTGGTTATGGTGCTGCTGACTACCCTCCTGATGCCGATCAGCGTGCTCGCGAGCTGGCGCTACATCACCAACCGGGAGCGCGGCTACTATGCCCTGATGCTCACCCTGCTCACTGGCCTGGTGGGGGTGTTCATCGCGCTCGATCTCTTCGTCTTCTACATCTTCTTCGAGGTGATGCTGATCCCGATGTACTTCATCATCGGGGTCTGGGGCGGGGCCAACCGGCTCTATGCGGCCATCAAGTTCTTCATCTATACTATGGCGGGCTCGCTGCTGATGCTGGTGGCGATCGTCGCCCTGGTGTGGCGGATCCAGTCGGTCACCGGCACCATCTCCTTCTCCTATGATCAGATTCTGACCAACATCGGCGTGGTCGGATCACTGGCCCCCTGGCTCTTCGCCGCCTTCGCGATCGCCTTCGCGATCAAGGTCCCGATCTTCCCGTTCCACACCTGGCTGCCCGACGCCCACGTCGAAGCGCCGACCGCGGGGAGCGTCCTGCTCGCCGCCGTCATGCTCAAGATCGGCACCTACGGATTCCTGCGATTCGCCGTTCCGTTCTTTCCCCATGTGGCGCTGAGCCCGGCCGTCAGCCGGATCGTCGTGGTGCTCGCGGTGATCGGCGTGATCTACGGGGCCCTGGTGGCGATGGTGCAGCCCGACATCAAGAAGCTGGTGGCCTACTCCTCGGTGAGCCATCTGGGCTTCGTGATGCTCGGCATCTGGGGCGGCACGCTCCAGAGCGTCCAGGGATCGCTCATGGTCATGATCAGCCACGGGTTCTCCACGGGAGCGCTGTTCCTCCTGGTCGGCATGATGTATGAGCGGCGGCACACCCGCCTGATCGACGACTACGGCGGCATCGCGCGTGTCATGCCGCTCTTCAGCCTGGTCTTCACGGTCGTGGCGCTCTCCTCCATCGGGCTTCCCGGCCTCAACGGGTTCGTGGGGGAGTTCCTGGTGCTGGTCGGCAGCTTCGGGGCCTTCCCGATCGCCACGGTCCTGGCCACCACCGGTGTCATCTTCGCCGCGGCGTATCTCCTCTGGGCCCTGCAGCGGATCATCTACCATCGGCTCGACAATCCGGAGAACGAGCGCATGCCCGACCTCGACCGCCGTGAGCTCGCGGTCATGGTGCCGCTGCTGATAGGTATCGTCTGGCTGGGCCTCTACCCGGCGCCGGTGCTGCGGCGGATGGAGCCGGCGGCACAGCGCTACCTCCAGCTGGCCCAGCCTACTCGGGCGGTCCAGCCGGTCGCGGTGCGCGGCTCCACCGTCGAGGTCCGGCCATGAACCAGATCGATCTGGGCACGCCGCTCGGCATCACGATCGCCCTGCTTCCGGAGATCGTGCTCTCCGGATGGGCGCTGGTCGTGCTGCTGGTCGTGAGCTGGCGACATCAGACCGCCGAGGACAGCCGCCTGGCCGGTTGGCTGTCACTGGCCGGGCTGCTGCTGACCGGGGCAGGGGTGGCGGCGCTCTGGGTCGGTCGTGCCGCGCCGGATGGGCTGGCGCAGATGGTGGCGCTGGATCCCTTCCGCTACGGCGCCTCGATGATCGCGCTGCTGTCCGCCGCGGGCACCGTGCTCATTTCGCTCGGCTACCTGGAGCGCGAGCGGCTCCTGGCGCCGGAGTATTATCCGCTGGTCCTGCTGGCCACCGCCGGCATGATGTTCCTCGCCGGGGCGGAGGACCTGATCGTGCTCTTCCTCGGCCTGGAAGTGATGTCGGTCGCTGTGTATGTCCTGGCGGGATACAACCGGGCAGATCCGTTCAGTTCGGAGGCGGCGCTCAAGTACTTCCTCATCGGCGCCTTCGCCTCCGGGTTCCTGCTGTACGGTATCGCCCTGGTCTATGGTACGACCGGCACGACCAACCTGTCGCTGATCGGCGCCCAGCTGTCGGGCCGGCCGATTCCGCTGATGGCCGCCCTGGGGCTCGGCCTCCTGCTCATCGGCATGGGATTCAAGATCTCGGCGGTGCCGTTTCACATGTGGGCCCCCGACGTGTACGACGGATCGCCCACGCCCGTCAGCGGCTTCATGGCCACCGGCGTCAAGGCGGCCGCTTTCGCCGCCCTGGTTCGGGTGCTCATCGAGGCGTTCCCCAGCTCGATCGCCATCTGGCAGCCGATCATCGCCGCGCTCGCCATCGCCTCGATGGTGGTCGGCAATCTCGTCGCGCTGGCGCAGCGGTCGCTCAAGCGAATGCTGGCCTACAGTTCCATCGCCCACGCGGGCTACATGCTGGTGGCGGTCTGGACCGGCACCCTCGCCGGCGCCGGTGCCGTTCTGCTGTACCTCCTGGCCTACGGGTTGACCACCTTGGCGAGCTTCGGACTGCTCACCGCCTTGGGCCGGGGCGGGGAGCGCGACGTCACGTACGACGACATCGCCGGCCTGGCCGCGGAGCGGCCGGCCATCGCCTTCGGACTCAGCGTCTGCATGCTGTCGCTGGTGGGATTCCCCGGCACCGTGGGCTTCATCGGAAAGTGGTACATCATCAGCGCGGTGGTGGCCGAAGGGCAGATGATCCTGCCGGTGATCCTGGTGCTCACCAGCGTGCTCTCGGCGGGCTACTATCTCCCGGTCATCATGGCGCTGTATATGCGCCCGTCGCCCAGCCCGGAGCACCACGCCGCCGTCGGGTTGAGTCGGACAGCTGCCGGCGCCATCGCCCTCTCGGTGGCAGCGGTGCTGCTGTTCGGCGTCTGGCCCCGCGAGCTGCTCGACCTGGCGGGAACCAGCGCCCGGACCCTGACGCAGACGGCCATTCCCATGGCGGGGCAGTGAGATGAAGGTTCCCCAATCCATCTTCCGCCAGTACGACGTGCGCGGGCTGGTGGACGAGGAGCTGACCCCCGACCTTGCCCGCGCGCTGGGGCGCGCCTTCACCACGGTGGCGTGGGACCGCATCGGCCATCTGCCGGTGCTCGCGGTCGGCCGGGACAACCGGCCATCGGGTCCCGCCTTGTCCCAGGGGATTCGGCTCGGGATCGCCGACGCGGGGGGCACCGCAGTGGATGTGGGGACGCTGCCAACACCCGCGCTGTATTTCGCCGTCTCGGCCCTCAAGACCGACGGTGGGGTGCAGGTCACCGGATCGCACAATCCGCCGGAGTTCAACGGCTTCAAGATGGTGCTCGGAGGCGAGGCGTTCCACGGCGACGACATCCTGGGCCTCTGGGAGATCGTCACCGCCGAGCGGTGGCGCAGCGGACCCGGCAAGGAGACCACCGACAACTCGGTGCTCCAGCGCTATCGGGAAGCGATCGTCGGGCGGCATCGGCTGGAACGCCGGGTGAAGGTGATCGCCGACTGTGGGAACGGCGTGGGGAGCGTGATTGCCGTCTCCACCCTCCAGGCGCTCGGCGCCGAAGTGACGCCGCTCTTCTGCGAGTCGGACGGCACCTTCCCCAACCATCATCCCGATCCGACCGTGCCGGAGAATCTGGAGGACCTCCAGGAGGCCGTCCGCCGGACCGGGGCCGAGCTGGGGATCGCCTTCGACGGCGATGCGGACCGGATCGGCGCGGTGGATGAGACCGGTCAGATCATCTGGGGCGACCAGCTGCTGGTCATCTTCGGCCGCGATGCGGTGAAGCGCTTCGGCAGCGGGACGCCGGTCATCTTCGACGTGAAGTGTTCGGAGGTGCTCCCCGCGGCGCTCCGCGAAGCCGGGGCGGAGCCGGTCATGTGGAAGACCGGCCACTCCCTGATCAAGGCCAAGATGAAGGAGCTGCGCTCGCCGATCGCCGGCGAGATGAGCGGCCACATGTTCTTCGGGGGAGACTATCTCGGGTTCGACGATGCGATCTTCGCCGCAGCCCGACTCCTGGAGATCGTGAGCCGGAAGCCGTTCGGCCTCGCCGCGCATCTGGCGGACCTGCCCAAGACGTTCGCCACCCCGGAGATCCGGGTGGAGGCCCCGGAAGCGGAGAAGTTCGCCATCGTGGAGCGGGCGGCGAAACACTTCGCGGCTCGCTACCCGGTCAACACCATCGACGGAGTGCGCATCACCTTTCCGCAGGGTTGGGGCCTGCTGCGCGCCTCGAATACCCAGGCGATTCTCGTGCTGCGCTTCGAGGCCACCGATCCGGCGGCGCTGGACGCCTACCGCGGCGAAGTGGTCGGCTGGCTCGCCGGGCAGGGCGTCCGCGCCTAGGGCCGTGAGCCGCCGCGGCCGCCGGCTGATCGCTGCGATCGCCGGACTCGTCGCCCTGCTGTTCGTCGGCCGGTGGGCGGCGGGTCTGCTCGCCGACCGCTGGTGGGCCGCCCAGATCTCTCCCGCGGCGGTCGAGTTCCTCACCGATTGGCACGTCCTCAGACTCACGCTGGACCTCGCGGGATTTCTCCTCGCCTCGGCCTGGTTCATCGGCCACCTGCTGATCGTCTATCGCGCCGTCGGATCGGTTCAAGTCCGGCGCAACGTCGCCAACCTCGAGTTTCGCGAAGCGCTCACGCCCGGCGTGCTGCTCGCCGTGGTCGTGGGATCGGGCGCCATTCTCGGTCTGCTGGTCGGTACCGGCGGCGCGGAGCGCTGGCAGCAGGTGGCGCTGGCCTGGCAGGGAGTCAGCTACGGCGTGACCGACCCGCTGCTTCACCACGACGTCGGGCTTTACGTGGCGCAGCTTCCGGCGTGGCGTCTGGCCCATGGCTTCGCCACCCTGCTGGTGGTGCTGGCGCTGGGCATCGTCTTCGGGCTGTACGTCCTGGTCGGCGCCGTCCGCTGGCTGGAGGGCCGGCCGGCCATCAACGATCACGCCCGCGCGCATATCGGCTGGTTGCTGACCGCCTTCGCGCTGGCGCTGGTGTGGGGCTACTCCCTGGAGCCGTACGAGCTGGTGGCAGGTCTGGGGAAGCCGGTGGATCGTGCGGCCTGGGATGCGACGCAGCTGATGTCACCGATCCTGGTGGGGGTCGCGCTCGCGACCGCCGGCCTGTCCGCCGCCTGGGCGCTGCGGCCCCGGCATACGCTCGCGGCCGGCGGCTGGATCGCGCTGTCGCTCGCGTCGCTCGGGGGACACTGGATCGTGCCGCCCGCCATGGATGGGAAAGGAGAGCCGGCCGCCGCGGCATCGGCGGTGGACGGGCTCAACCGCCTCGCCTACGGGCTGGAGTCGCTCGCCGAGGATCGGGTGAGGTCCTCGGGCGCTCCATTGCTACCGAGAGTCCCCTCGCTGTGGAACGCGGAGACGATCCGTCATGCCACTGGGGTCGACTCGAATGAGGTGCTCGCCATCGATCCGGCGGTGCTCACCGTGCGCGGTAAGCCTCGCCCGGTGTGGCTCACGGTCAGGACCGCGCCCAATGGTCACTCCTCGGCTACGGCCGTCGCCGACGATCGAACCGGCCGCCTGGGGCAGCCGCTCTTTTACACCGCGACTGACACGGCGCCCGGTGTGGATCGGGCGGACTACCTGGAGCTCGGTCTCGAGGCCTACCGTCCTGACGCGCCACTGTACCGGTTCGAGCCCGCCGAACGGAAGGGAGTCGCGGTGGGCGGCTGGGCACGCCGCGTCATGCTCGCCTGGGCTCTCCAGGCCGGTGGGCTGCTGCGACAGATGCCGGCCCGGTCCAAAGTCGACTGGCGTCTGTCGCCGGCGGAGCGGTTACGGACCCTGGCGCCCTTCGCGCGTTGGGGCGATCCGGCTCCCCGTATCGTGAACCGCGGCCTCGTGTGGGTGGTGGACGGTTATCTGGCCCCGCGAACCTTTCCCTTGAGCGTCCGGCTGCAGTGGCGCGCGCGTGAGATCGGCGCGTTGGAAGCAGGGTTCGTGGCGACGGTGGATGCCGCCACCGGCGTGACCCACATCTATCTCCGGCCGGGAATGAATGGACTCGCGGCGGCGTGGGCGGCGGCGACCGGCGGCGTGGTCGAGCCCGCCTCGGCCATTCCCGAGGCGGTACGCCGCGCCGCGCCATACCCGTCGGAGCTCTTCCGGGTTCAGGCCAGCTACTTGGAACAGACGGCCAGCCAGCTCGGGAGCCTTGGCGGCCGGCCCAGCTCCCATGGAGCCGATCTGCCGGCCACCGACCTCGCGTGGAGCGATGACACCGCGGGGCCATTGCGGGTAGCGGTGTACGAGCGAGCCACCGAGCGTCGCCTGGGGGGGATTCTGGTCGCCACCGGGCCCGCCAGCGGCGAAGGGCTCCGCCTGGTGCGGTTCGATTCCTCGGCCACGCTGCCGACCCGCTCGGCGCTGGAAAACCGCTGGAGTCACTTCGCGTCGTATGACGCGCTCAACGACTCGATCGGCGACGACGGAGGCCAGCTCGAGCACGGCCCGGTCCGAGTGAACCTGGGAGGCACGGGGCCGGTGGCCTATCAGTCGCACTTCGCCCGGGACCCGCGGCGGGGGCCGGTTCTCGCCTGGGTCAGCGTGGCCGCGGTGGGCGACCGGCTCGGCGCCGGCCGCACACTGCGGGAGGCCTGGAGCAACCTGTTGGGTGCGTCGGTTCCGTCCATCGCCGGCAGCGCACAGGCCACCCGGCTGGAGGAGGCACGGCGCTGGCTCGAGCGGGCCGATTCGGCGCTGCGGCAGGGGCACTGGGCCGTGTTCGGCCAGGCGTGGCGCGCGCTGAGAGAGGCACTCGGCCTGCCCGCCGATACGATGGAGCGCGAGCTTGCTCCCCCCCAGGGGCAGGACTAGCTTGCAGCGCGTTTTGAGCCGGGCGGGCACGTGAAGACCGCGGTGATAGCGCTGGGGGGCAACGCCCTCTCCCGCGCGGGCGAGCCCGCGACGATCACCAACCAGTTCCGCCATGCCCGCGAGAGCATGGCGGCCGTCGTCACGCTGGCGCGCGAAGGCTGGCGGATCGTCCTGGTGCATGGCAACGGACCGCAGGTGGGCGACTCCCTGGTGCGCAACGAAGCGGCGCGTCGCATCGTCGAGCCGCTGCCGCTGGGTGTGCTGGTTGCGGAAACGGCCGGCTGGATCGGCTACATGCTCCAGCAATCACTGCAGAACGCGCTGGCGTCCGCCCGGCTGCAGCGTGACGTGGTGACGGTCGTGACCCAGACGCTGGTGGATCGGTTCGACCCGGCGCTTTCGCGCCCGACCAAGCCGATCGGACAGCCGCTGACGGACGAGGAGGCGGCGCGGCTCAAGGATGCGGGCCGGGCCGTCGCCCGGGACGGGGGCGGGGCCTGGCGCCGCATGACCACCAGCCCGCTGCCTCTCGCTGTGGTGGAGTTCCCGGTGGTGCGCCGCCTGCTGGAGCAGAACGCGATCGTGATTGCTGCCGGTGGTGGCGGTCCGCCGGTCTATGACGATCCCATCCTCGGGCTCGAGGGCGTAGACGCGGTGGTGGACAAGGATCGGGTGGCGGCGGTGCTGGCCCGGCAGCTCGAGGCCGACGTGCTGTTGATCCTGACCAACGTCGAGGCAGTGTACGAGGGGTGGGGCACTCCGGCCGCCCGCCCGATCCGCCGGATGACGGTGGCCCGGGCCGAGGAAATGATCGCCAGCGGCGCTCTGGACGCCGGCGGCATGCGCCCGAAAGTCGAAGCGGCCGCCGGATTCGCCAAGGCCGGCGAAGGTCGCGCCATCATCGCGCACCTGGGATCGGGGCCGCCCGCGCTGCGCGGCGAGACCGGCACGACGATCGTGAGGGACCAGTGAACCTGCATGAGTACCAGGCCCGCACGCTGCTGAAGGCGGCGGGCATCCCGATGTTCGACGGCGACGTCGCCTCGACCCCCACCGAGGCGGAGGCGATCGCCCGGCGAATCGGCGGCACCGTGGTGATCAAGGCGCAGGTGCACGCCGGTGGCCGAGGCAAAGCCGGCGGCGTCAAGCTGGCCCGCAATCCGGCCGAGGCCGCGGACGAGGCGGCCCAGATCCTGGGCATGACCATCAAGGGACTGACCGTTCACAAAGTGCTCGTGGTGCCGGCAGCCGAGATCGCCACCGAGAGCTACCTCGGTCTAATCATGGACCGGGAAACCCAGCGTCCGGTCTTCATGGTGAGCTCGGCCGGCGGGGTC
The DNA here is from genome assembly GCA_036556625.1 of Gemmatimonadales bacterium. GTDB lineage: Bacteria > Gemmatimonadota > Gemmatimonadetes > Gemmatimonadales > GWC2-71-9 > CAVVWJ01. The sequence goes on from DATBJC010000089.1 coordinate 119,709, forward strand.
GACATCGAAGAGGTGGCGGCCAAGACCCCCGAGAAGATCGTGCGCCTGCCGGTAGATCCCACCCACGGCCTGTTCCCCCACCAGGCCCTCTCGCTCGCCTTCGCGCTGTACCGTGACTTCGCCCAAGTGAAGGCCGCTGCCAGGATCATGGAGCAGCTCTACCGCGCCTTCATCGACAACGGCGCCTCGCTGGCGGAGATCAATCCGCTGGTCACGACCCCCGACGGCAAGGTGCTGGCGCTCGATGCCAAGATCGTGATCGACGACAACGAGCTCTTCTGGCGGCCGGATTTGGGTGTGCTGCGAGATGACTCGGCCGAGGAGCCAAGCGAGGCCGCGGCCCGGCGGGCCAATCTGTCCTTCATCAAGCTCGACGGCGACGTGGGGTGTGTGGTGAACGGGGCAGGTCTCGCGATGGCCACGATGGATCTGGTGAAGTACTACGGCGGCGAGCCGGCCAACTTTCTGGACATCGGGGGCAGCTCGAGTCCGGAGAAGGTCATCAACGCGCTCAAGATCATCACCGCCGACCCCCACGTGAAGGCGATTCTCTTCAACATCTTCGGCGGCATCACCCGGACCGACGACGTGGCCAACGGCATCGTGGCGGCGACGAGGCAGTTCAGGGTGAACGTGCCGATCGTGATCCGCCTGACCGGCACCAACGAAACCGAGGCTATCCGGATCCTGAATGAAGTGGGGATGACCGCCCTGAGTGACATGGACCAAGCCGTACAGCGCGTGGTGAAGCTGGCGCAGGGGGGCTCGTGAGCATCTTCGCCGACGGGTCCACCCGGCTCGTCATCCAGGGAATCACCGGCCGCGAAGGATCCTTTCATGCCCGCCAGATGATCGAATACGGCACCAACGTCGTGGCGGGCGTGACGCCGGGCAAGGGCGGGCAGACCTTCGACGGCAAGGTCCCGGTGTTCAATACCGTGGCCGACGCGGTGCGCGCCACCGATGCCAACGCCACCGTCATCTATGTGCCGCCCATGGCGGCCGCTGCCGCGGTGATCGAGGCGGCTGACGCCGGAATCCCGCTGGTGGTGTGTATCACCGAGGGAATTCCGGTGATGCACATGAGCCGCGCGATGCCGTTCGTGCGGAGCCGGGATGTGCGCCTGATCGGCCCCAACTGTCCCGGTCTCATCACGCCCGGCAGCCGGGCTAAAATCGGGATCATCCCCGGCAACATCTGCACCCCGGGCCGTATCGGCCTGGTCTCCCGCAGCGGGACGCTCACCTACGAAGTGGTGAATCACCTCACCCGCAACGGGATCGGCCAGAGCACCTGTGTGGGGATCGGCGGCGATCCGATCATCGGCACCAATTTCATCGACTGCCTCGCCGCCTTTCAGGACGATCCCGAGACCGACGCGATCGTCATGATCGGCGAGATCGGCGGCACCGACGAGCAGAATGCCGCGGCATTCGTGGCGGAGAAAGTGTCCAAGCCGGTGGTCGGCTTCATCGCCGGGCAGACCGCACCCAAGGGGCGCCGCATGGGCCACGCCGGCGCGATCATCTCGGGCTCTTCGGGCACGGCCGAGGAGAAACTGGGGGCGTTCGAAGCGGCGGGAATCGGCATCATGCGCCGACCGATAGACGTGGTGGAACTGCTCTCAAGCAAGAGGAAAAAAGGCGTAAAGAGTAAAGCGTGAAACGTGAAGCGGGACGTTCACTCGTTTCTCCGCTTCACGCTTCACCCTTCACGACGTTTGTGCGGAGGTCCGTTGGCATCATCCACCCTGACGCTGGGCATCATCAAGCCGGACGCGATCGCCGGGGGCAAGAGCGGCAAGATCGTGGCCCACCTGGAGCAGGCGGGGTTCGTCGTTCGGGCAGCCCGCCTGACCCGACTCACCACGCCGGAGGCGGGTGCCTTTTACGAGGTGCACCGCGGACGTCCGTTCTACGATGAGCTGGTGCGGTTCATGACCAGCGGCCCCTGTCTGCCCATGGCGCTCGAGCGTGAAAATGCGGTGGCTCATCTTCGCACGGTCATCGGGGCGACCGACCCGGCCGAGGCCGCGCCGGGGACCATTCGGAAGCTCTACGCCGAGTCGAAGGGCAAGAACGCGATTCACGCCTCCGACAGCCAGGAGAACGCCGATCGGGAGGTCCGGTTCTTTTTTCCCGAGGGAGAGCTGGCGGGCCTCTGGGGCTGAAGGGGGCCTAGACATCCCCCTTTCCCCCGCATACTCCTCCCTCTTCACCGACTGATGCGGGTTGCTTCAAGTAGTTGTCGTAATTAGGTTAACGGGCTATGCTGCGAGTCGATATCCGGGACCTCCAGCGGGGCCCGGTCCGGACGGTGGGCGAGCTCGCACCCGAGGATCCGACCTTCGAAGGGCTGGGGCTCGATCTGGTCGGTCCGGTCACGGTGCAGGGACAGCTCCAGGCCACCGGGGACGGCGAGTATCTCTGGCGCGGCGACCTCCACGGCGTGGTGCGGGGCGAGTGCCGGCGGTGTCTCACTGAAGTGATCGACGAGGTGGACGTCGAGGTGGATGCGGCGGTCTTCACCTCCGACTCCGAGGCCGCCGACGACCCGGATTTCTACCCGCTGCCCGAGCGGGCCGCTGCCGTGGACGTGGCCGCGGTGGTCCGGGAAGAGCTTGCCCTCGCCGCCCAAGCCCACCTGCTCCTTTGCCGAGACGATTGTGCCGGGCTCTGCCCCAAGTGCGGGGCCGATCTGAACGCGGGGCCGTGCGCCTGTCACCCTCCCGCCGAACCCTCTTGAGGACATCATGGCAGTTCCGAAGCGCCGGACCTCGAAGATGAAAAAGCGCTTGCGGCGGGGGCATCACTCCGGCGCCGGCATGCGCACCCAGCCCTGTCCCCGGTGCAGCTCGCCCAAGCTGCCGCACCGGGTGTGTGACTCCTGCGGCTATTACGGTGGTAAGAAGCGGGTCGAGGTCGAGGACGCCTGAGCGTGATTCGCGTCGCGGTGGACGCGATGGGGGGCGACAGCGCTCCGCGAACCGAAGTCGCGGGTGTGCTGGAGGCTCTCGCCGGACAACCTGACGGGTTCCTGATCCAGCTGGTCGGCCGCTCCAGCGCCATCGAGGCCGAATTGGCCCGGCATCCCGGTGTGGATCGCGGCCGCCTCGAGCTGCACGAGGCACCCGATGTCATCGGGATGAGCGAGAAGCCGCTTCAGGCGGTCCGGAAAAAACCCAACTCCAGCCTGGTGGTGGGTCTCGCGCTCCAGCGGGACGGCCGGTCCGACGCCTTCATTTCCGCCGGCAATACCGGAGCCATGCTCGCCGGCTCGACCATGTTGCTCGGCCTCCACGACGGCGTCGAGCGGGCCACTGTGGCCACCTTGTTTCCTACCGGCGCCGACCCGGTCCTGGTGCTCGACGGAGGCGCCAATCTCGACTGCTCCGCCCGTGAGCTGCTCGGCTTCGCCTACCTCGGCACGGTGTACATGCGCGACATCATGGGCCGGGCCACGCCGGCAGTCGGGTTGCTGAATGTGGGAGAGGAGGAAGAGAAGGGGACGGCGATCGTCCGCGAGGCGCATCAGCTGCTCAAAAAAGCCCTCCGGATCAACTACGTCGGCAACATCGAGGGCCGAGACATCCTGCCCGGACCGCAGCAGCGCATCCGGGTGGATGTCGTGGTCTGCGACGGCTTCGTCGGCAATATCGTGCTCAAGTTCTACGAGTCCTCGGCTCGAGTGTTCGTCGGCCTGCTCAAGAACCGGATCCCGGACGTGTTCAATCGTCCGGAGATGGCCGACCTCAATCGGGTGCTCGACTACTCCACCTACGGCGGCGCCCCGTTGCTGGGAGTGAAGGGTGTGTCCATCGTCTGCCATGGTTCCTCGAGCTCCAACGCGATCAAGAACGCCATCAAGGTAGCGGTCCAGGCCGCCCGGGCCGGCTTGAGTCAGCATATCGGCGCCGAGTTCGCTCAGCGCCAGACGACTGCCTCGACATGATCCCTCGGCCCTTTGCTGAGCTGGCGAGCGTGGGGACCGCGGTGCCGCCCGGGGTGCTCACCAACCACGACCTGACCCAGATGCTCGACACGTCCGACGAGTGGATCGTGGAGCGGACCGGGATC
>DATBJC010000090.1:0-61356 GCA_036556625.1 Gemmatimonadales bacterium
TGGATCAGCTGCGTCACCAGATAGCCGGCGGCGAGGAAGACGAAGTTGCCCGCGTCGTCGCGCGCCATCTGCCGCCATCCCAGCTCCGGGATCGCCAGCTCCCGTGCCGGCAGCCCCAGCCAGGGTGCCACCAGGTGAAGGAGCGGCTGGACGATGGCCGCATGCACCGCGCCGAAGAGGAGACCGGCGCCGGCCCAGCCGACCAGCGCCACCGGCCAGCGGCGCCGCCGGAGGGGCAGCCGGTCCAGAGTGGCGAAGATCGGCCAGAGCAGGACGGCCCACACCCCCCAGTCGATCACCTGGCCGATGCGGACGTGGTCCAGCTCCAGCACGATGCCGCGGGCCGCCAGCTGCTGCTGCAGCGGGTTGGCCGCGAGCATCTCCAGGGCGAACCAGAGTCCCAGGATCACGGCCCACTGGAGCGGAGTGAGCGCCCTGGCGAGCGGCGGGAGCGGGGAGCGGGCGGCGGCCATGAGTCTACGGTAGCGCGGGCAATTGGGCCTCGCTACGCCGCTGGGGACGAGGGCGTTGATGGCGGGGTGAACGCGGCAGCTGGCGTGACGATTCGTCCCTGGCGCGGCGGGCTCCACCCCGTTCCCTCCGGGGCCGGCCCCATGACGTCTTTTCGCGGCAGCTCCGGAGTCCCTTCTTGGGGGCGTGACGACGAGCCAACCACGCATGACCAGGAGGATTCTCATGTACCGCCCAGCGATCGCCGCCGCGCTGATGCTGACCCTTGCCGCCTGCGCCCCGACCACTCGGGCCACCACCTTCCGGCAGATCGCGCCCAAGGCCTCGGGCGACCAGGTCGAAGTCTTCACCGAGACCAGGCCCAACCGGCCCTTCGAGGAGGTCGGCACCATCGAAGTCGCCGCCTCCGAGCTGAGTGACGGCGATTACGGCGATCTCATCGCGCGGGCCCGGATCAAAGCAGCCGAGATGGGAGCCGACGCCATTCTCGTCACCCGGGACCCCAGGACCCGCAACACGGGCCTGGCGTATGTCCCGCGTCAGAAGAACTCCGGGCAGCTGATCACGGCCACGTCGCGGACGATCGAGACCCCGCGGATTCAGGTCGCCGCCATTGCGTGGAAGGCCGCGCGCGCCGACTGAGGGAGCGACCATGCGCACCGTGATCGTGGATGACGAACCCCTGGCGCGGCAGCGGCTCCGTGGCATGCTGGCCGACTACGCCGACGTGGACCTGGTCGGCGAGTACGCCGACGCCGCGACCGCTGCCCGGGCCATTGCGCTGGAGGGGCCGGAGCTGGTCTTCCTCGACGTGCAGATGCCGGGGCAGGACGGCTTCGGGTTGCTCGAGTCCCTGGGTGATGCCAGGCCGCCGCGCGTCGTCTTCGTGACGGCGCATGCCCAGCATGCGGTGCGGGCCTTCGACGTGAATGCGGTGGACTACCTGCTCAAGCCCTACGACGAGGAGCGGCTGGCGCAGACAGTGGCGCGGGCCCGCGGCGCCCTCGCGGCGGCGTGCGCGCTGGGTGACTACGAGGTCCTGGAGCGGCTGGGCACCGGCGGGATGGGTGTGGTCTTCCGGGCCCGGCATCGCCGCACCCGGCGCACGGTGGCACTCAAGCTTCTGGCCGACGGCCCGGGTGACCGGCGCCTGCACGATCGCCGTCTGCTCCGCGAGGCACGGGTGGCCGCGTCCCTGAGCCACCCGAATCTCTGCGCGATTCATGGAGTGGAGTGGACGGCCGATGGTCGTCCCCTTCTGGTGATGCCGTACTACGAGGGGGAAACGCTGAAGGAGAAGATCGCGCGGGGCCCGCTGCCTGTGGCCGAAGCGGTGGACTATCTGCGACAGATGGCAGCCGGGCTGGCGCACGCCCACGCGGCGGGGATCGTCCACCGCGACGTCAAGCCTTCCAACCTGATGGTGAGCAGGGATGGACTGCTCACCATCCTCGATTTCGGGGTGGCTCGGATCGACGGAGGGACGCGGAGCCGTACCGGCACGGTGTCGGGGACTCTGGCGTATATGAGCCCGGAGCAAGCGGCCGGTGAGCCGGCGGACCACCGGGTCGATCTCTGGGCGCTCGGGGCCGTGACCTACGAGATGCTGACCGGTGTCCCGCCGTTCCGTGAGTCACCGGATGGGCTCTGGTATTCGCTCTTTCACGCGATCCAGTTCCGGGAACCCGTAGCCATCCAGTCGGTGCGTCCCGAGGTCCCCCGCGCGCTGGCGGCGATCGTGGGACGACTGCTGGAGAAGAATCCCGAGCGGCGGTACGAGAATGCGGGATCCCTTGGAGATGCACTGGCTTCTTTGATAGGCGGTGCATTGACCACGGGTCTACCCCCGAGCCGGCCCGTCCACCTGCCTCCCCATCAGCAGGCAGTCATTGAACTGCCCGTCGATTAAGGTGTCCCGAGTGGTCCGCCCCTCGGGAACCCAGCCCATGCTCTGGTACAACCGGATGGCGGCGGTGTTGTCTACTCTCACCTTGAGATTGATCTTGCGGACCACGCCCCCGCGCTCGGCCCATTCGATCATATACTCGATCAGGGCCCGGCCGATGCCGCGTCCGGCGTACTCCTGCGCCACGCTGATCCCGAACTCACCGGCATGCCGCATCCGGGGCCGCTTCCCGCCGTCGAAGGTGAGCCCTCCCACGATCTCCTCGCCTACGACGGCGAAGATGGCGAGCGAATTGTCCGACTCCGCCACTCGCGCCAGATACTCCCGCTCTTCGCTCTCGGAGATCCCCGGGCCTTCGGCGCCGAACGTGAGATTGATCGTCTGGCCGCCGACTTTGCGCAGGTAGGCCAGTGCCTGCGCGGCATCGTCCGGTACGGCGCGGCGGATCCGCACCGTGCGGCCGTCGGGCAGCACCAGCTCGCGTCCGGTGGCCGTGCCGCCCGGCATCAGGACGGGCTCGCCAGCTTGAGGCCAACGATCCCGCCGATGATGGCGGCGATCGCGATCAGCCGGCCGGCGCTCCTGGGCTCCCCCAGTACCAGGATCCCCACCAAGGCCGTGCCCACGGCGCCGATGCCGGTCCAGACCGCGTAGCCGGTACCTACCGGGATACTCCGGAGGGCGCGGGCCAGCAGCACGATGCTGAGCGTCATCGCCGTGAGAGTGACCACCGTCGCAGCCAGGCGGGTGAATCCATCGGTGTACTTGAGGCCCACGGCCCAGACCACCTCGAGCAGTCCGGCGACGATCAGCAGGATCCAGGCAGTGGTCACGGCTTGCCCTTCTGGCCCAGCGTCACCAGCAGCTTCCTGGGCGCGATGAGCCGATAGGAGTCGCGCAGCAGGTCGTCCACTTCGCTCCAGTCCGGATCCCGATCGAGCCAAACGCCGACCCAGCCGCTGGGTCCGACATATGGCGGAACGAAAAAACGACCCGGCGCCGCCCGAACCATGAGCGACTGATTGCCCGGTGCGGCCTTGCACCAGACCGCGGGCCGGCCAGCCCCATGGTGGTTGTTGGGCGCGGCATACATGGCGAACAGCTTGTTGCGCACCCGGAAGGTCGGCTCGCCCCAGGCCTCGACCTCGTGGGCCTCGGGCAGCGCCAGGCAGAGCTTGCGCAGTCTGGTCAACGGACTCGGCGGCATCGGTACTCTCGGCCCGGGCCCTCGGGACCCCGGCTAACGCGGCGCGATTTCGTTCAGCTCGTCCAGCTCTTCCGGCGACAGCCGCCAGGTTGCGGCGAGCACGTTCCGTCTGACCTGCTCCGGTGTCGTAGCGCCCGCGATCACCGATGCAACCGGAGACCGGCTCATCAGCCAGGAGATCGCCAGATCGAGCAGTCTTCGACCATGGGACTCGGCGTATTGTGCCAGCGACTCGACCCGCCCCAATCGCTCCGGCGTGAGAGCGCGCTGGAAGTACTCCATCTCCGCGATCCGGGTTCCGCTGGGCACCGCGCGTCCGACGCGATACTTCCCGGTCAGCAGGCCACTCATGAGCGGAAAGTACGGCAGGAACGCTATGCCCAGCTCCTCGCAGATCCCCAGCACGCCGTCCTCCGGGTCGCGATGTAACAGGCTGTATTCGTTCTGCACGCTGACAAAGCGGGCGCACTGGGGCAGTGCGGCCCGCGCCGCCTCCCGGATCTGGTGTGCGTTGAAGTTGGAGCAGCCGATCTCCCGCACCTTGCCGGCGCGCACCAGCTGGTCCAGGGCACCCAGGGTGTCGGCGATGGGGACCGAGGTCACCGGCGCATGGAGCTGATAGAGATCGATGTAGTCGGTGCGGAGCCGCCGGAGGCTGGCTTCGACCGCGAGCTTCACATACTCCGGCGTCGCCCCTTCGCCCTGCCCCGGCACCGGCTTGCCGAACTTGGTGGCGATGACCACGCTCCTTCGCCGCCGGCCCAGCGTCCTGCCGAGGTACTCCTCGCTGGGCCCGTAGCTGTCGGAGGTGTCGAAGAAGTTGATTCGCCCCCCCAGCGCCGCCTCGATCACCCCGGCCGACGCCTTCTGGTCCAGCCGCATCCCGAAGTTGTTGCAGCCGAGGCCTACCACCGAGACTTCCAGGGAACCGATCCGACGATACTCCACGGTCTCTCCTCGCTCAGCTCGGGGGCACCACGCCGATGCCACGCGCCATGGCGGTCGCGGCCAGGACCATCCCCAGCAGCAGGGCGGCCTGCGCATAGCTGATACCGGCAAAGCGGCTTGCGAGCCCGGTGTCCGGCATCGCCCCGCGTGCCACCTGCATTCGCCATCGCACCAACGTCACCATGGGCCACACCTCGAGGGCCAGAATGCCGGCCAGCAGCGCCATCTTGCCCCAGAACACGTGATTCTGGAGATAATAGTTCATCCCTTTTTCCAGCCCGGCCAGGACCCGCACCAGGCCGGTACTGATCAGGATCAGCGCCGAGACGCCCCACCAGTTGTCGGCGTAGAACAGACGCCGGAGCCCCGCGAGATCGAGCGGGCCGCGGAAGGCCCTGGCCCGGGCCCAGATGGAGCCCAGCGCGATCCCGAGCCCGGTCAGATGCAGCGCCGCGAAGACCCACCGGATCAACATGTTGCCCCCAGAATGTGACTCGGGTCACTACTCGCGATACGGCCCCGACGTAGGTTGGCCGATCGACCGATCGGGCCACACAACAGCGAGGTACTATACATGAAACGGAAACTGATGGCGTTTCCCTGCCTGCTCGCACTGGTGCTCGCGTGTGGTCAGGGACGCACCAACGACCAGGATACCGGAGCGGTAAGCGGCGGGGTCGACGACACGACCGCGGCGCCATCGATGGATGCCAGCGATACGGGCCTCACCCCTGCCGATACCGCGATCGTGGGTGACACCGGGGCCAGCGTCCAAGGCGACACCATCGGCACCGGCGCGCCCAGCGACTCGGCGTACTGAGCGCCGACCGCGCAGCCTTCCGGGAGGGCGGGCAGCTTGCCCGCCCTCATTTTTTCATGCGCCGCATGTCCGCCAGCAGTGCCGCCGGCATCACCGGTCCGCCCAGGAACTCCTCGATCACGTCGCGGCTCGGGCGCTCCAGGCCGAAGCGAAACAGCCGGGGCGCCACCCAGCCGTACCAGGTGCCGTCCGCGGGTACGAACCGGCCGTGCAGCGCCGTGGTGCGCGCGCGGAGCGCGGCGATCAGGATGGCGCCGATCGCGTAGTTCATCATGTAGCCGGGCGAATCCACCAGCTGCCCCCGCATCGCCCACCACGACAGCTCGGGATGAGGCCGGATGCGGAGATAGTCGCCGGTGAGGCGGGCCCAGACCCGATTCGGATCGGCGGTGGGCTCCCGAAGCATGTGCAGCTCGAACAGCGCCCAGGCCACGTCGAGCACGATCCCGCCGTATCGCGCCCGGAGCCCGTCACCGAGGGGTACCGAGTCACCCAGCCAATGTCGCTGCCAGGCCGGTTCGGTGACGTCGAGGGCGACGAAGTCCGCCAGCGCCTCGGTGAAAGGATCGCTGTCGGGCCAGTCGGCGAAGGCGGGTCTGGTGCGGATGGCCGCGATGTGAACGGCGTGACCGGTCTCGTGCAGCAGTTCGGCGAGATTATCGAGCCCGCCGGTGCGGTAGGTGGCGAACACCGAGGGCTCCCCCGGAAGCCACCGCCCGTTCCGCAGCCGCGGTCTCGCGCCAAAGGTGCAGAATGCCACCGGCGTCTTCCCCTCCCGGAGCGCCAGGTCGTAGCGCACGTTGAGCGCGCGGAGATCGGCGCCCATGGCGCGGTACACCGCGGCGTTGAGCCGGGTGAGCCGCTGGTGTGAGATCCGCCCGCCGAGGACCCGGCTGGCGCGCCCGTTCTGGTAGTACCAGTCCCACGGCTCGATCAGCGAGTCCGGGCTCACGGCCCGCCAGGTCTGGAGAATCGCCAGCAGCCACCGCTCGAGCGAATCCGGCGGCACTCCCGACAGGCGGGCCTGCTGAGCCGCCGGCGGTCCGCCGGTGGTCCGCCGGCTCGCCTCCATGGCGATCATCCGGCGATAGGGACTCTTCGGTCCGTTCCCCCCGTTGACGCTGCGCCATACGGGCTCGAGCGAGAGAAACAGCCGCCGCCGCGCGAGCGGATCGTCGGTTCGGCCGAGCGCGCCCAGCACCGAGAGCCGGTCCATCGTATCGGCGCCCACCGGCACATGGTGCTGGGCCCAGGCGTAGCAGGCGTAGATCCGTCGCCGGAGCGAATCGAGGCCGTTCCTTCCATTCGCGATGGCCGCAGGGTGGTAGTCACAGAGCGGCGGGGGCTGGACAGCGGCGGGACGGAGCAGGGAGTCAGTGACCGGCGCGAGGTCGGCGGCGAGCACCGCGCGCATCGTGCGGAAGGCCCGGGCGTCGGCCTGGGCCAGGGCGTTGGTATCGACGGCGTCCAGCCGGCGGACGAGTTGCTGACGGAGGGAATTGTGTCTACCCGCGAGCGCAGCGATGGGTGTCCCGTCGCTCGCCACCGTCCGGCCGGCCGAGCCGGCCACATCGATCCGGTCGCGGATGTCGCGCAGGTCGAGGTAGAGCGACTCGGCGGATGCCAGGGGCCCGCCCGGCGCCGGGCTCTGCGTCGGTGAGAAGCACGCCGCCAGCAGTGCCACCAGGCCCCAGCCGCGCAACCGGTGTCTCTACAGGTAGCGCGCGACGGCCATGGCGGCCACCGCGAAGACAAGCAGATAGGCGGTCATTCGGCCCGATGCGGCGGACCGGGCCCGGAGCCGCTGCACCTCATTCATCACCCGCTGGCGCTCCTCCGCGCTGGTGGAAGAGCCGAGCGACTGCGCCAGCGCCATCGCCCTCATCATTGAAGGCCGCGCGACCACCATGCCGAGGAGCCACGCTACGATCGCCGCGAGCCCGCCGAGCCCGAATGCCATGCCCATCCGCGAGCGGCCGAACTCCGCCGGCATCCCGGCCGACGCGCGGAGATAGAGCCAGATCCCCGAGACCAGCGCGCCGATCGCCAGGATCGGAATCACCGTCATGAGTCCGCGCCGCTGCATCGCGGCGACCACCTTGCCGCCATCGGGCCCCGCGTCTTCGACGGCCGGAAGCAGAAAGAAGGTGCTCAGGAACACCATCCCGACCCAGAGGGCACCGCAGACGACATGAACCAGGCGAAGCACCACGACCAGCGAATCCACCGTACCTCCTATGTGAAGCTGTCCGGCCGATCAGGGTTTCCGCGCAATACGCTGTGTCCCGTCCTCGACGGCCACCCGCTAAGGAGAAGGTGCCAGATGTACCGGTCAAGTCCCCGACGGCAGAGCAGGCCTGCCCGCGTCATCGCACCGCCGCGGCCTGCGGCGTCCGCGGCTGCAGTCGAGCCGCGGTTCTCGGACGTGCGGCTCCCCAGTGGTGTGCGGCTCCACTACCTGGAGCAGGGGAATCCCGACGGGCGCGCGGTAATTCTGCTGCATGGTCTCGCGGACACCTGGTTCTCGTTCAGCCGGGTGCTGCCGGATCTCTCAACGGAGTACCGGGTCTATGGCCTCGACCTTCGGGGGCATGGGGATTCGGACCGCCCCGGTGAGGGCTACACCCCGCGAGACATGGCGGCCGACCTGCTCGGCTTCATGGACCTCCTCGGCATCGCGCGCGCCACGCTGGTGGGCCACTCGATGGGAACCTTCGTGGCTCAGCAGGCCGCCCTGCTGGCGCCAGCGCGCGTGGCCGGTCTGGTGCTGATCGGGTCCGCGACCACGGCGCGGAATCAGGTGATGCTGGAGCTGGAGCAGGCGCTCGCCCAATTGCCCGATGCGGTGCCCGAGGACTTCGCGCGCGAGTTCCAGTCCAGCACCATCCACCACCCGGTCCCGGAGGCATTCCTGGACCGAGTGGTGGCGGAGTGCCGCAAGGCGCCGGCTTGGGTGTGGCATGGGGCGCTGGCGGGACTGATCGGAACCGAGCGATTCGTCGGGCTGGGTGGGAGGGCGATTCCGACGCTGCTGATCTGGGGCGACCGCGACGCGATGTTTTCCCGCGCCGAGCAGGAGGCGCTGGTGAGCACGCTGCCGATCGCGAGCCTCAGGGTGTACCGCGAGACCGGTCACGCGGCCCACTGGGAGCGGCCGAAGCAGGTGGTGCGGGACCTGGAGCGGTACCTTCGGTCAGGGTCTTCATGAGACGGTACATGAACTCCACGCCCTCGTAGAAGGCTCCCACCGACACCCGCTCGTCCTGCCCGTGTGCCCGGACGTCGTCGATGTCGTAGAACACGCCCGACACGCCGTACACCGGGAGCCTGGCCCGGCGCAGCGCGGCGCCGTCGCTGGACCACGGATCCATGACCGGGAGCACGATGACGCCGGGCCACATCGCCGACGTCACCCGCTCGACCGCGCCCATCACCTCGTCGGAGAGCGGGGAGGCGGGCGCGGGTTGAGGGTCGCCGTCGAGCACGATCTTGATCTGGGAATCGGCGATCACCCGCCTCAGCGTCTGCCGCACCCGGGCCGGCGACTCGTCGGGCAGCAGCCGGCACTGGACTGCGGCGGTGGCCCGCTGGGGCAGGGCATTCTCCGCGTGGCCGGCCTGCACCATGGTGGCGACGCAGGTGGTTCGCATCGTGGAGTTGAACATCGGGAACGCGCTGAGGCGGCGGACGGCGGCCGAGTCCGGCCGGGCGGCCGCGACACCGCGCAGGTCGTCGCGCAGACCGGCCGAGTCCTGTTCGGCGAGGCGCAGAAAGAACGAGCGGGTGGTCTCGTTGAGCTGAACGGGAAAGTCGTACCGGGAAAGCCGGTCCAGCGCGGCCGCGAGGGCGTAGATCGCGTTGTCTTTCCGCGGCAGCGAGCTGTGGCCGCCGGGATTGGTCACCTCCAGCCGGTACGTGGCGTAGAGCTTCTCGCTGGTCTGGACCGGGTTCCGCCGCCGGCGACCCTTCTCCATCTGTCCGCCGCCCGCATCCAGGTTGATCACGTATGCTACCTGGAGGAGATCGGGACGTTGCTCGATCAGCCATTCCACGCCGTTGTCGTCTCCACCCTCTTCGTCGTCGGTCAGCGCCACCAGGATGTCGCGCTCGGGGAGGTAGCCCTCCTGCTTGAGCCGGATCAGATTGGCCACCAGATCGGCGGCTTCGTCCTTGATGTCCGTAGTGCCCCGGCCGTAGAAGTACCCGTCGCGCTCGGTGAGTCTGAACGGATCGAGCGACCAATCCTCCCGCCTCGCTTCCACCACATCGAGGTGGGCCAGAAAAAGGATGGGCTTGCCTTGGCCCCGGCCGCGCAGCCTCACCACCAGGTTCTGCTTGTGCGGCTTCGGGCCCATGAGGAGCACGTCCCCGGCCGGAAACCCGGCAGCGGTGAGCCGGCCTGCCACGGCGGCGGCTGCCCGGGTGGCCCCGGAGTCGCGCGTCGTATTGATCTCCACCAGCTCGCGCAGAATGTCACGCGCCAGCGCTCGGTGAGCGCGAGGAGGCAGCGTCTGGGCCGCCGAGAGGCAGGGAAGGGTGGCGAGCAGGAGAATCGGAAGCAGCCACTCGAGCCAGGAAAGGGAGACGTCGCGGCGGCTGCTCACGGGAGACTCGGGCGCTGATGTGGTGTGGTGGTGATCATGCGGATCGAAATGTAGGTCATGCTACTCCACCTGGATGAACCCCTCGCTGACCAGGACGCTGTACCCCCCGATCCAGGCATCCGCCACGACACCGGCGGTTTTCCGGGTGCGCGCCTCCAGCGTGCTGGGGCGGCCCATCTCGACTCCCTGGGCGATGCGCCACTGGAAGCTGCCGTCCGCCGCCGGCTCGTAGTGAGTGAGCAGCGCGGCCAGGGCACAGTTCGCGCTGCCGGTCGCCGGATCCTCGGGCACGCCATCCAACGGCGCGAACATGCGGGCCCGGAGGTCGAACTCGTCGGCGCTGCGGGTGTACAGATGGACGTCCGGCGCCGCTCCTTCGGTCCGGAGCGCCTGGGCTCCCTCCATCCGCCCCTGAGCCCGCTCCAGGGCGGACCGATCCACCAGCTCCGCCATCAGGAATGGGAGGCCGACCGACGCCACCTGAGGTGGGTGAGTCCGGGTCACGATGTCCTCGGGGGCGAGCGATACGGCCGAGGCCACTGACTCCGCTGCTATGGTCTTCCCCAGCGACAGTCGCTGAGGTGCCGCCAGCTCGCACCAGATTCGATCGCCGCCGCGGTACTGGACGGAGATCGGCACGATGCCGGCCCCTTCCTCGAACCTGATGGTCATCGCCTGGCGGCCATCCCCGAGCACCCCGGTGGCCGCCAGGACGAACGCGGTTCCGACGTTGGGATGGCCGGCGAAGGGAATTTCCTGCGTGGGCGTGTAGATCCGCACCCTGCGGGTGTTCCCTCGCGCCGGGGGCAGGACGAACGTGGTTTCCGAGAAGTTGAACTCCCGCGCGATTTGCTGCATGCGCCGATCGGACAACCCGGCGGCCTCCGGCAGGACGGCCAGCTGGTTGCCGCCGAAGCGGCTCTCGGTGAAGACGTCGCAGACGTAATAGCGGTAGCGCACGGCCGATCTCCCGATTCAGGTCGTGAAGGTGGCACCTGTCGAGTTGGGACGGCGCACGCCAATCTTCATGGACATGCAGCGCGCACTCGACCCCCAACCGGCCGGAGGAGCCCGAGCGCCGTGCCACCGCGTAAGCCTCGATCCCAGGATGGAGCACCCCGGAAGAAGGCCACCGGCCAAGCCGAGCACCTCGAGGTGGCCGGCCGCGAGATCTCCATCTCCAATCCCCACAAGGTGCTCTTTCCCGGGCCCAAGCATACCAAGCTCGACCTGGTCCGATACTACCTTGCCGTGGCCGAAGGCGCGCTGCGGGGCGCCGGCGGGCGGCCCAACATGCTGGTGCGCTTCCCCAACGGGATCGACGGCGAGCACTTCTATCAGAAGCGGGCGCCGGCCTCCCGCCCGCCGTGGATCGAGGTGGTCTCCCTCCGCTTTCCCTCCGGACGCAGCGCCGACGAGGTGGTCCCGCGCGACGCGGCCGCGCTGGCCTGGCTGGCCAATCTCGCCTGTCTCGAGCTGCACCCGCATCCGGTCCGGGCCGACGACCTGGACCACCCCGACGAGCTGCGGGTCGACCTCGACCCGGTTCCCGGTGTGGATTGGAAGCAGGTGATCCAGGTGGCCCAGGTGGTAGAGCACACCCTGGCCGACTTCGAGCTGACCGGCTGGCCCAAGACCTCCGGCTCCCGCGGGCTTCACGTCGTGGTGCGGATCGAGCGGCGTTGGGGCTTCACCCAGGTGCGGCGGGCGGCCCTGGCTCTGGCTCGGGAGGTCGAGCGGCGGGCCCCCGCCCTCGCCACCAGCAGGTGGTGGAAAGAGGAGCGCCAGGGCGTGTTCGTGGACTACAACCAGAACGCCAAGGACCGCACAGTCGCGTCAGCCTATTCGGTGCGCCCCAAGCCGGACGCCCGGGTCTCGGCGCCGCTGCAGTGGGACGAGCTGCCCGACTGCAATCCGGCCGACTTCACGCTGGCGACCATGCCGGAGCGCTTCGCCAAGCTCGGGGACCGGCATGCGGCCATCGATGAGCACCCCGCTTCCCTCGAATCGCTGCTGGAGCTGTCGGCCCGGCACGAGCGGGAAGGGCTGGGTGACGCGCCCTGGCCGCCGCACTACGAGAAGCAGCAGGGCGAGCCCCCACGGGTGCAACCTTCCAAGGCCAGGGCCGCGAAGCACCCGTTGATCGAGATCGGCCGAGCGAGGCGGAAGGAGGATGCGTTGGCCGGGCTGGAGCGGTGGAAGGCTCGCCACCCCGACGTGGCGCGGCACTTGAAGCCCGCGGACGTGCTGGTGGACGCCATGCGAGGCCGCTTCACTACCTGGACCCGCATCCGGGTCAACCTGCAGCACGTGCCGGCCCGGCTCCGACCAGCTCAGGAGCCGCTGGACCCCGATGAGAACACCTTCGCGAGCTCGTAGGAGGGCGTGACCTCCAGTTGGTCGTAGCGGCACTCCGGCGGAGGCTTGTCGGGCCGCCATCGGAGGAAAACGGCCGCATGGCGAAAGCGGTCGCCCTGGAGATGGTCGTACTTCACCTCGCACACCCGCTCGATGCGGAGCGGCTCCCAGGACAGGTCCTTGCCGGCGCTCCACCGGCTCTGCGCCCCGGGCATTCGGTTGAGCTCGGCGGCATCCATCTCCGCCCAGGATCGCCAGGGGTGGCCCTCGAGCGCGTTCTTTCGGAGCGGCTCCAGCTCCTTCGCCAGCTGTCGGCGCAGGGCCATGGTGAATGACGACGTGACGCCCACGTGCTGCAGCACGCCCTTCTCATCGTAAAGGCCCAGCAGGAGCGAGCCCACCGCGGTGCGCTCCGCTTTGTACCAGCGGAAGCCTGCCACGACGCAGTCGGCGGTGCGGGCGTGCTTCACCTTGACCATGGCACGCTTGCCGGGCAGATAAGGACTGTCGGACGGCTTGGCGATCACCCCATCCAGGCCCGCGCCCTCGAATTGATCGAGCCAGCGTTCGGCCGTCCGGCGGTCGCGAGTCATGGGGGTGAGATAGACCGGCGGGCCCAGTCCCTTCATCAATGCCTCGAGGCGGGTTCGACGGGTCCGCTGAGGCTCCGCCATCAGGTCGCGACCATCCGCCGCCAGGAGGTCGAAGGCGACGAACGAAGCCGGCGTTTCCTCGGCCAGCTTCGCCACCCGCGACGCCGCCGGATGAAGCCGGAGCTGCAGGGCGTCGAAGTCGAGCCCCTTGGGCGTCGTGATCACGATTTCCCCATCCACCACGCAGTTGGGGGGCAGTCGCGCCAGCAGCGCCTGGTGCAGCTCCGGAAAGTAGCGGTCGAACGGTCGCGAATCGCGGCTCTGGATGTACAGCTCGGCATCGCCGCGAAACACGATGGCGCGGAACCCGTCCCACTTGGGCTCGAAGAGGAAGTCACCGTCGGTGGGGAGGGCCTCCGCGAGCGTGGCCAGCATGGGCTGGATCGGAGGGATCAGGGGCAACTTGCCCGGGTCGGCAGCCATGAAGGCAGTATACTAGCGAATGATCGTGCACGTCGTGGACGGCACCTATGAGCTGTTCCGTCACTTCTACGGCCAGCGGCGGTTCAATCAGGGCCGGGACAAGCCCCTCGGCGCGGTGGCGGGCGTGCTGCACACGGTGCTCGAGCTGATCGAGCAGGGTGCCAGCCATCTCGGGGTCGCCACCGACCACGTCATCGAGTCCTTCCGCAACGAGCTCTGGCCCGGGTACAAGACCGGCGAGGGTATCGAGCCCGCGCTGCTGGCACAGTTCCATCCGCTGGAGGAGGCACTGGCAGCGATGGGCGTCGCGGTCTGGCCCATGATCGAGCTCGAGGCCGACGATGCGCTGGCGTCGGCCGCCCGCATTGCGGCCGACGATCAGCGGGTGGAGCGCGTCTGCATCTGGGCCAACGACAAGGACCTCGCCCAATGCGTCCGGGGTGACCGGGTGGTGCAGGTGGACCGCCGGGCCAAGCAGATCCGGGATGAGGAGGGCGTGCGGCAGAAGTTCGGGGTGACGCCCGGGTTGATCCCCGATTTCCTGGCGCTGGTGGGCGACGCTCAGGACGGATATCCCGGCATCGCACGGATCGGCCGCTCGACCGCGGCCCGGCTGCTCAATCAGCACGGGCCGATCGAAGGGTTTCCTCCGGGCGTCCTGGGCGGAGACCAGGAGCGGGCCCTGCTCTTCAAGCACCTGGCGACGCTGAGAACCGACGCGCCGCTCTTCCGCGATGTGGACGAGCTCGCCTGGCATGGGCCGGTAGGCGGGTTCTCCTCCTGGGCCGAGCGAATCGGCGACCAGCGGTTGCTCCAGCGCAGCCTCAGGGCTGTGCCCCGGTGACTCCGGCCATGGAGTCACCCTGATGGTCTCGCTGGCATCGACGAGCACCCGAGGCCATCACAGGCAGGTCGGATGGGCACGCCTCCAGGCTCAGCGGCTGACCGCCGGCGGTCCACCTGCCCCACCGGCTGAGCCAGGCCGAGAAGCGGCTGGTGGACCAGGCAGCCCGCCGGTACAGCGCCTATCTTGGCCTGGGCGTGGTGCTCACCGTGGTGTAACGATGGTGTGGCATGGCCGGGCCGACGGGACAGGGAGTTGTCGAATGCGCGTGCCCTCCACTCTTCCCAATCTGCTGGTAGAAGAAGGCTCCCGGCGACTGGCCCTCGGCCATCTCGAGGATGCCAGGCTCGCCCGCCGACGGGTCACCGGCTGCCCCGACCCCGAGGCGCTGCACGACTATCGGGTCGCGCTCCGCCGGCTCCGGTGTTGTCTGCGTGCCTACCGGAAGCAGCTTCGTTCCACCGTCACCACAAGGAGTTTCCTGCGCCTGCGCCGGCTGGCGCGCGGCACCAGTGAGAGCCGGGATCTCGAGGTTCACCTCGGGTGGCTCGGCGAGCAGCTGAAGCAGGTCGGGAATGCCGAGCGGCCAGGCGTCGCCTGGATGATGGATCGAATGCGAGTCGCCAAGGGCCAAGCGCGGGAGAGGATGCTGGCCTTGGACCGGAAACTCTTCCCCTGGATCGAGGATCGACTCGCCAGGCAGCTCAGGTCGTTTCGTACGACCATCCCCGACCGGGCCGAGTCGCGTCCGTGCTCGACTGCTGCCGTCACCGCCACCCGAGTTCGTCGGGCTTCCGAGCAACTGCAGACCCGGCTGCGTCGGATTCGGGGCTATTCCAGCGAGATCGAGATCCATCGAGCCCGCATCGCCGCCAAGCACCTGCGCTACCTGCTCGAGCCCTTCGCCGGCGGACTCCCGGAGAGCAGCGCCGTCATCGAGCGACTCAAGGCGCTCCAGGACTCGTTCGGCGACGTGCATGACGCGCACGTCTTCGAGGCGGAGTTGCGCGAGGCGCGCCCGGGTGCTCAGGAGAGCGCCTCGGTCGGTCCCGCGCTCTTGCCTGGCCTTGACGCCCTGCGGGCGGCGCTCAGGGCGCGTGGCCTTCACGCCTTCGAGAGCGCTTCACCGGTGTGGTTGGGAGACGGGGCTGCAGCGTATTTCCGTCAGGTGGATGCGTTGGCCGAGGCCATCGAAGCGCTTGCCTACAGCACCGAGGAGGTGGAGCGGAAGTTTCTCCTGACCGGTCTTCCACCGCTCACCGGAGCCGAAGGCCCGGTCGAGATCGAGCAAGGATACCTGCCGGGCCAGCGCCTGGTGGAGCGCTTGCGCCGGATCCAGACGGATGACGGGGTGGAGCTGGTCCGCACGGTGAAGGAGGGTTCCGGCCTGGCGCGGCTAGAGGTCGAGGAGCCGGTTACTCCGGATGGGTTCGCCCAGCTCTGGCCCCTGACCGAGGGGCGTCGCCTGCGAAAGCGCCGCTACCGGATTGTCGACGGAAACCTGACGTGGGAGATCGACCAGTTCCTCGATCGCGAGCTGGTACTGGCCGAGGTGGAGCTTTCCGGCCAGCCGGTCGACGTGCGTATTCCCGGCTGGCTGCTGCCGTACGTGGATCGAGAGGTGACGGAAGAATCGGCCTACAGCAACGTCAATCTGGCGTCCAGCGGATCGATGGACGAGGGCTAGCGCCTACTCCACCTTCGTGGCGATCCACCACGTAGTGCCACCGGCGTCCTTCACCCCTCCCCGCTTGTCCGCGTCGTCCTTCTTCACCGGCTCCTGAACCGACACGGCCCCGTGTTCGACCGCTCGCCGGTACGTGGCATCCACGTCACGGACGTAGATGTGCACGTGCGATGGCAGCGGCGGCCAGCCTCCACCACCATCAGCGAGCATCACAACCGTATCGTCGATCCGGACCTCGGCATGCATCAGCTTGCCCGCGGCATCGGGAAAGCGACGCAGCTCGACCGCGCCGAACACCCGGGTGAGAAAGTCGATGGTGGCCGCGGCGTCCTCCACGATCAGATAGGGAGAGACGGTGCTGTAGTCATCCGGTTTGTACGACATGTTTCCCTGACCTCTATCTCACACCAGAGGCACCGTCTCGGCCTCCGGCGCCACCTCGCGATGCACTCGCTCGCCGTGCTCGATGGTGGGCAGCAGCGCGGTGAGCAGGCCCAGCGCGGGCAGGTAAGAGCAGAGCCGGTACACGAATTCGATGCCGGTCCGATCGGCCAGGTCACCCAGGAGCGCCGCTCCGATGCCGGCAGTTCCGAACGCGAAGCCGAAGAAGAGCCCGGACACCATCCCGACCCTCCCCGGCACCAGCTCCTGGGCGAATACCACGATAGCCGAGAACGCCGAGGCCAGGACGACGCCGATCACGACGCTGAGCACGCCGGTCCAGAACAGGTTCACATAGGGCAGCGTGAGGGTGAACGGCAGCACGCCCAGGATGGAGGCCCAGATCACCCATTTGCGGCCCAGCCGGTCGCCGATCGGACCGCCGATGATCGTCCCGGCCGCCACGGCGCCGAGAAACACGAAGAGGTAGAGCTGCGCCTGCTGCACCGTGACTCCGAACTTCTCGATCAGATAGAACGTGTAGTAACTGCTGATGCTCGCCAGGTACACGTTCTTGGAGAACACCAGCAGCAGCAGGATGACCAGCGCCGCCACCACCTTGGGCCGGGGGAGATCGTGACCAGCGGCGGGAGCAGCGGCTCGCGCCGCCGCGATCGTTCTCCGGTGCCCCCGGTACCACCGGCCCACCCGGGTGAGGATCACCATGCCGGCCAGCGCCGCCGCGGAGAACCACGCGGCGCTGCGCTGTCCCCGGGGCACCACCACGAACGCGGCCAGCAGCGGTCCTATGGCCGACCCCGCGTTGCCGCCGACCTGAAACAACGACTGCGCGAATCCGTGTTGGCCGCCGGAGGCCATGCGGGCCACTCGGGACGACTCCGGATGGAAGACCGACGAGCCGATGCCGACCATCGCCGCGGAGAGGAGGAGCAGGGGATAGCTGGACGCGACCGACAGCACCAGGACGCCGATCAGGCTGAACCCCATTCCAGCCACCAGTGAATACGGCTGGGGACGGTGATCGGTGTAGAATCCGACCCCCGGCTGGAGCAGGGACGCGGTCAGCTGGAAGGTGAGGGTGATCAGCCCCACCTGCCCGAAGTCGAGCCCCAGGTCGCGCTTGAGGATCGGGTACATCGCCGGCAGCAGCGCCTGCATCATGTCGTTCAGCAGATGGCAGAGGCTGATGGCGAAGAGCACGGTGTACGCCGTGCGCTGGGCGCCGCTATTCACTCTGCTGCTCGCGATCCACGTGCTCCAGCAGGTGGTTCACGTCGTCCGGGGTCATCCCGATGTCGCGGAGGATCTGCTCCCGGCTGGGACGGGTGAAGTCGATCCGGTGGGCCTTGAAGATGAGCTCGAAGGCGAGCGGGGCGTCGAGCTGCTGTTCCTGGAGCAGCTCCCACTCCGTCTCCTTGATGTGGCGCTCCCGCAGGGCTTCCACCGATTCGTAATCCGTCTCCTGCCAGCGGCGCTCGTGAGGGTGCCAGTAGCGGGCCCGCATGGTGGCCCCCGGCTCGGCCCGGTCGGCTTCGACCAGGGGCCGGGTGGTCACGGTGACGAGATGGGTGCGTCGGGGAAGGAGCGTCTCGGCGGGCTGCTCAGCGACTGCCGGCAGCGGGACTGCTTCGCTCAGCGGCTCGCCCCCGGGGACTTCAGGCCGCATCGTCGGCTCCTCGCAACGGGATGCGAAGAAGCGTAATGGCGGCACGCGGGATGGGGAATTCGGCCGAGGGCGACCGCTATCAGGGGAGGTCCAGCACGAAGTTGAACCGTCCCTGGCTCGCTCCCGATCAGGACCGGGGCACTTCGTGATCGGTGAGCACCGGCAGATACGGCACCCAGGGGCCCACCTCATCGCGATACTGCTTGGCCATCACGCGGGACACCTGGGCGATATGGCCCAGATCGTGTACCACCCAGGTCGCCAGCAGGTGCCGCAGGGTGACGGGACCGAGACTGGGGTGGTTGCCCGGAAGATCGAGCTCGGCTTCGGTCAGGCGCCACGATCGCAGCAGCTCCAGGTTCGCCGCCCGCAGCTCGGCGAATTCGGTCAGCAGCGATTCCAGCGAGCGGTGCGCGTTGCGGGTGCGATGGCGAAAACGATCGTAAGGCTCGAAGCGCGGATCGGGCCCGCGAGCGAGAATGATACGGGCCCGGGGCATCCAGTCGGTCTCTTCGCCATCGATCAGGTGGCCCACCACGTCGAACGGACTGAAGGTGTCGGCCCCCTCGGTGCCGCGGGCCCAGGATTCTCCCACGCCGTCGAGCAGCACCCGCAGGGTCGCCGGCGTCCGGCGGAGGACGTCCATCGAGGATTCCAGCTCGAATCTCATGCTGACCTGCACTCGTAAGGGCGATACCAAAGTGTGTCGTCGTTGCACAATGAACTGAAACGAACGGAATCGGAAGCGCAGTGCAAGACGAAGGCTCCCGGCCGTCTTTCAGTGACGATGCGCGATCAACATCGTCCCAAACAAGAGCTCTGCGACGAAGTAGCGGCCCTGCGGAAGCAGGTGGCCGATCTCAAGGCGGAGATGGTCGCGCGGCGCCGGGTCGAGGACGCCCTTCGGACCTCGGAGGAGCACCTGCGTACGCTGGTCGACTCCGCGCCTGCAGGAATCTGCATCGTGCGGCCCGGCGGGTCGGTGCGGGCCGCCAACCTTCCGTTCGCCCGGCTTCTGGGATACGAATCCGCCGCCGAGCTTCAGCGGCTGGCCGAGGTGCTCGGCGTCTTTGCCGGGCCCGAGGAGCTGGAGCGGGTCCGAGCGATGGTGGAGCGGGGTGACCAGCGGATGACCTCGGTGGTGTTCCGGCGGAAAGATGGGAGCCGGCAGTCGTTCGGCGTGATCGGCGCCGGGCGCCCGGAGGGCGAGGGGATTGCCATCGCGGTGCTCGAGCGCCAGCCGCAGCCGTGGCGCGCGCCGCCACTGACGGGCACCGCTGGCGGGAAGTAACAAGCAGCTATCAGCTATCGGTTATCAGCTATCAGAGGTGTGTGGCTGCGCTCAGTCGGGCCTCGTGGGGCACCTCTGATAGCTGATAGCCGGTAGCTGATAGCTGTTTACTTCTACTCCTCTCCCTGGATCGCGAAGGCGCCCGCCGCCACCACGGCGCCCAGCAGTGGCCCCACCACGTAGATCCAGAGCGTCCCCAAGCTGCCGTCGCCGAGGATGGTGTGCACCAGGATGGGGCCGAACCCCACCGCCGGGTTGAACGCGCCGCCCGAGAGCGGACCGCCGGCGAAGGCCGCCACCACGATGGTGAATCCGATCGCCAGCCCGTAGAACGAGTTTCCCTTGGTCTTCTGGATGGTCGCCACGTTGAGCACCACCAGGCAGAGCGCGAAGGTGTAGAGCGCCTCGACCACCACCGCCTTGGTGGCGCTGACGCCTTCCGCCGGTGCCAGGGTGAAGGTCTGCTCCAGCAGTCCGTAGACCGTGATCGCCGCGGCCACGGCGCCGGCCAGCTGCGCCGCGATATAGGGCGCCACCTCCGACCACGGGAGCTTCCGCCGCATCGCGCAGGCGATGCTCACCGCCGGATTGTAGTGCGCCCCCGACACGTGGCCGCCCATGAACACCATGATCATCAGCGACGCGCCGATGACGAGCGGCGCGAACGGTGTCCCACCCAGCACCGTCAAGCCGATCGTGAGCACCAGAAAGTAGATCCCGATGAACTCGGTGAGATAGGCGCGCATGCCGGACCTCCAGGGAGGGCGATAGGACCGTCGGAGACGTCTTGGCGGTTGCGCGCCTAAGTTATCAGCCCACCGTTTCGCCGCCCAGCACCGGCAGGACCTCGCCGCTGATGTAGCTGGAGTCGACCGGCGAGGCGAGGAACACGTACGCGGGCGCTACCTCCTCCGGCTGTGCCGGCCGCTTCATCGGCACATCCCCTCCGAACTCCGCCACCTCCTCCGCGTCCTGGTCCGCCGGGTTGAGCGGCGTCCACACCGGGCCCGGCGCCACTGCGTTCACCCGGATGCCCCGATCCACCAGATTCTGGGCCAGCGACTTGGTGAAGGCGTGAATCGCGCCCTTGGTCGCGGCGTAGTCCAGCAGCTCCTTGCTGCCTTCGATCCCGGTCACCGAGCCGCTGTTGATGATCGCTGCCCCCTGCTCGAGATGCGGCAGCGCCGCGCGCGCCATGTAGAAATAGCCGTAGATGTTGGTCCGGAAGGTCCGGTCGAGCTGCTCATCGGTGAGGTCTTCCAGCGACGGCACGTGCTCCTGGAAGGCCGCGTTGTTGACCAGGATGTCCAACCGGCCGAGCTCCCGGACCGTGGTCTCCACCGCGTGCTCACAGAAGCTGGAGTCGGTGACGTCGCCTGGAATCAGGACGGCTCGCCGGCCCTCCTGCTGGACGGCACGCCCGGTCTCCTCCGCGTCTTCCTCCTCACTCAGGTACACGATGGCGACGTCGGCGCCCTCCCGGGCGAAGAGGACCGCGACGGCGCGACCGATGCCGGAATCGCCGCCGGTGATGATGGCAACCTTGCCGTCCAGCTTCCCCGAGCCGCGATACATCGGGGCCTCGTACTTGGGGCGCGGCTTGAGGTTGGACTCGAGACCGGGCTTCGCCAGGTGCTGCTTCGGCTGAGGCGGCTCGGGATATTTCCGCTGGCCGGCCTGGACCGCTCCCGATTGCTTCGACTTGGCCCCCTGGCTGCGCTGGCGTCGCTGCTCGGCCTCCTGCTGGAGCTTCCGGTCGGACCGGGTCTTCACCTTTCCCGCCGCCGCGTGGTCGGTCGCCTTCGACCCGGACCAGTGTGCGGCTTTCTTCTTCACTGCCACGGAGCGCCTCCTTGTGGGTCGCAGCCATTGCGTTCCGGTGATCATGGCTCCGGCCCGGCCTGCATGATGTGACAGCGCTCACCCGGTAGGGTATCCCGGCCGCTTCCCTTCGCCGCTCGGCGGCCCCGAGCCGCCGTTCGTCGACGGTGCGGTTGCCGCCGGCGGATCGGAGTCGTACACTGCCGGGGCATGGCCAGGCCCCCTCTACCCGCCGCGCGATGGCGGCTCTCGCCGTATTGGACCGCTCAGCTGCTCGGCTGGGGGGCGTACGCTGCGGCGAAGTACCTGTTGGCGGGTGCGGTCTACCCGAGTGTGGGTCGTGTGCTGCTGCTGGTTGGCATCGGCCTGGTGATGAGCCTGCCGCTCCGGCCGCTGTACCAGCGGCTGCGTCGGCGGGGCATCTCCCAGCCGGCCATGATCCTGCTGGCGGTGGGCGCTTCGTTCGCGCTCGCCAACCTCTGGCTGCTCGTGTACGACGGGCTGCTCCATTGGTCCGGTGCGCTTCGCTTCGAGGGCTGGGCGAGTTACAGCAAGGGCGTGCTCAACAAGACGCCGGTGCTCCTGGCCTGGAGCGCCCTGTACCTCGGGATCAAGCACCAGCAGGAGCTCCAGGCCGAGCGTGAACGAACCTTGCGGGCCACGGCGCTCGCCACCGAAGCCCAGCTGGAGATGCTGCGCTACCAGCTCCAGCCCCACTTCCTGTTCAACTCGCTCAACTCACTGCGTGCCCTCATCGCGGAGGACCCCGGGCGGGCCCGGGAGATGGTCACCGAGCTGGCGGATTTCCTCCGCTACTCGCTCCTGGCACAGGGCGCGACCGAGGTGCCGCTGGCCGAGGAGATCGCCTCCATCCGCCGCTATTTCACCCTGGAGCAAGTGCGCTACGAGGGCCGGCTCCAGGTGTCGTTCGAGGTGGAGCCCGAGGCCGAGACGCATCCGGTCCCCAGCTTTCTGCTGCACCCCCTGGCGGAGAACGCCGTGAAGTACGGCATTCGCACCAGTGCTTCCCCGCTGCGGGTGCGGGTCGCGGCGCGCACCCACGGCCCCCTACTCCTGGTTGAGATCGCCAACACCGGTCGCTGGTGTGAGCCGGCGCCCGTTCCGCTGGAGAACGGCCTCGGCGTGGGGTTGGCCAATGTCCGGGAGCGGCTGGCCCGGCTCTATCCCGGTCGGCATCGGCTTGAAATAGGTCATGAGAACGGGTGGGTGCAGGCCCGGATCGAGCTGATGAATGGAGGCGGGCCGTGAACAGAGAGCGCCTCTCGGCCCTGATCGTGGACGATGAGCGGCTGGCCCGGCAGGAGCTTCGCGCGCTCCTGGCGGTGCATCCCGAGGTGGAGATACGGGGCGAGGCTGGAAGCGTGGACGAGGCCGCCCGCCAGCTCGCGCGGGAGCAGCCCGACGTCATCTTTCTGGACATCCAGATGCCGGGCGAGTCGGGGTTCGATCTCTTCGCGCGCGCCCCGGTGGCGGCCCGAGTCGTCTTCGTCACCGCCCATGACGCCCACGCGCTCCGCGCCTTCGATGTGAACGCGCTGGATTACCTGCTCAAGCCGGTCGCCCCCGCGAGGCTGGCGGCCACCATCGCGCGGCTTCGGGAGGAGGCGGCGGACGGTCATCCCGCGGTCCGCCGGCTGGACTACGGCGACTTCATCTTTCTTCCTGTCGATGGCCGCTCCCGGTTCCTCCGGGTGAACCAGGTAGTGACGGTGACGGCGGCCGGCGACGCGACGGAGGTGACCACCGCGGACGGGCTTTGCGGCCGGGTGCCCCGAAGCCTCAAGAGCTGGGAGGAACGGCTTCCGCCCAAGCAGTTTGTCCGCATCCACCGGGAAGCCATCGTGAACCTCCAGTTCGTGGAACGGATCGAGGAGTGGTCGCACGAGGCCTATCAGGTCCACCTCCGGGGTCAGACCTCGCCGCTTACCCTCAGCCGGCGCTACGCCGCCCGCCTCAAGGCCCGCTTCTCCTGACGCTCGGCGGCTCCCCGCCGCCGCTCGCCGCTCTTCGATTGCCATTCCCCGGCCCGATGGGCACCATGAGGCCGAGGAAACCAACCAGGAGAACGCGATGCTGTCCCCCACGACATACCTTGGCACCCTGGTGCTGGCCGGCGCCGCCGGGCTCACCGCTGCGGCGCGGATCGACCCCGACGAGCGCGCCATCCGCCGGCACATCGAGCAGTACTACTTCGACGGGGTGCGGCGCGCCGATACGGCGGTGGCGCACCGGGCCTTTCATCCCGTGGTGACGATGTACTCGGTGCGTGACGGCGAATTCGCCCAGCGCCGCATTCCCGACTGGCTCGCTGCGATGGCGGAGCGGGCACCCGACCCGCCGGCACCCGACAGCGTGCCGCGGCGCATCGTCTCGGTGGACGTCACCGGGACCGCCGCCGTCGCGAAGCTGGAGCTGGCCTATCCCGAGGCGATGGTGACCGACTACATGTCGCTGCTCAAGGTGAACGGCCAGTGGATCATCGTGGGCAAGATCTTCAACTGGCAGCCGCGCAGCGCGCAGGCGTCGGGACGCTGAGTGATGACGACCCCGCTGCTCCTGCTGGCCCTGACTCTGGCACAATCGTCGGGCCGCGGCCCCTCGCCGGCGCTCCCGGCCCCCGACACTGCCGCAAGTGCCACCCGACTGCCCACCCTGGTGCGCTGGCCCCAGGGACGGACCCCGGTCGCACCACCGGGGTTCGACGTATCGCTCTATGCCGACGGGTTCCAGCGCCCTCGGTGGCTGTACGTCCTGCCGAACGGGGACGTGCTGGTGGCCGAGTCGGCGAACCCAGGAGGTTGGCGCGACACGCTGATGCCGCCGGCACAGGTGGCGGCCCGCTGGGCCTCAGGCAACCGAGGCCACTCGGCCAACCGGGTCATGCTGCTGCGCGACGGTGACGGTGACGGGAAGGCCGAGCGAAAGGTCCCCCTGCTCTGGGGACTCGACCGGCCCGTCGGCATGCTGTATCTGAACGGCTGGCTCTATATCGCCAACACGAACGAGCTGGTGCGCTACCCGTTTCAGCCGGGTGATACGGCGATCATGGCCCCGCCGCGCAGGGTGCTGGAGCTCCCCGCCGGCGGCTACAACAATCACTGGACCCGCAACGTCGTGGCCAACGCCGACGGCAGCCGGCTCTATGTCACTGTCGGCTCCGCCACCAACGTGGACCAGGAGGGCATCGATGCGCGGGACCCGAGGCGCGCGGCGATCCTGCAGCTGTCCCCCGATGGCAGCGGGATGCGGATCTTCGCCTCGGGCCTCCGGAATCCGCTCGGCCTCGACTGGGCCCCGGGCACCGGCGCGCTCTGGACCGTGGTGAACGAGCGGGACGGACTGGGCGACGATCTCGTTCCGGATTACCTCACCAGCGTTCGTGAAGGCGGGTTCTACGGGTGGCCCTATGCCTACTGGGGGCGCCATGAAGATCCGAGGCAGCGAGGCCAGCGCCCCGACCTCGTGGCCAGGAGCATCGCGCCCGACTTCGGGCTGGGTGCCCATACCGCGTCGCTGGGTCTGGTGTTCTATCGGGGACGCGCGTTTCCCGAGCGGTATCGCGGCGGGGCCTTCATCGGCCAGCGTGGGTCGTGGAACCGTTCGGGCCTGGCCGGCTACCGGGTGCTGTTCGTGCCATTCCGCCAAGGGCGTCCGGCTGGAGCGGCGGAAGACTTCCTCACCGGCTTTCTCGCCGACAGCGCCACCGGCACGGCGTTCGGACGTCCGGTCGGCGTGGCGCAGCTTCCCGACGGCTCGCTGCTGGTAGCCGACGACCCGGCCAACCGCATCTGGCGGGTGGCGTACCACGGGACGCGAGTCGGCTCCGGCGCGTCAGGGGTCCAGCCCACCAAGGTGGCGGAGCTTCGTGAGGGACTCGCCCGGCCGGAGTCCGCGCGGTGGGACCCGGACCAGCGGGTCTGGCTCATCAGCAACATCAACGGCAGCCGGGAGAAGGACAACAACGGCTACATCAGCCGCGTCACGTCCGATGGTCGAATGCAGCGGGCTCGGTTCATCGCCGGCGGCCGCAGCGGCGCCGTCCTGCACGCCCCCAAAGGCCTGGCGATCGCGGGCGACACGCTCTGGGTCACCGATGTCGATGCGGTGCGTGGCTTCCACCGGCGTACCGGTGCTCCGATCGCAAGCATAGACCTGGCTCCGCTCGGCGCGCTCTTCCTGAATGACATCACGGTGGGACCGGACGGATCACTTTATGTGACCGACACCGGCGTGCGGTTCGATTCCGCCGGCACTCGAGTCCACATCGGACCGGACCGGGTATACCGCATTCAGGGGCGGACCGCTTCGGTCGCCCTGGAAGACGATGTGCTGGGCGAGCCCAACGGGATCGCCTGGGACGCGGGGCGACGCCGGTTCCTGCTGGGGCCCATCGCGGGAGAGAAGGCGGTGCTGGCCTGGGGCGGACCGGGAACCGAGCCGGTGCCGATCGCGCGCGGTCCCGGACGCTACGATGGCATCGAGGTGCTGCCGGGCGGGCGGACCCTGGTGTCGGCCTGGAACGATTCGACGGTGAGCGAGATCGCCGGCGACAGTCTGCGGCCGGTGATACGGGGGGTGAGCGCCGCCGCGGACATCGGGGTCGATCCGCAGGCGGGGATCGTCGCGGTGCCGCTGCTTCGGGAGGACCGGGTGGAGTTCTGGAAATTGGAGTAGAACATGGGGAGTTGGAAAATGCAGGCACGCTCTTAGCGGAAACGCTCGGCAAGGCGCTATCGTATGGGGGAGCCGGCCTGACCCTTACTCGGAGATCTCCCCATGCGCCTCGCGTTGCTCGCGGTCCTGACTCTCGCCGTTCCGCTCCGGGCCCAGACGGCTGCGGACTCCTCCGCCATTCGCTCCACCGCACTGGACTATGTCGAAGGGTGGTACGAGGGGAACCCGGAACGTATGGGACGGGCGGTTCACCCCGAGCTGGTCAAGCGGATCGTAGTCAGCGATACCGCGACCAAGCACAGCGTGATCCAGACCATGGGCGCCACGGCGCTGGTGAACGGCACCCGCCACGGCTGGGGGAAGGAGACGCCCAAGGATCGGCAACAGAAAGACGTCAGGATCCTCGACATCTTCGGCAATGCCGCCAGCGTCCGGGCCACCATGGCCGACTGGATCGACTATCTCCAGATCGCCAAGGTGGACGGCCGGTGGGTGATCGTGAACGTGCTGTGGGAGGAGAAGCCGGGACGCAAGCGCTGAAGAAACCGTAAAGCGCTTTACGCTTCACCGTCTTCTACTGCCCCAGCTTGATCCGCTCGATCCGCCGATTCTTCGCCTGGGCGTTGTAGACCCGGAGACTCACGATCTCGCCCGGCTTCATTCCGTCCAGCTTCTTGCGCAGCTCGGCCGTGGTCTTCACCGGCTGGCCCTCGACCTCCAGAATGATGTCCGGACCGCCGCGGTCTGGGTCCACCAGCTCTCCCCACGAGGGGCCGCCGGCAGTCACGTCCGTGACCAGGAGACCACGCTGGGATGGGCCCAGTTCGAAGCGAGCCACGTCGTCCCGTGTCACCGGCGCGACGGTGACGCCCAGCCGGCCCATCGCCGCGCCGGTGTTGTCCTCATCTCCGCTCACGTCGCCGGCGGTACCATTGGCCGCGGCCACGGCGCCGGGCATAGCCTGGAGCTTGACGCTGAAGGTCTTGCGCACCCCACCCTTGCGGGCCACCTCGACCTTCACCGACTCGCCCGGCTTGCGGAAGGCGATCCGCTGCTGCAGCTGTCCCACGTACTCCACCGGCTTGCCGTCCACCGTGATGATGATGTCACCCGGCTCGATCCCGGCCTGCTTGGCAGCGGAGCTCTCCGACCCGAAGTCCTCCACCAGGACCCCCCGGATCTCCGGCAGCCCCACGTACGCGGCGTCGTTGGCCGACGCGTTTCGTACGGCGATGCCGAGAACCGAGCGGCGGACTTCGCCGTGGCTGATGAGCTGGTCCATGACCTGCCGCGCCAGGTTGATCGGAATGGCGAACCCATAACCGGAGTAGAACCCGGTCCGGCTCGCGATCGCCGAATTGACGCCGAGCACCCGGCCGTTGGCGCTCACCAGGGGACCCCCGGAGTTGCCGGGATTGATCGCCGCGTCGGTCTGGATGAAGTCCTGAATGCTGCGGTCGCTCACGTTGGGGAGCGCGAGCGTCCGGCCCTTGGCGCTGATGATGCCCGAGGTGACGGTGAAGGTCAGGTTCTCACCCAACGGGTTCCCCACCGCCAGCACCCACTCCCCCACCCGGGCCGCATCGCTGTCGCCCAGTGGGGCCGGCGTGAGGCCGGTCGCGTCGATCTTGAGCACGGCCAGGTCGGTGCTCTCATCAGTTCCGATCACCTTGGCCTTGAACTCCCGCCGGTCGAGCAGTCGGACGGTGACCTGGTCCGAGCCGTCCACCACATGATCGTTGGTGAGGATGTAGCCGTCCTTGGAAACGATGAATCCGGATCCCGCCGCCTCCTGGAACTCGGGCTGCATCTGGGGCAACCGGGGGATGAAATCTTCGAAGCCGGGGGGCAGCTGGAACCGGGGCCCCTGCTGGTCCTCCTGATCGTTCTGACTGTTGCGCTTGCCCGACTTGATGAAGACCACGCTCGGCTTGATCGTCTCCGCCACCGAGGCGAACGCCTCGCTAAGGTTCTGGAGACCGGTGACGGCGGGGGAAGGGGGCGTGGTGCCGGCGGCGTAGCGGCTGTCCTGCTGCTGCGCGGCGGAGAAGCCGGGCAGATCGAGCAGGCCGGCCAGCAGCAGTCCGGCCAGAAAGGCCAGGGTGGCGCCGACCAGGGGGAAGCGGCGCAGCGAACCTTGCGGCATCTTGAGCGTCTCCATCATAGGAATACCGAGGGCGAAGCTCGCCCGAACGTACCTGAGGATGCTTCAGTCCGCCCGGGCGTCGCGGCCTACGTTTCCCTTCGCACCGGCGAAACCGAGCCTTGCCTGGGACACGTAGTCAGGCGATCATCCGCGCCCGAGCGGAGCGCTCCCGGGACCCCGATTCTGGAGAAGCTGATGGACCGTATGCAGATGCCGGCTCGTACTCCCCTGCTGGGGATGTTCGTTCTCGTTGCCCTGGCGGGGTGCAGCTCCGGCCATACCGGCTCCTCCAATCCCGCTCCTTCCACCGGACCGGGCGGCACCGCCGCGCCCGCCGGCCGGGTCATGGAGGTCCCGGTCATGGAGGCCTTCGAGCGGGCGGTGGCCAACGGCACCCGACTCCGCTCCGGCGCACCGGGACCCAAGTATTGGCAGCAGTGGGCCGACTATCGCCTGGAGGCCGATCTCAATCCCGTCTCCAAGCGCCTCACCGGAAAGACCGCGATCCGATACTACAACCGGTCGCCCGACACCCTGGGCGTGGTGTACGTCCAGCTGCTCCACAACATCTTCGCGCCTGGCAGTCGCCATAACACGGACGTGCCCTGGGCGGTGGAAGGCTACGATCTGTCCCGGGTGGCCGCGCAGGGGACGGCCCTCTCCGCCGGGAAAGGCGAGGGAGCCGGCTACGAGGTGGATGGGACGATCATGAGGATCCAGCTGCCGAAGCCGCTGGTGCCGGGCGGCACCGCGGACCTCGAGTTCGCCTATCGGATCCGGATTCCGCCGGACGGCGCCCCGCGCGGCGGCCAGGACGGCGAGGTGTACTACATCAGCTACTGGTACCCCCAGATGGCGGTGTACGACGACGTGAACGGGTGGCAAACCGACCAGTACTACGGGAATGCCGAGTTCTACATGGGGTACGGCAACTACGACGTCGCTCTCACCGTTCCGGCCGGCTGGCTGGTGACCAGCACCGGTACCCTCACCAACGCGTCCGAGGTGTTGTCCAGTCAGACCCGGGCGCGGCTCGACTCGGTCCGGAGCACGGCGCAGATCGTCCATGTCGTGGGGGAGGGGGACCGGGGCGCGGGGAAGGCCACCGCGGCCGGCACCGACGGCAAGCTCACCTGGCGGTTCCGCGCGCAGAACGTCCGCGACGTGGCCTGGGGTGCCTCGGCCAACTACCTGTGGGACGCCACCACGGCCGCGGTCGGCGATGCCAACGCCGACGGCGCGCCGGACACGACCAGGGTGGAAGCGTTCTGGCGGCCCCAGATGCGGACCAGCCACTGGGACGAGGCCGCCCGCTACGGCCGCCACTCGGTGGAGTTCCTCTCCAAATACCTGTGGCCCTACCCCTACCCGCACATGACCGCGGTGGACGGGCCCACGTCCTGTGGCGGGATGGAGTACCCGATGATGACCTGCATCGGCGGGCAGTGGGACACGCTCTCCATGTACGAGGTCGTGGTCCACGAGATCGCCCACATGTGGCACCCGATGCAGGTGGGCTCGGACGAGAAGCGGTTCGCCTGGATGGACGAGGGCTTCGCCCAGTTCACCCAGTCCCAGGCCATGCCCGACTTCTTCAAGGGCTACGACGACGAGGCGGAGAACCGGGAGCCCTATCTGAACCTGGCCATCGCCGGGGGCGAGGTCGAGCTGATGCACCACGGCGACCGCTACCCCAACTACAACACCTACGGCACCGCCAGCTACTACAAGACCGCGACGGCCCTGGTGGCGCTGCGGGGCGTGCTCGGCCGGGAGACGTTCGAGCGCGCGTTCCGGGAGTACGGCCGCCGCTGGCAATACAAGCACCCCACGCCGTACGACTTCTTCAACACGGTGGAGGACGTCGCGGGCCGCGACCTCTCCTGGTTCTGGCGCACCTGGTTCTTCGAGACCTGGAAGCTGGACCAGGCCATCGATACCGTCACCACGGTGGGCGACTCGCTCGAGGTGGTCGTGTCGAACCAGGGCCGCGCGCCGATGCCGGTCCATCTGGTCATCACCCGATCTCCGAGTGACTCTCAGAGCGTGGAGATCCCGGTGAGCGTCTGGTTCACCGGGGAGAAACGCACCAGCGTCCGGATCGCCCAGGAACCGACGATCAAGACGATCGAGATCGACCCGAATCGGGAGTTTCCGGATATCGATCGGAGCAACGGGATCTGGCCGAGATAGGGCCGTCGGGCGGTCAGGCGGTCGAACGGTCACCCGTAGCCCGGCGCTGGTACGCGAGGTAGATCCCTCGCTTCGCTCGGGATGAGGTGCCTCTTCTACCGCAGTCTTCCGGACGTCCGATCGTTTGACCGCCCGACCGCCTGACCGCCTGACCGTCTGTGGGCTACCTTTCCCCCATGTCCCGCCTCCTGATCGTCGCCAATCGGCTTCCGGTCACCGCTCGTCCCACCCCCGACGGCATCGAGGTCGAGCGAACCACCGGGGGACTCGCGACCGGCCTGTCCCGCCCCCACGAGCAGTCGGGCGGGCTGTGGATCGGCTGGTCAGGAGCAGGGGAGGAGTTGAGCCCGGCACAGCAGGCCGAATTCAATCGCCAGCTGGAGGCGCAGCGGCTGGTGTCTGTCCCGCTCACCAGCGAGCAGGTGACCCGCTACTACGAGGGCTACTCCAACAGCGTTCTGTGGCCCCTGTTCCATTACCTGCTGGACCAGGTACCGCTTCAGCCCGGCGACTGGGACACTTACGTCCAGGCCAACGAGCTGTTCGCGGACGTGGTCGCGGCGCAGTACCGGCCCGGCGACCTGGTCTGGGTTCACGACTATCAGCTCCTCCTGGTGCCCGGGCTGCTGCGCCGGCGGCTTCCCGAGGCCCGAATCGGCTTCTTCCTGCACATCCCGTTTCCGTCCGAGGAGCTATTCCGCACCCTGCCGGCCCGGAGGCAGCTGCTCGAGGGCATGCTGGGCGCCGACCTGGTCGGCTTTCATACTCCCACCTATCTCCGCCACTTCGCCACCGCGCTCACCGACATCCTGGGTCTGACCGTGGAGATCGACCGGGTGCAGCTGCCCGGCCGCGAGGTCCGGCTGGGCGTGTTCCCGATGGGCATCGACGCGGCGTCGTTCCAGGCCCTCGCGGAGGACCCCGCCGTCGAGGCCGAGGCGGAAGCGCTACGGGGGGACGGCAGCGTGCGCATGCTGGTGGGCGTGGACCGGCTGGATTACACCAAAGGGATTCCCCGGCGGCTGCTGACCTACGAGCGGATGCTGCAGGTCCATCCGGAGCTGCGGGAGAAGGTGCGGCTGGTCCAGGTGGCCGTGCCTTCGCGGACCGGGGTCGAGGCCTACCAGGAGTTTCGTACCCTGGTGGACGGACTGGTGGGCCGGATCAACGGCGCGTTCGGCACCCCCCGCTGGGTGCCGGTTCACTACATCTTCCGCGGTCTCTCCGCCCCCGACCTGGTAGCGCTGTACCGGGCCGCGGACGTGATGCTGGTGACGCCGCTGCGCGACGGCATGAACCTGGTGGCCAAGGAGTTCGTCGCCTGCCGGCCGGACGGGGACGGCGTGCTGGTGCTCAGCGAGTTCGCCGGCGCCTCATGGGAGCTGCCCGAGGCCCTCCAGGTGAACCCCTACGACACCGAGACGTCGGCGGAAACGTTCTTCCGCGCCCTGACCATGGATGCCGACGAGCGCCGCGCCCGTCTGGCTCCCCTGCGCCAGCGGGTCGCCACCTTCGACGTGCACAGCTGGGTCTCCTCGTTCCTGGAGCAGCTGGAACGGGTGAGTGGACCATCGGTCCGCAGCACCTCGCCCGCCGCGGGCGAGGCCGCACTGCGCGATGAGCTGGCGCGAGCGCTCGACCGCAACGATGAGTTGCTGGTGCTGCTGGACTACGACGGGACCCTGGTGCCCTTCACGGCCACACCCGAGCTGGCCCGTCCGGACGCGGCCCTGGTCCAGCTGCTTCGCGCGCTGTCGAGCCGTCCGGAGACCGAGGTCCACATCGTGAGCGGCCGGGGCCGAGAAGCCCTGGAGCGATGGATGGGCAGCCTGCCGATCTGGCTTCACGCGGAGCACGGGTTCTGGTCTCGCCCGCCCGGCCAGACGGAGTGGACGCCGGTGGCGGATATCCACGGGTCCTGGCGGGAGCCGGTCCTGGCGATCCTGCGCGATTTCACCGCGCGGACGCCGGGTTCCCTCATCGAAGTGAAGGCGGTGGCCATCGCATGGCACTACCGACTCGCCGACCTCGAGACCGGCGCGCGGCGGGCCAACGAGCTGAGGATCCATCTCAACCAGCTGCTCAGCAACCAGCCGGTCGAGATCCTCGCCGGCAACCGGGTGCTGGAGATCCGTCCCTACGGCGTGCACAAGGGCGGGATCATCCCTCCCATGTCGCCCGAGCGGGAGGCGCGGACCACCGTGCTCGCCATCGGGGACGATCGGACCGACGAGGATCTGTTCGTCTCACTGCCGCCGGCCGCGATCAGTGCCCGGGTCGGTCCCGGTCCGACCCGGGCGCGATTCCGGCTGGACGGCACCGCGGCGGTGCGGGGACTGCTTCAGATGCTGGTGGATGCGGGCGTACGGGATCTCGCCTGAGCCGATGTCGCCGCTCACGCCCCCGCCGAGCGAGCGCGATCATGCCCTGGGGCCACCCGATGCCCGCGTCACCCTGGTGGAATACGGCGACTTCGAGTGCCCCCACTGTGGCGCCCTTCACCCTCTGATCCAGGCGGCGCGGCAGGCGTTCGGGGGGAACCTGCGGCTCGTATTCCGGCATTTCCCCTTGCGGTCGTCCCACCCACACGCCCTCGCGGCGGCCAAGGCCGCGGAAGCAGCAGGGGAACAGGGCCGCTTCTGGGAGATGCACGATCGGCTGTTCCGCCGGCAGGCGGAGCTGGAGGATGAAGACCTCCGGCGCCATGCCCGGGAGGTCGGCCTGGATCTGGAGCGGTTCGAGCGCGAGCTGAGGTCCCGAGCCCACGAGGTCCGGATTCGGGAAGACCTGGCCAGCGCGGCCCAGAGCGGTGCTCATGGAACGCCGTCGCTCTTCATCAACGGCGAGCCCTACCAGGGCTCGCTGGAGCGCCGCGAGCTGTTCGCCGCCCTGGCCCGCGCCGCCGTGGCAATGACTTCCTGAGTCGAGGAGCGATCATGGCCCGGAAGACCGGGGACGCCGCGCGCGAGGCCGCGCGCGAGATCGGACGAGTCACCGTGGTCCGCCTGACGCTGTACTATCTGATGGCGGGCGTGCTGCTGCTTTGCCTCAGCGCGCTGATCCCCCACGGTCCCATCTCACCGGCGCCGGGGCAACCTCCGGCCGACATGCAGGGAGCCATCAGCTGGTTCCGGGGTCAAGTCGCCGTCTTCCCCGAGGGCGCTCCTCGGTGGCTGGATGCGCTGCTGCAGATGATCGCCGCCTTCCTGCTGGTACTGCCTCTGGCCTTCGTCTACGTGCGGACCCGGACCCGGGTCAAGTTCGATCATTCTCTGGTGCAGACCGTGATCGTGCTGCCGATCGTGGTGACGGCGATCCTGGTCGTGGTGCGCGACAGCCTGGCGCTGGCCTTCAGCCTGGCCGGCATCGTGGCGGCGGTCCGCTTCCGCAACAACCTCAAGGAGTCGGGAGATGCGGTCTACATCTTCGGCTCGATCGGGATCGGCTTCGCCAGCGGCATCCACGCGATCTCGGTGGCGGCGGTGCTGAGCATCGTGTTCGTGATCGTGGAGCTTGCGCTCTGGAAGTTCGACTTCAGTGCCGAGTTCGAGCGAACCTTCGCCCGGCTCTGCCTGCCTTCCGGGGCCGATCTGGCGGACCTGCCGAACCTGCGCGAGAAGTCCTCGACGCCCATGCCTGCGGCTGACGGCGCGGACGGAGATCGCACCGCGGTGCTGCGGATCTACGTGGACAAAGTGGAAACCGCGCGCCCGGCGATCGAGGCCGTCCTGGCGCGAGACGCCAAGCGGTGGACCCTGGAGCGGATCGGCGACGGCGGTCAGGATC
Source organism: Gemmatimonadales bacterium (assembly GCA_036556625.1). Lineage (GTDB taxonomy): Bacteria > Gemmatimonadota > Gemmatimonadetes > Gemmatimonadales > GWC2-71-9 > CAVVWJ01. The sequence continues at coordinate 33,922 of DATBJC010000090.1, forward strand.
CGCCCCTCCTGACCTACCGGGTACGGGCGCGCAAGAGCGTGGGACTGGACGAGCTCAGGGACCGGCTGCTGCGGGAGGGCGCGCCGCACGTGGTGGCCGCCGATCAGGTGCCACCGGATTCCTGACGAGACTCTGTCATTCCCTGCATGGCTCCGGCGCCAAGACGAGTGATATCTATGGCGCATGGACCTCCACCCCACCCTGCGGCCGGTGCTCGGCCCGGTCGCACTCACCACGCTCGGCATCGGATCGGTCATCGGCACCGGCATCTTCGTGCTCACCGGCACGGCCGCTTCGCTGCACGCCGGTCCCGCGCTGGTGATCTCCATGATCGTCGCCGCGCTGGCCTGCGCGCTGGCCGGTCTGTGTTATGCCGAGCTGGCCGCGATGATTCCCATCGCGGGAAGCGCCTACACCTATGCCCACGCCTCCTTCGGCCAGTTCGTCGCCTGGATCATCGGCTGGGACCTGGTGCTGGAATACGCGCTGAGCGCGTCCACCGTCGCCGTCGGCTGGTCGGGCTACTTCGCGAGCCTGCTGCGCGACATCGGGCTGCACCTGCCCGCCGCGCTCACGGCGGCGCCGGGCTCCAGTGCGTTGGGTCCCGGCGGCGAGATGGTGCGCGGGGTGTTCAACCTGCCGGCCACCATAGTGGTGCTGCTGGTGGCTGGATTGCTCCTGGTGGGGATCAGTGAATCGGCGCGCACCAACACGGCCCTGGTGATCATCAAGGTGACGGTGCTGCTGCTCTTCATCGGGCTGGGCGCGGCGTACGTGCAGCGGGACAACCTGACCCCGTTCCTCCCGCCCAATACCGGCACCTTCGGCGAATTCGGCTGGAGCGGCGTGATGCGGGGCGCGGCGATCATGTTCTTCGCCTACATCGGGTTCGACGCCGTCTCCACCGCGGCGCAGGAGGCCCGGAATCCGCAGCGCGACATGCCGGTCGGGATCCTCGCCTCGCTGGCGATCTGCACCCTCATCTACATCGCGGTCGCGGTGGTCCTGCTCGGCATCGTTCCGTATCGGGAGCTCAACGTGGCCGATCCGCTCGCGGTGGGGATCGATGCCACCGGACTCACCTGGTTCAGTCCCATCGTGAAGGTCAGCGCGCTGTTCGGCTTGTTCAGCACCATGCTGGTGCAGCTCCTGGGTCAGAGCCGCATCTTCTACTCCATGAGCCGAGACGGGCTGCTGCCCGACCTCTTCGGCCGGGTCCACCCGCGGTTCCGCACGCCACACCTCAGCACGGTGATGACCGGTGCGGCGGTGGCGCTGACCGCGGGGTTCGTGCCCCTCAGGACCTTGAGCGAGCTGGTGAGCATCGGATCGCTGCTCGCGTTCACCCTGGTCTGCGCCGGCGTGGTGATCCTGCGCCGCACCCGGCCGGACCACCCGCGGCCGTTCCGGGTGCCGGGCGTGCCCTGGGTGCCGGCTGCCGGAGCGCTGATCTGCCTGGCCCAGATGGCGGCCCTTCCCTGGGCCACCTGGGAGCGGCTGATTGTGTGGCTGGGGGTCGGCCTCGCGATCTACTTTATGTACAGCCGCCGACGGGCACGGGTGAAGCAGGAGGAGGCGGCTGTTGCGTTGTCACCCTGAACGAAGGGAAGGGGACCACGTTCGCATGGCCCCTTCGCGGAGTTTACCCTGAGCGCAGCGCACGGGCTCAAGGTGACATCGCTGGCTCCTGGCCTCAGGGTACCGTCATGGACCGCGTCTCCCGCTCCCTGATCCTGCTCCTCCTGCTGACCCTGCTGCTCGCCGGCCTCCTGGCCTACGAGGCGCAACGCGCCACCCGCTCCCACCAGGTCACCGCGGAGCGCGCGCTGCGAGACTATGCCACACTGGCCGCCCGCGAGCTCTCCAGTGCCACCGCCGAGGCGCTGGAGGCCGCGGTCGCGCCAGCGCTCAACCCGGTGGTCGGCAATCCGGCCGCCTCGCCCTACGACCCTCTGCCGCCCGCCTCCGCGATCGCGGCATCGGCCGGCAACGTCCTCGACTGTGGTGCCGCCGATCAGGGTCGCAGCTATTTCGCGCTCGACTTCCGGAGCGGTGCCCTCTCCACGGCGGGGGCCGCACCGAGTCCCCAGACGGCCGCCTGGCTCCGAGCTTCGGTGGTTCCCACCGCCCGGCGCACGACACTCGCCTGGGGCAGCGGCCACGTGGCGGGGCGGATCGCGGTCTATGGGGTCAAGCAGCTTCGCTACAGCGGCTTCGCCGGCCACGATGCTCCGCTGGCCGCCTATGGCATCGTGACCTGCCGCGCGGCACTGGGTCCGGTGATCGCGCGGGTGCTGACGGAGCACCCGCTGTTGCCGCGCTCGGTGGCGGGCGGCCTCTCCAACCGTGAGCTGGCCGCGCTGGAGGTGCACGCTCCCGACGGCGCGCCGCTGTTTCGCTCCGGCCCGACCGCCCCGGACGGCTACATCGGTGACTCGGTGACGGCGGGGCCCGGCTGGCCGGTCTTCCGCGCGACATTGCCGGCGCCGGTCGCCGGACGCCTGGTGGTGGCCCGGCCCCGATCGCGGCTGCCGCTCCTGTTCGGCCTCCTCGCCGTCACGGCGGGGCTCGCGGCAGTGGCCCTGCGGCAGCTCCGGCGAGAGCAGGAGCTGGTGCGGTTGCGGACCGACTTCACCTCCAGTGTTTCCCACGAGCTCCGGACGCCGCTCACCCAGATTCTGCTCTTCGCGGAGACGCTGGAGCTGGGCCGGGCAGCCGGCGAGGGCGAGCGCCGGCAGGCACTGGGGATCATCGTGCAGGAGGCGCGCCGCCTCGCGCACCTGGTGGAGAACGTGCTCCACCTCTCGCGCGCCGAGCGGCGCATGATGCGGGTCCGGACCGAAGAGCAGCGCCTCGCTCCGTTGCTGCGGGAGACGGTCGAGCGCTTCACCCCGCTCGCGGGGAGCGGCGTCCGGCTGATGACCGTGCTGGACGAAGCGCTGATGGTGCCGGTAGACGCCGATTCCCTGCGGCAGATCGTCATCAACCTGCTCGACAACGCGGTGAAATACGGGGGAAGCGAGGGGCCGGTCATTCTGCGCGCGACGCTCTCCGCCGACCGGGCCCGATTGGAAGTGGACGACGCCGGACCCGGAATCCCCCCCGCGGACCGAGTCAGAGTGTGGCAGCCGTTCGTCCGCCTGGAGCGAGCGCCCGCCGTGGCGGGCAGCGGAATCGGACTCGCCGTCGTGCGTGAGCTGGTGGGCGCGCACGGAGGCAGCTGCTGGGTCGAGGATGCGCCGCCCGGCGGAGCTCGGCTGGTGGTCGAGCTGCCGCGGGCACGGCATGCCGCGACCGTCGAGGCGGCCTGATGGCTCGCATGCTGATCGTGGAGGACAACCGCAACCTCGCGCTCGGGCTCCGCACCAACCTCGAGTACGAGGGCCACCAGGCGGAGATCGCGCGCGACGGAACCGCCGGTCTGATCCGGGCCCGGACCCGGAGCCATGACCTGATCCTGCTGGACCTGATGCTGCCGGGGATGGACGGCTTCCGGATGCTGGAGCTGCTGCGCGGCGAGGGCATCGCTACGCCGGTGCTGGTGCTGACGGCCCGGGGCGACGAAGCCGACAAGGTGCGAGGTCTCCGGGGCGGGGCCGACGACTACGTCACCAAGCCGTTCGCCCTGCGGGAGCTGCTCGCCAGGGTGGCGGCGTTGCTCCGGCGGAGCCGCGCGCGGAGCGAGGACCGGCCGCTCCCGGCCGGCGGGTTCCACTTCGGCGAGGTGGCGGTGGACCCGGTGACCCGGGTGGTGACCCGGGCCGGCCGGCCGGTGCCGCTCCGTCCCAAGGAGTACGACCTGTTGGGCGCGCTGCTCCGGCGAGAGGGTGGGGTGGTCGGCCGGGCGGAGCTGCTGCGCGAAGTGTGGGGCTACCACGAGAGCGTGCTCAGCCGGACGCTGGACACCCACATCGGCGAGTTGCGCCGGAAGCTGGAGCCCGACCCTGCAGTGCCCCGCCACATCCTCACCGTCCGCAAGACCGGATATCGGCTGGCGCCGTAAACGGCGTCGAGAGTGAAAGGCGAACGCTGTTTTGACGCCCGGATCCCCGCGCGCCATATTAGCTGAACGCGCCATTCGGCATAGAACTATGAACGTCCTTCATAGAACAGACCGATGATCCTGGAAGTCCGCCACCTGCGCCTCGCCGCCGCGGTCGCCGAGCACGGCAGCCTCACCCGGGCCGGCCGCGAGCTGCACCTCACCCAGTCGGCGCTGAGTCATCAGCTGCTCGACCTCGAGGCCCGGCTCCGGATCACCCTGTTCCACCGCCTGGGCAAGCGCATGGTGCCGACCGTGGCCGGGCTCCGGTTGCTCGACGCGGCGCGCCAGACGCTGCCGACGCTGCTGGCTGCGGAGGAGGAGCTGCGCCGGATGGCCGCCGGGCGCGAAGCGATCCTCCGGCTCAGCACCGAGTGCTATACCTGCTATCACTGGCTGCCCCGGGTGCTGGAACGCTTCCGGGTGCGGCATCCCCGGGTCGAGGTGCAGATCGTCCCCGAGGCGACCCGCCGGCCCATCGCGGCGCTGCTCGAGGGACGGATCGATCTCGGCATCGCCACGGGCAGTGAGCGGGATGAGCGACTGGAGTACCATCCGCTCTTCCAGGACGAACTGGTCGCGGTGATGACGCCGGAGCACCGGTTGGCCTCCCGCTCCTACCTTCGAGCCGAGGACTTCGCCCCGGAGCATCTCATCATGTACGCCATCCCGGAGCGGGAGAGCACGCTGTTTCGCGAGGTGCTGGTGCCTGCGGGCGTGCGGCCCGCCAAGGTGAGCTCGATCGAGCTCACCGAAGCCATCGTGGAGCTGGTCAGGGCGGGCGTGGGGATCGCGGTCATGGCGCGCTGGGCCGTGTCCCCTCAGCTGGAGGCAGGCCTGCTCCATGCCGCGCCGGTCACCCGCCGCGGCGTTCGGCGGCGCTGGTATGCGGCCACCATCCGGCAGAAGGCCCCCCCCGAGTACCTCCGGGCGTTCACCCGGCTGCTGGCCGACGGGCCGGCCGGGTTCGATCGGGGGCGGCCGGCCGCATGAGTGCCCCCGAAGAGTCCCTCGATCCGCCTGACTGGGGCGAGCTGCGCGCGCTGGGCCACCGCATGGTGGACGACATGATGGACTACCTCGAAGGCGTGCGCGACCGGCCGGTGTGGCGCTCGGTACCGGCCGAGAGCCGCGCCGCGCTGGAGGAGCCCACGCCGCGCGGGCCCACCGATCCCGCGGCGGTGTACCAACAGTTCAGGGAGCACATTCTCCCCTATCCCACCGGCAACATCCATCCCCGGTTCTGGGGCTGGGTGATGGGCACCGGGACGCCGTTGGCCATGCTGGCCGACATGCTGGCATCGGGCATGAACCCGCATCTCGCGGGCTACGACCAGGCGCCGGCGCTGGTGGAGCGGCAGGTGGTTCGCTGGATGGCGGAGCTGCTCGGCTTCCCCAGTCACGCGAGCGGGCTGCTGGTGAGCGGCGGTAGCATGGCGAACCTGGTGGGTCTCGCGGTGGCGCGAAACGTCGGCGCGGGCTTCGACCTGCGGGCCGAAGGTCTCCAGCGTCCCGGGACGCCGCGCCTGGTGTTCTACGGCTCGAGTGAGACCCACAGCTGGGCCAGGAAATCGAGCGAGCTGCTCGGCCTGGGCGACAGGGCCTTCCGGCGCATTCCGGTGGATCCCAGCTACCAGGTGGATCTGAGCGCGCTCCGAGCCGCGATCGCGGCGGACCGCGCGGCGGGACACCGGCCCTTCTGCATCATCGGCAACGCCGGCACGGTCAACACCGGCGCCACCGACGATCTCCAGGCCCTCGCGGCGCTCTGCCGGGAAGAGAAGCTCTGGTTCCATGTAGACGGCGCATTCGGGGCGTTCGCCAGCCTCGCGCCGTCGCTGCGTGGCGTCGTTGCCGGGCTGGACGAGGCCGACTCGATCGCGGTGGACCTGCACAAGTGGGGCTACCTGCCGTTCGAGGTAGGCCTGGCCCTGGTGCGGCATCCGGACGCGCACCGTGCCACCTTTTCCACCCCCTCGAGCTATCTGGATCCCATGCCCCGGGGGATCATCGCCGGCGGATTTCCCTTTGCCGAGCTGGGAGTGCAGCTGTCCCGCGGGTTCCGCGCGCTCAAGGTCTGGATGTCGCTCAAGGCCCACGGGGCCGATGCGTGGGGCCGGCTGGTGGAGCAGAACGTGGCCCAGGCCCGCCATCTGTGCGCCCGGATTGCGGCCGAGCCGCGGCTGGAGCTACTGGCGCCGGCTCCGCTCAACGTGGTCTGCTTCCGCTTCGTCGCGCCGGGGCGGGATACGGCGGCCCTCGACTGGGTCAACCAGGAGATCCTCATCCGGGTGCAGGAGCGGGGCATCGCGGTGCCGTCGAGCACGGTGCTCGGCGGACGCTTCGCCCTCCGGGTGGCGATCACCAATCACCGGAGTCGGCGGGAGGATTTCGATCTGTTGGTGGATGCCGTTCTCGAGGCGGGGGCGGAGCTTACGGAAAACGCGCGGGCTGGAACTTCTTCATCCCGAGGGAGCGAAGCGACCGAGGGACCTGCTCTGCGGGCTCTGTAGGCCCCGCCGAGCAGATCCCTCGCTGTGCTGGGGATGAAGTGGTGTCACTCGCCACCGGCGGCCCGGCCTACTCCCCTGCCAACGCCGACGGCTGGATCCGCCGGATCGCGCGCCGGGCGGACGCCGCGATCTCGTCGTTCAGCTCCTCTTCCATCATCTGCTTGAGCCGGGGCACCGCGGCCGCGGCCCCCGGGCCGATCTCACCCAGCGCGACCGTCACCGGGAAGCGGACCACGGCGGCCGGATCATCCAGGGCCTCGATCAGAGCCGGGACCGCGGCCACCGCCGCCGGCCCCATGCTCGCGATCTCGTAGGCGGCGCCGTTCCGGATGACCGGGGCGGCAGCCTTGAGATCGGCAATCCACTCGCTCAACGGGCGCCCTCGAGAAACCGGTTCCCTGGCGGGGGCACCGTTCTGTGCCCCAGCAGTTCCCACCGACAGCACGAGGGCCAGTGCCGCGGTGCCGAGGGCACGTCTGAGCATCGTTCCTCCGGAGTGTCTTCGCATATCGAGTCCCACTCCGGAATATAGACCCCTTCGATTTACCGGTCGCGCCCGGCGAACCCCCGGTACAGCCCCTCGAACATGATGGCTCCCTGGGTGACCCGGGCCGCGTCCTCCGCGCCCGAGCGCCGGATGCCGTCCACGATTGCCGCGATCCCGGGTGTTTCGGGACGCGCGTAGCGGTCCTCCTTGCAGTCGATATCGTGCACCACCTCCGCCACCGCCCGCAGCGCGGAGTCATCCAGACCGAACCGGTCCAGCAGGACCTCGAAGGTGCAGCGACCGCCTTCGTGGGTGAACTCCCCCTCGTACATGTCGAACCGGAGCACGCCCGGCATCGCCATCGCCTCGGTCGCGGGCACGAAGGCGAAGGTGGCATCGGGGTCGATGAACCGCCGGATCAGCCACGCACTCGACATGCGATCCACGCCGAGCCCGGGGCGGGTCACCCAGGTCTTTCCTCTCACTCGGCCCTCCACGGACGATGATTTGGTAGCGGCAGGTCTCGGTGACGCGCGGTCGATGGCCTGGTCGGCGGCCTCCCGGCCGGGAGCGCCGAAAAAGTCGATGCGCACGGTTTCCTCCAGCCGACGCCGAAGCCGTCCCAGCTCCGCCTGGTCCCCACCGGCCTCGCCCAGGCCCTCCGCATCGCGTTCGATCGCCGCGTAGTCCGCCTGGCGCTCGGCACTGAACAGCGACTCTATCTCCCCATCGGTGGCGCCCTCCAGGACGACCGCCCGGCAGATCGTCGCCTCACCCCCCTCGGCGCGCACCTCCCGCAACAGCCACTGGAAGTCCTCCATGGTCTCCTCCCGTGCCGGCAACAGGTACACCGAATTCTTGAGGGGAACCGCGCCGATCCGCTGGAGCCGGCGGCGGACCTTCACCCGGAAGTAGTCGGGCTTGGGCGGAATCTGGTGGATGAAGAGCAGCCATCCCGTCCGGGCAGTGGAGCTGGGGGCTTGCGCGGGTAGCACATTTGAAGCAACCATTATCACAATTGTATCATCCGACCATAACAGTGGCAAGGTTGGGGGCATGCATTGGGTTAGCAGCCGAGCCGCCGTTGCGACACGGCTCGCCCTGGATCGGAACACCGGGGCCGTCGCCACCGCCGTCTTCCTGATGACTCTGGGAGAGGAGTTGTGGAAGCGCTTTCTGCCCAAGTTCCTGCAGGATGTCGGTGCGCCGATGGCGGTGATTGGAGGGTATGGCAGTCTCCGTGACCTGGTCGATGGCGTAGCGCAGTATCCCGGCGGCTGGGCCTCCGACCGGTGGGGCCGAAAGCGGGCACTCCAGTGCTTCACCCTGCTGGCCTTCCTGGGCTATCTGACCCTGGCCTCCTCATCGTCGTGGCCCCTGGCGCTGTCCGGTATCGCCCTGACGATGGCGTGGTCCAGCATGGCGAGTCCCACCATGTTCGCCGTCATCGGCGACGCGCTCCCTGCGGGGCGACGGGTGTTGGGGTTCACGGTCCAGTCGATTCTGCGACGAGTGCCCATTGCCATCGCGCCGGTGCTCGGCGGGATGCTGATCGCCGGCAGGGGCGTCCAGTCGGGTGTGCGAGTGGGATTGATGGCGGCGGCCGGCCTCGCTGTCGTCACCTTCACGGTGCTGTCCGTGCTTTCGCTGCAGCGCGAGCCGGCGACACCAGCCGGAGCTCGCGGCGTATGGCAGCTCATGCCCCCGCCGTTGAGGAGGCTCCTGCTCTCGGACATCCTGATCCGCTGCTGCGAGGGGCTGGTGGACGTGCTGCTGGTGCTGTATGCGCTCGACGTGGTCGGGATCAGCGCCGCGTCGTACGGCGGTCTGGTGGCGGTACAGATGGGCACGTCCATCCTGTCCTATGTGCCGGGGGCCTGGCTGGGGCGGCGGGTGGGATCCAAGCCGGTCATCATGCTCACCTTCGTCGCGTTTGCCTTGTTCCCGCTGGCGGTCGTGGCGGCGACCTCCTATGTCGGCCTGGTGCTGGCCTTCGTGGTGGGTGGGCTGCGGGAGCTGGGCGAACCGGCGCGCAAGGGACTCATCGTGGACCTGGCTCGGCCGGAGTACCGGGGACGGTCGGTCGGGCTCTACTACCTTATCCGGAGCGTGGCGATCTCTCCGGCCGCGACGGTGGGAGCGCTGGCGTGGAGCCGGTCGCCCACCCTCCCGTTCCTGACCGCTGGTATGTTGGGACTGGCAGGGACACTGGCGTTCGCGCTCGCGGTCGAGGAACCGCGTCGCGGCGGGTTGACTCTCGAACGTATGGACTCCTGATGCGCGCTTTGATGATCGCTTTCACCGCAGGCCTCGCGGTGGCGGGCACGCTCGTGCCGGCCCCCGCCCGGGCCCAGAGCAGCTCACTGATTACCACCTATCGCCGCGCCGCGGACAGTCTGATCCATGCCGCGACCCGTGACAGCGCCGCCTATGAACGTCTGGGCCGCCTGGTGGATGGCTTCGGCCACCGACAGGCGGGCTCGCGCAGCCTGGAGGCGGCGATCGATTGGATCCTGGGCGAGATGCGGAAGGACGGCCTCCAGAACGTGCGCGGCGAGCCGGTCAGCGTGACCCACTGGGTTCGGGGCGAGGAGTCGGCCGTGCTGGTTCGCCCGCGCCGGGACACCCTGAGCCTGCTGGGCCTGGGCGGGAGCGTGGCGACGCCCAAGGGGGGAGTCACGGCCCCCGTTCTGGTCGTCTCCAGCCTCGAGGAGCTGGAGCAGCGGAAGACCGAGGCCCGCGGCAAGATCGTCCTCTTCGACGTGCCGTTCACCGATTACCCCGCCACCCGGCGCTATCGCACCGATGGACCATCGGCTGCCGCCCGTGCGGGAGCGGTCGCCTGCCTGATCCGGTCGGTCGCCTCGTTCTCCATTCGGAGTCCTCACACCGGCCGGACCTCGTACGACAGCACCGCGCCCAGGATCCCCGCCGCGGCCCTGAGCGTGGAGGACGCCATGATGCTCCACCGGATGCAGGACCGGGGAGAGTCGCCGGTCCTCACGCTCCGGATGAAGGCCCGGCTGCTTCCACCTGCCCAATCGCGCAACGTGGTGGCGGAGTTGGTGGGACGGGAGAAGCCGGAGGAAGTGGTGGTGCTCGGCGGGCACATCGACTCGTGGGACGTAGGACAGGGGGCGATGGACGACGGCGGCGGATCGGTCGCCGCGTGGGAAGCGGTCCGTCTGATGCGCGACCTGGGACTCAGGCCCCGGCGCACCGTGCGGGTGGTGCTGTGGACCAACGAGGAGAATGGCGTGGACGGCGGCAAGGCGTACCGCGACCGCCACGCGGCCCAGCTCGCTCGCCACGTCATGGCCATGGAGTCGGATGGGGGAGCCTTCCAGCCGACCGGGTTCGCCTTCGCCGGGTCGGATTCGGCGGCCGCACGGGTCCGGGAGACGGCGTCTTTGCTGGAGTCCATCGGCGCCACCGCGGTCGAGCATGTCAAGGAGAGCCCCGAGGCGGACATCGGCCCCCTGGTGGAGCGAGGCGTACCGGGGATCGGCCTGGAGGTGGATGGATCCCGCTACTTCTGGTATCACCACAGCGACGGCGACACGCTCGACAAGCTGGACCCGGCGGAGCTGGCCCGCTGCGTCGCGGCTATGGCGGTGATGGCGTTTGTGGTTGCCGATCTGCCTGAGAGCCTGCCAAGATAGAACGGCGTCAAGCGTGAAGCGTAGGGAGTGAAGCGTTGTTAACCCCTCTTCACTCTTACGCTTCACGCTTGACGGTGTGCCCGAAACCTCCGCCTTTCCCCCCGCGTAGACCTAGATACCCTCCACTTTCCGAGCCGCGATGCTGCGCCATCTGGCGTTTGCGCTGCCGGTCCTGATCGATCCTCCGATCGTCTACCATGGCCGCCTGGGCAACCTCGAGGTCCGCCCGCCGCGGCTCGAGGCCGACGTCGAGGTGGATGGGCAGCTCTCGGAGGAGCCCTGGCGCAGCGCCGCCGTGCTCACCGGCTTTTCCCAGTTCTCCCCCAAGGACGGCGTTCCCGCGGCGGATTCGACCGAGGTGCTGATCTGGTACTCACCCTCCGCGATCCACTTCGGCATCCGCGCGTTCGAGGCACACGGTGGGGTCCATGCCACCCTCGCCGACCGGGACCGGATCGGTGCCGACGACCACATCCAGATCCTGCTCAGCACCTTCAACGACGGGCGCCAGGCCACCGTGTTCGCGGTCAACCCGCTCGGGGTCCAGTCCGACGGCGCGCTGGTGGAGACCGGCTCGACCTCGGGGAACGGATTCAGCAACGCGGTGGTGCGCCGGGAGCTGGCCGACCTGAGCCCGGACTATATCTACCAGTCGAAGGGCCGGGTCACGGAGGACGGCTACGAGGTGGAGATCCGGATCCCGTTCAAGAGCCTGCGTTACCAGTCCGCCGCGGAGCAGAGCTGGGGCATCAACATCACCCGCCAGGTGCAGCACTCGGGGTACGAGGACTCCTGGGCTCCGGCGCGGCGGTCCGCGGCCTCGTTCCTGGCCCAGTCGGGACGACTGGTCGGGCTCACCGATCTGCGGCGCGGCCTGGTGCTCGACGTGAATCCCTCCATCACCTCGAGGACGACCGGACGGCGGGTGGCGTCCGGCTGGGACTACAGCGGCGGCAGCCCCGAGCTGGGTGGCACCGCCCGCTGGGGCATCACCAACAACCTGAGCATGACCGGCACGGCCAATCCCGACTTCAGCCAGATCGAGTCCGATGCCGGCCAGCTGCTGTTCGATCCGCGGGACGAACGGTTCTTCCAGGAGAAGCGGCCGTTCTTCCTCGACGGCATCGAGCAGTTCACCACGCCCAACAACCTGATCTACAGCCGGCGGGTGGCGCAGCCGGTGGCGGCGGCCAAGCTGACCGGCAAAGCTTTCAGCACGGACCTCGCCCTGCTCTCGGCGGTGGACGACCCCGACGTCTCTCCCACCCGCGACCACCCGGTGTACAACATTCTTCGGCTTCAGCGGGACATCGGCGCCAACTCTCGAGTGGGGATGGTCTACACCGACCGAATCGAGGGTGGCGACTACAATCGCCTGCTGGGGGCCGACGCCCGGCTCCTCTTCGGCGGGATCTATACGGTCCAGCTCCAGGCCGCCGGCAGCCGCACCCGGACCGACCGAGCGGTCACGACCGCCCCGCTCTGGCAGGCCCGCTTCAACCGCAACGGGCGCACCGTCGGATTCGCGGCGAGCATCAATGCCAGCGACGAGGAGTTCCGGGCCCGGAGCGGCTTTTTCCCCCGGCCCGGACTGGTCCATCTCAACTTCCGGCCCCGGGTCACGCTGTACGGCGGCGCCGGCTCACTGATGGAGAGCGCCACCTTCGACGTGAACCTGAACGGCCGCTGGCGCTACGCGGAGTTCGTCGGGGGGCAGGGGATCATGGACGAGCAGCTCCACTTCAACGTCAATACCACGTTGAGGGGAGGCTGGAATCTGACGGGATCCCTGCTGCTGGAGACCTTCGGCTACCCCCACGAGATCTATGGCGGCTATCGGGTCGAAGTGCCCACGCTCGATGGCGGGGCCGACACCGTGGCCTTCGTCGGCCGTCCCCGAATTCCCAATCGCGACTACGTGCTGTCCTTCGAGACTCCGGAGTACAAGCACTTTTCGGCACGGGCGTTCACCCTCTGGGGCAACGACGAAAACTTCTTCGAGTGGTCGCCCGGGCGAATCCTCTTCGTGGACCTCGGGTTGACCTGGCGGCCCACCGGCAAGGTCCGGCTCGACGGCACCTACGCCCTCCAACAGGTGCGCCGGGTGAGTGATGGCGGCCTGGTCAACGTCGCTCACCTCCCCCGGCTCAAGCTGGAGTACCAGCTCTCCCGGCCCATCTTCATCCGGCTGGTCGGCGAGTACAGCCGCGAGCAGCAGGACTCACTGCGCGACGACACCCGGACCGAGGCCCCTATCCTGGTCTTCGACCCGGACGCCAACGACTTCGTGCGAACCAGCGCCTTCACCCAGAGCTCGTTCCGGGGCGACATCCTGTTCTCCTATCAGCCGAATCCTGGTACCGTGGTGTTCCTTGGCTACGGCAGCACGCTGCTCGATCCGATTGACCCCGACCGCCCACGCTCCGGTGGCCTGCGCCGGGTGGAGGACGGATTCTTCCTCAAGATGAGCTATCTGTTCCACATGTAGCGAGTGTGTAATGGGCGATTGTCAGCCTGAGCGCAGCGAAGGGGACCATGCCGGCATGGTCCCCTTCGCCGCGCTCAGGGTGACATCGTCCCGGCCCAAAGTCCCGAGCGGCCGGTGCTGGTTCTGGCATTGGTGATGAGGAATCAGCTATCAGGTATCAGGTAGCTGCACCGAGAGACACCGACGGTTGCACCTCTGAAATCACCCCGGTCCGGACATCTGAGAGCCGATAGCCGATAGCTGATAGCTCCATGTAGATCGCCCGCAACAGCGACTCTGCGTCGCACCCAGCTCGCGCAACCGACTGCACGCCGGTCGCCGACGCTTCAAACATCGTCGCTATGCGGGTTTGTCTCGAGAGCGCGCCCCCCGGGTTCAGGCTCCTCACGCAGGCTCGCATTGGCTTGCCTCTTGCCCCTCCATGCTCCGCTAACTGACCAGATGCTCGGCACTCACTTTCGCGATCGGATGTCGCGGGCTCGATGCGCGTCCTCCTTCTGAACTACGAGTACCCTCCGCTGGGCGGAGGCGCCGGTGTGGCCACCCATGCGTTGGCTCGGGGGCTCGCATCGCGCGGCGTCGCGGTGGACGTGATCACCGCGGGCGACCGTCACGAGTGCCGGTCCGAGGTGCTGTGGGACGGCCACGCCTCGGCCGAGGGGCTGCTCACGGTGCATCGGGTGAAGAGCCGCCGCAGCGGAGTGCACGAGGCGGGGATGGCGGGCGCCTTGAGCTATCTCCGCGCCGCGCTGCCCCTGGTGCGGGCCCGCCTGCGCGACGAGCACTATGACATCGTGCATCTGTTCTTCTCCCTTCCCACCGGCGCGTTGCTCCCGTTCCTCAACCTGGGCGACACTCCGGTCATCGTCTCGCTCCGCGGCTCCGACGTGCCCGGCTACGACACCTGCCAGCCCGGGCTGGAGCGCGCCCACCGCATGCTGCGTCCGCTCACCCGCTGGATCTGGCACCGCGCTGATCGGGTGGTGGCCGTCTGTGAGAGTCTCGGCCGTCTCGCCCTTCGCACCGATCCCGCCCTCAGCTACTCAGTGATTCCCAACGGTGTGGATCTGACCCGCTTCCGGCCGTCCAGCCGGGCGCGCTCCCGTCATCCCAACAAAGTCCGCTGCCTCGCGGTCGCCCGCCTGGTGGAGCGCAAGGGCATAGGCGATCTGATTCGGGCCATCGCCGCGCTGGAGCGCGGCCGCTATGAGCTGGAGATCGTGGGGGCGGGCCCGGATGAGCGTGAGCTCAGGTGGATGGCGGAACAGCTGGGGCTGACTCGCGAGGTGATCTTCACCGGCTCGCTGGACCGCTCGGCGATCCCGGGGCGTTATCGGGATGCCGACATCTTCACCCTGGCTCCCCGAGAGGAGGCGTTCGGCAACGTCTTCGCCGAGGCGCTGGCCTCCGGGCTTCCGATCGTGGGTACCACCGTCGGGGGCATTCCGGAGCTGGTGGAGCACGGGAAGAACGGGTTCCTGGTCCCGCCGCGGGAGCCGGTCGCGCTCGCCGCCGCCATCCGGCTCCTGGCCGACAATCCGCTGCTCCGCGCCGAGATCGGCCGGCGCAACCGGACGCACGCGGAGGCCAATCTCTCCTGGGCTCGCGCCACTACACGGTACCTGTCGGTCTATAGCGGCCTGCTGCGCCGCGCGCCGGTCCGCGCCCGGCTGGCCGAGCTGCACTCGAGCACCTGGTGATCGGAGACGTCGGATTCTGGGTGGCGGCGGACTCCTGGCGAACCATCCGGGCCGGAAGTCTCGCGCCGGAGGCTTTGGAAGAGTTGGCCCGCGAGCGCCTCGTGCGAACCCTCCGCACCGCAGCCCGCACCGGGTTCTACCGCCGCCGCTTGGATGCCGCCGGCGTGGGGCGGGACGACCTGATGCTGGAGATCAGTCCCGACGAGGTGCTGGCCGCGCTCCCACCCGCCGGCAAGTCCGAGCTGCGCGAGGCGGGCACCGACATCCTCCTCGGCGGAAGGATCCGGCCGGAGTGGCGCTCGTCCAGCTCCTCGGGCTCGACCGGTGAGCCGTTCCGGGTCTACTACGACCCGCGCGCCTGGGCCGCGCTCAAGATCCTGGTGAAGCTGCGCGCCCGCCGGGCCTGCGGCACTCGGCCCAGTGACCGGGTGGCCCTGCTCGATGCCGTGCGCCCGTCCCACCCGCCCGCGTCTGCGACCGCCCGCGTGGCCCACATCAGTGTGCTCCAGCCCGGGTCCAGGATCGCGGCCGAGCTCGCGGGGTTCCGTCCCGACACCATCTACGGACTTCCCTCAGCCCTCCTCGAGGCGGCCGAAGAGCTGCGGCTGGCGGGCCGGCGGCTGCAGGTGCGGCGGGTGTTCACCAGCGGCGAGCTGCTGCGGCCCGCGGCCCGGCAGGCCATCGCCGAGGCGTTCGGCGCGCGGGTCTTCGACGTCTACGGCAGCTCGGAGACCAAGGAGATCGCTTGGGAGTGCCCGGCCGGCGGCATGCACGTGAACGTGGACGTGGTCCGGATCGAGGTGCTGGACGACACCAACCGACCGGTGCCTTGCGGCGTCGAGGGCAACCTGGTAGCCACGCTGCTGGTCAACCGCGCGATGCCGCTGCTCCGCTATCGCATCGGTGACCGGGGAAGCCTGAGTCCTGAGCGGTGCGCCTGCGGCCATCCGTTCCCCCTGCTCGGCGTGGTGACCGGCCGCCGGGCGGACGTGCTGGTGCTGGCCGGAGGTCACCGGGTATCCCCCTACAAGCTCACCTGCGCCATGGAGCTGGTGGGCGACGTGCTGCGCTATCAGGTGACGCAGCTGGAGCCGGCCCGGCTGCGGGTGCGCGCCATTCTCGATCCGGCCGCCGACCGGAATCGCATCGCGGGACGGATCCGCTCGGTGATGCGGGGCGAGGTCGCCTCCTTCCTCGAGACCGACGTCGAGTTCGTGGACCGGCTGCCCACCGGCCCTCGCGCGAAGTTCCGCCTGGTCGAACCGCTCGGCCACCGGGAGCGGACCTGATGCAGGGACCGCCGCTGCCTCATCCCCTCAGGCCGTACGTGGAGCTGATCGTCAACTTCTGCCCCACGGGCATGATCCCCACCAGAGCGATGACGCCCCACGTGCCCCTGTCGCCCCCGGAGGTGATCGAGCAGGCCTGCCAGGCGCTGGATCGCGGCGTCGCCATCGTGCACCTGCACGCCCGGGACGAGGACGGCGAGCCGACGTATCGGGCCCGGATCTACGAGGAGATGATCCTCGGTATCCGGGCGGAGCATCCCGACGCGATCATGTGTGTGAGCTGCAGCGGCCGCAACTTCCCGGAGTTCGCACGGCGCAGCGAGGTGCTCGAGCTGACCGGCAAGGCCCGGCCGGACCTGGCGAGCCTCACGCTCACCAGCCTGGACTTTCCCACCGGCACCAGCAAGAACGATCCCGAGATGGTCGTTGCCCTGAGCGAGAAGATGGTGGCGCGCGGGATCAAGCCGGAGCTGGAGTGCTTCGACTACGGCATGATCAGCGCGGCGAACTTCCTGATCGCCAGGGGCATGCTGGGCGAGCCACCGTACTACTTCAATCTGCTGCTCGGCTCCCGCTACTCGGTACCCGCCACCGCCCGCCACCTCGCGGGCATGATCCAGGACCTGCCGCCCGAGTCGCTCTGGTCGGCGGCGGGCATCGGGCTCTTCCAGCTGCCGATGAACACGCTGGCCATCGCGATGGGCGGCCACTGCCGTGTCGGGCTGGAGGACAACATCTATCACGGCTTCGACAAGAGCGAGCTGGCCACCAACCAGGGGCTGGTGGAGCGGCTGGCCGACATCACCGAGAGCTTCGGACGCCGGCTGGCCGATCCGGTGCGGGCCCGCGAGCTGCTCGGGCTGCCGGTTTCCGCCGCGCGGGCCGCGGCTGAGCCCGCGCTCAAGGCGGCCGGATGACCGGCGGCCGGCCGGAGATCGGGCCCGCGCTCACCGCCGTGTGGCGCCACACCCGCGCGCCGCGGGCGGAGCTGCACGCCTGGCAGGACGCCCGGCTCCGGCGGCTGGTGCTGCACGCCTACGAGTCGGTGCCGTTCTATCGCCGGCTCTTCGACCGTCACCGTCTCCATCCCCGCCACATCCGCGGCACGGTGGATCTCGCGCTCATCCCGCTCACCGACAAGGCGGAGATGCGGCGCAGAGGTCCGCTGGATCTGCTCGCCCGGGGGCATGATCCGCAGGCGCTGCTCTCGGTGCGGACCAGCGGCTCGTCGGGCGAGCCGTTCACCATCCGGCGCACCTGGCTGGAGGACAAGCTCCAGTACCTGCTGCGGCTTCGCGCCCTGGGCGACTTCGGCGTGCGGCACCGCGACCGGATCGTCGCGGTGGGTGTGCCCGGCCGCCCCGACTCGGGGGACCGGAAGCTGGTGGGCCGGTCGCTGCGGACCTTCGGGTTACAGCAGCGGGAGCTGATCGACGGGCTCCAGGAGTCGGCCCGGGTCGCGGGCCAGCTCCGCGAGGCACAGCCCGACGTGCTGGTCGGTCTGCCCGGCATGCTCGACCGCCTGGCGGCCCCCGAGCTGGCCGACCTGGTGCGCGGAGTGCGGCCCCGGCTGGTGATCATCGGCGGGGAGGTGGCGACGCCCGCGATGCGGCTCCGCATTCGTGAGACCTTCGCCGCCCCGCTCTACGAGACGTACGCCAGCCACGAGTGTCCGCTCATGGCCTGGGAATGCCGCCGGTCGGGCGACCTGCACACCTGCGACGACGGCGTGCTGGTGGAGGTCCTGCGCGATGGCAGGCCGGCGGAGCCGGGTGAGCGGGGCGAGGTGGTGGTCACCAACCTGCATGCCTACGCCATGCCGTTCATCCGCTACCGCATCGGCGATCTCGCCACCCGCGCCGGGGCCTGTCCCTGCGGGACTCCGTTCGCGAGCATCGGGCAGATCCAGGGACGGATGATCGATTACTTCCCGCTGCCCGACGGCCGGCTGCTGCACCCCTATGAGATCGTGAGCCGGCTGGTGTGGGGGCCCAGCGAGTGGTTGAAGCAGTACCAGCTGGTGCAGGAGCGGCGGGATCGGGTGGTGCTGTACCTGGTGGCGGACGAGCCGCCTTCTCCCGAGCGGGTCGCGTCCATCGACCGCGTCGTTCATCCGCTGCTCGGACCGTCGGTCCAGTTCGAGGTGCGGCAGGTTACCCGGATCCCCTTCGAATCCACCGGCAAGCTTCGACCGTCGCGCTCGCTGGTGCACTCGGAGTTCGACCAGCTCCGGTTGGAGCCCGAACCGCCCGCGGCCGATGCCCGCCGGCGGATGCCGGGCGCCTGAGCCTTCCGAGCCCGCCTCTCGTGCAACGGCGATTCTACCTCCACTGCGTCGGATCGCTGCACTCGCTGCAGGGGCTGGGGGAGGCGATACCCGGATTCGACCGCTATCCCGAGCGCGCGCTGCTCCTGGCGGGCGAGGGGGACGCGGTGTGCGTGCCCCGGCCGGTGGAGCCCGACTATCTCCGATTCCTCGCCGGCCTGGGACTGGGGCCCCGTCCGGAGCACGTCATCGTCGCCAACGGGAACGGCCGGGGCGCGGGACGGCCGCTGGCCGAGCGGCTGCTGGCGGAGCCGTCGCTGCTGTGCCGCGCGGCCCGCTCACTCGACGCGGACGAAGTGACCATCGAGCCCTACGCGGCGACCACCGATGTCATGGCGCTGGCGGAGGTGATGGAGCGGGTCTCCGGTGTTCCGGTGCGGATGGAAGGCTCGCCCCGCATCACCAAGTACGCCGACCAGAAGCACCACATCCGGTTCAAGGCCCAGGAGCTGGGCATTCCCGTGGCCGAGGGCGAGGTGGTGGAGCTGGCGTATCCCGGCGGGCGCCGGCGCCGCGATCTGGAGCCGGTGCGCGCCGCGATCGAGCGCCGGCTGTGCCACTCGGCCAGGGTGATCGTGCGCGGCGCCTCGGGTGCGTCGGGCTCCTCCGCGTTCGTGGTGGGCCGCGGCGGCGATGATACCGCCGGCCTGCTCCGCCGGCTGACCAGCCTCCGCCCGGACAATCGGATCTACCTGGTGGAATCCATGGTCGAGGCGACGGTCTCGCCCAACGTGCAGATCCACGTTCCCATGGACGACGGGCCGCTGGTCTGCGTCGGGATCACCGATCAGCGGTGGAGCCGCGGTCTCATCCACGTCGGCAATCAGATGCCGACGTCGGCCCGCACGGCGGAGGCGATGGAGGCCTGGGCCCGGATGCTCGCCACCTGGATGCGGAGCCAGGGATACGCCGGGTTGGTCGGGTTCGACTTCGTCGAATACCGCGATCCCGTGACCGGGGGCTACCGCGCCATCCTGGCCGAGGTGAATCCCCGGGTCAACGGCGGCACCTATCCGCTGGTGATGCGGGCCCGGCTCAACGCGGCGGCCGCGCAGGCGGGTCGGCCGCAGGCTTCGGCCTTCGTTTCGGGTACGGTCGACACCAGAGCGACCAGCTTCGCCCGGGTGAGGTCCGCGATCCGCCATCTCCTCTTCGACCCCGACCGCGGCACCGGCGTGGTGCCCTACGCGACCGGCTGCCTGGAGCACGGGAAATGTTCGATGGTGGCGCTGGCGCGCTCACGGCTTCGGGCGGCGGAGCTGTACGGCGCCGCGCAGGCCCGGCTGGAGGCGGCGTGAGCAATCCGCTCGAGCGGGTCCGCACCGCGGCATACGATCGCTATCTCCGGCGTTCCTACCGCCGGGCCGCGCGCCACCGGCGCCGACTGGGCGGAACCATCTTCGTCGGCGTGACCGGCAGTGCCGGCAAGACCACGACCAAGGACCTGATCGCGGCCGTGCTGTCACGGCGGTACCGCGGCAGCAGGAGTCCCGGGACTCACAACGCGGCGCACTGGGTGAGCCGCACGGTGCTCGCCGTGCGGCCGGGCGACGGCTTCTGTGTGCAGGAGCTGGGTGCCAGCGGTCCGGGAACGCTCGATCTGCCGATCGCGGTGGTCCGGCCTCGGGTCGCCGTGGTCACCAACATCGGCGGCGATCACCGGCGGGCCTTCCGTACGCTCGAGGCGACCGCCACCGAAAAGTCCAAGCTGGTGTCCGCCGTCCCGGCGCATGGGCTCGCGGTGCTCAACGCGGACGATCCACGGGTGCTGGCCATGGCCGGCTGCTGCCGGGGCCGTGTGCTCACCTACGGGCTCACTCCTGATGCCGTGGTTCATGCCGAGTCGGTGGTCAGCTCCTGGCCCGACCGGCTCACCTTCGTTGCCATCCATGGCGAGCAGCGCGTGGCCGTGCATACCCGGTTCAATGGGGTGCATTGGATCCACGCCTGTCTCGCCGCCATTACCACCGGCGTCGGGCTCGGGATCCCGCTCGCCGATGCCGCGGCCGCCCTGGCGGACGTGGAGCCCTGGTCCGGCCGGCTGGATCCGGTGCGGGCAGGCGGCGTCACCTTCATCCGCGACGAGTGCAAAGCTTCCCTCTGGTCCATCGGCCCCTCGCTGGAGTTTCTCCGCACCGCGCGGGTGACCCGGAAGATCGCGGTCATCGGCACCATCTCCGACTACGGGGGCCGAGCCTCCTCGGTGTATGCCTCGGTGGCGCGTCAGGCGCTCGAGGTGGCCGACGAGGTGATCTTCGTCGGCCCCCAGGCGCTCCGGTCCGCCGGGGCGCGCACTCATCCCCGGGGTGCCTCGCTGCACGCGTTCCTGACGCTGCGTCAGGCCCACCAGCATCTGGCCGAGACGCTGGTGGCGGGTGACCTGGTCCTGCTCAAGGGCTCGCAGCGGGCCGACCATCTGTTGCGGCTGGTGCTGGCCCGGCGGGGCTGGATCGGGTGCTGGAGGACCGAGTGCCGCCGGATCAAGTTCTGCGACGAGTGCGCGCTGCTCAGGGTACCGCAGCTGTGGCGCCCGCGTCCCGCCGAGGTGCCGCTGGGAGAGCCGGCCGATGCGTAGCGCTGCCGCCGTCGAGGAGCGCCTGCTGGTGCCCTCCTACGCCTCGCGCTGGTCTTCGCTGTCGGTGGCGGCCCACCGGGTGCTCGCCTTTCCGCTGCAGCTCCGCGGGCCCTGCCGTCGCCGAGTCGTGACCGCTGGCGACCGCGAGCTGACGCTGCTCGAGTGCGGCCGCCCCAAGCTCACCGAGCCGCTCTGCTCCGGGCTGTTGGGCGACCTGCCGACCGCGGAGCAAGAGCCCGCCCGTTTTCTCGGCGATCCGGCTGAGCTCGCCGGCACCGGCGCGGATCTCGTGGTCACCGAGGTGCATCGCTGGGTGGCCCGGCGCTTTCGACGGGCCGGCTGGCTCATCGTGCCCGGTCAGGTCCGCTGGCACGGCCAGCTCTCGGCCCTGCCGCCGCCCGCTCCCTCTCACAGCCTCAAGGACGATCTGCGCAAGGTGCGCTCGCAGCGGTATACCCTCGAGCAGGCGACCAGCCCGGCCGACTGGCAGGAGTTCGCGGCCACCATGGTGCAGCCGCACGCGACCACCCGGTTCGGGAGCGATGCGTGGAGCCCGTCGCCCTATCTCTGGCGCCGACTGGCCGATCGGGGAGAGCTCCATTTCGTGGTCCGCGGCGGCGAACGAGTCGGCGGGTTCTGCGCGCTGCGTCAGGGCGAGACCGTCTGGCTTCCGCTCCACGGAGTGAAGAACGGAGACCCCGCGCTGTTTCGGGCCGGCGTCTCGGTGGCGGCGTATGTGCTCGCGTTCGACTGGGCCCGGCGACAGGGCTGCACCCGGGTGGATCTGGGCCGGACGTCGCCCTTCCTGCACGATGGCGTTCAGCAATACAAGAGAAAGTGGGGCCTGGACCCGGTACCCGACCCGCTGGCGCATCTGATGGCGGTCTGGGTCGGCTCGGAAGCGGCGCGGCTGGCCTTTGCCCGAGAGCCGGTGCTGATCGAACGAGAGACCGGCCTCTGGCTCTACGCGGGACGCGAGGTATGACGGTCGCCCCGGCGGTCCGGGCCTCGCGGTGGATCGCGGCCCCGCTGGCCAGCGCCGGCGCCGTGCCGGAGCCGGAGTGGAACGGCCTCGTGCGGCGCGGCTTTCACCTCCACCAATGGTTCCGCGCGGCCGAAGACTGCGGCTGGCCGGCGCGGCATGTGGTCGTGCGGGACGGGCCGCAGCTCAAGGCGGTGATTCCGGCCTATCTCACCGGGGCCCGGACGCCGCACGATCTGCACGAGCGCTGGCTGGGACCGCTCCGGCCGCTCGAGCGGGCCGGGGTCGAGCTCCGGCCGGTGATCTCGGTGCAGCCGCCGTTCGCGCTCACCTCCGACGCGCTGGGCGACCTCAACCGCCTGCCGCGGCCGGTGCTGGTGCAGGTGTTCGAGCAGCTGGAGGAGAGCGCTGCGCGCGATCGGGCCAAGGCGGTCGTGTGGCCCTTCGTGGACCCGGCCGACGACGCGGTGATCGCCCTGGCGCGGGAGCGGGGATACGCCGTTCTCGACGCGGGCGTGACGGCACGGCTCAGGATCTGGTGGGGCTCCTTCGACGAGTACGTCGCGAGCCGCAGCAAGTCGGTGCGTCGAACCATCCGGGCCGATCTGGCAGCGCTGCAGGACGCCGGTCTGGAGAGCGTCTCGACTTCGGACTTCCGGCTTCACGCGGCCGAGATGGATACGCTCTATCGCCTGGCGTACCTCCGGCGCAACGGACGGGTGTCACGGCTCGCGATCGGTCACTTCGAGCGCCTGGCCGCGCACCGGTCGCCGCAAGTGTTGGCCCTGCTCACATCGTGTGACGGGAGGCTGGTCGGCACCAGCCTCAATCTCGCGGCGGGGTCCCTGCTGGACGGCACCTTCTCCGCCTTCGCGGTGGCCGAGCACGGAGGACCGGCGTACCTCAACGACCTGGTCTACGAGCCGATCCGGATGGCCTGCCGGCTCGGCATCCCGGCGCTGGACCTCGGCATGAGCGCGCTCTATCCCAAGGTGCTCCGGGGCGCGCGCCTGCGGCGCCGGGTGGCCCTGGTGCGCGGGACCGGTCCGGTGATCCACGGGATCCTGGCGGCGCTCGGTGCGGCGATCGCGCGCCGCCAGGCGGCCAAGGAGCGGCGGATGCTGGGCCCGCTCTGGGGACCTCGCTGCTATGAGGATGGCGAGGACCTGCCGTGATGCCCGCGCTCCTCGCCAAGTACGTGACCGACCTGGTCACACTGCCCGCCGACGCGGCGCTGGCCTACCGCCACGAGGGGCTGCGGGGCATCTGGGATGCCGTGGCGCCCCGCACGATCCACCGGATCGTGCGCACCAGCCGCCTCATCGTCTTCGCTCAGCCACTCGATGGCATTCCGGAGACCAGGCCGCCCGCGGGCGTCACCATCGAGCGGCTGCGGCGGGATCAGATCGGGTCACTGGACACCATCGTCGGCGGGCGCGACCGGGAACGCTTCCGGCGCCTGCTCGAGGTCGGGTGCATCGGTCTCGTGGCGTGGCGGGGAAACCGGCCGGTGGGTTACGGATGGATAGCCATCGAGATGCGGCCCGAGGTGAGCCAGTGCCCTCTCGGGCTGCCGCCGCATGCCGCCTACCTCTGGGACCTCTACGTGGTTCCTGCCGAACGCCGCAGCGGCGTGGGCTCGGCGCTGGCTGGGGAGCGGCTGCGCACCGCGCGGGCCCTCGGCTGCAGCGAGGGCTGGAGGACCATTGCGCCCGACAATGTCGCCTCGCTGACGACCCTCCGGCGGAGCGCCGCCGTCACCCGGGTGGTGGGCGAGCTTCGATATCTCAAGCTCGGGTCCCGGCTCTTCACCCGCTTCATACCATGTCCGCCGACCTCACACTGAGCGACGCCGCGGAAGACGCGGCGGCGGGCGATGCGCCCGCGTCATCGCGGAATCGCCACCTTCTGTTGCGGAAAGTGGCAGGCTACTCCGCGGTCCGCGCGGTCACGGAAGGTCTGCTCGGCTTGCGCGGCATCCTGCTCGCGACGCTGCTCGGTCCGGCGGCCTTCGGAAGCTGGGCACTGCTCCGGCTCGGCACCCGCTACGCGACACTGGCGGGCATGGGCGTGTTCCGTGGACTCGAGGTCCAGTTGCTCAACCCGGGCGAGCGGTCGACGGCCGACGCCGGCGGCCGCTCCGACGCCGGCGGCCGATCCGAGGCCGCCGGCGCCGCGCTCGGCTTCATGCTCGCGGTCTCGGGTGCCCTGGCCATGCTCGCGCTGCTGGTGAGCGCGTTGGTCGAGACCCCCAACCACCGGCTCATACTCCAGGGCTTCGCCGCCGCGGTCGTGGCTGAAGCAGTCTACGGCTATGCGCTGGTCGTGACCCGGGTGCGTACCACGCTGTTCCGCTATTCGCTGCTGGAGCTGGGCACCGCGGCGCTGCATCTCGGTCTGGGTGTCATCCTGGCCTGGTGGTTCGGGCTGGCGGGGGCCTTCGCGGCGCTGGCGCTCTCTTCCGCGGTGGGTGCCGCAGCGGCCTCGCAGTGGACCGAGATGCGTCCGGTCTTTCGCTCCCCGCCCCTTCGCGCGATGCTGGGCATCGGCCTGCCGGTGGCACTCACCGGCGCGGTAGGCACCCTCCTCAACACCGCGGACCGCTGGGTGGTCGCAGCCTGGGGTGGGGAAGTGCTGCTCGGCTACTACGCCTTCGCCGGCGCACTGGCCAGTGCCGCGACCGCGTTGGCGCTCGCCGTCAGGACGGTGGTGTTCCCCGAGGTCTACAGTGACGCGCGGCTGGCCGGAGCCGCCACCGCTCTGCGGCGTCATCTCGAGCGATCGCTGATGCCCTTCGCCACCCTGGTGCCTCCGATCCTGGGCGCGATCGGCGTGTGTCTGGGCCCCGTGGTGTCGCTGGTCGCCCCGGCGTATGCCGAGGCGGTGGCACCCGCCCGGCTCTTCCTCCTGGCCGGCTCGGCCATCGGAGTGGTGAACCTCGCGGCGATCGGCGTCGTAGCCGCGGGACAGCAGCGGCTCCTCCCGGCCTACGCGGGAATGGCCCTCGGGGTCACCCTGGCGCTCTCGATCAGCGCGCTCCTTCTCGGGGCCGGGCTGGAGGGCGTGGCGGCGGCATCGCTCATGGGGCACCTGGTCTTCGCGACGGCCGTGCTCAGGCTCAACGCACGGCTGAGCGGCATCGGCAAGGCCGGTCAGCTCGCCGCCCGGGCTCTCCGGCCATTGGCCTGGTGCGCCGTAGCCGTGGCGGTCGCCGGCCGGGTCGCGGTCGACCTCGACTCGGAGCTGGCAGGTCTGGGACTCTATCTTCTCCTGATGATCCCGCTCGCGTCCAAGGCCATGAGCGAGTGGCGGCGGCTGCACGGCGCGCGATGAGCGACCTGCCCCGGCTGGACGTCGTGCTGTTCACCACGAGCCGCCTGGGCGTCGAGGTAGCGGCTGCCGTCTCCGCCGTGCCCGAGGTGCGCTCGCTCCATGTGATCACCACCTCGCTGCCCCGTCCGCGTACCGCGCTGGCGCGGCTGGCCAAGACGTACCGCTTCTTCGGTCCGCCGGGTATTCTGGCGTCGCTGCGCGCCCGTCTGCCCCGTCCGCTCGCGCCGCCGCGGGCACCCCGGCTGTCGGACGAGATCGCCCGGCGAGTTCCCTCCGCGCTCCGCCTGCACTTTCGCGACCTCCACGAGCCGGAGTGCCTGGCGCAGGTCCGGGCGCTCAATCCCGATCTCGCCATCGTGTTCTCCTGCTATCGGCTCCGCCGCACCCTGTTCGAGATCCCGCGCCTGGGCACTCTCAACCTGCACCTGGGACGCGCGCCGGAGTTCCGTGGCTCGTCGCCGGGATTCTACGAGCTGCTGGCGGGAGTTCCCGAGGTGGGCGTGACGGTGCACCGGGTGGACGACGGGCTGGACAGCGGACCGATCCTGCTGCAGCGCAGCTTTCCGCTCGACGTCGCCCCCCCGGGCGACCCGATGCAGTATCTCGCCCGGCTGCAGCGGGAGGTGCTGATCCCCGCTGGCGCCGCGATGATGGCGGAGGCGGTAGGGCTCGAGGCCCGGGGAGAGGCGGTGGAGGTGCGGCAATCGCCCGGCGCGAAGCCGCGTCGCCGCGCGACCTGGGCCCAGCAACGCGAACTGCGACGGGTGGTGGCTCGCCGCCGCGGTTGACAGCCTCCGGAAAGGGGCCGTAGCTTACCCGACTACCCCCTGACCCGAGCAGCCTTTCGATGCCGAAGACCGGCATGCAGGACTACGTACACCTGAAGCGCTGTTGCTGCGCCTGGCGCGCGTGCGGCCAGCCGGCAGCGCTGCTGCCCTAGGCGACGGGTTACAGATCCCGGCCGGCCGCTCCCCTCCAAGGGGGTCGCGGCCGGTCTTCGTTTCGGGCGTCGCTTATCGCTCGAAGACAACGGAAGCAGTATAAGGAGGAAGACATGGCAACCGCCCAAGTGGCGCCGGTCACCCCGATCGAGCGCCGTGGGTACGCCCACCCGGAGAAGTTGGTCTCGACCGACTGGGTGGCGCAGCACCTCAAGGACCAGAAGGTCCGGCTGGTCGAGTCGAATGAGGACATTCTGCTGTACGACACCGGACACATCCCGGGGGCGGTCAAGGTCGACTGGACCACCGACCTCAACGACGCGCTCACCCGGGACTACATCGACCGCGAGCGGCTGCAGAAGCTGCTGCGGTCCAAGGGGATCAACGACGACACCACCATCGTGTTCTACGGCGACAAGAACAACTGGTGGGCCACCTATGCCCTCTGGGTGCTGGAGCTGTTCGGCATCAAGAACGCGAAGGTGATGGACGGCGGACGGCTGCGCTGGGTGGACGAGGGCCGCCCGCTCTCGACCGACGTGCCGTCCTATCCCGCGGGCAACATCACCATCGCCGAGCGGGACGACCAGAAGATCCGCGCCTTCCGGGACGAGGTTCTGGAGCACCAGAAGCAGAAGAAGCAGCTGGTGGACGTGCGGAGCCCCGAGGAGTTCGCCGGCACCAAGACCCACATGCCGGAGTATCCCCAGGAAGGCTGCCTCCGCGGCGGTCACATCCCGGGCGCCAAGAGCATTCCCTGGGCCAAGGCGGTAGATCCCGAGACCCACACCTTCAAGTCGGCGGAAGATCTGCGGAAGCTCTACGAGCAGGACAACAACCTGAACAAGGACCAGGAGACCATCGCCTACTGCCGGATCGGCGAGCGGTCGTCCCACACCTGGTTCGCGCTCACCTACCTGCTGGGCTTCGACAAGGTGCGGAACTACGACGGGTCGTGGACCGAGTGGGGCAATGCGGTGAGGTTGCCCATCGAGCGATAGAACGGCGTGAAGCGTGAAGAGACGATCGTCTCTTCACGCTTCACGCCGTTCTATCGCTCGATGGGCAACCTCACCGCATTGCCCCACTCGGTCCAC